>NZ_LR824569.1:1310000-1965000 GCF_903969135.1 Chryseobacterium sp. JV274 | reverse complement strand
AATTACAAAGCTGGCAAAAGAAGATGTAGAAAAATACAACACGGTCCGGTTTTATAACGGAACCGTTATGAAAACAGTAAAATCAATCGAAGGTTTCGAGATTGAAACTTCATCTGATGAAAAATTCCATGCTAAAAAACTCATCCTTGCTTCTGGAGTGAAGGATGTAATGCCGGATATTCCAGGGTTTGCAGAATGTTGGGGGATTTCTGTTATACATTGCCCGTACTGTCATGGCTATGAAGTGAAAAACGAGACTACCGGAATTCTTTCCAATGGAGAAATGGCTTACGAATTTTCAAAACTGATTTTTAATCTGACTAAAAATCTTACTCTGTTTACCAATGGAAAAGCTGTTCTTACTAATGAACAAACTGAAAAGCTAAAGCAGAATAAAATCATGCTGAATGAAGATGAAATTGAAGAGATCAAACATGAAAATGGATCTATTCAAAAAATTATTTTTAAAAACGGAAAAGAAGTTTCTTTACAGGCTTTATATGCTAAAATTCCTTTTGAACAAAATCTCAATGTGTCCGATGATCTGGGATGTGAGCTTACAGAACAGGGATTTATTAAAGTAGATATGATGCAGAAAACAAATGTCTCCGGAGTTTTTGCCTGTGGAGACAATGTAACGATGATGCGTTCTGTGGCTAATGCTGTTGCACAGGGAAATTTTGCCGGTGCTGTAGTCAATAAAGAACTTGTGGATGAAGAATTTTAAAAGATTTTTGATCAGATTAAAAGAAGCATAATATTAGATTTATTAATGGCGTTTTTCATTTTTTAGTGTTTAAAATCATTTTTTCCATAGAGAAATCTCAATGAAAATTCCGTACATTTGGGGTGGAAATTTCAAAAACTAAAAGTAAAATGGATATTATTTTCGACCTGATTGAAAAGGAAAGACAAAGACAAACTCACGGATTAGAGCTTATCGCATCAGAAAATTTTGTTTCTGAAAACGTGATGAAAGCAATGGGAAGTGTACTGACAAATAAATATGCTGAAGGATATCCCGGAAAAAGATATTACGGAGGATGTGAAGTTGTAGATGAGGTTGAAACATTGGCTATCAACAGAGCAAAAGAACTTTTCGGAGTAGACTATGTGAATGTTCAGCCACATTCCGGTTCTCAGGCGAATGCAGCCATTTATCTTGCAGTTTTGAAACCTGGTGATAAAATCATGGGGATGGACCTTTCGATGGGAGGACACCTTACTCACGGTTCTGCAGTGAATTTTTCAGGCATCCAATATAATGTGGTTTCTTATGGAGTTCAACAGGAAACAGGTCTTATTGACTATGACCAGATGAGAGAAATTGCCTTAAGAGAAAAACCAAAAATGCTTATTGCTGGTTTCTCAGCGTATTCAAGAGATTTGGATTATGCTAAATTCAGAGAAGTGGCAGATGAAATAGGAGCTACCCTTTGGGCAGATATTGCTCACCCGGCTGGCTTAGTAGCAAAAGGATTATTAAACTCACCATTTGAGCACTGTCATGTAGTAACTACCACTACTCACAAAACCCTGAGAGGTCCAAGAGGAGGGATGATCATGATGGGTAAAGATTTTGAAAATACATATGGCCACAAAACTCCAAAAGGAGAAATCAAAATGATGAGCCAGGTATTAGACGGAGCTGTATTCCCAGGTATTCAGGGAGGGCCGCTTGAGCATGTTATCGCTGGTAAAGCAGTCGCTTTCGGTGAAGCTTTGGACGGACAGTTCGAAACATATGCAAAACAAGTTAAATTCAATGCTCAGGCACTATCAAAAGCGATGATCGACAGAGGATTTGATATCGTAAGTGGAGGTACAGATAACCACTTAATGTTGGTAGACCTTAGAAACAAGGGCGTGAATGGTAAAGAAACAGAAAAAGCATTAGTACTTGCTGATATTACCTGCAACAAAAATATGGTTCCTTTTGATGATAAGTCTCCATTCACAACATCTGGTATCAGATTAGGAACAGCAGCAATTACAACAAGAGGATTGAAAGAAAATGATATGGATACTATTGCAGGATTGATTTCTGAAGTGGTAGACAATATCAAAAATGAAGAAGTTCTTACCTCTGTAAGAAAGAAAGTTAACGAATTAATGGAAGGAAAAGCTTTGTTTAACTACTAACAGGCATTTCAATATCATATAAAGAATGGGCAACTGCTCATTCTTTTTTTATTCAAATGGAAAAGAAATCTTATACTTTTGAGGAAATCAAACAGAAACTGGTCAATTACTGTGTTTACCAGGACCGCTGTCATGCAGAAGTGGAACAGAAGATGAGAGAGTTTCTGCTTATTGATGAAGCTAAAGAAGAAATTATTTTATACCTCCTGAAAGAAAACTATCTGAATGAAGAAAGGTTTACAAGAAGCTATATCAGAGGCAAATTTTACATCAAACACTGGGGTAAGACCAAAATAAAAATGAATCTGAAGCAAAAACAGGTTTCAGAAAGACTGATCAATTCGTGCTTTGATGAGATAGATGATTCTGATTATGAAAAGACTATCAGAAAAATTTTCGAAGGGTATTATTCTAAACAAAATGGTTTGAAAGAATATCAAAAAAAAACCAAAACTATAAAATATTTGATGAGTAAAGGTTTTGAATATGAGAAAATAATTGATATTTTTGAATAATATATTAATGAATTTAAAAAAACTTGAAATATGACTTTTAACAAAAAAACAATCAGTTCATTGAAAGAGATTGATACATAAAGATTTAATGATGATTTAAAACATGAAACAGCTGAAATAAAGACTTTTTACAGATAAATATCACCTTTATAAGACTTTATATGGTATGATTTTTGTCTGTGAGCTTAGCTGTATCGTAATGGAATTATTAGATTTCATAAATATAACATCAAATTTATTTTTGATTTCAACATATTGAAATAAAATTATTTTATTTTTGCATGATTGTATCAGAATTATCTTTGATCAGATGATCAGATATTACAATTTTAATTAAATATGAACACCAATATAGACAATGTACGATTCTCTTAGAAAAACAATATTTGGAGGGGATAATGTTGTCAATCTCTCAGACGTAAGATACCTTCCTAGATGGATAATTCTTGTAATAGACATTATTATTCTGGTTATATCTTTATTTCTTTCCACTTACATTATCGAAAAAATTACCAAGCAGGAATTTATATACCATGAAGATAAAAGCTTAATCTTTGCTTTTATTATTCTGGCGAATACTGTTTTTATGTATCTCTTCAAGACGTATGCCGGAATTATCCGCCATTCAACATTTATAGATTTATTTAAGCTTCTGATATCCTGCTTTTGTACAATGCTGGCTATTGGAACTATCAATATTCTTTATTTCTGGACTACAGGAGCTAAGTTTATACTTACTCCTTATCTGATGCTTTATTTTGTAATTTCATTTATGGGATTATTCCTTTTCAGACTCTATGTGAAAGAGTTTTTCCATATTGTAAGGGAATACAGAAGAAGTGCATTGAAAAAAAGAATTTTGGTGCTGGGGATTGATGAACAATCCATTGCAATTGCACGTGCGATTCTTGATAATCCAAGTCTGCCTTATCAGGTAGTGGGCTTTTTAACTCAAAGAACAGATTCTAAAAGGGCATCTCTACTTGGAAAGCCCATCTACGGAAAACAAAAAATAGAAGAAAACACGAAAGAAGATCTTATTATTGATGGAATTCTTATTGTAAAAGAGATGATGGCCAGAGATGAGATGAATACGTGGGTGAATTTGTTTTTAGAGAAAGATCTTAATGTCTTTAAAGCGCCTTCAGTACAAAAATTGAGAGACAGTGATTTGGGAGGATCTATCAGAAATCTTCAAATTGAAGACTTGTTAAATAGAAAACCTATCAAAATTCAGAACGAAAAAGTTAAGAGCAGGCATTTTGATAAAACAGTATTAGTAACTGGAGGAGCAGGATCCATAGGAAGTGAAATTGTAAGACAGGTTGCTAACTTTAACCCTTCTTTAATTGTCATTCTGGATCAGGCAGAGACCCCTCTTTATGAAATTGAACTCGAAATGAGAGATAAGTATCCTCATATTGCTTTCAAATTTGTTTTAGGAGATGTTTCTAATCATCACAGAATGGAATCCTTGTTCCAAACATATAACTTCTCAATGGTCTACCATGCTGCTGCTTATAAGCATGTTCCTTTGGTAGAAGAAAATCCGCATGAAGCGATTTTTGTTAATATATTAGGTTCAAAGATTGTTGCAAAATTATCCAGCAAGTATAAAGTAAACAGGTTCGTAATGGTATCTACAGATAAAGCTGTAAATCCCACCAATGTTATGGGAGCTTCCAAACGAGCTGCTGAGCTTTTTGTACAGTCACTTCAAAATGTTGAGGGTAATGTTACCAAGTTTATTACAACAAGATTTGGAAACGTATTAGGATCCAATGGTTCTGTGATTCCTCATTTTAAAAAACAGATTGAAGCAGGAGGTCCGGTAACCATCACTCACCCGGAAATTGTAAGATATTTCATGACGATTCCGGAAGCATGTGAACTTGTACTTCAGGCTGGAACAATGGGAGAAGGAGGTGAAATTTTTGTCTTTGATATGGGCGAACCTGTTAAAATTCTTGATCTTGCAAAAAGAATGATCAAATTATCAGGATTCGAACCTAATATTGATATTAAGATTATTTATACGGGATTAAGGCCTGGGGAGAAGCTTTATGAAGAACTTTTGAGTGATGATGCGAAAACACTTCCTACTCATAATGACAAAATTATGATCTCTAAAGACCCTTCTACGGGATTCGAAGAAATAGATACACTTACTAGACAAATTACTAAAGCTTCCCTCAGAAGAGATAAGGTGGAAGTAGTAAGGATTCTTAAAACAATAGTGCCGGAATTCCGAAGCAATAATTCTATCTATGAGGCCCTGGATAAATAGAAAAAATATAAATGTATATTTGCATAATTTAACAATAGAATGAAAGGAAAAATATTAGCAGTAATCTTGGTGTCCTCTTTAGCGATTTCCTGTAAAGTTAATCCCAATGCGAAGAATGATTTAAATTATATGCAGAATATAGAACAGGTTGCAATCAATGCTTCTGCTAAAAATTCTGCAAATACAATCCAGGCAGGGGATCAGCTGATTATTCTGATTACAGCAAAGGATATGGATGTTGTAAAGCCTTTTAATCAAAACTATTCTTCATCAGAACTTGTTCAAACAAATGCAGCAGCAGGAGGAAATACTCCTAATCAAGGAGCAACAATATTGTCTGGTCCAACATATATTGTAGATGCCAATGGTGATATTGATTTTCCAATATTGGGAAAACTGAATACATTAGATAAAAGTTTAACGACATTTAAAGATGAACTAAGGGAAAAAATGACAAAATATGTCATTAACCCAACAGTTAATATGAGACTGTCTAATTTTAAAGTTACTGTATTAGGAGAAGTAAATAGACAGGGTGATTATACTATTGCAAATGGACAGGCAACTATTTTAAATGCATTAGGGATGGCTGGTGATTTGACTCAGTATGGAAAAAGAAATGATATATTGGTTGTAAGAACAGAAAATGGGGTTGTATCTCATGGTCGTATTAATATTCAGGATGCTAATTTAATTAATTCTCCATACTATAATCTGAAACAAGGGGATGCCATTATTGTTTCTTCAAACAATACAAAAGATGTTATGGCAAAACAAAACCCAAATACAGGTCTTTACCTGACTGCAATTTCTATCGGTATCACAGCCATAGCAGTAGTGGTAAGTTTATTTAATAAGAAATAAAAATTGATGGATAACCAGCGAACTTCACAATTTTCAGAAGAAGAAAACAACTCAATCAGAATTAATATTAGTGAAATTATAAAACCATATGTCCGAAAATGGCCTTGGTTTATTATAAGTGCATTTATTGCTTTGATAATAGGCTATATTTCATTGAAATTTATGGTACCTGTGTATGGTGTACAATCTACAATTCTTATCAAAGACGCTAAAAACTCTTCTTCGTCTGTAATGGCTAGTGATTTGGGAGTTTTACCTGATTTATCTGGAATTGGAGGGCTTAAAACAAATAGTATAGCCAATGAAATTGAAGTTTTGAAGTCAAAAAAAATGATGAGTGAAGTTATCAGCAGTTTAAGTCTTCAAACTAATATTACAGCAAAAGGAAAAATCAGAACCCTAGAGCTATACAAAGAAACTTCCCCTGTAGAAGTAAGAGTAATTGGAGAGAAGAAAGATAAAGGCTCTGTAAATACAATTCAACTTGCAGTCAATGGAGAGAAGTTAACTTTGAGTGGTGAAAGTCTTAAGAAAGATATTGTAACAACTTATGGTAAAACAATAAGTTTACCATTTGCAAACATTATAATAACAAAAAACCCAAAATTTAACTCTGTAGAAGTTAAAGGTTTAAACATAAATAATCTGGTACTTCAGATATCTTCTCTGGAAGCTGCCGTAAATAGCCTTCAAGGGCCACTTAATGTTGATCTTGTAAATAGAGAAACTACCGTACTAAAACTTGGATATCAATACCCTCAGATATCAAAAGCAAAAGATATTATCAATAGCCTGGTAATAGCTTATAATAATGATGCTATTGTAGATAAAAATTCAGAATCAAAAAAGACTTTAGATTTTATTGAAGATAGAATTAAAAAATTATCAGGAGAGCTAGGAGAAGTTGAAAACCAGAAAGAGAGTTTTAAATCGAAAAATAATCTTACTGATTTAGAAACAGAAGCTAAAATTAATTTAGAAAGTTCTGCAGCAGCAAGAGCTAAGCAACTGGATGTGGATGCTCAGCTGGAACTTACAACAGCTCTTATAGGCTATGTGTCTAAACAAGGGCAGTATCAGGTTCTGCCTGCAAATGTGGGGCTGAATAATCCTGAAGCAATATCAGGGATATCTTCATATAACCAGCTTGTTTTACAAAGAAACAGATTGCTTGAATCTGCTACACAAGAAAACCCAACTGTGGTAGATGTTACAAAGCAAATTAACGCAATGCGTAGTTCTATTATGCAGACTCTCCAAAGAAATAGAGTTGGGCTTGAGTTGGCAAAAAATGAATATTTAGGAGAACAAAATAAAGTTTCCGGGAAAATATCCAAACTTCCTTCTATCGAAAAAATGTTCAGAAGTATAGAAAGACAGCAGCAGATTAAAGAGAATCTGTACTTGCTTTTACTTCAAAAAAGAGAAGAAACTGCTATTGCACAGTCTATTATAGCTCCAAAAGCAAAAGTTTTGGATGCTGCATATGCTTCACCCGTAGCAATTTCTCCAAAAACCAATGTTATTTTAACGGTTTATTTAGTAGCAGGTCTGTTAATTCCTTTTATTATAATTTATTTAACAATGCTTTTCAATAATAAAATTGTTACTAAACATGATCTTGAAAAGCTTATACATGCTCCTATTATTGCAGAATTACCAAGTCTTGAAAGTGGAGATTCTGAAATAGTAAAAATGAATGATATTACTCCTATGGCGGAAGCATTTAGAATTCTTATTACCAATATGAACTTCATGCTTTCAAAAGAGAAAAAAGGGAAAGTTGTATTTGTTACTTCAACAGTAAAAGGAGAAGGAAAAACCTTTACATCTGTCAACTTAGCTTTAACATTGGCCAATCCTAAGAAAAAAGCAATTATCATAGGATCCGATATCAGAAATCCTCAACTTCAAAGATATAATCCTGCAAGAAAGGGACTTACCGGACTTACAGAATATCTTTATAATGACAATACTAAACTTGAAGATATCATTCATGTATCATCTTTTAATCCTTATCTGGATGTAATTTATTCAGGAATGATTCCTCCGAATCCAACAGAATTATTATCCAACGGCCGTTATGAAATCCTTCTGAGCGAGTTGAAAGATAAATATGAGTATATAATCTTGGATACTGCACCGTTGCTTCTTGTTACAGACACATTCCTTATTGCTGAACTTTCTGATGTCACAATTTATGTATCCAGATCTAAATACACAGAAAAGGCATTATTAGAATTTGCAAATAGCAATATTGATCAGAAAAAAATCAAAAATGTTGGATTTGTACTTAATGACGTAAGCAGAGAAAATTTAGGATACAGCAACAAATATGGTTATGGTTATAACCAACATACAGAACAATCTTGGTTTCAAAAAATAAAAAATAAACTTAGTTAATGACAACAACATATAAAATAGCGGTTATAGGCCAGGGTTATGTAGGCCTTCCTTTATCTCTTGAATTTGCAGATCACTATCCTGTCTTTGGATTTGATATTAATACGCAGCGTGTTGATCAGCTTAATGAAGGAAAGGATATAACGCTTGAAGCAGATGTTGATAAATTAAATAACGGACTGAAAAAATATAATGAATCTAATGGCTCTTTAGGCTATAAGGCAACAAGCCTGTTGTCTGATATTTCTGAAGCTAATGTATTCATTGTAACAGTTCCTACCCCTATTGATAGATATAACGCTCCGGATTTGAATCCACTGATTTCTGCCTCAAAAATGTTGGGCGAAATTATCAAAAAAGGAGATATTATTATTTATGAATCTACCGTTTTTCCTGGATGTACAGAAGAAGAATGTGTACCGGTTCTTGAAAAATATTCGGGACTTCAGTTTAATGAAGACTTTTTTGTAGGGTACTCTCCGGAAAGAATTAATCCGGGAGATAAAGTAAATACCCTTACCAGTGTTAAAAAAGTAACTTCAGGCTCTACGGAAAAAATTGCCGAAGAAGTAGATAATCTATATAAGAAAATCATTACCGCTGGAACTCATAAAGCACCCAGCATTAAAGTAGCAGAAGCCTCAAAAGCTATTGAAAATGCACAAAGAGATGTTAATATTTCTTTTGTGAACGAATTAGCTTTAATTTTCGATAGAGTAGGAATCGATACCAATGATGTATTGGAAGCTGCTGGTACAAAATATAATTTCCTTAAATATAAACCGGGATTAGTAGGAGGACATTGTATCTCCGTAGATCCTTATTACCTTGCACACAAGGCAGAGCAATTAGGGTATCATCCGGATGTTATTTTATCAGGAAGACGTGTAAACGATTCTATTGCAAAGTTTGTTGCAGCCAAAGTAGTGAAACTTCTTATTGCAAAAGGTGGAGTGATCAAAAATTCTAATGCCTTGATTTTAGGAGTTACATTCAAAGAAAACTGTCCGGATGTCAGAAATACGAAAGTTGTTGATATTTATAGAGAACTTGCTGATTACGGAGTAAATGTGGATATTTATGATCCGTGGGCTAGCAAAGAGGAAGTGAAACATGAATATGGAATTGATATTCTGGATGCTCTTCAGGAAGGTAAAAAGTATGATTCTTTAGTTATTGCAGTATCTCATAATGAGTTCCTGGAAATGGATCTGGATCAACTTAAAAAAGAAAATGCTGTGGTTTTTGATACCAAAGCATGTTTAGACAGAAATCTGGTAGATGCAAGACTGTAACAGATCATGAACTATGATATTATAATCATTGGTGCAGGTTTGGTAGGATTGGCTACAGCCTATCAGACTAAGCTGAAAAATCCTGATTCTAAAATTTTAATTTTGGAAAAAGAAAATGATGTGGCATTACACCAATCGGGACACAACAGTGGAGTAATCCACAGTGGGATTTATTATAAACCAGGCAGCCTTAAAGCAAAAAACTGTATCGAAGGATATAACTCGGTAATTAATTTTGCCGAGAAATATGGAATAAGATATGACCTTTGCGGTAAAATAATCGTAGCTACTTCACAGGAAGAATTACCCCTCTTGGATAATATTTATAAAAGAGGAGTTGAAAACGGTCTGCAGGATTTAAAATACCTTTCAAGAGAAGAATTCCGTGAAATTGAACCCCATTGTGAAGGCGTAAAAGCAATCAAAGTTCCACAGACCGGAATTATTGACTATCCGGGAATAGCAAAAAAAATAAAAAAACTTTTTGAGGAATTAGGAGGAAAAGTAAGATTTAATAATGAAGTAAAAAACATCATTGATAAAGGATCTGAAATTATTGTAAACACCAATATTTCCGAATTTAAAACCAAAAAACTTATTTCCTGCGCAGGACTTTATTCTGATAAGATCACCAAAATGACCAACGAAAAAAACGATGTGGTCATTATTCCGTTTAGAGGAGAATATTATAAAATTAAGGATGAAAAAAAATATTTGGTAAAACATCTTATTTACCCGGTTCCTGACCCTAGTTTTCCATTCCTTGGAGTACACTTTACCAGGATGATTGATGGTAATATCGAAGCTGGCCCTAATGCTGTGCTGGCTTTCAAAAAGGAAGGATACCATTTTTTCGATTTCAATTTCACCGAAACAATGCAGACTATGCTATGGCCGGGGTTTAGGAAAATTGTAGCAAAATATGGAAAAACAGGAATGGGAGAAATGCATCGTTCACTTTCCAAATCCGCATTTACAAAAGCCCTGCAAAAACTGTTACCGGAAATACAGGAAAGTGATCTTGTAGCAGGAGGTTCAGGGGTAAGAGCTCAGGCTTGCGACAGAAATGGAGGATTGATTGATGATTTTGATATCGTGAAAAACGGAAATATCATTCACGTTAGAAATGCACCCTCTCCGGCAGCCACTTCCTGCCTTTCTATAGGTAATAAGATCAGTGAGCTTATCGTGAATTAAAATATGCACCTCTACGTGCACTCAAAAAACTAAAGATATGAAAATTCAAATGGTTGACCTTAAAGGTCAATACCTGAAAATAAAAGAAGACGTAGATGCCGGTATTCAGGAATGTATAGACAATACAGCATTTATTAACGGTCCTGCTGTAAAAGAATTTCAACAGGATTTTGAAAAATATTTGGGGGTAAAACATGTTATTCCCTGTGCTAATGGAACAGATGCTCTTCAAATTGCCATGATGGCGCTTGATCTGCAGCCTGATGACGAAATCATCTGCCCGGCTTTCACTTATGTAGCTACTGCTGAAGTTATTGGTCTTTTAGGACTAAAACCGGTAATGGTAGATGTAAACGAAGATACTTTTGATATTGAGCTGGAAGATTTACAAAAATATCTGACACCCAATACCAAAGCCATTGTTCCGGTTCATTTATATGGGCAAAGTGCCAATATGGAGAAGATTCTTGAATTTGCAAAAACACACAATCTTTTTGTAATAGAAGATAATGCTCAGGCAATTGGGTCTGACTATACTTTTTCTGATGGAACTGTAAAAAAAACAGGGACTATCGGCCATATCGGATGTACCTCATTTTTTCCGTCAAAAAATCTTGGATGTTATGGTGATGGAGGTGCCTTAATGACGAATGATGATAACCTGGCTTCAAAAATCAGAATGATAGCCAACCATGGTCAGGAAAAGAAATATTACCACAAAGTTTTAGGCTGTAATTCAAGATTGGATACACTTCAGGCAGCCGTTTTAAAAGTTAAGCTAAAACATTTGGACGAATACTCAGCTGCCAGAAACAGAATGGCTGATTATTATGATGAGAATCTTGCAGGTATTGCCGAAATTCAAACACCCAAAAGAGCTGAAAACTCTACCCATGTATTCCATCAGTATACCCTTAGAGTGAAAAATGGGAAAAGAGATGAACTACAAAAATACTTGGCAGAAAAGAATATTCCAAGTATGATATATTACCCCTTACCCCTTTACAAACAAGAAGCCTTTCTTCAATATGTAGAAGAAGGTTTTAGTCTTCCTGTTACGGAGCAACTTTGTACCGAAGTGATTTCCCTTCCTGTGCATACAGAATTTGATCAGGAAGTATTGGATGTTATTGTTACAGAAATTAAGAATTATTTTAATTAATATAAAGCAGATATGTCAGATTTTTTTGCACACGAAACGGCGGTTATTGACGAAGGATGTCAAATAGGAAAAGGAACCAAAATTTGGCACTTTTCACATCTTATGACAGGTTGCATTTTGGGCGAAAAATGTAATATTGGTCAAAATGTTGTCATTTCCCCTCAAGTAGTTTTAGGACAGAATGTGAAAGTTCAGAATAATGTTTCTATCTATGAAGGAGTAACCTGTGATGATGATGTCTTTTTAGGACCTTCAATGGTTTTTACCAACGTAATAAACCCCAGGAGTGCTGTAAACAGAAAAAATGAATACCTGAAGACCCATGTTGGGAAAGGAGCGTCTATAGGAGCCAATGCAACTATTGTCTGTGGCCATAATATAGGTCAGTTTGCTTTTATTGGAGCAGGAGCTGTGGTTACAAAAGAAGTACCGGATTATGCATTGGTAGTAGGAAACCCTGCCAGACAGATGGGATGGATGAGCGAATTTGGGCAAAGACTTCAATTTGATGCAGAAAATATTGCCGTTTGTGAAGAAAGTGGAGAAAAATACAAATTAGAAAATAACAAAGTTTCAAAAATTTAAAAACATACAAATGAGTGAAAAAATAAAATTTGCAGTAGTAGGCTGCGGGCATATCGGAAAAAGACACGCCGAAATGATCTCAAGAAATGATGAATGTGAGTTGGTAGGACTGATTGATGTTAAAGATAAATCAGTATTGGGAATTGAAAATTATGACGTTCCCTTTTTTGCATCACTGGATGAATTTTTAGCTTCCGGAATCGAAGTGGATGTTATTAATATCGCTTCTCCAAACGGATTCCATTTTGAACAGTCTTATAAAGTGATAGATGCAGGAAAGCATGTTGTGGTAGAAAAACCAATGGCGCTGAAGAAACAGCATGCTGAAAAACTTATTTTTCAGGCGTTGCATAAACATAAACAAGTTTTTGCAGTGATGCAAAACAGATACTCGCCACCTTCTGTCTGGGTAAAAGAAATGGTAGAGAGCGGAAAACTGGGAAAAATATTTATGGTTCAGCTTAATTGCTACTGGAATCGTGATGACCGATATTACAAACCGGAATCATGGCACGGAAAGAAAGAACTGGATGGCGGAACTTTATTCACGCAGTTTTCTCACTTTATAGATATCATGTATTGGTTATTCGGAGATATTACCAATATTCAGGCGAAATTTGCAGATTTTAATCATGAAACGCTTACTGATTTTGAAGATTCAGGTTTCGTCAGCTTTGATTTTGTAGACGGAGGAATGGGTTCCTTAAATTATTCTACTTCTGTTTGGAATCAAAACCTTGAAAGTTCAATGACAATCATTGCAGAACATGGAGCTGTGAAAATCGGTGGGCAGTATATGGACAAAGTAGAAGTCTGTAATATAAAAGACTATGTAATGCCGGAATTAGCTCCAACAAATCCTGGAAATGATTATGGTGCTTATAAAGGATCTGCTGCCAATCACCATTACATTATTGAAAATGTTGTTGATGTATTGAAAGGGAGAAATACTATTACTACGAATGCTCTGGAAGGGCTTAAAGTGGTGGATATTATTGAGAGAATATATGATAAAAAGTAGAAAATTTCATAATATTTAAAAATTTTGGTAACAAGTAATTATTTCCTAAAAATACTTTCAGATAATCTGCTGCAAGATTGGGTTGGTAACATTTTTAGAGAGAGATTTGATGTAGATGTCCAGGTTAAATTTTCTGATGGTCATTTTTGTCTGATTTTTTCTAAGAAAAACCATTTTGCAACTATTAACTTTACTAATAATGGAAGACAAGCATTTTTCAATAAAGAAAATGCCTTCTGTTATGTGTCTGGAGAATCTATTTCAAAAACAACAGGGCTAGAGATTCCAAATGAGAATTTGGTTTTATTTGGGGTTTCGGAAATAGACTGGTTTATAAGGAAAGAAAACAATGTTTTCACAGTAAATTATGACTTCGTATCATACATGATATGGTCTCTCAATAGATTAGAGGAATATGGAGTGAAATCTGAAGACAAACATTCCAGATTTGAGTTGAAAAACTCTCATTTATGTAAGGATGAATTATACTTGCGACCAATAGTTGATGAGTGGATTTATTTTATTGGAAGTATGCTTTTAGCCTCTGGTATTGATTGTAAGCAAAATAGATTTTCTTACGAAGTAAGTCATGATGTTGATAAAATATCCAGATATATCAGTGTTCCAAAAACTAAATTCTTTACGCTTTTTCTTATAGATTTAGTGAAAAGACCCCGATTGGCTTTTTCTTATTTGACTGATAGGAAATTTTTTTTTGATAATGAGGCTTCAAATACATTTGATTGGATTATGGATGTTTCAGATAAACACGGTATAACCAGTAAGTTTTATTTTATTCCAAGCAATACCTCTTTTAAATTTGATTTTAGATATAACTATACCAATTTTGTAAAACGTCTTATAAAAAAAATTGACGGTAGAGGCCACGAAGTAGGAATTCATTATAGTTACAGTGCATCATCAAAATTTAAGATTAAGACAGAGTGGATGAAGCTCAGAACAATTTTGTCTGAACTGAATATCCCTACAGATCTTGGAGGTAGAATGCATTATTTAAGAATTAATTTTCTTGAAACACTAAGACAAATTTCCCAAGTAGGGCAGAAGTATGATAATACCTTAACCTTTCACGAAACAGGTGGTTTTAGGTGCGGAACATGTTTTCCCTACAAACCGTTTGATATCTATAAAAAATTAGTTTTGAATGTAGAAATACAACCTTTAATTGTAATGGAAGGAAGTGTTTTAGATTACTCTAAAATAAGTATAGATAATGATGAAGCTCTTCATTACGTAAAAAAAATAGTCCTTCAGTGTTATAAAGTTGGAGGAAGATTTTCATTACTTTGGCATAATGATGAATTTGAAAGTGAAAAAAAGAAAGAATTATATTGTCAGATACTTGAATTCTGCTCAACCTTGAATAACACAAAGTCAGTATGAGAATTTTGATAACAGATGCAAATTATAAAAACTCTATAGCGATACAACGGGAATTGTACAGAGAAAATGTGCACGAAATTTTTGCTACAGACAAAGAAGCCGTTTTTTTTACAAAAAGATTGGGATATTGTAAAGATTATATTGTAGGAAGTTTAGAAGAATCTGTTAAACAAATTAAACCTGAATTCATAATCCCGGTAGGAAGCGAGGCAGTAAAGATATGCTCAGAAAAATATAGGGAACTATGTTTAATCCCTACAAAAGAGAGTCTTGAAATAGCATTAAATAAAGATAAAATGGTAATTTTGAACTCTCTTAAGGATGTATATTATCCTGAATGCAGATTATTTGCAAATCTGGAGGATTTAAGGCTATATAGTAGAGATAAGAATTGTGTTGTTAAATCGAGCAATGAAAGTTTAGCTAAATTTGACCCGTTTTATGTAAAATTAGGTTCTGACTCCGAATTCGAAAAAATAGAAAAATACTTGTCAGGGGGAGTAAAACTATTAATGCAGGAACAGGTATCAGGAGTAGGAAGGGGCTTTTTTTGTATCGCTAAAGAAGGTAAAATCATTAGTTATTACATGCATCAACGTATTAGAGAAATACCAATTACAGGAGGATCCAGTACGGCAGCCAAATCTATTTTTTGTGAAAAAATGTTTAATGTATCTAAACAAATTATAGAATATTTAAATTGGTCCGGTCCACTAATGATTGAATATAAATATGATGAGACGAAACAGCAATATTATTTAATAGAGTTGAATCCCAAATTTTGGGGTTCATTAGATTTATCTTATGCATTAGGACTCAATTTCGGTAAAACTTTGATTGAAGCTTATTCAAATAATGTGGAAGAACAAATTGAAAAAAGATATGATGTTGAAAAAAAGTTCTTCTGGGTATTAGATGGAGATCTTTTGGTTTTATTTAAAACAGGAAAACTGTATAAAATAAAAGAATATTTTTATAAGGACTCTTATACGAATCTGTTTGAAAACTTTTTCGTTGATTCAATTAAATTACTATGGACGATAAAAAAAATGTTCTCAAAGTAAATGAGATGAAAAAAGGAATTTTTCATTTTCATAGTACCTATTCCTATGACGGAATTAATACACTTGAAAAAATAATTAAAATAATAAAAGAGAAAAAACTTGATTTTGTTGTTTTAACGGACCATGATACTATAAAAGGGAGCTTAGAACTTCAGAAAAAAGTAAAAGAACAAAATCTGAATGTAGAGATTCCTACTGCTGCAGAATATAAGACTGATAGAGGAGATGTTATTGCATTAAATTTGAAGAATGAAATAACAGATATGAGATGGCAGGAGTTTTATAAAAATGCAAAAGAACAAAATGCCCTACTGATTTTACCGCATCCCTACGACGGACACAGACAAATAGAAGAACTGGCACAAGCAGTTGATGTCATAGAAATATTTAATTCCAGATCATCAGTTATTAATAATTACAAGTCCTATCTATTGGCTTTGAAATATAAAAAGCCTGTAATTTGGAGTTCAGATTCTCATATCCCTCAAACGCTCTTAAATGTAGTGATAGGATATGAAAAAAAAGATTTACAGTTTCATGAAGCATTAACAAATGGAGAAATTGCTCCGTTATTTCTGAAAAAAAGCTCTGTTTTAGACATTTTTTTCTCACAACTCAAGAAAGCTTATGTAAACAAAGATTTTAAATTATTTATTTACATTGTATACAAAACTCTTTTTAAGAGAGCTAAAGAAGATTATTTAAATTTATGAAAAGAAAAATAATATCTTTTTTAGGAAGCAATATATTATCTCAATTAATATTACTGATTGCAGTCCCACTTACCGGAAGAATTTATTCTGATTATGAAATTGGAGTGCTGTCGTTTACTTTATCTATTTCCGCCCCATTGGCATATTTTTATACTTTGTCCTACAACAAAGCCATTATGTTACCAGGAAAGAGTGAGGAGTACAGTATGCTGTATGCTGTTTCGATTTTCTTAAGTATTACCATCTCATTAATTTCTTTTTTCATTATACTTATTTCAACTTTATTTTTTGATATAGATTCCTATTTTTTAATTGTACCATTGGTCGCATTTAGTCAATCTTTATATAGTGCATCAAAAGATATTCTTATTAAAAAAGGCTTGTTGAATATTGTAAGTAAATCAATGATATTAAACTCCATATTTGCAGTTATCATCATACTTTCTGGTTATTATATAAAACTATCATATTGGGTTTTGATATTATCTTATGTGATACCTAACTTTTTGGCTACTATATTTATATTGTTTTATCTCAAAATACAAAGAAGAAATTTTGTATACAGAGAGTTTTATAACATTATAATAAAATATAAGTCGTTTCCATTACATCAAATGCCAGCTTATTTTATCAATACTTTTAATGCAGAGTTACCTAGTTTCTTTATAAAGCATTATTTTGGAGAAGCTATTTTGGGAAATTATTTCATGGCTTCTAAAATTGTGAATAAACCATTAAGTTTAATATCTGAAAGTTTAAATGGATTAATATACAAAGACTTGTCAGAAACTAATAAAGCTAAGCTTAATAAGAAAATGAATACTTATGTTGGATTATTATTTTTAGTTTCCTTATTATTTGCTATAGTATATTTAATTTTTGGTGAATATTTTTTCTCTTTATTTTTTGATATTAATAAATGGAGAAAAGCGTTTGATATGAGTAAAATAATAATTTTTACCACTATTATTTCCGCATCTTTTTCTCATTACTCAAGCGGTGTATTGGTTAAACGGAAAAATAAAATTTTTCTCGTTTGGGAGGTAATTACTACTTTAGTTTTGCTTGTTTCATTTTTTTTAGGAAAGAGTTCTACAATAGATTTATTTATATGGATTTATGTGGGAGTAATTCTATTTAGATATTTATTACTTTCTTTACTATTTAATAAGTCTTGATTTTTTTGTTGCTATGAAGTATTTTACATTACTAATATTTTTTATTATATATAAATTATCTTTAGATTATCTCTATGTTAACTCAATATCTGTACATTATGGATATCTTGGTTATGTAAGAGAATTTAGTCATACAATTAATAACCTTTCTTACGTTGCTATAATATTTTATACTTATTTTTTTAAAAAGATTTTAGAGAAAGATACTCCTGCAAGTTTAATTCTTATGGTAATATATCTATTATACTTTTTACCAAATTTAACTTTTTGCGTATATACCAATAATTTTGAGTTCTTTTTATATAGTGTGATATATTGTGCACTGCTCTTTTTGTTTTATATAAGATATGGAAAAGTGAAATATTATAAAATTTTTGACAACTCCCAGTCAATGACTTTGTTTAATATTTTGCTATATACGGTAGTGCTGATGATGATTGCTTTTTCCGTTATATATAATGGTTTTAGCATTAAATTTGATTTTGAAGAAGTGTATGAAATACGAGCAAAAGTCAGCGAATTAAATATGCCTTCATTTATTAATTATCTGCGGCCGATAGCAAGTATGTTTATTACAATTTCTTTTATGTATTATCTGATACAGAAAAATGTTTTTCTAAGCTGCCTATTTTTCTTCTTTGGCTTAATGATGTATTCTTTTGGTGCACATAAGACAGATTTTGTATTATTGATATTGACGATACTTATTTATTTATTTTATAAGAAAGAATATAATAAGTATCTTCTGCATGCATTTATTGGCTTCAATCTTATTTTGATATTTTTTGTAGAATTTGGAAGTGAGAGTGTTCAGATCAGTATTGCCGGTCTTTATTCAAGAACCTATTTTACACCTACTCTGTTAGCCTATTTTCATTATGATTACTTTTCCACTCATGAATTACTTTATCTCAGAGAGCATTTCGGACATTGGTTTGAGACCAATGTAAATCATAAAAATAATTCACCTTATATAATAGCAGCAACTTATTTTAATGATCCGGATATGTCTTCCAATACAGGTCTGATTGGAAGTGATTATGCACAGTTTGGATGGGCTTCTCTACTGGTATTTCCTCTTGTGAGAGCTTATTTCTTTAAAGTTTTTGATATGTCAAGCTTTAAATTAGACGCAAGGATATATTTAATTTCCAGCTTTTCTTTTGGAGCTTTATTTATCAATGGTGCTTTTTTTACAGCACTTATTTCAGGTGGGTTTTTAGCTGTTTGCTTTTTACTTTATTTAATGCCTAGATATACTAAAAATAATGAATAAAAAAATACTTCATCTTTCACCCACAGATATACGATATGACAGTAGGATATTAAAAGAGCTGAAGGCAGTCCGGAAGATTGAAAATACAACCCTGATAGCCTATGGAATTGATGATTCTGAGGGGCATAAATATGAAACAGAGCATATGCCTTTTATTAAGGTATTCAATATCGCTACAAAAAACCTGAAATTTTTACCAAGACCTGTCAGATATTTTCTTAATCTTATAGAGGCATTTATTAGAATGGTTTTTCCAGGGATCAAATATAAGCCGGATATCATTCATTGTCATGATACCTTATATTTGCCTATTGCAAAAATGATCAAATTATTTTGTGGATCAAAACTGATTTATGATGCCCATGAACTTGAATCAGATAAAGCAGGGCAGTCAAAAATACTTTCAAAGTATACGCTTTTCATTGAAAAGATGTTGTGGAAAGATATTGATATCCTGATTAGTGTGAGCCCATCAATTATTAATTGGTATGATGAGCATCTTGGGAAAAAGAAAAGTGTGTTGATATTGAATTCCCCTTTGCTTGACTCTTCTCAAAAAGAAAACATTAAAAATAATTATCTCAGAGAAAAATTTAATATCCCTGAAGGGAAAAAAATATTTTTATACCTGGGAATAATAAGTGAAGTGGGAAGAGGTATAAATTTGTATTTGGATGTTTTCCAAAGAAAAGAAGTAGATTCCCATATTGTTTTTATTGGTTATGGTGAATATGTAGATGAAATTAAAAAAATAGCACTCAATAATGCTAATATTCATTACCATCCGGCGGTTCCACATCATCAGGTAGTAGATGTGTCTATGTCTGCGGATGTAGGGCTTTGTTTAGTGGAAGCTGTTTCTTTAAGTGATTATTATTGCTTACCGAATAAATTATTTGAATATGCTTTCTCAGAATTATATATTTTAGCATCAGATTTTCCTGATATCAAAAAAATTGTTGGTGAATATAATTTAGGAAAATGTAGTAGCTTGAATGCTGAAAATTTATTTGAAATCGTAAAAGACGTTGAGCATTTAGATTTGAATAGTAGGGCGAAAAAAGACCTTTACCCACTTAGCTGGAACTTTCAGGAAAGTGAATTATTAAAAATGTATAATAATATTTTAAAAAATAAAGAATAAAAAATAAAGACAAATGTGTGGAATTTTTGGAGTCGTATCAAAGACTCATATAAACAAACAGAAGTTTCAAACCCTGGTAAAACACTCTGAACAAAGAGGAGTAGACTCCAGCGGTTTGATCTATTATCAAAATAATCACTATAAGGTAAACAGAGCAGATTATAGTATTGAAAAGTTACTGAATAAAGTAAAGCCGTATAATAATAATATTGTATTGGGGCACAGTAGGTTAATTACCAATGGTCTGGGAGATAATCAGCCAGTGGTGAGAGGAAATATATGTGCTATACATAACGGTATCATTGTAAACGAAGACGAAGTTTGGGATAAATTATCAGTAAGCAGACAACTGAAAATTGATTCCGAAGCTATTGTAGCCATTGCAGAAGAATTTCTTAGCAATAAGGAAAACAAAATTGAAGATCTCCCCAAAGAAATACTTTCCCTATGTAGAGGAGTTATTGCATGTGCTCTGGTATTACCAGAAAAAGGGAAATTGCTTCTTTTCTCCAATAATGGAAGTTTATACGTGGGTTACAATGAGGATAAAACTTATTTTGCTTCAGAAAATTATGGGCTTAAAATTATTGGATGCGAGAATATCAGTCAGATAAAAGATGAAGCTATGATTCTTGATATCCCTGTTTCAGAAGAAAAACTGAATATTGTAGATGAGAAAAGCAGAGTAGAAAATTTGATCCCTGAATTTAAATTTAATACAATTGAGGAAGGCTTACTGGAATACAAAAAGATAAACATCAAGAGATGTACAAAATGTATACTGCCGGAAACGATGCCTTTTATAAAATTTGATGAAACAGGAGTATGTAATTACTGTAAAAATTATAAACCAAGAAATAATCCTAAACCCAAAGAAGAATTATTTAAATTGGTTGAGCCGTACAGAAGAAAAGGAAAAGAATTAGACTGTATCGTTCCTTTCTCAGGAGGTAGAGATAGCTGCTACGGATTACACCTTATCGTAAAAGAGCTGGAAATGAAACCCGTTACTTATACTTATGATTGGGGAATGGTAACAGATCTTGGCCGAAGAAATATCAGCCGTATGTGTGCAGATCTTGGGGTAGAAAATATTATTGTAGCAGCAGATATTTCACTCAAAAGAAAGAATATAAAAATGAACCTTGAAGCATGGCTTAAATCTCCGCATTTAGGGATGATGGCAATGCTTACTGCAGGAGATAAACATTTCTTCAGATATGTAGAAGATATTAAGAAACAAACAGGGATCAACCTTAATCTTTGGGGAGTAAATCCATTGGAAGTAACTCACTTTAAAACAGGATTCTTAGATATTGAACCTGATTTTGAAGAGAAAAGAGTATACAGTCATGGAGCTATGAAACAGTTGAGATACCATTCTAAAAGATTCAGAGCAATGATGCAGAGTCCGGGATATTTCAATAGTTCACTTTGGGATACTCTTTCAGGAGAATACTACCGTAGTTTTACTGATAAGCAGGATTATTACCATATTTTTGATTACTGGAGATGGGATGAAGAACAGGTAGATGATACTCTTTTAAATCATTATGATTGGGAAAAAGCAATAGACACTACTACTACATGGAGAATTGGTGATGGTACGGCAGCTTTTTATAATTATGTATATTATACGGTAGCAGGTTTTACAGAACATGATACATTTAGAAGTAATCAGATTAGAGAAGGACAAATGACAAGAGAAAGAGCTTTAGAACTTGTCGAGATAGAGAATACTCCACGTTATCAGAATATCAGATGGTATCTTGATACTTTAGGACTGGATTTTGAAGGTGTGATAAAAATTGTTAACAATATTCCAAAATTGTATAAGCAATAATAGATACTAATTATTAACTGCTTATTTATAGATGAAAAATTTATTAATTTATAAACTGAGGTTTATTTTTATTTATTTGTTTTGTACCATCAGCATTGGCCCGGTGGTACAGGCATCTGTAAGCAAAACGTCTTTAATGTCGGTTGAGCCTGTATTCAGACAGCAAAATCTGAAAACGACAGAAATCGTTAATCTCATCAACCATTACAATGATATTTTTGCTTCCGAAACAAAAATGGCAAATTGGCCCAATGCTGCTTATGATTGTGCTGCTTTTTTATATATTCCCATACAATATGGCTATGATACGAAAAATCAGGAAATTATAAAAAGACTGCAGGTGCTTTTTACCTATGAACGATTGCTTACCATAAAGAATAGAGCAGATATAGATGATTTAAGTAAAAGAACGTTCTATTTTACAGTTTCCGAATATCTTAGAAGAAGTGGAATACGTGGTGATGCAGAAAAAACAAAAATGTTTAATTTCATCAAAAAAGAGATATTAAACTATTGGAACAATGCCTATGCAAATATTTGGGAAGCAGAATCCAGGAAATTCTACGGCGTAAAACAAAGAGTACAGTATTTGCTTACTGGCGAATATAACGGTGATATGAGCTATTATAGTGCATTTACTGATCTTGAGCTTTATATTATGGCAACAGGAGTTAGTCTTTCACTTATAGAAAAAGATGCCTCAATTACTGCTACTAGGGATTTGATAAACATTAGAAACTCTTTTTATCAGGTAATGCAGAAAAAAGTAGTCTTCCAGGATAATGTATGGTATTTGCAGCCAAATGTTTGGAAAGATCATCCCAATTATCAGGATGTAGTCTTAAAAAAGAATCAAAGTGTCAATTGGGATGCGTCTCATTTTTCAAGAATGCCTGCTTATCTGTACCTACTGAAATTAGCATTTCAATCTGATACTACAAAATTTCAATATTTAGATAAACTTAATACATTGCTTTCAAAACAATTACTGAATAATATTGCAATGTATAATCCTAAAGATGGAATTTATGCCTTCAATAATTTTGTGGATGGAAATAATAGCAACTTTAGAAGTAATCTTAAAAAAGGAGAAAAAGGATTATCACCCTCTGAGGATTATACCCATATTTTCTATGGATGGTGGAAGATGCTGAATACAAATGAAGTAAATATGATGTATGATAGGATTTCACTTAAATACTCTTATTATTCCAGTCAAAATCCTTATATCAATGATAATAAAGGGTATTTTCAAGAAATTGTAAACTTAAAATAAACATATACATACATACTGATGAATATCTGGCTGATTTCCAAATATGCCTCACCTCCACAATACGCAAAAGTTCCATCACGTTTGTTTTATTTGGCAAGAGAATTTAAAAGACAGGGAAATAATACCCTCATGATAACTTCAGATTCTAATCATTTTACCAATTGTCCTGAAACTGACAAGATCTATAATGATGAAGAGGAAGATGGGGTAGCTATAAGATGGATTAAAACAAAAAAATATACTAAAACGGCATCAATGGACAGGATATTGTCCTGGTTTGATTTTGAAAGAAAACTATTCTCTATGAAACTGGCCGGGATGACAAAGCCTGATACGGTTATCATTTCATCACTTTCTATTTTTACGATCATATATGGTTATTATCTGAAAAAAAAGTTTGGTAGTTTTTTAGTTTTTGAAATTCGTGATATCTGGCCTTTAACGATGACAGAAGAAGCGGGTTTTTCCAAATGGCATCCTCTTGTTTTATTGATAGGATTTATAGAAAAGTTTGGATATAAAAACGCTGATCTGGTTGCAGGAACAATGCCAAGGCTGGATTTACACGTAGAAGAATTACTCGGATATAAAAAACCTTTTCATTGTTCACCATTAGGATTTGATCCTGAAAATTATTCTGAAGACTTCCTAACAGAAAAAAATCCTTTTTTAGAAATAGTACCATCGGGTAAAGTCATTATTGGCTATGCGGGAAGTATGGGAGTTACTAATGCATTGGAACCTTTTATTGAAACAATACAGATGATGAAAGAGAACACTGATATCCATTTTGTATTAGTGGGAAGCGGTGATCTCAGAGAGTCCTACAAAGAACAGTTAAAAGATTGTTCTAATGTTACGTTTTTACAAAGAATCCAGCAAAACGAAGTGAAATATTTTCTCCAGGTTTGTGATATTCTATACTTATCCACCAAAGATTCAAAAGTGTGGGACTACGGGCAGTCTATGAACAAAGTAGTAGAATATATGCTCGCGGCGAAACCAATTATTGCTTCTTATACCGGATATCCTTCTATGATTAATGAAGCGGATTGTGGTAAATTTATCAACAGTACATCTACAGAAGATATAAAAAACGCAATTTTATATTATGCTAATATGAGCTCGGAAGAAAGAATAGCGATTGGAGGGAAAGGCAGAAAATGGATTCTTGAAAACAGGACATATCCGGTATTGGGAAAAAAATATATGGATGCTATTTTATTTCATTCCGTAAAGCAAAAGAAGTAGCTTTGCACTGGTTGAAATAAAAAATAGGCTTTGTTTTGAAAATTACTATTAATAATAATTTCATTTATAAACTATTCCTGTTATCTGTTATGGTGGGAAATACTATTGCCATCTCCTTTGCAAAACCTTTGGAGATGAACCCCAGGAATTTTTCTATACCATACCGAATCTTCATCATTATTTTTTCTTTATTGATAATATACAGAGAAAGAAAAAATATCAGCTTTAAAAATATTTCAATAATAAGCCTTGTTGTATTTTGGATTTTTTATATCATCAAGCTTATGTATTCGTTTAATAATTATTCCTTTAATCAGGAAGTACTATTATCAAGGAATGAAGATATTTTCAGAATCTTATGTATGGTACTTTTACCCAGCATTGCATTATTATGTATCAACTATAGTAAAATAGATTTTAAAAGTATAGTAAAATACTATGTTACTATTCTCTGTAGCCTTCTTGTTATAAATTATATATATGGCTATATAAAATTAGACCATATTTTTAGTACGTACTACATAATGTATGGTCATATAGGAGCTTCATTGTTTATCATATCATTATTTTTGCTTTTGTTTTGCAGAGAGGATTATAAATCCTATTTTCTGTTCTTTTGCCTTTTTTTAGGCCTTTTTAATGTTATACAGTCTATGGCGAGAAGTCCAATTGTAGCTATTTCTGTATGTTCTTTGTATATGATTATTTTAAAAGGGAATAAAAAATATATTTTATATGCTCTGATTTTGCTGCTGCTGTTTATAG
Source organism: Chryseobacterium sp. JV274 (assembly GCF_903969135.1). NCBI lineage: Bacteria > Pseudomonadati > Bacteroidota > Flavobacteriia > Flavobacteriales > Weeksellaceae > Chryseobacterium > Chryseobacterium sp. JV274. Next base: position 1,939,615 of record NZ_LR824569.1, on the reverse strand, counting down.
GATTGATTATTTTGCATGAGCAATATGGCAACGGAGAAATTACAAGTTTTAACAGAATGTATAAATGGATAGCACAGGGAGATACATCAAGCAGAGGTCCATTGTATAGCAAAGCTATCGAGATATTTAATTCACATCGTTTATTCGGAGGAAGGATATTGTTTGAGGACGGCGTTCACCCACATAATATTTTTTTAGAGCTTTTAATGGGCACAGGTATTTTAGGGCTGATTATTTATTTCTTAAAATTTTGGCCCGTTGTAAAAAATGCTGCCTTATTTTGGAATATTCAAAAGGGAAATATATACTATAAACTGATTTTTGCGTTATTTTTGCAATACTTTACTTTGGTACAGACTTCCTGCAATCTTTTCAATATACCGGAATTTTTGTACTTTAGCTCAATGATTATAGGTATTGGTTATACTGCAAAAACACAGGAAGTTTAAAAAAGATATTGATAAAAGCATATGATGATTGATACACCTAATTTCTAAAAATGTACAAAAATTATTTAAAGAGGATTTTCGACTTTGTAGTTTCTCTCATAGGAATTACCCTTCTGCTTCCAATTTTTCTTATTGTGATGGTTGGATTGTTTCTTTCCAATAATGGGAAGCCTTTTTTCTTTCAACAGAGACCTGGCAGAAATGGTAAGGTATTTAAAATTATAAAGTTTAAAACAATGAATGATAAAAAGGATTCTAATGGAAACCTTTTATCAGATGCAGAAAGATTAACAGCTCTGGGAGCATTTGTCCGTAAAACATCTCTGGACGAAATTCCACAATTACTTAATGTTCTTAAAGGAGATATGTCCCTTATTGGGCCTAGACCTCTTTTAGTTCAGTATCTGCCACTGTATAATGAAAATCAGGCACGCAGACATGAGGTAAGGCCGGGAATTACCGGATGGGCACAAGTAAATGGTAGAAATGCAATATCATGGAATCAGAAATTTGATTATGATGTATGGTATGTAGAAAATATATCATTCATCTTAGATGTGAAGATTTTCTTTCTGACAGCAAAGAAAGTGTTTGTAAGAGAAGGCATTTCTGCTGATGGACATGTAACCATAGAACCCTTTCGGGGAAATTAATTTAGAGTTATGTATTTATTCGGAGCAAGTGGACACGGAAAGGTAATTGCAGATATTGCAACAGCTAATGATATAAAAATTAAAGCATTCATAGATCAGGATATCACTAAAAAAGAATGCTATGGGCTTCCTGTGTTGAATACTCTGCCGGCGGATCAGGAAAAACTGATTATTTCCATTGGAAATAACGCTATCCGCAAGAAGATTGCACAAGAAGTTAAGAATGAGATTGGTATTTTAATACATCCGAAATCTATAAATTCAGATTCCGTAACCATTGAAGAAGGAACTGTAGTAATGGGAGGGGTCGTAATCAATGCAGAAACTACCATCGGAAAACACTGTATCATCAATACCAACGCTTCAGTAGATCATGATTGTTTAATTGAAGACTTTGTTCATATTTCACCCAATGCAGCGCTTGCTGGAGGGGTTGAAGTAGGAGAAGGTACCCAGATTGGAATCGGGGCATCAGTAATACAGGGGATCAAAATAGGAAAATGGTGTGTAGTAGGTGCTGGTGCAGTAATTATTAATGATATTCCTGATTATTCAGTTGTGGTAGGAAATCCTGGTAAAATCATCAAAAAAAATATTATATAAACAAGTTACTAATTAATATTATGAATACTAAAATCTGGTTGTCCTCACCTCATATGGGAGGTAACGAACAAAAATATATCAACGAAGCATTTGAAGAAAACTGGGTGGCACCATTGGGGCCTAATGTTGACGGATTTGAAAAAGATCTGGAGCAGTTTTTGGGTGAAAATGCAAAAGTTGCCGTTCTTTCTGCCGGTACTGCAGCATTGCATCTTGCCCTTATTGAATGTGGAGTACAGCATGGTGATGAGGTGATTTGCCAGTCAATGACTTTCTCAGCATCAGCCAATCCTATTGCTTACTGTGGAGGAATTCCTGTTTTTGTAGACAGCGAACCGGATACCTGGAATATGTGTCCAAAAGCTTTAAGAGAAGCCATTGAAGACAGAATTCAAAAAGGAACGAAGCCTAAAGCAATTATTGTAGTTCATTTGTATGGTATGCCTGCAAAAATGGACGAAATTACAGCTATTGCCCAGGAATTTCAGATTCCTGTTATAGAAGATGCTGCAGAAGCTCTTGGTTCTACTTACAAAGGACAGGCATGCGGAACATTCGGACGTTTTGGAGTATTAAGCTTTAACGGGAACAAAATTATTACTACATCAGGAGGCGGAGCTTTGGTTTGTCATGCTCAGGAAGATAAAGATAAAACGGTTTTCCTTTCCACTCAGGCAAGAGATAATGCACCTCATTATCAGCATTCACATATTGGTTTCAATTACAGAATGAGCAATATTGTTGCAGGGATAGGAAGAGGACAGATGGAAGTACTTAAAGATAGAGTGGTAGCGCGTAGAGCAATGCATGATTTCTATTTGGATGCCTTCAAAAATATTGAAGGAGTGACCGTGTTTTCTGAACCTGGAAATGATTTTTATTCAAATCACTGGTTATCTGCCATTATTATTGATCCGCAGGTAGCAGGAAAAGACAGAGAAGGCCTAAGACTTGCATTTTTAGAAGACAATATTGAATCAAGACCACTTTGGAAGCCAATGCACCTACAGCCGGTTTTTGAATCTTCTCCCTATTACGGAGGAAAAATTTCCGAAAATCTTTTTGATAACGGACTGTGTCTTCCGTCAGGGTCCAACTTGTCAGATGATGACAGAGAAAGAATTGCAAACGTAATCCGTAACTATTTCGGAGTTTAATATCATTGAATTTAATGAATCAGTACAAATATTGGAAAGTGGTTTTTGATTTTATCTTAGCGGTAATATTGACCCTCTTTCTTATGCCGGTGCTGATTGTTTTATTTGTGATTGCAAGTATCGATACATCTTCTAATGGAATTTTTTTTCAGACCCGGATAGGACAGTATGGAAGGCCATTTACCATATTTAAATTTAAAACAATTCATGATAAAAAAAGAGTATGCTCCAGAATCGGGCAGACGCTCAGGAAGTTTAAATTTGATGAATTTCCCCAATTGTTTAATATTTTAAAGGGTGATATGAGTTTTGTAGGTCCCAGACCTGATATCGAAGGTTATTACGATAAACTGGCCGGAGCAGATAGAAAAGTTCTGGAATTAAAACCCGGATTAACGTGTGAAGCAAGCATTAAATACAGAGATGAAGAAGACCTTCTGAACAGCCAGAAGAATCCTTTGCTATATAATGATGAAATATTATTTCCAAACAAAGTAAAAATGAATCTTGACTATTTTGAAAATATGTCTTTCAAAAATGATACGAAGATTTTATTTAAAACAATAATAACCATATTGAAATAGAGTTTTTTTACTATTATGAAAATTAAAGAAACCCCGCTTAAAGATTGCTATATCATAGAGCCTACCATATTTGAAGATGAAAGAGGCTACTTCTTTGAAAAATTCAACGAAAAGAAATTTGAAGAATTAACAGGAATGAACGGCCACTTTGTCCAGGATAATGTTTCCAGATCATCTTATGGAGTGCTTAGAGGACTCCATCTTCAGAAAGGTGAGCATGCACAGGCAAAACTGGTATCATGTCTTGAGGGTAGTGTGTGGGATGTTGCTGTGGATCTTAGAGAAGATTCTCCTACTTTTGGGCAATGGTTCGGAATAGAGCTTACCGCAGAAAATAAACTACAGCTTTATGTACCAAGAGGTTTTGGACACGGATTTGCCGTATTAAGTACCCATGCTGTATTTTCCTATAAATGTGATAACTTTTATAACAAAGAATCAGAAGGCAGCGTAAAGTTCAATGATCCGGATCTTGATATTGATTGGAAAGTTGATGAAAAAGACGCCATACTTTCGGAAAAAGATCAGAACTCCCCTGGATTTAAAGACAAAAACTTTTAAAATATATCCCTGAAAACCACTTTTATAAAGTGGTTTTTATTTTTTAATTCTTAACTCTTCAATATTTTGTATCTTTGCAGACTCAAAATCAAAACGATGCGTACAAAATCTGTAGGGAAGAAGAAAATCAATGTAGTCACTCTTGGATGCTCCAAGAATGTATATGATTCTGAAGTATTAATGAGCCAGCTGAAAGCTAATGGCAAAGAAGTGGTTCATGAAGACCGTGGTGACATTGTTGTAATCAATACCTGCGGATTTATTGATAATGCTAAAGAAGAATCTATTAATACTATCCTTGATTATGTCGAGGCTAAAAATAGAGGAGAGGTTGAAAAAGTATTCGTTACAGGATGTTTATCAGAAAGATACAAACCAGATTTGATAAAAGAAATTCCGGATGTAGACCAATATTTCGGAACAAGAGATCTTCCGATGCTCCTAAAACATCTTGGAGCAGATTATAAACACGAACTGGTAGGAGAAAGACTTACAACGACTCCAAAACATTATGCTTACCTTAAAATTTCTGAAGGTTGTGACAGACCATGTTCTTTCTGTGCGATTCCATTGATGAGAGGAGGTCATATGTCAACCCCTATCGAAAAACTGGTTTTAGAAGCTCAGAAACTGGCAAAAAAGGGAACAAAAGAATTAATTCTTATTGCTCAGGATCTTACTTACTATGGTCTTGATCTTTATAAGAAAAGAGCGTTAGGAGATCTTTTAAAAGAATTGGTGAAGGTAGAAGGTGTAGAATGGATTCGTCTTCATTATGCGTTCCCAAGCGGTTTCCCTGAAGATGTTCTCGATATTATCCGTGAAGAACCTAAAGTATGTAATTATATAGATATTCCTCTTCAGCATATCAATTCCGATTTGTTGAAATCCATGAAGAGAGGAACTACCCATGAGAAAACAGATGCTCTTCTAGGAAAGTTCAGAGAAAAAGTTCCGGATATGGCAATCAGAACAACACTTATCGTTGGATATCCTGGTGAAACAGAAGAAAGATTCCAGGAACTTAAAGACTGGGTAAGAGAACAGAAATTTGACAGATTAGGATGCTTTACTTATTCTCATGAGGAAAATACTACGGCTTATGTATTGGAAGATGATATTCCACAGGAAGTAAAGGAGGCAAGAGTAGAAGAAATCATGGAATTGCAGTCTCAGATTTCGTGGGAAAAGAACCAGGAAAAAGTAGGTAAAATATTCAGATGTATTTTTGATCGTAAAGAAGGCAATTATTTTATCGGAAGAACAGAGTATGATTCACCAGATGTGGACAATACGGTTTTGGTTTCTGCTGAAGATACCTATATCTCTATAGGTGAATTTGCAGATGTTAAAATTACTTCGGCCGAAGAGTTTGACTTATACGGAGAATTAGTCTAGTTAAATGCTTATTAATCAGTTTGAAATAAGATTTGTAAAATTAAGCTATTAACGAAAATTAACATAGAATTTTCTCGGTGGCTTGTTTTTATTTAATTGATAATCAGTTTGTTAATATTTTGTGTAATTAAGATTTTTCAAATTTCTATTTTAAAGTATATAAATTTGAAAATTATATCTTAAATTTGCGCAATAAGCAATATTTTTAAATAATATGCTTTCAATAAGTTAATTATTAATATGAAGCTAAAATTGAATAAAAATAATTTTTTTACCCTTCAGTTTCAATGTAATATTCACAAGTTGGGATGCGTTTTTCCTATTTTTTGAAAATATTGATGAAAAAAAATGTAATTAAAAATCTTTAAAAACTTATGAAAAAAATTTTATTAACAGCAATTATGCTTGTTGGCCTTTCGGCTTTTTCTAAGGCTCAGACTACAGGGCGAGTGGGGATTAACACAACCACGCCTGCCGCAACGCTAGATGTAGTAGCAAATACTACTGACAACGCTAGACCTGACGCTTTATTAGTCCCTCGTATGACAAGAGCACAATTATTAGCTAAAGATGCAGCTTATACTACAGCTCAAAATGGAGCACTTGCTTTCGTTACAACAATTGACGGTACAGCAACTCCTAAAACTACCAACGTTACAGCTGTAGGTTTTTACTACTATGATGGCCAGACTACGAATACCTGGATCACTGTAGGTGGTGGTGGAATCGTTACACCTGTTGCTCCTTCTGTAAGAACTTCAGCTACAGGAGCAGACTTATCTGCAGCAGACTTAAATGGTTATGTATTCCTTACAACCAATGCTGATTTGTCAACAATCCCTGTAAGTGCAGCAACAAAAGGAAAAACTATTACGCTTGTTAAAGTAGGTGGAGGTACCCTTACTGTAAACGGTGCAAGTGCAGCATCATTTAATTCAATGACTACTAATGGTAGAGGTCTTGGATTCGTTTATGATGGAGCTTCTTGGCAATCGTACTCAGCTCAATAATTATTAATTTTACACAGATTTAGTCATGAATAAAAAAATATTATTAGTTCTTGCCTCTTCTTTGGCAATGTTTCAATATACAAATGCACAGGTAAGAACAAATGGTTTCGCCAGTGGAAATATACAAGGACAAGGTGCTTTCCTTGATGCATCAGGAAGTGCCGGAGGTTTTACAGATAGTGCTAATGACGGAAAAGGGATTGTTTTTCCAAGAACAGACTTAACTGTCTTTACATTTGCAACTCCTGTTACTGACGAGGATAACTTTCCAACAGCTTACGATGGTATGATTGTTTTTAATAGTGCTACAGGAACTACTGTTTCTGGTATTGCTACAAGTGTAACTCCGGGATATTATTATTTCTCTAATCCAACTGGTGGAACGGCAAATGGTTTTGCAACTTCAACTGGTAGATGGGTTTCGCTTTCAACTTCACCTAAAGTAACTGTTGGAACAGCAGAAACAACTACAAATACTATTATTAATGTTAGTCCGGGTGTTGATAAGCAGCTTTATGCTATCAAAGGATCTTTCACTGCAAGTGGTACTTCTACAGCAGTTAATATCCCAGCCCCTACAGGAATGACTACAATGTATGGTATTACAATCTATAAAGCAGGTACAAACACTGTTTATGATAGAAGTTTATATTCTTATAATCCGGTTACAACTCCAGGAAATGCTGTTACAGGATCTCCTAGTATGTCTGTAGTGTATCCTAACGGTACATACGACTATGTATTGGAATATTTAAAATAAGACATTTATTTAATTACATATAAAACCAATGAGAAATCATTGGTTTTTTACTTTTAAGAGATTTGCGTTCATTTATTTTTTTGGGTTATAAATCATCACTCATTCATTTTTTTGAATGATTAAAGCGGATATTTATTGGATATCGTATCGATCTATAAATTTTAACAAAACAAAACGGTGTTAAAAAATAAGTCAGGCATCTGGTTTTATGTGAGCAGAGGTCCTCTGTCAGAAAGTTTTTCCGGAATCTAGTTCTTAAGACTTTATTTTTTTTAAGATTGATTTTCTGATTTTATTTTAACTTTGTTGATTTTGTAATTTATTGATTTACAGTTGTTTTTAAAAGTATAAAATTTAAATTATGCACAAAGTAGTTAATTATGTTAACTTTTAGACTGTTTTTTTAACACTTTTTAACACCGTAGTCTAAAACCCCTGTTTATAGGGGGTTGCAGTGATGTTTAACATTTGTTTAATATTTTGTTAACGGTTTTTAACATATCGAATAGTGTTTTCTAAAGATTCCTGATACTTTTGCTCCGTCAAAACCAATAAAAGTTCAAAATGATGAAAAGATTCATTCTCGTAATCATAATGATGATTTCAACCTTAGGTGTTTATTCTTTTACGAGTAATGCCTTAGATGCGAAAAAAACAAGTTATGCATCGTACTACCACGATAAATTTAACGGTAGAAAAACTGCTAGCGGAGAAATCTTTGATAACTCAAAGTTTACTGCAGCAAACAGAACGCTTCCATTTGGAACAAACGTTAAGGTTACTAACCTTAAAAATGGTAAAGAGGTAATAGTGAGAATTAATGACAGAGGGCCTTACCATTCATCAAGATCTTTAGACATGTCTAAAGCTGCGTTCGATGAGATTGGAGATATCAGTCATGGTACAATTCCGGTCGAATATGAAATTGTCGATTAGTTTTATGATTTAAATTAAAAAAAAGCCAGCTGATTCAGCTGGCTTTTTGTATGCGTAATATCTGTTGATTATACATTCAATTCCAATAAAGCAGGGCAATGGTCAGAATGTACAGCTTCCTTTAAAATAACAGCCCGGGAGAGCTTATCCTTTAAACTGTAAGAAGTGAAGTTATAATCCAGCCTCCATCCCTTGTTTCTGGCTCTGGAATTTTGTCTGTAGCTCCACCATGTATAATTGTCCGGATCATTATTAAAAAATCTGAAACTGTCTATCAGCTCACATTCATTCATGAAATTCGTCATCCATTCCCTTTCCATAGGAAGAAACCCTGAAACATTCTTTAACCCAATTGGATTGTGAATATCAATTGCTTCATGACAAATATTAAAATCACCCGATATAATCAGATTGGGAATTTCTTTCTTTAAATTTTTGATATACTCCAGAAAGTCATGGCAGAATTGCATTTTAAAATCCAGTCTTTCAATATTAGACGCAGAAGGAACGTACACCGAAATAGCGGAATATCCGTCAAAATCTGCACGGATGATTCTCCCTTCATTATCATAGCTTTCAATGCCGCAGCCATACTCTACATGATTAGGTTTGTTTTTTGAGGCAATTCCGACCCCGCTGTAGCCTTTTCTTACTGCTGAGTGCCAATAACTGTGATAACCTAATTTTTCAAGGCTTTCGATGTCTATCTGATCGTTTCCGGCCTTGCTCTCCTGAATACAGATGATATCCGGATCAGCAGTTTGTAGCCAGCCCAGGAAATCTTTTGTAAAAGCAGCTCTGATTCCATTGACGTTGTATGTGATTAATCTCATTAGTCTTCTATAAAAAGTTTAAAATTTTCATTGTATTTCGAAGGGATAAACTCCGTGATGTCATAATCCGCTACCTGATGAATATAAAAAGGATCTTCAGAAATAATCTGCTCAATTTCATTTTTAGATTCTGCATTGGCTATAATGATACCTCCCGTTCTGGGTTCTTTTCTTCCCGAAGCAATAAAGCGTCCGGATTCATAATGCTTATTAAGGAAAATATTGTGCTGGGGAATAAGACGTTCTACATTTTCAATAGAACTCTTGTAGGTAAGCGAAATAATAAACATGATTTATTTTTTACGAAGATATGAACTATAAAAAAGAAGCGGAAAAAATCATTCGATTTTTTCCGCTTTAAACCCAAAATTAAATAAACTATGAAAAAAACTACTTGGGTTCTAAAATGCTGATAGGAATGATACACTCTTCGAGTGAAATTCCCCCATGCTGGTAGGTTTCTTTATAGTAATTAACGAAATGATTGTAATTTTTAGGGTAAGCCAGGAATATATTGTTTTTAGCAAAAATATATTTCGAGCTTAAGTTTCCTTTTGGAAGGAAAAGCTTTTCAGGATTGGTAATTGCCCATACATCGCTGTCGTCATACGTTAAACTTTTACCTGTTTTATATCTGATATTAGTAGAAGTTTCTCTGTCTCCTACCACTTTACTTGGCTTTTTCACGTATACCGTTCCGTGGTCTGTCGTAATGACCAGTTTATAGCCATTTTCTGCCGCTGTTTTTATAATCTTCAGCAAAGAAGAGTTTTCAAACCAGTTGAAGGTAAGAGAACGGAAAGTTTTATCATCACGGATCAGCTGATCTACGATGTGGTTGTCTGTTTTCGCGTGGGAAAGAATATCAATGAAGTTGTATACGATAACCAGCAGATCATTACTCTTATGCTGGTTGAAATCATCATAGATCTTTCTTTCAAAATCAGCATTCAGTACTTTAAGGTACTTCATAGACTTGGATCCAAGACCAATTCTCTTCATTTGATCTTCCAGGAAATCACGCTCAAATTCATTTTTATTTCCCTCTTCATTATCATTAAACCATTTATCCGGGAAACGTTTTTCAATTTCAGACGGCATTAATCCTGCAAAAAAAGAGTTTCTCGCATACTGTGTAGCAGTAGGAAGGATGCTGTAGTAATAATCTTCCGATATCTTATTATAATATTTTGTAAATAAAGGTTCAATCACTTTCCACTGGTCGTAACGAAGGTTGTCTACCATCAGCAAAAGAACTTTTTCTTTTTCAACTTCAGGTTTTACTTTTTCCTTGAATAGGGTGTGGCTCATGAGAGGTTTGTCAGAATCAACCAGCCAGTCTGCGTAATTTTTTTCAATAAACTTCGCAAACTGAATATTGGCTTCCTCTTTCTGAGACTGCAGAAGGTCAGCAAATTCATTATCTGCAACCTTATCAAATTTGATTTCCCAGCTAAGGATTTTTTTATAATATTCTGCCCATTCCTGATACGTTCTCAGGTATGAAAGCTCCATAGAAAGGTTTCTGAATTCCTGTTGGTACTGCAAAATAGTTTTTTGCTCAACAAGATTGTCTTCCTGAAGGTTTTTCTTTAAGGAAAGTAATATCTGGTTAGGATTTACAGGCTTCAATATATAATCGGCAATCTGAGATCCGATAGCCTCTTCCATAATGTGTTCTTCTTCGCTTTTGGTAACCATCACAATCTTTAAGGAGTTATCTTTTTCCTTAATCATAGGAATAGCTTCCAGTCCGGAGATACCCGGCATATTTTCATCAATTAATGTTAAAGCAAATTTCTCTGAATCCATAAGTTCCAAAGCCTCATTCACATTATTAACAGGGGTTACCTGGTAACCCTTCTTTTCTAAAAATACAATATGAGGTTTAAGTAAGTCTATTTCATCGTCGATCCATAATATCTTTTCTGACATAATTTATTTTTTACACGGTTATTCTATCAAAATGTTGACCAAATCCTTTTAAAATCTCACAAAATAAAAAGATTATAAGTTAAATATTAGTTAAATGAAAATATCGTCTGATATTTCACATTTTTGTGGTGGTTTTTATATATTCCAAAGCTCTTTCCAGAACTTCATCTTTTTCGTTTTTAAGGCCTTCTACAGTTGGTTTTACAAGAATGTCGGGAGTGATGCCTATTCTTTGTGTTTCCCTTCCGTCAGGATAATAAGCTCCAAGTCCTGTAAACCGGGTATCAAGATCGGCAATTTTAAACATAATCACATCTCCGTTGGCTCCTGCAGTATTGCTTCCGATAATTTTAGCGTTCAGATGCTGCTTGAACATCATTGCAGTGGTCTCTGCCTGGCTTTGGGTATTTTCATCTACTAAAACGATTACATTCCCTTTATAGTATTCAGGATTTTTCCTGCCGATAACATTTTTTCTGCTGTAAAATTTACCGGGATAATAAGGATCAGGAAAAGTAAACTGATAATAAACGGAAGGTTCAGGAAGCAAAAGATAACTTAAAGGGATGATCGTTTGCTTTGGATAATTTCTAAGATCAAAGATAATAGATGTTGAAGATTTTAAACTGTTGTACATTTCATCCAGATCTTCCTTCTCTATAATCTCCATATTAACATAGCCGATTTTCTTTTCCTTATCTATGAATTTCCATTTTTTTGGAGCTTCATTTTTCTCATGAAGAATATCTTTGGTAAAATACGTTTTGGTTTTTATTTCCAGATTTTGTCCACCTCTCTCAATTTTTACAGAAATAGAATCGTTATTGCTGAAGAGAAGCTTGCTTTTTGCTTTGTTGAATTTACCCCAGGAATTGGAGGCTGGAATATATTTTCCAAGGCTGTTGACTATTTGCGGAATTGTTTTACCTTCAATATCATAAATAACATCTCCTACATGAAGCGGGCTTTTATTCCGGAATTTTGTAGCATTGATTTTTGTAATCACAAGTTTTCCTTCTGCATAAGAATAGTCTGCAGGCACTCTTCGGTTTCCGTATTGATGCCGCTGAATTTCCTTTGATGAAAGATAAGCATGGGAATCATCTGTTTTGGTAACCAGTTCTGCCAATGTTAGATGATAATTTTCATCATTGTCAATCATCAGAAATTTGGGTATCATTTCTGTAAGAACATCGTTCCAGTTCTGATCAGTTTCATATTTATACGGGAAAAAATATTCTACATAATTCCAGTATCTGAATAGTTCCAATAAGCTAATGGTCTTTGAAGTGAATTTTGAACCGTAGGACTTTTCATTTCTGAAATATATTTTCCTTCCACTTTTTCCGAAATAGTGATTATCTCCAAGATTCCGATTGTTTTCAATATAATGTAGTTTTTGAGACAGGTCTCTGGAGAAAATTTGACGATTATCTATCCAGCTCAGATCAAAGTTTTTAAGAAAATACACCTTATTATCCTTTACTGAGCATTCTTTGCAGGGGGTAACTTCTCCGAGATTTCTGATCCAGTCAGCATAAAAATTATTCAACGCCTCTTTCTCATTAATAGATTCAAGTTCATCAATTTTTTGGAAAAGCTGTTTATCCCAGTTCAGATTTCCTTTTGCTACCTGTGGATGATAATATTTTAAAAATCCCCATATTCTGCAGAGGGATTCCAGTTTTTGCGTTTCAGTTATAATTTGTGCGGAAAAATTTAAACTTAAAAATAATAGAAGGAAAAGAGAATACTTTCTCATTAAGGGTTGTCGTGTTTTCTCTCAAAGGTAGTCCTTTGCAACAACAACTGCAAAAGGTTTTCAAAAAAAATATTGAATTAAAAATAAAAATGAATCGGAGAAATTTTCAATCGTATTATTTGTGAAAAATATGAATGATATCAGTTTTTTAACTTCATGTTTTAATAGTAATTTAATAAATGGCTAAACTTTAAAATGCCTAACTTTGTTTACTAATATTGAAGTTTGAATGCAGAATAAGCTAAAAATCATCAACGATCCTGTTCATGGATTTATCAAAATTCCCCACGAAATTTTATTTGATATCATTGAGCACCCTTACTTTCAGAGATTAAGAAGAATCGGGCAGACCGGTCTTCTGAACCTGATATTTCCGGGAGCTACACATACAAGATTTCATCATGCACTGGGAGCAATGCACCTGATGTTTACGGCATTGGAAACATTAAAGCAGAAAGGGGTGAAAATTTCTGAAGAAGAGGAAAAAGGGGCGATGTTGGCTATTCTGATGCATGATATTGGCCATGGTCCGTTTTCTCATGCGCTGGAAAGTATGCTGATGGATGACTGGCATCATGAAAACCTTTCTTTACTCCTGATGAATAAGCTGAATGAGGAGTTTGATGGCCAGTTGTCAATGGCTATCGAAATGTTTCAGGGAAAATATCATAGAAAATTTTTCAACCAACTGATCTCTTCCCAGCTGGATGTGGACCGTTTGGATTATCTGAAAAGAGATAGTTTTTTTACCGGTGTATCGGAAGGAAATATTAATACCCAGAGAATTATTTCCATGATGAATGTCTGTGAAGAAGGTGAGCTGGTGATTGATGCAAAAGGAATTTATTCCATTGAAAATTTTCTGACAGCCAGAATGTTTATGTACTGGCAGGTCTACTATCATAAAACTTCAGCGTTAGCAGAATTTCTTTTGGTTAAAATCCTTGAAAGAGCAAAATATCTGATTTCCCAGGGAACAGAGCTTCCTGCAGCGGATAATCTGAAATATTTTTTATACCGAGAAAAGAGTGCTGCAACGGATGAAGATATAGAGAGATTTACAAGTCTTGATGATAATGATGTGATTCAGGCAATGAAAGAATGGCAAAATGCAGGTGATTTTGTGCTGTCATATTGGTGTAAATGTGTAATTCAGAGAAATTTACCTAAAACAATTATTTCATCACATCCATTTGGTAAGGAAATAATTGATGAAAAAGTAAAAAATACCAATGAATTTTTCAAAATTGATAATGGAAATGAATTGGTTCATGAAATAAAAAGGAAACTTTTACCCTATCATGCGGAAAAACAACCAATCTATTTACTGCATAAAAATGGCAGGAGAACGAGACTTCATGAGTCAGAAGATCAGCTTTTATCAGGGTTAATTGTAAATAAGACGACCCGCTATATCCTTATGTTTCCAAGAGATATCTCCAGGCTAGACTCTTAAATAATATTAAAATTTACGATCTGAAACCAAAAAATGTTTGCAAATTCTAGAATTTCTTATCTTTGCAGAATATGGAATTTACAGCTTCGCAAATTGCAAGTTTTATTGACGGAAAAATAATAGGTGACGAGAATGCACTTATTACAGGGGTTTCACCAATTGAAAATGGGGAATCAGGACATCTTTCTTTTATAGCACAAGATAGATTTTCTCATTTCTTAGATACCTCACGATGCTCTGTTATCATCATTTCGGAAAAACTTCTGGAGAAAAACAGTTATAACCCTACCTTAATCGTTGTAAAAGATGCCTATCTTTCTTTTCAGATCCTGATGAATTTATATCAGGAAATGCAGGGAAGAAAAGAAGGTATAGAAAATGGTTCTTCCATTCACGATACAGCTGTCATAGGAGATAAAGCATATATCGGAGCATTTACTTATGTTTCCGAGAAAGCTAAAATCGGGGAAGGGGCACAGATCTATCCACACGTATATATAGGAAAAGGAGTGAAAATTGGTAAAAACTGCAAGATAGACAGTGGCGCCAGAATTTATGACTACTGTATTATTGGGGATAACTGTGTGATTCATTCCAATACGGTAATTGGAGGTGACGGTTTTGGTTTCCAGCCAACTGCCGAGGGTTTCAAAAAAATACCGCAGCTTGGAAATGTAATTATTGAAGACGATGTTGAGATAGGCTCAAACTGTAGTATTGACAGAGCAACAATAGGCTCTACAATTATAGGAAAAGGAACTAAAATTGATAACCTGATTCAGATTGCCCACAATGTGAAAATAGGTCAGAACAATGTAATTGCAGCACAAGCGGGAATTGCAGGTTCTACTACAATTGGTGACTGGAATCAGATTGGAGGCCAGGTAGGCGTCGTAGGACATATCAAAATAGGAAATCAAGTGAAGATTCAGGCTCAGAGTGGTGTGAATTCCAGCGTTAATGACAGAGAAACATTGTATGGCTCTCCAGCCATCAGTTATAATGACTATTTGAGGAGTTATGTTCATTTCAGGAATCTTCCTGGAATAGTAAATAGAATAAATAATCTTGAGAATACCTCAAAAGATAATACTAATGAGTGATATGCAAAAAACACTTCAGCAAGAGGTAACTCTTTCTGGAATTGGCCTTCATACGGGTAGAGAAGTAAAACTTACCATTAAACCTGCTAAAGAAAATACAGGTTTTGTATTTGTAAGAACAGACTTGGAGGGACATCCTCAGGTAGAAGCAGATGTAAACTATGTTGTAGCAACAGAAAGAGGAACTACCTTAGAAAAACTAGGGGTGAAAATTACCACTTGCGAACACCTTTTGGCAGCTCTTGTAGGTTGTGATATTGATAACGCAGTCTTAGAAATGGATGCCTCTGAACCACCTATTCTTGATGGATCTTCAAAATACTTTGTTGAAGCTATTGAAAGCGTTGGTGTTGCAGAACAGGGCGTGGCGAGAGAATATCTGGTTGTAAAAGAAGTTCTTACCTACAGTGATCCGGCTACTGGTTCGGAAATCACAATCATTCCTTCAGATACTTACGAAGTAACGACAATGGTAGATTTTGGGACTAAAGTATTAGGTACTCAGAATGCTACTCTTAAAAATATTTCAGAATTTAAAGACGAGATCTCATCAGCAAGAACATTCAGCTTCCTGCATGAATTGGAAATGCTTTTAGATCACGGTTTGATCAAAGGTGGAGATATTTCCAATGCGATTGTATATGTAGACAAAGATCTTACTCCTGAAACGACAGAAAAACTAAAGAAAGCCTTTGGAAAAGATAATGTATCTATCAGACCAAACGGTATTCTTGACAATCTTAATTTAAACTATCCTAACGAAGCCGCAAGACACAAATTATTAGATGTAATTGGTGACCTGGCTTTAGCAGGAGTAAAAATAAAAGGTAAAGTTATTGCCAACAAACCGGGACACTTTGTGAATACCCAGTTTGCGAAAAAACTAAACCGCCAGTGGAAATTGCAGAAAAAGAAAAACGTTCCGGATTTTGACCTGACAAAAGAACCAGTATTCGATATCAACGGAATTATGAAGCTTATGCCTCACAGACCCCCGTTCTTATTGATTGATAAAGTTCTTGAACTTTCAGACTCTCACGTAGTAGGGTTGAAAAATGTAACAATGAACGAACCATTCTTCGTTGGACACTTCCCGAAAGAACCTGTAATGCCTGGAGTACTTCAGGTAGAAGCTCTAGCACAGACAGGAGGTATCCTGGTACTGGCCAGCGTTCCGGATCCTGAGAACTATTCTACTTATTTCATCAAAATTGATAAGGTGAAATTCAAGAGAAAAGTAATTCCTGGAGATACGCTTATATTCAAAATTGAATTGATAGAGCCTATCAGAAGAGGAATTGTTCATATGCAGGGGTATGGATACGTAGGAGATACAGTAGCAGTAGAAGCAGAGCTTATGGCTCAAGTTGCAAAAAATAAAGTTGATTAAATGATTCATCAATTAGCAGCCGTAGATAAACGCGCGAAAATCAGCAAAAATGTAATCGTAGAACCATTTACTACAATTGCAGGGGACGTAGAAATTGGAGAAGGAACGTGGATTGGTCCCAATGTTACCATTATGGAAGGTGCAAGAATCGGAAAAGACTGTAAAATCTTTCCCGGAACTGTAATCTCTGCAATCCCTCAGGACTTGAAGTTCGATGGTGAAGATACACAAACAATCATTGGAGATAACACTACTTTAAGGGAATGTGTCACCATAAACAGAGGAACCAAAGCATTAGGATACACCAAAGTAGGAAGTCACTGCCTGATCATGGCAACTTCACACGTTGCTCATGACTGTATTATAGGAGATAATGTGATTATTGCAAATGGTTGCGGTATTGCGGGACATGTGGAAATTGGTGACTTTACCGTAATGGGAGGTTTATCTGCTGTTCAGCAGTTTGGTAAAATCGGGAAACATACTATGATTTCAGGAGGATCTTTAATTAGAAAAGATATTCCACCTTATGTAAAAGTAGCAAGAGATCCAATTTCTTATGCAGGAATCAACTCTGTTGGATTAAGAAGAAGAGGGTTTTCTAATGAGAAAATCTTTGAAATTCAAAAAATCTACAGAGCTATTTTCCAAATGAAGATGAATGTTTCTCAAGCGTTAGCCTATATTGAAAAAGAAATGCTTCCAACGGCTGAAAGAGATGAAATTTTACAGTTTATTCAAAACTCACCTAGAGGTATCGTAAAAGGATATGGTACCGGAAAGGATAGAGATTAATTTATAAATACTATCAGACAATGAAAAGTTTAATCGTACTTATTGCGCTTTCTGCAACTTCTTTTTTGTTTGGTCAGCAAACGGAAAAGTCTGCAACTGGGAAAAAAGAAAAGCCTTTTACCATAGAAAGAAAACTTTCCGGAGAATCTAATGATAGTATTGCCAAGAATAACTTAAATGGTATTCTGAAACAGAAAAGTATCAGAAGTTCAATATTAGGAACAACTGATCAGTATAAATCTGATGTTCAGATGAATGTAAACAGATTAAATAATAATGTGAATGCATTCAATAATAATACATTTAACAGAATGATGCCTCAAGGACAAGGTATCGAAATTAAAAAAAGAAAATAAATATTTATATAATTAATGGCAACAAGTAACGATATCAGAAAAGGTCTTTGCATCGAATTTAGCAACGATATTTTTAAAGTAATCGAGTTTCTTCACGTAAAACCAGGGAAAGGTCCTGCTTTCGTAAGAACAAAACTAAAATCTGTGACAAACGGAAAAGTATTAGACAATACATTCTCTGCTGGTCACAAAATTGATGAAGTAAAAGTAATCACAAGAAAGTTCCAATATCTTTATGATGACGAGAACGGATTCCACTTCATGAATAACGATGATTTTTCTCAGTTATATTTAAATAAAGAAATGATTGAAAACTCAAACTTGATGAAAGCAGGGGAAGAAGTAACAATCATTTTGAAAGAAGCTGATGAAACTCCGCTTTCTGCAGAACTTCCACAGTCAGTATATCTGGATGTTATCGAAGCTGATCCGGGTGTAAAAGGAAACACGGCAACTAACGCTCTTAAAAACGCAATCGTTGAAACAGGAGCAAGAGTAATGGTTCCTTTGTTCATTGAGCCAGGAGACAGAATTAAAGTAAGCACTGAAGACGGTAGCTACTTAGAAAGAGTGAAATAATAAATAAAATTTACATAAATTCGGTTTGCACTAGCAGTCCGAATTTTGTTTTATAAGAAAATCTATTGTTATGAGATTCCATTCTCCGCAAAAGCTTAAAACGATTGCAGATTTAATAGGCTCAGCATTTGTTGGGCCAGAAGACTTTGAAGTATTGGGAACCAATGAAATTCATATGGTAAAGCCAGGTGATATCGTTTTTGTGAACCACCCTAAATATTATGACAAAGCACTAAACTCTGCAGCCACTATTATTTTAATTGATAAAGAAGTAGAGTGCCCGGAAGGCAAAGCGCTTTTGGTTTCTGATGATCCTTTCAGAGACTTTAATAAAATCAATACTCATTTTACCAGAATCTATAATTTCACAGAAGAACTTCACGATGTTGAAATAGGAGAAGGCACAAAAATCCACCATTCTGCAGTAATCGGGAACAATGTGAAAATCGGAAAAAATACCCTTATCTTCCCAAATGTTGTGATAGGAGACCGTACCGAAATCGGGGATAATGTTGTTATCCAGTCCAACACAGTTTTAGGAGGTGATGCGTTTTATTACAGAAAATTAGATGGAAATTTTGACCGTCTGATTTCTGTAGGAAATGTTATCATCGAAAACAATGTGGAGATCGGAAATGGCTGTACCATTGACAGAGGGGTTACGGATTCTACCCTCATTGGAGAAGGTTCTGTTCTGGATAACCAGATTCAGATAGGACATGATACCGTTATCGGGAAAAAATGTCTTATTGCGTCTCAGGTAGGAATTGCTGGATGCTGCATCATTGGAGATGAGGTGACATTATGGGGACAGGTAGGCATTGCTTCCGGTAATAAAATTGAGGCAGGATCTGTAATTTTAGGAAAAACCGGAGTAAACAGAGATCTTGAAAAAGGTACCTATATTGGGATGTTTGCAGAAGATTTCAAAACTTATCTGAAAAAAGAAGTAAAGCTGAGAAATCTCAAATAAACTATTCCAAAGGTTTTATCCAAAATCAAAGAAATTTAAGTAAATTTGTGAGCATTAATAAAATAATAAATAAATTAAAACAACAATAAAATGTCAATTTTAGTAAACAAAGATTCTAAAGTAATTGTACAAGGATTTACAGGGAACGAAGGAACTTTCCACGCTGGTCAGATGATTGAATACGGAACAAATGTAGTAGGTGGTGTTACTCCAGGAAAAGGAGGTAGCGAGCACTTGGGAAAACCGGTATTTAATACAGTGGCTGATGCTGTTGAAAAAGCAGGAGCAAACGTAAGTATTATTTTCGTACCACCGGCATTTGCAGCAGATGCTATCATGGAAGCTGCTGAAGCAGGTATCAAAGTGATTGTATGTATTACTGAAGGTATTCCTGTAGCTGATATGGTAAAAGTAAAATCTTATATTGCTGACAGAGACTGCAGATTAATCGGACCAAACTGCCCTGGAATCATTACTTCTGAAGAAGCTAAAATTGGTATTATGCCAGGTTTCGTTTTCAAAAAAGGTAAAGTAGGTATCGTTTCAAAATCAGGTACCCTTACTTACGAAGCTGCTGACCAGGTAGTAAGAGCAGGTTACGGTATTTCTACTGCTATCGGTATCGGTGGTGACCCAATTATTGGAACAACGACAAGAGAGGCATTAGAATTATTCATCAACGATCCTGAAACTGAAGCTGTTGTAATGATCGGTGAAATCGGTGGAGGTCTTGAAGCTGAAGCTGCAAGATGGTACAAAGCAAGCGGGTCTACTAAACCGGTTGTAGGATTCATCGCTGGACAAACTGCTCCAAAAGGAAGAACTATGGGGCACGCAGGTGCTATCGTAGGTGGTGATGAAGATACAGCTCAGGCTAAAATGGAAATCATGAGAGAAAACGGTATCAACGTTGTAGATTCTCCTGCTGACATTGGTGCTACTGTAGCAAAAATTCTAGGATAATATAAAACCACACCATATGAAAAAACTTTTATTAGCCTCAGCTTTGACGCTGTCTGCATTATCTTTTGCACAGGTGCAATGGAATAATACAAGATTCGGTCTTACTGCAGGTTTAAACTACTCAAGAGTAGCAAATGCCCACAATCCCTCTGGCCCAAGATATACCTTCCAAGGTGGAGCTTTGGCTTTGATCCCCGTAGGGAAGGCAAACCAATTCTTTATCCAACCCGAAGTTCTGTACTATGGTGCAGGAGAAACCGGAAAAGATAAAGATGCTAAAGGAAAAGATGGTTACGATGCAGTATATGCAAATAACTATCTGAGTGTACCACTTTATTTCAAAGGATACTTTTCAGAAGCTGAATCAGAATTCTTTGGATTGATTGGACCTAGATTTAACTTTTTAGTAAGTCAGGACGTAAAGAATCCTCCTGTAGGAAGACCTTATTATGATCCGGACGTTACTGATCCTACACAACCAGGAGTAGACGGAAAAGCAAAAAGCTTTAACTGGGGACTTGGACTAGGCGTAGGATATAGCTATAAGAGACAACTCGAAGTAGCTTTAAAATATGATTTAGGACTTTCTGATACTTACCCTGGTCTTGTAAAAGAAAAAGGAGGAAGTGATAAGAAAAAATCAGAACAGGTAATTGCACTTACCTTAAGCTATATATTCAAATAGAATATCTCAGAATATAAAAAATCCCGGAAACTTAGTTTCCGGGATTTTTTTATTATAAATTATAAACAGATTGATCTGTAATCTTTATTTTTCAGCCTTTTGGTGATTATCCTTTAATCCACTTCCAAAGCTCTTTTAAAGTAGCTTTATTACCGTACATCAAAATACCTACACGATAGATTTTTCCGGCCAGGAAGATCATAAAAACAGTTGTTACCAATAATAATGCAATAGACAATGCAATCTGCCATGCAGGAACTCCAAATGGGATTCTTGCAATCATCGCAACCGGTGAAGTAAACGGAATGATTGACAGCCAGAAGCCTAATGGCCCATCAGGATTGTTCATCAAAGTAAAACTTCCATACATCCCCAAGGTTAAGGGTAAAATTGCAAATAAAGTAAATTGCTGTGTCTCTGTTTCGTTATCTACTGCAGAACCGATTGCTGCATAAATAGAACTGTAAAAAATATATCCTAGAAGGAAGAAAACGATGAATACAAAAATGATCAGTGGGAAATTAAGTTCCAGCAAACTGTGAGAAATCTGGGTAGCAAGCTGCCCCACATCCAGTTTACTCGCAATCTCATTATTTCCACCCGGGATATTTTTCTGAAGAGGTGAGAAGCCTGTATTCAGAACTAATGCTCCGATGACAGACATTGTGATCCAGATCAGAAACTGAGTCAGTGCAACCATGGTTACCCCCAGAATCTTCCCCATCATCAGTTCAAAAGGTTTTACGGAAGAAATAATAATCTCCACAACACGGTTGTTCTTTTCCTCAAGTACACTTCGCATTACCCTTACCCCATAAATAATGATAAACATAAAGGTAACATACATCAGGATCATGCTCAGCCCGGATTTAACCCCGAAGGCAAGATCAGAATCCTCTTTATTATTATCCGTTACATTAATGGTCTTTAATGTGAAGCTTTTATCAAGATCAATTAACTGAGTCTCCTGAATGCCCAGCTGTTTGATTTTTTCTTTTTTAACAACATTGCTGATATCAGAAACAATTTGCTGCTTTGTGTCGAATCCTATTTTACTGTTGATTACCAGTCTTGTCTCTTTTTCAAGCGCATCGAAATTCTGATTTTTCAATTCCGGAAGAATCAGAATACCATCCAGGGATTCATTTCCTTTTAAATTGTTAATCTTTGATTTTTCATCTGCGGCAGAAACAAAAACGTAATTTAATTTATCATTAGATTTCAGCTGATTCATAAACAATCCGCTCTTATCAACCACTTCTATAATGCTGTGTGACTCATTAGCCTTAAACATTAATCCTACTACAGCTCCGAAAGCAATAATCATTATGGGGGCAAGCAGCGTTAATATGATGAAGGATTTTTTCTTAACCTGTGTAAGAAATTCTCTCTTGGTAATTAAAAAAATATTATTCATAAATTAAGGATGGTTACTTACAGCATTAATAAACACTTCATTCATGCTAGGTATTCTTTCATCAAATGATCTCACTTTGCCCACTTGTACTAGATCAAGAAGAACATTATTTTGACTCTCTTCATTTTTCAGGTCAAAGGAAACAAGATTATTTTCATTCGATAAATTGAAGATGTCATACTTACTCTTGAAATGGTCAAACTGATCGTTGCTGACTTCAGAAAGTGTAACCCCAAAAATATTCTTCTTGAATTTTTCTCTTACGTCAAAAACCCTTCCGTCAATGATTTTTTTAGAATTGTTGATCAAAGCAACATAATCACACATTTCCTCCACACTTTCCATTCTGTGGGTAGAAAGAATGATAGTTGTTCCGTTATTTTTAAGATCAATGATCTGATCTTTGATTAAGTTGGCATTTACGGGATCAAAACCTGAAAAAGGTTCATCAAGAATCAAAAGATGAGGTCTGTGAAGAACGGTTACTACAAACTGGATCTTTTGTGCCATCCCTTTAGAAAGTTCAGAAAGTTTTTTCTTCCACCATTGATCGATGTTCAGTTTTTCAAACCATTTTTTGGCTTCATTCAGAGCATCGTTCTTACTCATTCCTTTCAGTTCCCCGAAATATAGGATCTGATCGCCAACACTCATGTTTTTATACAATCCTCTTTCTTCGGGCATATAGCCGATGTCTTTAATATGATCCGGGCTCAGTTTTTGTCCGTTGATGAAGATATCTCCGGAATCTGCCTGAGTAATTTGATTAATGATACGGATAAAAGAAGTTTTTCCGGCTCCGTTGGGACCTAAAAGGCCGTAAATACTACCTTTTGGAACATGGATGCTGAAATCATCCAGGGCGACCTTTTTTCCGGCATTGTAGGTCTTTTTAATATGTTCAGCTTTTAGCATTAAAATTATTCTTTTTACAATTAGTATAAAAAGATTCCGAAAGTTACGGAAATATTAAAACAGAATTAATGTAAAAGAAAAAATCCTGATGATTATCAGGATTGTAATTTATTGTTTCACGATTTGAGTAACTTTCTGCGTGTTGTCACTTAAAATATAACGGATCATATACTTTCCGGGTTTCAATTTTTCAATATTAATCTCACCGGAATTCATATTCACTGTATAATTAGCGACCTGCATACCCAAAATAGAATAAAAAGTCACACTTTTGATTCTTAAAGAAGAATCTTTTGCCTTAATGATAAGGAAATCCTTTGCAGGATTTGGATAAGCAAGCAACACCCCATCATCCGCTTTCTGAGTGATGGAACTCGGCTCTCTAAGCTGAGCTTTTAAATTGTTGGAAAATCCAACAAAAGTGCCTACAAATAGAAATAAAAGTAAAAGTTTTTTCATCAAATTTATAATTTCTCGAATATATATAACAAATGTAATAAATTCTATAATTTCATACAATAGTTTTTTGTAGAACTTATATTAAATTTGTAGAAACTTATTCAAAAAGTATTCCAAAATGATACATTCAAGAAATAGAAGACTTAGAGTTAATGAATCTATCAGAAGTTTGGTAAGAGAAAATGTGCTTACAACTGATGATTTTGTAATGCCGATCTTCGTAATGGAGGGCAAAAACAAGCAGGAGGCAATCCCGTCTATGCCGGGGATTTTTAGGCGGAGTATAGATTTAACCGTGAAGGAATGTAAGGAATTATTTTCTTTGGGAGTAAAAGCTGTCAATTTGTACATGAAAGTGTCAGAACATCTGAAAGACAATACAGGAAAAGAAGCCTGGAACAATGACGGACTGATGCAGCGTACAATCAAAGCAATTAAAGATGCCGTTCCGGGAATGATCATTATGCCGGATGTAGCGCTGGATCCTTATTCAATTTATGGACACGACGGAATTATTGAAAACGGAAAAGTGATCAATGATGCTACCAACGATGCACTGGCAAGAATGTCAGTATCCCACGCTGAAGCAGGAGCAGATCTTGTGGCACCAAGTGATATGATGGATGGAAGAGTACAGGTCATTCGTGAGGCATTGGAACAAAGCGGATTTACAGATGTAGGAATTGTGAGCTATGCTGCCAAATATGCAAGTTCTTTCTATGGACCTTTCAGAAGTGCTTTAGACAGCGCTCCGAAAGATGATATGGAAATTCCGAAAGATAAAAAAACATATCAGATGGACTTCCACAATACACGTGAAGCATTGAATGAAGTATTTAAAGATATTGACGAAGGAGCGGATGTTATCATGATCAAACCGGGACTTCCTTATCTGGATATTGTTTCCAAAGTACGTGAAGCCATTGATCTTCCGATCGCAGTATACAATGTAAGCGGGGAATATGCAATGGTAAAAGCGGCAGCACAGAACGGCTGGCTGGATAATGACAGAACGATCATTGAAAGCCTGACTTGTTTCAAAAGAGCAGGAGCAGACATGATCTTTACTTATTTTGCAAAAGAAGCTGCTATCCTTTTGAATAAATAACAGTTAGAAAATCGTGATCCGGACACCAACGTTAATGTTAGGTTAATGGTCTGAATTGAAGACTTTCGAGTACATAAAAAATATACTTTTGAGTAAAGCTAATTTCGAGAAACGAAAATAATTAAAACATCAAAAGAATTTATTTATGAGAAATCTTAAAAAGATTGAAAGAAATCAATTGAAGGAAATCAAAGGAGGAGAAGTGATCATTGATGATCCAAATTGCGGAACATGGTGCAAGGGAATCTGGCATCCATGTACAATTAATCATTTAGCTTGTCCACCTGATTAATCATTTCAATAAAAAATAATAGGCTGTTCAGATAAGAACAGCCTATTTTATTTTCAGACAGGTGAGTGGTTTATTATTTTATAACCAACCTTTTTTCCCATAGACGTAGGTATCATCAAACTGTTTATCACTCATAAAAAGATACAAAATACCTTCAATAAAAGGAATGACAGAAGCTGCTCCTAAAGTAACAACATTCAGAACCAGCTGAATGATTCCCTCTTTCGTATAGCCAAGATAAAATTTATTTAAAGCCAGCCAGCCTACAAGAATTCCCAATAATGCCGCAGGAATTTTCTTTTCCGAATGATAAGGGACGCTGTTTTGCTGGTTTTGTACATTTTCTGTTTTTGTGTAACCGTAATTTTCCATTTCTTAATGATTGTAATTGATTGAGATGTTTTACGATAAGTAGTTTAAAATGGTTAAAAGTTACAATGATTTGGAAGTGAACAAGTTTATATTTAAATAAACAAGTTGATATTAACATATAAGTGAAGTTTATATTTTTGATATATTTGCCCTATGATTTTACGAGGAGAAAACTTAATCAAGGAATACGGTCCTAAAAAAGTTGTAAAAGGCGTTTCTGTACAGGTTCAACAGGGAGAAATTGTTGGTTTGCTGGGTCCGAACGGAGCAGGAAAAACCACATCGTTTTATATGATCGTAGGGTTGGTTAAGCCCACTTCAGGAAAGATTTTCCTGGATAAACAGGAGATTACTACGGATGCCATGTACCGAAGAGCCCAAAAGGGAATCGGATATCTTGCTCAGGAAGCTTCCGTTTTCAGAAAATTGTCTGTAGAGGAAAATATTATGGGAGTATTGCAGCTGACCAAGCTTTCAAAGCGTGAACAGCAGATCAAATGTGATGAACTGATCGAAGAATTTTCTTTACAGCATGTCCGTAAAAACAGAGGAGATCTTCTTTCCGGAGGAGAGAGACGTAGAACCGAAATCGCACGCTGTTTGGCTACAAGCCCGAATTTTATTCTTTTGGATGAGCCTTTCGCGGGAGTAGACCCTATTGCCGTTGAAGATATCCAGAAGATTGTAAGAAGTCTTGTAGATAAAAATATTGGAATTCTGATTACCGATCACAACGTACAGCAGACGTTGGCCATTACCAACAAAACCTATATTATGTTTGAAGGAAAAATCCTGAAAGAAGGACTTCCGGAAGACCTTGCGAATGATCCGCAGGTAAGAGAGGCATATCTTGGTGAAAACTTCGTGTATCAGAGTATTTTGGATAAACCTAAAAAGAAAAAATATGCTTACAATATCTGGGCAGGAAACTTTGATTCAAAAGCACAGTTACAGGGATTTGTAGATGAAAACTTCAGACAGTTTGATGATCTGAGACTGATGTATGGTTTTGAAGACATCAGCTTTGCTTCATTAGCAAACTCTGAAATTGAACATATCTTTAATGATGTGGTAGATAAAAATGCCAACAACTCATTTGTTTTCCAGAAAAAAGAAATCAATTCTCAATATTCTCTAGAGCAGGCAGAAGCGGAATCTAAAGAAGCTGGCAGAAAAGAACTGCATTACCTTACAACTTATCTATTTGAAGGATAAAATATAAAGCATTTATTTGCTGAACATGATAATAAAACGTACCTTTTTCTTTTGAAAGCGGTACGTTTTTCATTTAAAAATGATTTCTATGGCTAAACCTTTTAACAGAACAGTCACCTTGTTCGGAATTTATAAACAGCTTGTCCCCTTTATCAGACCTTACCGATTAATGATTTACGGAACCCTGTTTCTTACTTTTCTGGGAGCCCTCGCAGCACAGGTAAACCCTATTGTTTTGAAATATACAGTAGATGAAGTCACCAAGCTAACCCATCTTCCACATCCGATGACAGAGGGTATTCATATTCTTATCATCATTTCAATTATTTTGCTGGGAAAAGAACTGCTGAATATTTTTATCAATTTCGGACAGAAATTTTATGGAGAAAAGATCAGGATCAATGTAAGTTCTGTGTTGGCTCAGTCAGCCATTGATAAAATTTTAACCTATAGAGTTGCTTATTTTAATGATGAAAACCATGAATCCGGAAAATTACAGATCAGAATAGACCGTGGTATAGAAAGTTTAACCAGACTGGTACAGAATTTTTTTATTGATATTCTGCCGCTTTTTTCCAACGCTATTATTGCGCTGATCATTATGTATATGCAGAATGTGTACGTAGGACTTGTTTCAACTATCATTGTTCCGATTTATTTTTATATCAGTTCTCTGCAGGCCAAAAAGCTTGGAGGAGTGCGCCGCCAGCTTAGAAATCAGAGAGAAAAAAAGACATCCGGACTTCTGAATCTGATCAATTCCATTATGGTCATTAAAAGTTTTGTCCGTGAAAAGTTTGAAGGAAAAAAACAATACGATCTTCAGATGGAACTGATGGAAAGCCAGATGATCACAAGAAGAACCAACTTTATTTATGATGGTTTAAAAACGTTTATTGAGCAGTTCGGAGTAGTTTTAATCATTCTTTTAACCGTTTATCTTGTTCTTGATCAGCAAATGACTATCGGTGCGATCATGCTTCATATTATGCTTTTCAATAATGTCTCTGCGCCTATCCGCCAGCTGCACAGGATTTATGATGATATGAATGATGCCATGATCTACGCTGAAGGCTACTTTGATATCCTGAATGCAGACAACGAAACCGAATCGAATGGAACCTTTGTGGAAAAAGAAATCAAAGGAACTTTTGAATTGAAAAATGTTGATTTTACTTATCCCAACGGAACAAAAGCCTTACATGATGTTTCCATGAAAATTGAAAACGGAAAAACGACAGCTTTAGTAGGATTGAGCGGTGCGGGAAAATCAACGGTGATTAATCTTTTGTGTAAATTTTATTTTCCGGATTCCGGAGAGATTCTTCTTGACGGAGTAAATCTTAATGAATTTGATAATACTTTTCTGAGAAGTGATCTTGGATTGGTACTTCAGAGAAACCATATCTTTCAGGGAAGTATAGAAGATAATATCCGCTATGGAGATATGAATGCAGGTTTTGAAGAAATTCAGGAAGCTGGAAAGAAAGCTTATCTGCATGAACAGATCATGGATCTTCCGGATCAATACCAGCATGATGCTACTCAGCTTTCCGGAGGACAGCAGCAGAGGATTGCCATTGCCAGGTTGTTTCTTAAAAATCCCCCGATTATCTTTCTGGATGAACCTACAGCAAGTCTTGATGCCATCGCCACCGAACAGATCAAGAATTCTTTGGATGCAATAAAAGAAGGAAGAACCGTGGTTATCATTTCCCATTCCCTGTCGCAGATTCTGGATTCCGATATCATTTACGTGATGAAAAAAGGAAGAGTAGTGGAAAATGGAACTCATGATGAACTTTACAGTAAAGAAGGTACTTACCGTGAGATCTTTGATGCATCAGCCCGCAGTCTGAATCTCGATAAACTGGTGAATACTTTTAAAGAAAATTAAATAAAAAAACTCAGCTTGCCCGCTGAGTTTTTATTTTTAATAACAATTGTCTAATGCGCTTTTTCAGGAACCTGATAAGTCCCTACATCTGCTCCGAAAGCAATATTAATTCTGTTGTAGCTGTTGATGGCAATAACGGCCATTGTTAAATCCACTATTTCAGTTTCAGAATAGTAATGACTTACCTTTGAATAAATATCATCATTCACTTCCTTGCCATTTAAAGCCGTTAAAGTTTCAGCCCATAGCAGTCCTGCCTTTTCCTTATCGGTATAAAATGAACACTCTCTCCAGGCACTTACGAGAAATATTCTCTGTTCTGTTTCACCTTTTGCTCTTAATTCTTTAGAATGCATATCCAGGCAAAAAGCACATCCGTTCATTTGTGAAACCCGGAAATACATCAGTTCAAGAAATGAATTGTCCAGTGATGAATTCTGTACCTGAAATCCCATGGTGTGAAGTGCATTTACAGCCTTGTTTCCGATCGCAAATGCGTTGATTCTTTGTGACATAATATTTGTTTTTTGATTAATTATGTGACAAATGTAGAACTGTATTTTCCTGAATTTTTTTACAAATGATAAATTTTATAAGGAAAGATTTTAAAAGCTGGAGGATAGAAGCTGGATACTGGAAGTTACTATTATGTAGATGATATATATTCAGTCTACAATAGCTTCCCACTTCCAGCCTCCAGCTTCCTTTTCTCTAAAACTTCTGTGCTCTTATTCTGCTTAAAGAAACCTGAGTGATTCCGATATAATCTGCCAGATCACCAAGACTGATGCGCTGGATAAGATCAGGTCTTTGCTTCATGAAATTGTGATAGCGTTTTTTTCCGTCATCTTCCAGCATTTCACTGATCCTTCCCATCATATTGACCGGAGCTTTTGAATACAATTTGCTGAAAAGTGTTTCTGCTGTGTGATATTTTTTACACAATCCTTCAATAACATCTCTGTGTATACGGAGGACTTCAGTAGGTTCCAGGGCAACGATCATGTATTTTGACGGCTGTCCGGTAAGAAAACCGCTCAGCTCAGCGAAAAAAGCATTTTCTGCAAAAAAAGTCATGATAAAATCTTTATCACCATTGTCAAAAAATAGTTTTACAAGTCCCTTTTCAATAAAATAAAAATACCGGCAGGTTTCATCAGCTTTTAACAAAAAATCTCCTTTTCTGTAAGTTTTGGATTCCATATGGGTAACAAGCCCGTCTATCACTGCCTGTTCCGGTTTTAAAACTTTTTCAATAGACTGAACAAAATGAGTGTGAAGCATAAAAAAGAAACTGTTTTGTGAAAAATAAAATTAATAAAAAAAGCAGTCCCATTTATAAGACATACCTCGAAAAAGAATTTTAGCTTTGTTACATAATGAATGATCACTATCTTAAAAAACTCGATCGGGTAACCGCTATCCTTACCCAATTACAGTCTAAACCTGTAGTTCGGGCGCAGGATCTGGCTGAAAAGTTCGATGTAAGTATCAGAACCATTTACCGTGATGTAAAAACCCTGGAAAATGCAGGTATTCCTATTGTAGGTGAAGCAGGAAACGGCTATTCTTTGATGGACGGATACAAACTTCCTCCCATTATGTTTACCAAAGAAGAGGTCTTAAGTTTTATAACCGCCGAAAAGCTAATGCAGAAATTTTCCCACCAAAGTTTGGGAAGCCATTATCAGGCAGCCATGGAAAAGGTACGGTCAGTATTGCGGAATTCTGATAAAAACCTCATTCAGAATATTGAAAAACAGATTGATGTTTTTAGTTTTCATACCGATTCCGGAGATTCTCTTAAAAATGTGATTCCAATTATTTTAGAAAGCATCGCAGACAAAACCCAATTGAATATAAGATATCAGACGGTAGATGGTAGGGTAGACAACAGAACAATTGAAACTGTCGGGATGTTCTTTGAGTTTAATTTTTGGTACATCATGGCATTCTGTACTTTGAGAAAAGATTTCAGACAGTTTCGGATAGACAGGATTTTAGAAATTTCAAAAACCTTGAATCCCTTTTTGCAGGAATATGGGCAGGTAAATGATTACCGGAAAAAATCAAACGGAAATAAAGTCAGAGCCAAACTTTTGGTTGACAAAAAGATAATGTCTCATCTGGTGAATTCCAAAAAATATTATGGACTGATAGAAGAAGTGGAAACTGAACAGGGGGTAGAACTCACTTTTGAAACAGAATGGATCAGTGACGGATTTCCCCGCTGGCTCGTTACTTTTGCAGACTATGCCACCGTTCTGGAACCGGAAAGTCTTCGCACCAGATTGAATGAGCTGCTTGTAAAAATGACAGAAAGACACCAATAAAACCTCAACAGAGTAATTGTTGAGGTTTAAAGACTTAATTGAGGCAAATAAATGAAATGGTTAATAAGCCAAGGGCAAAATCGCAAAAAAGCTAAATTTGTTTTGTTGCAAAAAATGATATAAGTTGTTGAGATGGAGGAAAATCACTAATTAAATGACATTGCAGATGTATTCTCAGGATTTCCGCCTTTTTGCAATTTTACCTCTTTACTTTTATTAAAATTAAAATCTTTCCCAGAAGAAAGGTGGTTCAATTCCCAAAGCTCTCAGATAAACATATCCTTGTCCGCGGTGGTGAACTTCATTGTCTACAAAATAAAGAATGTTCTGATATACAGGGAATTCATATTCTCCAAATAAATTGAAAGTTTCCTGGAAACGCTCTTCAGAAATCATATTAAAATAATGGTTGATTACTTCTGTTTCTTCATCCCACTTCTTTAAAATTTCTTCTTTTGTTTTCGGATTAAAGGCTTCCTCGTTGTATGCTTCCATGCTTCCTTCAACAATTCCTTTTAAAGCAGGTCCGCCAATGCCAATCAGCTCTACTGCCAGTTTTGCAAACGGTCTCATTCCACCTACAGAAAATTCGAATAGTTCTTTTTCTGGAAAAGATTCAATAACTCTTCTCGTTAGATTTCTATGTCCTTGCCAGTCGTTTAATAACTGTTCAGAAGTCATGAATTGTTTAGTGGCTGTTGCTGTAGTTGTCATAATGTTTTGTTTTTGTTTGTTATTGATACAAAGGTAAGACAGGGTTATGACAACAGTTTGTCAGTAGGGTTTTTGATATTGAAAAAATATTTTTTTCTTTGCTAAAATATCCGGACCTACTTTTCCGTTAGAAGGAAGGATATTAATAACAAAAATCGCTATTAGAATTATGAAGAAGTATATTTTGCCTGTTGTCACCGCATTTTTATTAGTATCATGCAATAAGATTGAGGAAAAAATTGACCAGACGGTTCAAAAAACAACAGAAACTGTGCAGCAAAAGGCACAGCAGGCTGTAGAAGAAACAGTGAAGAAAACAATCAATGAATCAATAAATACGATAACCAATTCCGAAGATGTTAAGTTTAATACCGTTTTTCCTGGTACGGGAGCTTCTATAGTTTCTGAAGAAAAAGGGAAAAAAATTAAAATCCCGGGAAGATCTGAAGGTTACATTTTTAAATACAAAGCAGACATTGCCGCATTGCTCCCGTTTTTAGAAGGCCAGCCTACTTCTGATGAAAGCAAATCAGAAAAGACAGCCCGTAAGATTGATGGACAAAACATCATTGATAAAATAAGTCTTTTATCAAAATTTCTTCCTGATAATACCCTTGATACAAGTATTCTGGAAGATATAAAATCCGATAAAAACATTCAATATTATAAATTGAAAAGGTTTCCCAACAGTAGTACAATTATCTACAACCCAAAAAATCAGACCATCATACAATACGTAGAGGTAAATAAATAATTTGGATATGGCCGTTTTAACGGCCATTTTTTATATGCAGTCAATAGGTGAAGTAATCTCAAGCTACGAAAACCACTTATAAGAAAGAATGAAATCATATTTATTCCCCGGTGTAAGTTAATCACTTTTTCAGACAGAATTAGGAAATTACTACTGCATTTCTTTTCATATTATTAATAAATTACTGATGTTTGTAAGTTTATTATTGTTTTTATAAATAAATACTATTTGTGAGGTTATGGAGTATTATTCATATCATATGATTTATTTTTGTATTTAATATTAATATTTTCACTAGATTTATTAAATAATTGTCAATTGATATGAAAAAGGAATTGTTTAATAAGAAAATTTGTGCACTGGTATTAAGTGGAGCTGGTGCAATGGGATATGCTCAGGACAGCATAAAACAAAATAAAATAGATGAAGTTGTGGTTACAACGGGTAGAACTAAGCCCAGAACCATCATTACCTCAGCAATTCCTATTGATAATATTTCTGCTGTACAATTAAAATCCACAGGGCAAATTACTTTTGATAAAGCTTTAACCTATGCTGTTCCATCTTTTAATTCGTCACAGCAAACCGTTTCTGATGCAACGGCTCATTTTGATCCGGCAGATTTAAGAGGATTAGGACCTTCCAGAACATTGGTTTTGGTAAATGGTAAAAGAAAAAATCAAAGTGCTTTAATTTATGTAAATGATACACCGGGAAAAGGTGAGGTAGGTACAGATCTTAAAAGTATTCCTTCAGCAGCATTACAAAATGTAGAGGTATTGAGGGATGGTGCATCTGCACAATATGGTTCTGATGCTATTGCAGGAGTAATCAATATTATCCTTAAGAACAGTGTTGGAAAAAGTACGGTCAATCTTTTTTCAGGTATTACATCAGAAGGAGATGGCTTTAATATCGGAGCAGATTTTAATACAGGAATCAAGGTTGCAAAAAATGGAAGTCTGAATCTTACATTCGGATATTCTTCCCAAAATAAAACCAACCGTGCAGGTACTGTTACAAAAGATGACCTTTTTGGTGTAGATAATGCCTGGACGCAAGCTAATCCTGGTCTGGGAATGATTATAGGGCAGCCGGAAACAAAAGTGGGCAATATGTTTGTCAATTTTGAGTTGCCAACAGGTGAAACAGGCAAATTTTATGCTTTTGGGGGTACAACTTACAGAAGTGGGACTAGTTTTGCTTTGTACAGAACTCCCTATTGGGTAGCTTCAGATTTTGGTTTATTAACTCCACAAGGACAACCTTACAATGGATTTCAACCGCAATTTAAAACAGATGTTTACGATTATAACTTAACCTCCGGGTGGAAAGGCATGTTTGGAAAATGGAATTTTGATGGGAGTGCAACCTTTGGCTCTAATGCCGTAGATTATGCTGTAGCAAATACCATTAATACATCTTTGGGAGCCAATTCACCAACCCGTTTTAGAGCAGGAGGTCATCAGTTTAGTAATATTATAGGAAACATAGACATCAACCGGGATTTTGGTGCGCTTGTTTTAGGAGCTGGAGCAGAAGTGCGTAATGAAAACTATCAGGCGAAGGCAGGTGAGGAAGCATCTTATATAGGAAGTGGTGCAGAATCATTTCCAGGATTGCAGCCTCAAAATGAAGTCAATAAAAATCGTCAGAATATTGGAGCGTATCTGAATGCTGAATGGGATATTACGAAAAACCTGTTAGTTGGAGGAACTGTGAGATATGAAAATTTCAGTGATTTTGGAAATAATGTTTCCTGGAAAGGAAATGCAAGATATAAACTGTTAGATGATAAATTGGTTTTCCGAGGATCTGTTTCTACAGGATTTCGGGCACCTTCATTACACCAGATTTATTATTCCAATGTTCAAACCAAAATTACAGGGAATACTGTAGCTAATCAGGGTACTTTTAATAATGACTCTCAAATTGTAAGATCTGATCTTGGTGTAGCCAGATTAAATGCTGAAAAAGCTTTTAACATTACTGGGGGATTTGCCGTAAAACCGTTTAAAAACCTTACTATTACAGCAGATTATTATAGAATAAAAATTAAAGACCGGGTACTTTTCTCAGGAGATATTGGTTATAAAACCGGTGCTCCGGGTAGTCCGGATATAACAAACCCAGTGGAGGTAATATTAGACAATAATAAAATAACCTCTTTGAAGTTTTTCACCAATGCGGTAAATACAGTTACTCAAGGGGTAGATTTCGTCGCAAATTATTATACTTCTGCTATAGGCAAAGGAAGATTGGGAGTTATTGCTGCTTTCAATTATAACGAAACTAAAATAGTAGATAATATTGCCGTTCCGCCTATTTTGGCTGAAAATGGTTACTCAGAAAACTTTTTTGATAGAAAAGAACAATCCAGAATTACTTCTGCAAGACCCAAAACAAAAACTATTCTTAGTCTTTCTTATGATATTTCAAAGTTTAACTTTAACCTTAATAATACTTATTTTGGTTCTGTTGCATGGCAGCACGCAACTGATCCTGCCAAAGATCAGACATTTTCTGGGAAGGTAGTTACAGACATCGTTCTAACATATAAAATAACGAAAGACCTTAAAGTTTCCGGAATTGTAAATAATTTATTTAATATTTATCCGGATGTTATAGACAGCAAAGGAGATGTAGTAACAGATCTTGGAGGAAGGTTCAAATATCCTTGGGAGGTGAATCAGTTTGGATTTAACGGAACAACTTTCCAGCTAAATGTTAATTATACTTTTTAATCTCTAAATAAAAGAATTAGCATTTGCTTTGTCATACTTAAAAAAGGACAAGCAATCTCAAAAGATATAAAATTCACATATAGAAATATAAACTGACATTAATTCCTGGTGTCAGTTTATCATTTTTCAGATAGAATAGGAAGCTATTACTACATTTTACTTTTTACATTCTGCAAAAAAAAGTATTTTAGTACTATGAAAATTTATACGAAAACAGGAGATAAAGGTCAGACGGCATTATATGGCGGAACAAGAGTTTCTAAAGCCAGTGCCAGAGTAGACAGTTATGGAAATATAGACGAGCTGAATTCATTCATTGGGATTGCAAAAAGTCATATTGAAGATGAAGAAGTATTGAGACAGCTGAAGAAAATACAGTTTGATCTGTTTACTGTAGGTTCTGAGGCTGCTACACCAGTAGATAAACTGATGCTGGCCAACGGAAAATCACGCCTTCCGATCATTATTTCAGACACAGAAATTGAAGAACTGGAACAATGGATGGATGCTTTTGAAGATAAACTAGAGCCGCTTCAATACTTTATCCTTCCAGGAGGTGGAAAGCCTGCCACTTTTTTACATGCTGCAAGAACCATCTGCAGAAGAGCAGAGCGCTCATTGGTATTTTTGAATGAATCAGAAGAAGTACGTCCTGAATTGATTAAATATTTAAACAGACTTTCAGATTATCTTTTTGTGTTGGCAAGATATGTTTCAAAACTGAACAACGAACCGGAAGAATACTGGAATCCGAATGAGAGATAAAGCACTACTTTTCATCAACGGAGATGCTCCCCAATCTTTCCCTGATCTTGATCATTATGACTTGATTGCTTGTACAGACGGTGCTTTTCACTATTTAAAAAGAATGGGTTTCCCAATGGACAGGTTGGATTTTATATCTGGTGATTTTGATTCCCATTCCGGATCAGATGAAGATATGTATCAGGAAAAATTTATCCTTACATTGGATCAGGATAAAACAGATTTTCACAAAGCTTTGGAAATCATTTTGGAAAAAGGCTTTTCAGAGATTGATGTTTTTGGAGGAAGTGGAGGTGAGCAGGATCATTTTCTTGGAAACCTTACCGTTGCTTATGCATTCAAAGATCAGATGGAAATTAAATTTTATGATGAGTTTTCAGAATATTACTTTATTCCAAATCATTTTAAATTGAAAGGAGCGAAAAATAGAATGATTTCTCTCTATCCATTTCCATCAGTGAATAATATTACAACGAAAGGACTTAACTGGTCTTTGACGAATGAAACTTTAAGCATTACTTCAAGAATAGGAACCCGAAACTTTGCCGTTGAAGATGAGGTTTCCGTAGAATATGAATCAGGAGATGTCCTGTTATTTGTAGGAATCAGCGAAATAGAATATCCCACGATCTATTAAAAAGATCTTTATCGAGTAGTTATTCTACCAATAGAAATGGGCTTTAGCCCATTTAATAAAAAATATATAAATCAACTGGCTTTAGCCAAAACGTATTAAAAACTATTGAATAAATTAATCAAAATATCAGTTCTCATCATTTCATTATGCAGTATTTTCTCATGCAGAACACAGCATTTTGAAACACCCGAATATGGAAAAAAGGAGACTGAAAAAGTGATTCATATAAAGAAGGTAACGAACTTCCGAACTGTCGGAAATATTAAAAATGTAGATGGAAGAACCTTAAAAGAAGGAAAGTTCTACCGAAGTGCCCATCTTCATAAGCTTAAAAAGAAATCTTTTGATGATTTTGAAAAATTGGGAATCAAAGAGATTATTGATCTTAGAAATTCAAAGGAAATTGCCGAGAAACCTGATTGGCTGCCTTCAGGAATCGTTTACAAAAAATATTCAGCGTTTGAAGATGAAGGAGATCAGCTGGCTCAGGCAAGAAAACTGGTTCTGAAAGGCAAGGTGAATGCTTCAGATGCAGATAAGAGAATGATAGATTTCTATCGGGAATATGTTACGGAAAATCCTGAGACCATAAAGAAAATCATCACTGAGATCCTGGAATCTGAAGATCCGGTTTTGTACCACTGTACTGCAGGAAAAGATAGAACAGGAATTACAACAGCACTCATCTTAACGATTCTGAGATTTGATAAAGAGACTATTTATAATGAATATCTTCTATCCAACAACTACAGGAAAGAGATGGTTGAGAAGAGACTTCGCCTTGCCAATCGCTTACATTTCATCTATCCGAAGATGGATTTGCAGGTGCTTGAAAATCTGAGCTGGGTAGAAAAAAGATACCTTGATGCTGCTTTTGGGGAGATTGATAAAAAGTATGGCTCCATAGATGTCTATATTCAGCAGGTATTAGGGATTTCAGATGCCAAAAGAACAGAATATATTCAAAAGTTTACCTATTGATTATCAGAGATAAATTTTTGCAGGATATGATATTGGGTCTTTATTTAAAATTATAATAATTTTAACACCCGAAAATCAAACTTTTTTAGCAATTTTGCATTTCTTAATTCACTTGTTTAGAAATGAAAATAAAGTACTCGGAACTTATTGATCAGACATTATATTTTCCTACAGAGGAATTTAATGTATCTGAGAACAATTTGTTGTTTCACGACGTTCCATTGATGGATGTAGTTGAACAATTTGGCACTCCGCTAAAGATTAGCTATCTGCCGAGAATTTCTCAAAATATTCAGAAGGCCAAAAGCTGGTTTAAAGAAGCTTTTGAAAAAACCGGATATAAAAAGAATTATACCTACTGCTATTGCACAAAATCCAGTCATTTCAATTTCGTATTGGAAGAAGCCTTGAAGAATGATATTTCGATAGAAACATCTTCTGCTTATGACATGGATATTGTGAAGTCTCTTTACGAAAAAGGGAAAGTAGATAAAAACATTGAAGTAATCTGTAATGGTTTCAAAACTGATGATTATCTGACAAATATTTCAGATATGATCAACAATGGTTTTGAAAATATTACTCCGATTCTTGATAATTACAGAGAATTGGATAAACTTACGGAAAGTATCGATTCTACCTTTAATATCGGAATCAGAATCGCATCAGAGGAAGAACCGAAGTTCGAATTCTATACCTCAAGATTAGGAATCGGATATAAAGATATTATTCCTTATTACAGCCAGAAGATTGCCGAACACCCGAATGCAAGATTGAAAATGCTTCACTTCTTCATCAATACCGGGATCAAAGACACTTCTTACTACTGGAATGAATTGTATAAATGTCTTCGTGTATATGCACGTTTGAAAAAAATCGCTCCGGAAGTAAATTCATTGAATATCGGAGGTGGTTTCCCAATAAAAACTTCTTTGAACTTTGATTATGACTATCAGTATATGGTAGAAGAGATCGTTTCTCAGATTAAAAAATTCTGTGAAGAAGAAGGAGTGGAAGAACCTAATATTTATACTGAATTCGGAAGTTTTACTGTAGGGGAAAGTGGAGCGAATCTATATAAGATTATTTCTCAGAAGCGTCAGAATGACAGAGAAAAATGGAATATGATTGACTCTTCTTTCATGACCACTCTTCCTGATACTTGGGCGATTTCAAGACACTTTATCATGCTTCCGCTAAACCGTTGGGAAGATTCTTATGAAAGGGTATTTTTAGGAGGGCTTACATGTGACTCAGATGATTATTATAACTCTGAACAGCATACCAACGCAATTTATTTACCGGTTTTCAGTGATACTAAGCCATTGTATATCGGATTCTTCCATACAGGAGCGTATCAGGAAACAATCGGAGGATACGGTGGAGTACACCACTGTCTGATGCCTCAGCCGAGACACGTCCTGATCCAAAAGGATGAAAACGGTGAATTGCACTATGAAATTTTCCGCGAAAAACAGGAACCGGAAGATATATTGAAGATTCTTGGTTATAAATAAAACCTTAATCTGTCATTGCGAGGAACGAATGTGACGAAGTAATCTCATCTTAATAATCTTAATCACTCAATATATCTTAATATTTTAAAATTTAACCATTAAGTTTTTTATTAAGAATTAAGGAAAGTTAAGGATCTTCACTTCGTTCAGATGACAAAACATATACAAAATAAAAGCTCTCAGATTCTGAGAGCTTTTTATTTAGAAATACGTAGAGATTTTATCAAGTTCGAGTTCCTCATAATCAGTAACTACAGTGTCTGCCAATGTATAATCCTGATTTTTAGAATGTGGACTTCTGTAAGCCGCACAGAAAATTTTAGCCCGATGTGCGGCAAGAATCCCGTTGGTGGAATCCTCAATGACCATACAGTTTTCAACAGGTTCGCCTGCCATTTCTGCAGCCAGTAAAAAAACTTCAGGATGAGGTTTTGATTCTTTTAAATCGGCACCGCTGATCTTTCCACTGAAATATTTTTCCAATCCGAATTTTTCAAAAACCATATTGATCGTTACCATGGTAGCCGAAGAAGCCAGAATAAGTTTTATTCCATTTTCATGATAATGTTCAATTAGGTTTTTTACCCCCGGAATTAAATCAAATTCATCATCATTATAAAAATAATCTTTGAAATGAGATCTTTTGATTCCTGCAATGGATTCATAAGTCTGATTTAAATTAAATTCATTGATCAGGGTTTCAGAAACTCTTTTGGTTGATGCTCCGGTAAAAGAGGTATACAATTCTTCGGAAACCGCAATTTCCAATTCATCAAACGTTTTGAAATAAGCTTTTCTATGTAATGGTTCTGTATCTACAATTACTCCATCCATATCGAAAAGAACAGCTTTTAAAGACATATTAAAAGTTTTGTGCAAAAATAACTTTAAAATTTAAACATTGAAAGGTTTAAAAATTTAAAAATAGAAAGGAAGGTTAAAAATTCATAACAAACCGTTCATTATTTATAACTCAGGTACTATTTTGTATCTTTGTGGAATCTTTTAATTTTTCAATCATTTAATTTTTTAATTAATAATTATATATGAAAACATACGCAGGAATTCCCGAGGAAAACGCAACGCTAGAGAATTCGAAAGTAATGTTGGTAACTGTTCCTTATGATGGAACTTCAACATGGGGAAAAGGAGCTGATAAAGGCCCTGAATTATTCTTAGATGCTTCTGAAAACATGGAGCTTTATGATATTGAAACCCAAACAGAACCTTATCTTCAGGGAGTATACCTGGCAGGAGAAATTTCTGAAAACTCCAGTCCGGAAGCAATGACAGAAGCTGTTTACCAGAAAACAAAAGAACTTTTGAACAATGACGGTAAGTTATTTACTCTTTTTGGTGGGGAGCACTCTGTTTCTATCGGTTCTATCCGTGCAGTAGGAGAGAAATATGACAATCTTACTGTTCTTCAGTTTGATGCTCATACAGATTTACGTCCTGAATTCCACGGTTCTACTTCCAATCACGCTTGTGCTGTTTTTGAAGCAAATCAGAAGCATAACTTAGTACAGGTGGGAATCCGTTCTATGGATGTTGAAGAAGTTGAATATTTACCGGAAGGAAGAGTATTCTTTGCTCACGAAATCGCGAACAACGAAAACTGGATCAATGATGTATTGGAACAAGTATCAGGAAACGTTTATATCACAATTGATTTAGATGCTTTTGATCCTTCTATTGCTCCTTCTACAGGAACTCCTGAACCAGGTGGATTACAATGGTATCCAACACTGGAGTTATTGAGAAAAGTATTTGAAAAATGTAACGTAGTGGCATTTGATATTGTGGAATTAATGGATTCTCCAATGGCTAAGCCAACCGCTTTCTTATCGGCGAAGCTATATTACAAAATGCTTGCTTATTACAATATTTATAACAACAACTAATATTCCACAAGAATCGGATTTTTTCTGCCGTATATTCTTTGGAAATTTGTGAGGTAAAATAACAATACGATGTCCACACAAAGTCAGATAGATTATAACAGAATTGCTAAAGCGATAGAATATATCCAGAGCAATTTCAGGCTTCAGCCAAGTTTGGAGGAAGTGGCAGAGAATATTCACTTGAGCCCCGCCCATTTTCAGAAGATCTTTACAGATTGGGCA
This sequence comes from Chryseobacterium sp. JV274, assembly GCF_903969135.1. Taxonomy (NCBI): domain Bacteria; kingdom Pseudomonadati; phylum Bacteroidota; class Flavobacteriia; order Flavobacteriales; family Weeksellaceae; genus Chryseobacterium; species Chryseobacterium sp. JV274. Next base: position 1,898,428 of record NZ_LR824569.1, on the reverse strand, counting down.
GGAACAAGTCCGAAAAAGTTTTTGCAGTTCATCAGTCTTGAACATGCCAAAAACCTATTGAAGGAAGAAAGAGCAAGTTTGTTTGATACCGCTTATGAGACAGGATTTTCCAGTACCAGCAGGCTTCATGACCTGTTTGTAAAGGTAGAAGGTATGTCTCCGGCAGAATATAAAAATGGTGGAAAAAGCCTTAGTATTCATTACAGTTTTTCTGAAAGTCCTTTCGGAAATATAATAGTAGCTTCTACAGAAAAAGGAATCTGCTATATGGCTTTTGAAGACGATAAAGAAAAAGCATTCGGGGAGCTGAAGCAAAAGTTCCCCAATGCTTCTTTTACTGAGCAGCAAGACGCTCTTCAAAAGAACGCACTGTCCATATTCGATAAAGACTGGACCAAACTCAATACTATAAAATTACATTTAAAAGGAACCGATTTTCAACTTAAAGTATGGGAGAGCCTGTTGACTATTCCGATGGGAAAACTGTCAACGTATGGCAGCCTGGCTGAAAAAATAGGAAATCCAAAAGCTTCCAGAGCGGTAGGGACTGCTATTGGAAGTAATCCTGTCGCATTTCTTATTCCGTGTCACCGTGTTATTCAGTCTACCGGTAATCTTGGCGGATATCGCTGGGGAAGTGAAAGGAAGCAGTTGATCGTAGGTTGGGAAGGTTCACAGATGTACTCGTAACATATTTTTACCACAAAAGGCACAAAAGACTTTACAAAGGATTAAAGTTCAAATTATTTGTCTTAAAGTTCATAAAATGAAAATTTTATATTTTCAAAAACTTAAGTGTATTTTTATATGCAGGGATTATTCTTAAAAATACTTAAGTATAAAATTCTTTGTGACTTTTGCGGTTGAAAAAGGTTAATTTTGGCTAAAGCCAATGGATTTTTTATTTCTGATTAAACGGACTAAAGTCCGTTTCTATTGATGCAAAATCTATAGTGCCATTTGTGAAAAATATTTGAGCCATTTGTGTTTAGCTATAAAAAATCATAAATACATTTAAATTATAAAAACTATGATGAGCCTGTTCGAAGAAATATCAGACTATCCTCTCAATATACTTCCACATGACGGAACCGTTCATTATTACGGAAAGGTTTTTTCTAAAGAACAATCGGATTTTTATTATGATTATCTCCTCAATCAGATTCCATGGGAAAATGATGAGGCAGTGATCTTTGGTAAATTGATTCTGACTAAAAGAAAAGTTGCCTGGTTCGGAGAAAAGCCTTTTGAATATACCTATTCGAAAAGAACAAAATATGCAAAGTTCTGGACTCCGGAATTATTAGAATTAAAAAAGAAATGTGAAGAAGTTTCGGGTGAGACTTACAATTCATGCCTGCTGAATTTATATCATGACGGAAGCGAGGGAATGGCTTACCACAGTGATGGTGAAACAGATCTGAAAAAACATGGAGCAATTGCTTCTCTGACCTTTGGAGCAGAAAGGAAATTTTTATTCAAACATAAAAAGACCAAAGAAAAGACCGAAATATTTCTGGAAAACGGAAGTCTGCTCATTATGAAAGGAACTACTCAGGATAATTGGCTTCACAGGCTTCCACCTACTACAAAAGTGAAATCTCCCAGAGTCAACCTGACCTTCAGAACAATTGAAGAATAAATTATTATATGTTTTTTTATCAATAGGAGCGGGCTTCAGCACACTTGAACAGAAAGAACATCTTCATCCGGCTTTAGCCAAAACCTAAAAAATATACTTCAAGTCTTCAAAAACAAAAAAGCTGTTCAAACGAACAGCTTTTCAATTTATTTTAAAACTTCAGCCTCAATTGAGCTGTCATCATACACTTTGATAAATGCTTTAGTGTAATCTTCTTTGGTAGCAAAATTCGGATTATCCATAAATTTTTGTGGGTTGATAGCAAAAAGTGGGAACCATGTACTGCTGATCTGAATCTGAATTTTATGTCCTTTTTTGAAGGTGTGAACTACATCCTGAAGTCTGAAATTAACAGCTGTTTTCTGATTAGGAACCAATGCTTCTCCTTTTTCTTTTGTATTTCTGAATCTGGCAGGCATTATTTCACTTCTTACCATCTGATGATAATTGCCATAGATAACACCGTCTTTCTTTTCTGTCGGTTTGAAATCTTCAGGATATACATCAATAAGCTTTACTGCAAAATCGGCATCTGTAGAAGAGGATGCAATATTCAGTTTGGCCATAATTTCTCCGGCAAATGCCATATCTTCAGTCAGAACATCTGTTGTGAACGTCAGTACATCAGGTCTTCCTACTGCAAATCTCTGATCTTCCGACATATAATTTTTCGGAGTGAAGCCATTGAAATCTTTCAGGTGATCTGAGCTTACAACAGGATTATTAGGATCGCTGTAATATTCAGAATATCCTTGTCCCGAAGTTTTTTTCAAGGTGTTGTCAGCTAAATAGAAATTAACTTTCTGAGCATTTTTAGGAGGATAAGAAGCAAATTCTTTCCATTCTTTAGCTCCGGTATCATACATCAGCGCTTCAGGAAGTCCGGCATCTTCTTTTGTATTGCCTTTCAGATAATGATTGAAGAATCTGGTTTCAATATTTTTCTGGTAATAGGTTGCAATACTGTCTCCAAAATACGTTTCGCTGTGGAAATGTTTACCCTGTTCCTGAGACCATCCACCATGAGAAAAAGGTCCCATTACAATTGTATTTTTAGCTTTAGGACTTGTTTTTTCAATGGTTTTATAAATATTCAAAGGACCTGAAAGATCTTCTGCATCAAACCATCCTCCAACAGTCATTACAGCGTGATTGATATTCTTCAGGTGAGGAAGAAGACCTCTTTTTTGCCAGAACTCATCGTAGTTGGGATGATTCATAATTTCTGTCATGAAGAAATTATTCTTATAATATTTCTCATAGCCCTCTTTCAGGGTGCCCATGTCTCTGTAGAATTTTAATCCGTCTTCGGAAGTCTGTTTGATGAAAGAATCCATATACCAGGCCTGTTTTTCAGGTTGTGTTTTCTGAACTCCAAAAACAGGGAAAGTTCTGAAATAGCCTAACATAAATCTTCCGTTGTGAAGGAAATCGTCATTCCAGAAATCAGAGATAGGAGCCTGCGGTGAAGAAGCTACCAAAGCCGGGTGTTGTGACAACGTTCCTACAGCAGTATAAAATCCAGGATAAGATGTTCCGAACTGACCTGCTTTACCATTGTTGTCCTTGATGTTTTTCAAAAGCCATTCAATGGTATCATAAGTATCTGTACTTTCATCTACATCTTTTTTGGTTTTACGCTCTACTTGTGGAGTCATATTGGTAAAAGTACCTTCACTCATATATCTTCCGCGCACATCCTGGTATACAAAGATATACTTGTCTTTCATAAGGTAAGTGTTGGGACCTACCTTTGTTTTATATTCACTCTCTCCATAAGGTGCAATGCTGTAGCAGGTTCTCTGCATCAGAAACGGATATTTGTTCTTGTTTGATATATCTTTCGGGATATATACAGCTGTAAAAAGCTTTACTCCATCACGCATCGGAATATAAAATTCTCTCTTGGTGAAATTGTCTTTAACGAAAGTATCTTTCTGTTCCGTCTTCTGAGCTTTTCCAAGAATGAAAAAAAGAATACATAATACTGAAATATGGATTTTCATAAAAAAAATTTGCTGCTAATTTAAAAATAAAAACACGGTTATTGATCAATCTTCTCTGGATTCATAAAAATAGCCGGAAAGATCCGGCCATTATCAAAAATATATATATAAAAGTATGGTGTTGTGTTATTGCATTTTTTTACCGGCAAACTTATTCAGCTTCATGCTGATAGAGAACATGATATATCGTTTCAAAATCAGATCTTCACGGTCTTCAAAATAAGAATCTGTGATGGTTCTTCTCACACTTTGATTTTGATTTAAAACATCATAAATCTTCACTTTTGCTGTAAACTGTTTTTTGTAGAATGAATAACCCAGACTGGTATTCCAGAAGTAGAAATCCTTTTTAAAGCCGGGAGCAATATTTGAGTTGGTATTATATTCAAAATCGTTTCCAAATACGAAATTGCCTTTCAGCAGATAATTGGTAAGTTCCAGTTTTAATGACTGATTGGCCGTATTTATACTTTTTAAATTATAATTGGTATAATTTGAGAAGCTGTATCCAAGTCGGTAAGAAGGTTTGATCGTCATTTTATCTTTGATCTCATACACAAGATTAAGACCAGGATTGAGATTGTATGAATTGCTGGTGAAAGATTGTCCGTCGATAAAACCATTATTGTAAGCATAATTCATGTTGAATGTTGGGTTAATGGTCAGTTTGTCATTTTTCCATTTCAGGGTTTTACTAAAGCCCCCGCCGGCGTTAATGCTTTTATTTCCACTTACATTGTCATAAGTAACGATCTGTTTTCCTGCATTATCATAAGTAGAAAAATTGATGATGTCATTATTCCTGTACGTAAAGCCAATATTGAAATAGTAACTGAGGTTTTTTACTTTATTATAATTATTGAAATACAGATAAAGATTGTTGATCCAGGTATTTTTCAAATTGGGGTTTCCTTGATAGGTAATCAAAGGATTGGATTCATCTTTATAAGGAGTCAGCTGTTCTGCAGTCGGAATGTTGAAGTTAGAGTAATTATAGATACTTAAGATTTTACCTTCCCCAAGCTGATAGTAAAGGTTGAGATTATATTCGGGCAACACGAAATTTTTCTGCAGGTCATATTGCTGTCCGTTGTAGATAGAGTTTACCTTCATATCTGAAATGTCAAGGTTCACCGAAGCCCAGAAGTTGAGTTTATTTTTATTGATTTGATAGCTCAATTCAGGAGAAATCTGATTGATTCTCTGCTTCATATTATTCGATAAAAGCTGGTTGAATTTAGTGTAATCTCCGGTTACATTATCAAAATCGTTTACATTCCTTAAATCCCTCGCTGATCTCGCTTCATATTTTATTTTAAAATTTACACTGGACGAATCGGAAACGGGTTCTGAATATCCTGTACTGAAATTGAATGAGCTGTTCTGATTTTTATTTTTGGCTAACTGGTCACGATTATCTTTTGTTATCCCGTTTTGGTCATAAAATGTGTTCTGGGATTGGCTTAGGTTATCCCTTTTAGACTCAGAAATAGAACTGTTCATATTGGCTGAAAGCACACGTCCTTTTTTCTTGAATTTTCTGGAAAAATAGATGTAAGGATTAAATGAATTGCTTTCCGAATCATTACTTGAATAGGAGTTGCTTTCATTCAGAAGGCTGCCATTCTTCAAAGTAGATGATTGTGAATTATTGAAATTAAAACTGCTGTTTTTAGTAAATCTCGGTGAAAAATAAACACTTGTCATAGAATCCAGCTTGATTTTGACTGAAGTATCAAAACTGTATTGCTTAGATTCATTTTCTCCATTACTTTCAGAATTGGTCTGAAGCGTATAATTGGGTAGAAGAGTAGATCTGGAAACCTTGGATCTTGTCTCCGTATTAGAATCTGAATGCATCAGACTGAAAGAATCCAGATCAGCATCTTTCCCCATTTTATCACTGTAATTCAATCCTATGGTGGTAGACCGCTGAATTCCTCTTGTACTGCCTCCCTGATTATAATACGTCACATTTCCTACCGTTGAGACTGATCCGCCCTGCATCATCCAGGCATTCCGCCCGTTCCCCATACTGTCAAAAACTTCATCCCTGGAAAACCCTTGTGAATTGATATTATTGGATGATGCAAGAATACTTACTTTTGTGTCTCCTTTAAAATAACTGGCCAGTCCGCTTGCTTCATACCGCTTGTCTGACCCGTATCCGACCGTAAGTCTTGTCAGCAACCCTTTATTCTTTTTTTCATCAATATTAAAGTTGATAGTAGTGTTCTGAGATTTGGCTGCTTGCCCGCTCAGTTCTTCTTCCTTTGTCTTGGTTGTTGTAAACTGAATGTTCTTGATGATATCTGCAGGTAAATTCTGCAGGGCAATTTTGCCGTCTTTATCGAAGAAAGGTTTGCCGTTGATCATGATCTGATCCACTTCTTTCCCGTTGACTGTAATTTTTCCTTCATTGCTGATGTCTACTCCGGGAATCTGCTTCAGAAGTTCCTCTATTTTACTGTCAGGCCGTACTTTGATTGCCGCTGCACTGAATTCAATGGTATCCTTTTTAATTTTTACCGGTGATGCAGTGATTTTTACCTCATCAATATTATTGACAATACTTTGTTTTTCAAGCTGAATATCTCCTAAGGATAGGGGTTGATCTATTTTATCAAATTTTTTTGAATAGGACGACAATTTATCAGCATCAATTTTAAGAATGGAAGGTTCTTTTACATCGTCTATCTTCAGAGAAAATTTACCTTCTTTATTGGTTGCTGTATAGTTGACAATGGATGAATCTTTTTCTTTCAAAAGATAAACGGTGGCATTTTCTATCGCTTTCTTTTCAGAATCGGATATTTTTCCATCGATGTGTAATTTTTGGGCGTGCAGAATAATGACTGTGAACATCAAAGTCAATAGCAGCAGAGTTTTCTTCATTAGTTTTTTTTTCAGAGCCGTAAAAATATAAAAACATCCCAAAGTTGGGATGTTTCTATGCTTTTTTTGTGAAAATTTATTATTTTTTAATAAAAATTATGCTCTTAAATATCTTGAATAAGCATATCCTTCCTGGCCGTCATCAGTTTTCACTTTCCACCAGTCATCAGAAGTCTGCTCAATTAAAGTTACAGAAGAACCTTTAGCTGCTTTACCTACTACGGCAGCTTCAGTAGAAGGTTCCTGTCTGATATTCAGGTTAGAATCTTCTGTTGCTACTGTTAAAGAAGCTCCTGAAGTAAGACCTGCAACCTGTACATCAATATTGATATCTGAAGCAGAATAAGTAGAATCAATAGCTCCTAAAGCATTCCATACAGCATCTTTAGCCGCGGTGTTGGAAGCATTTCCGGAAACATAAAGAATTCCGTCCTGCTCCTGAACCTGAAGATTGGCGATCCCTGCAGACTGTGCCGCTGAAACTACGCTTGAATATTTATCTTGTAATTCGCTCATCTTAAATTATTTTACGATTAGGTTGTTGTTATACTTTCCGATTTTCAAAGCATCTACAGATTCTTTGATTTTTCTAGCCTGCAGGCCGGAAACATTTCCTGTAAGAGTAAGCTGTCCGTTTACAACTTCTACCTTTACAGAAGGGAAATCCTTCACCGCATCCTGAACTTTTTTCTGAACAGCAGGATCTACAGCAGAAGAAGTTTCAACAGGGGCAGGGGCAGGAGCAGCTGCTACAGTAGACATATCCATTACGTCTTTTACTCCGTTGATCGCTTTTAATTTTGTGATCATCGCGTCTTTAGACTGCTGGTCTGCGAAAGTACCGCTTAAGTGAGCTACACCTTCTTTTACTTCAACAGAAGCATTGGGATTAGAAGTTACTACCGTTGTAGCCTGAGTCTGAAGGTCGGCATCAGAAACTTTCTTTTTACAAGAAATAGCACCGAAAGATACAGCTACAGCTAATGCAGCCATTGCAATAGTTTTTTTCATATTGTATATTTATTAATGTTGTTATACAATCAAATGTAATAATAAAATTTGTACCAAAAGAATAAAAATTCAATAAATGTTTTTTAATTTTTTTACAATATTTTCTAAACCAGGCTTTTAATTTTTAGGGATTAAAAACTTAATGTAAAATTAATCCACATTGAAGAAAATCTTCTGCCAATTGAAAAACCATTATATTTGCGCAAATTGAACTATATATATGAAAGGACAGAATAAACTTTTTATAGCAATTATCATTGCCCTTCTTGTTGGAGTAGGAATCGGAGGTATTGTACATGTGAAATATCCTGAGAATGCGGAACCTTTTGCTAAGAACATAAAATTGTTGGGAACGGTTTTCATCAGATTGGTACAGATGATTATTGCTCCTTTGGTTTTTACGACATTAGTAGTGGGGATTGCCAAAATGAGTGATATTAAAATGATTGGAAGAGTAGGAACAAAAGCAATGCTTTGGTTTATTTCCGCTTCTCTGATTTCCCTTTTTATCGGGTTAATCCTTGTTAACTGGCTTGAGCCGGGACATGTCACAAAACTACCGATTCAGGACGTATCTTCTGCTGATGAACTTCTTAAAAGCAGTAAAAGTTTCTCCATGGAAGACTTTGTAAAGCATATGATTCCTAAAAGTTTATTTGAAGCCTTTGCTACCAATGAAGTATTGCAGATCGTGATATTTGCTGTGATGTTTGGAGTTGCACTTGCGAATTTAGGAGAAGAGTATTCTAAGCCTGTGGTAAAGCTTTTTGATATCATCGCTCACGCAATTCTTAAAATGGTAGGGTATATCATGTGGTTTGCTCCACTGGGAGTATTGGGAGCTATTGCAGCAGTAGTGGCAACCAATGGTTTTGAAATCTTTAAAGTATATGCTATTTATCTGAGAGATTTCTTCTTTGCTATAGCAGTTCTTTGGCTGGTACTTTTACTGGTAGGTTATTTTATCTTAGGAAACCGTCTTTTTGACCTTTTAAAAAGAATTAAAGAACCGTTACTGATCGCTTTCTCTACAACGAGTTCAGAAGCAGTGTTCCCGAAATTGGTGGAAGAGCTTGAAAAATTCGGTTGTAACAGCAGAGTAGTATCCTTTATTTTACCTTTAGGATATTCATTCAACCTGGATGGAAGTATGATGTATATGACATTTGCTTCAATCTTTATTGCTCAGATCTATGGGATCGAAATGAGCCTTGGACAGCAGATCACCATGCTATTGGTATTAATGCTTACCTCAAAAGGAATTGCAGGTGTTCCGAGAGCTTCTCTGGTAATTATTGTGGCAACCTGTTCTATGTTTGGTATTCCACCGGAAGGAATTGCTTTGATCTTACCAATTGACCATTTCTGTGATATGGGAAGAAGTATGACCAACGTGTTAGGAAATACACTGGCCACTTCTGCAGTTTCCAAATGGGAAGGACAATTGACAGAGCCATTAGACAAAATTTAAATATATCAATGAGTTTACAAAACTTAAAAAACAATAAAAGCCATATTCTTGAATATGGCTTTGCTGTTATCAATAATGTATTTTCACAGAAAGAACTTGAAGAAATAAACCATGTTCTGCAGCATATAGATACCTCAAAAGAGAATTTCAGAAAGTCTGAAGATCTTTTCGCTATAAGACAGTTTTTAAAAGAAGTTCCGGAAATTAAAGACCTGATTTTTAATGAAAATATTCAGAAAGTGGTTAAGGAAATCTTCGGAGAAAAATATTTTGTGGTCAAAAGTATTTATTTTGATAAGCCTGAAACCTCCAACTGGTATGTAGCTTATCATCAGGATCTGACAATTTCTGTAGATAAAAAACTGGATCTGCCTGATTTCGGTCCATGGACAACTAAAAAGAATCAGTTTGCAGTACAGCCTCCATTAAATATTTTGGAAAATATCTATACTGTAAGAATCCATCTGGACGATACTGACGAAAATAATGGAGCTTTGAAAGTAGTTCCAAAGTCTCACGCAAAAGGTATTTACAGACCGGAAACCATCGACTGGACGATTGAAACAGAAGAAATCTGTAATGTTGAAAAAGGCGGAATTATGATCATGAAACCCTTAACGCTTCACGGTTCTAACCGGACAACCAACGGAAAGAAAAGGAGAGTGATCCACATAGAATTTTCTGATATGGAACTTCCGGAAGTTCTGCAATGGTCGGAAAGAATGAATTCATAAAAAATCGGTCTTCGAATTTTCGAAGGCCGATTTTTTATGATGGGAAGCTGGAAGAAGAAAGCTTCTGAAAGACTAAGGATTAAAATCAGTCTATTTTATTAATTTTTTTTTAAATCTAAAATTTCTACAAGCCAACTTTTAAAAAGTAATCTGGCAAATAGAAACCTCCAGCTTCACTCTTCCATCTTCCTTACTTTGCAGAAATCTCATCAATAAAAATATAAGCATCTCCTCCTGCTCCCTGGTGCCATTCAGGAAGTTTTCCGAAGTAATAGGCTTTTACTTTGATATATCTCGCTTCGGTAGGAAGAATTTCAGTAGAAAAATCTTTGACCTGTACCTTCTCATCTTTAGCATCAATATCACTTTCAACCGTTTTCAGAAGAATAAAATCTTTCCCGTTCATGGAAGCGTAATATTCTACTTTTCTAGGCATCAGAATCCATGCTCTGCTGTCCTGAAGGTAGGTGGAAGATAATGACTTGATTTGCTGAGGAGATTTGAAATCAATGATTGCTTCGAAATTCTGCCCCTGATAGCCTTGCCATTCACCTTTCCTCCAGTTGACATCACCTCTGATTCCGTCAATAAGAGCCAGTTTTCCGGTAGCGCTGTACTGTGGAGTCACTTTAGACATGATATTAATGTCCCAATAATTTGGTCTTCTGTTGAAATTGGCTGTGGTTACAGAACTTTTTTCTCCGTTTCTTTCGGCATAAGCCATTACCTGAGTAGTCTTTGTGATGGAGAATGGCCCTTTGTAAGTAGAGAAAGTCTTTCTTTTATTGCTGTCGCTTTCATCCATGGTCATATAATATACCTTGTCATTTGGATTCAGTGGGGAGATCTCAACTTTGGTAGAAAAATCAAAGATTCTGTCAGCTGCGATCACGGGCGAAGCTGTTTGTTCTGCATATTTAAAGTCCTTAACAGGTTTCACATTTTCGAAACCAAGTTTTTTAAGCTCTGCTCTGCTGGTGTTTTTAGTAATGGTTTTTGTCGTACCATCTTCCAGATGAAGCTTGATTTCATCAAAATAAGGTATTGTCGTTTCCCATTCCGGTAATCCTGGGGTAACGGAATAAATTCCCATAGAGCTTAGAATATACCACGCACTCATTTGGCCGCAGTCTTCATTTCCAATCAATCCGTCAGGTGTATTTTTATAAAAATTATCAAGGATATATTTTATTTTAGCATCTGTTTTTTCTGGCTTATCTACAAAATTGTACAGGTAAGCAATGTGGTGGCTTGGCTCATTTCCCTGAGCATATTGTCCCATCAATCCTGTGATATCTACCTGTTCCCTTCCAGTTGTTTTATCCGGAGCGGAAAAGATGGCATCAATGAACTGTTCAAATTTTTCTTTTCCGCCATGAGCTGCAATAAGTCCCGGAATATCCTGCTGTACGGAATAAGAATAATGCCATGAATTCCCTTCTGTATAATTATTGTTGACTTCTCTAGGATCAAAAGGTTCATACCAGTTTCCGTTCTTTCTTGGCTGCATAAACCCTGTTTTAGGATTATAAAGATTTTTCCAGTTTTGAGAACGCTTCATGAAATACTGATAATCTTCTTTTTTGCCTAAAATTTTTGCCATTTGAGCAATACACCAGTCGTCATAGGCATATTCTACAGTTTTGGAAACACTTTCATGCTCATCATCGATACTGATATAATTATTCTGCTTGTAAGCATTCAATCCAAAAATGTCCTGCATTGCAGAACCTTTTGCAGCCTGAAAAGCTTTTTCGTAATCAAACCCCTGAATTCCCTTGGCCATAGCATCTGCCATTACAGAAACGGAGTGATAGCCAATCATACATTCTGTTTCATTGGATGCCAGTTCCCATACCGGAAGTTTTCCCCCTTGTTCATATTGTTTGATAAAAGTGTTAATGAAATCTGCAGTTCTTTTTCTGTCAATCAAAGTCATTAATGGATGAGCGCCTCTGAAGGTGTCCCAAAGTGAAAAGACCGTGTAATAATCAAAACCGGTTGCATTATATAACTTGTTGTCCCTGCCTCTGTATTTTCCGTCAACATCCATATTGATGTTTGGTTGTGTGAAAACATGATAAAGAGCGGTGTAAAAAACAGCTAATTTATTTTTATCATCAGACTTCACTTCAATTTTTGAAAGCTCTTTGTCCCAATTGGCTTCTGCCTGTTTTCTTACAGCATCAAAATCCTTTGATTGTCCTTCTGCCAGCATATTTTTGCCAGCTCCTTCATATCCTGTGGGAGAAATAGAAACTTTTACATTAATTTTTTCTCCTTTTTTAACACCGGTTGAAAATGCCAGTGCAAGCTTTGTTCCGGTAAAAAGATGAGTTTCCTGTTTTCCGTTGACTTCTTTCTTGGAAATTTTCATAGGTTTTGAAAATTCAATTCTGGCGTAGATATATTGGTTGGTAGCCCAGGCCTCACTTCTTCTGAAAACTTCAATGGTTTTATCATCAATGATTTTTACTTCCCCTTCAAGAAGTTTATCTCTGTGGTTGAGGTCTAAAATAATATTGGCATCACCTGCATTATTGAAGGTATATTCATGATGACCAACTCTTTTTGTCGTTGTCAGGCGTACTCCAATATTATGTTTATCTAATTTAACAGCATAATATCCGGCAGCAGCCTTTTCATTTTTATGCGAAAATTTTGAGGAATAATTTTTACTGTCCAGACTTGGGTTTCCCATCGTAGGCATCAGCATAATGTCTCCATAATCTGAAACTCCGGTTCCGTTCAGATGGGTATGAGAAAAACCATAGATCACGGAATCCGAATAATGATATCCACTGCATCCGTCCCAGCTTCCGTCAATTCTTGTATCCGGAGAAAGCTGTACCATCCCGAATGGAACGATTGCCCCTGGAAAAGTATGGCCATGGCCTCCGGTTCCTATAAAAGGATTCACATATTGGGAGTAATTCTGTGCGGAAATGATCTGAGTAATAAATAAAGAAAATGCTATAAGCCCTTTTTTCATGTTCTGATTTTATAAAGGCGAAGATATTGAAAAACAGCAAAACAGAGGTAATAAAACAGAAGTCTAGCTTGTCTTATAGAAAACTATTATCATTCATGAAGAAGATATTACTTGCTGTAATCATGCTATTGCCGGCAGCTGCATTTGCCCAGACAATAACAGGGAAGATCACCCAAACCGGAAATGCAGTTCCTTATGTTGAGGTGATTGCTGTAAAAGATCAGAAAAAACAGACCGCTATTTCAGACGAAAAAGGAAACTATTCACTGAAGCTTTCAGAAAACGGGAGCTATAATATTAAGATTATCCAGGACGGTGCAGAAATATCCAGTAAGGAGCTGATGGTAAATGGTGAGGTAAAACACGATTTTTTTATTGAAAAAAAGAATGAAAAACAGATTGAAGGGGTTACACTTACTGCCAGAAAAAAACTGATTGAGAGAAAAGCTGACCGATTGGTTTTCAACGTTTCCAATTCGGTGGCTTCACAGGGAATGGATGGCGTGGATGCTCTTGCAACAACGCCTTTGGTAAAAGTTGATGACAATACCGGAGTTTCCATTGTTGGCAAAAGTGGAGTAGCAGTGATGATCAACGACAGGATTCTGAATTTGTCAGATGCTGAGCTGGTTACTTACCTGAAAAGCCTCAGATCCGAAAATATAGAAAAAATTGAAGTCATTACTTCTCCTCCTGCCAAATATGAAGCGCAGGGAAACAGCGGCCTGATCAATATTGTTTTAAAGAAAAATCAGAATATCGGATGGAGTGGAAGCCTGACCTCCAGCCTTCAGCAGCAGACCTATACCGGACATTCAAACAGTGTGACATTGAATTATCAGAATGAAAAACTGCGAACCTCATTGAAATTAAGACAAAATAAAAATAAAAAGCACTCTTATGAAAACTATTGGATAGAAGGTGCAGATGGTCTTAAAAGTAATGATAACAGAAGTGATTTCGGAGATGGTCTTGGAGCTAACTTAAGTCTGGATTATCAGCTGGGGAAGAAGTCTAATATCGGATTTATTTATGATTTCGGATTCGGGCATTCCAATATGAATATCACCAATACTTCGGACTATTTTCAAAATGGCAGCTATACCAATACCTTACTTACTTATGCAGAGCACAGGGCTACCAGCAGACAACATACTGCCAGTGCTTATTATGATCTGAAATTCGGGAAACAGGATAATAAACTGAGCATTACAGGAAATTATTTTTCCAATACTCCGGAAACGACCATTGATTTTACGACTAGAGAAAGTTCTGGCGACCGATTTGTCGTAAAATCACCCTCAATGGTGGATTATAAAATTTATTCCGGACAGGCAGATCTTACACTGCCTTACCAGTTCGTAAAGACTGAAACAGGTGTGAAATTCACAAATTTTGATAATAACTCTAGTATATTCTATCAGAACTTAACAAATGGAGACTACATTACAGATCCACTGAAAAGTAACGAGTTTGAGTATAATGAAAAAAATTATGCAGCTTATATCAGTTTTGAAAAATCATTCAACGAAAAATGGTCGGCAAAAGCGGGTTTACGGTATGAGTATTCTGTAGTCAATGGGAATTCTTTAACTTCCGGACAGCAGACCGAAAACTCTTATGGGAAATTTTTCCCTACTGCCTATATCAGCTATAAAAGCAATGAAAATCATACTTTCAGCCTGAATTATTCCAAAAGGATCAACAGACCGGGATTTCGTGCGATTAATCCGTATCGCTGGTACATCAATATCAATTCCTATTTCACAGGAAATCCTTTCCTGAAACCTTCCATTAATCATAATTTTGAACTTTCTTATGTTTATAAAGGAAAATTATCGGCATCCGCTTATTTTCAGAGAACAGTGGAAGCGTTTGGTCAGCTGGCTAATCTGAAAGGGGAAAACAGGGTAAGCACTTTTGAAAATTATTATAATCAGAATAGCATGGGCATTTCTCTTAATTATTCCGATACTTTTTTCAAAAAATGGGAAGCTAATTATTCGGCCAATTATTCTTATATGAATACTGACGTTTTTGCAACCGATGCCCTTTCCAGAAAAGGAAACAGCTATGATTTCGATTTTCAGAATAATATATCACTCAACCCAGGCAAAACGATACAGCTGATCTTAAATTACTGGTTCCGTCTGCCTTCCAATTCCGGAAATTCATATATGAAATTTGCCGGCAATTTTACATCGGGTCTGAAACTGAGCTTTATGGAAAGAAGTCTTCAGCTGAATGTGTTTGTTTCTGATATTTTGAAGCAAGGGAAAAGTCTGGGTGAAATCTATTATACAACCGGAACTCATTCGTACAATAATTATTATGATGCCAGAAGACTTACGGTATCTGCAACCTATACTTTCGGAAATAAAAAAGTAAAAGGAATGGACCGCAATGTAAAGTTTGATGAAAAAAACAGAGCCAACTGATCACCTGATTTTAAATTATTTTTTCGATGCATGTCATTGACTACGTCGAATCTTCGATTTCTGACAAAGGAAGAATCTCAACATGGAAATATCTATACTTCTCCTTCAAAGACATCAGTAAGATATTTCTCTTTGTCTTTTTCTTCTCTTTCAGAACCCAGATATTTTTTCCAGGATTGGGATTCATGATATACAATACCCATTTCCCAAACACAGTAAGTAGGGAGGTGGGTTTTGTTTCTGTCCCATATTTCAAAGTTTCCGGAACCGTCATAATAAACACTTTCCCATAATTCATTTTCACTCCGCCACGTACATACCAGGAGAAGATAATTTTCTCCGCAACGATGCATAATGATGAATCCCAGATCTTTAATATTTTGAAAGTCTTCTTCAGCATATTCAACACATAACCGGGCATTATGGATGTCCTGTGGAGAGATTTCTGCAGGGTCACCAGCCAGATCATACCATTTGAATTTCGTTTTTCCGACTGTAAAAATTCCTTTTGGCAGTGCATATTTGGAAGGGTAGGTATTGGTTTTCATAACAATTGTTTTACAATGATAATGGTGTTAATAAATCTAATTATTTTATTTTAAATATCTATTCATAAATATTTTTATTAACGGATAAAATACCACAAAAGTGTTATATGATTCGAATTCCAAATTTCATACATTTGATGGTAAACTAATAATTCCCGGTTTGAAATACTCAAAAATTTTTTAAGTATAACAAAACTGGGGAAACGAAGACCAACTCAATACAAAATATGATGGAAACATTATTTTTTTACCTTCTGCTGCTTGTTGCAGTTACGTTTCTGATATTTTACTTTAAAGACAGTCTATACGCTTCTAAAAAAGTGAAAATATTTAAAGATGTTGATGAGAAATACCCTTATTACTTTATTCCTCAAAAACCTGTCAAATGGTTTGATTTTACCGGGTTGATGAATAGTTTCAGAATGGTTTCTCTTTCTGCAGATATCCTTTCTATCATTGATAAAAGAGAAATGCAGACCGCTTTGGGAAAAGATACCGGAAGAGAACTGATAGAAAATAATTGTGATGAACCTGAAGATGAATTCTGGTTTGATTTCATTGCAGATACCGGCGATGGCTTTGATGCTACCACCTCTGTTTTTTACCATCTGACAAGAGACAGCTATATCTATTCTTTTAAAAATGAATTCAACAGAGATGTTGAGGATGAGGTTGAAATCAAACTGAAAAGGGGATCTGTTTTGGTAGTGGGAGGTGATCTGGTATATCCCGTAGGCTCTGAAATCAATTACAGAGACCGCTTCAAAGGACCTTTAAGACTTGTTGCTCCTGATACAAAAGAAGCAGGCCCGATACTCATTGCCACACCGGGAAATCATGACTGGTACGATGGTTTAAGTGCTTTTTTCAGGCTGATGTGCCAGAGAAGTAAAATCAGTGATTACAGAACCGTACAGAACCGAAGCTATTTCGCTTATTTACTAAGGGATAATGTTCACTTAATGGGTATTGACAATCAATTGCTCGGTGATATTGATATTCCTCAGATGACTTTTTTTACTGAATATGTTGAGAGAATATCAAAAGGAAATGATACAAACCACATTATCCTGCTCATTGCAGAACCTTACTGGTACAATTACCAGATAAAAGACAGACACAAGAGAAGACAGCGTATGGATAGCCTGGAATATATCATCAGAACGATGAAAGAAGCTGTCAGAAAGCTGGAAGCCAGTAATATAAAATCAGAAATTATTTTTGATGTAGTGCTTACAGGAGATATTCATCATTATTCACATTATAAATTAGATGAAAATGAGAAAGGCTATGATAAAGAGATCAAACATTATATTACTTCAGGAGGAGGAGGTGCTTTCGGACATGTTACCGATTTTTTAAAAGATACCATCACTCTTCCTATCCTGCAAAATACAACGACTACAGAACTTACCTATAAACTGAATGGCAGATATCCGTCTAAAGAAAAATCCGGTAAAAAAACATTCTGGAACCTTATTTTCTTTATCATTAACTATGAATTTACTGTATTGCTGTTTTTTCTCTCATTAATTGTTACCTATACCCATTGTTACTCAGATTCTATTTTGAAAGGGTTGATTTTATTTTTAATTCCTGTCATCTTTCATTTTACCATCACCAAAGTCACCAATACAGAATGTTCCGGGAAGGAAGAATGGACGAGCAGAATTTTACGGGGATTTTTGTTTATATTATCTTTTGCTGTTCAATGGTTTGTATTTATGAAGCTTCAGACTTATGGATTTGCTTTTTTAAAAGACAGTCATTTGTCTTTTATTCATATTAATGAAATAAAAAGTTTCTTTAAAATTCCGGTGGGCTGTGATTATTTTGTTTCTCAACTGATCATTTCCGCTCTTTTGCAATCCATACTTTTTGGATGGTATATTCTTTTCGGATATCATTTTTTTAAATTGTATGTAACCGAAATCTCATCAGGGAAAATAAATACAGGAAATAAAAACTTTCTGAAGTTTAAAATAACAGATAAAGAAATTGTCATCTATGTAGTTGCTATCAAAAAAACATACCAATGGATGAATTTATTAAAAAAGAAACAGGCTTCTCATTTACAAAAAGAGATGCTTACGGAGGATCCAAAGAAATTTATCAAAGACAATTTCAAACTGGATCCGGGCAAAAATGTGAAAATTATTGATAAAATAACCATTTCATTATAACCTCAAAACAAACATAACCTCAAAAAACAAAGACATGGAAACTCATTCTAAAAAACCTGCTCCAGATGATAATAACGGCGTTCTGATCTCCTATTACCAATTACGAATGTTTATCGGATTACTCGGATTTCTCCTTTCCTTTCTTCTTTTTATGACCACCTATTTTTTAAATGATGAACATCCGCTTAAAGTAAGTATAAGCCATTATTACTACAGTTTCGGGCATGTGATTTTTGTTGGAACATTATGTATTCTGGGTGGATTATTCGCTACCTACAGAGGAAAAGACAGATATGAAAACATGCTTTCAAATTTTGCCGGAGTAATGGCGGTATTGGTCGCTGTATTTCCAACAAAATTTAATGGATATGGAGGAAATATTTACATCAATATAGATAAGGCTAACTATCAGGACTGGTTCAGCTGGGTACATTATATCAGTGCAGGGCTGCTTTTCGTTTCTTTTGCCGTTTTTTGTCTTTATTTTTTTCAAAAAAGTGATAAAGAACAGGATGGAGAGCCTATTTCCGAAGAAGAAGCACTCAAAAAAAGCCGTAGAAACCTGTATTACAAATGTTGCGGCTGGGGAATACTCATCAGTCTCGCCTGCATTGGGCTTATTGCTATTTTAGGAGATGACTCAGCTTCCGCGAATCAATTTCTAACGTATTCTACCCTTATTTTTGAAACCACCTCATTGTTTTTCTTCTCTACCTCCTGGCTGTTAAAATCCAGTGAATTCTGGAATAAAAATATTCCGTTAGTAACCTATTTCAGATAATAATTGCCGATATATAAAGGGCTGAAGGTCTGTGTTTACAAAAGAATTTATCTATGATTGTGTTTACTTATTCTAAATAGGTGAAAAATGCGTAAATTTGTAAACAATTTATATTTATATGTTGACGAAAGAAAAGGTTCAGGATTTCCTTAAAGAAATAGAAGTAGACGATTTGGTGAATAATCTTCAGATTATGGGTAATGATGTTTATATTGACATGACTGCTCATTCGCCTGCAATGCACGAAAAGAAAAAACTGGAGGCTGCAATGAAACAGGCTTTTGCCAGTGAGTTTGGAGAAGAGGTTCATTTAAAACTTAAAATCGTTTCTCCGGAACCTAGTGAAATTCAGCAAAGTCAGATCAAAGGAAAACAAATTCCGGGAATTCAAAATATTATCGCTATTGCCTCCGGTAAAGGAGGAGTAGGAAAATCTACAGTTTCTGCAAATATGGCAGTAACGTTGGCAAAAATGGGTTTCAAAGTAGGGTTATTGGATGCTGATATCTATGGTCCTTCTGTTCCCACCATGTTTGACACAGAAGGTGCAAAACCAATTTCTGTAGAAGTAAATGGGAAGAATTTGATGAAACCTATTGAGAACTATGGAGTAAAAATGCTTTCTATCGGATATTTCTCAGGAGCTAATCAGGCGGTAGTGTGGAGAGGTCCTATGGCTTCAAAAGCATTAAACCAGATGATCAGAGATGCTGCATGGGGAGAACTGGATTTCTTATTAATAGACCTGCCTCCGGGAACAGGTGACATTCACTTGTCAATCATTCAGGAAGTACCGGTAACAGGAGCAGTGATCGTAAGTACACCTCAGCATGTTGCTTTGGCAGACGTAAGAAAAGGAATTGCTATGTTCCAGATGGAGAGTATCAATATTCCGGTGCTTGGATTAATCGAAAATATGGCGTATTTTACACCGGAAGAACTTCCTGACAACAAATATTATATCTTTGGAAACCAGGGAGCACAATATTTAGCTGAAGATCTTGGAATTCCTGTATTGGGAGAAATTCCGTTGATCCAAAGTATCAGAGAAGCTGGAGACGTAGGAAGACCTGCTGCTCTTCAGGAAGGATCTAAGATTGCTGATATCTACACAGAAACAGCCAGAAAAATGGTAGAAAGCCTTATAGAAAGAAATAAAAGTCTTCCTCCTACTGAAGCAGTGAAGATTTCAACAATGGCAGGATGCTCACCAAAAGCAAAATAATAATACCTTTCAATACTTTGAAAGAACCAAATTGAACTGAAAAATATGGAAACAAACATAACGCACGAAGATACAGTAACAAGAGTAATGGAAGCTCTGGAAAGCATCAGACCGTTTTTGAATAAAGACGGAGGTGATATTGAGCTTATTGATGTGAAAGATAATCAGGTGTTTGTGAAGCTTTTGGGTAACTGTTCCGGATGTTCGTTGAATTTCTCAACGCTGAAATTAGGTGTTGAAAATACCATCAAACAACATGCGCCAGAAATCGAAAAGGTAATCAACGTAGAATAAATTATATCTGAGATATTTTTAAAAGACAGACCTCAATGGGGTCTGTCTTTTTTTGTTTGAATATATTCTTTACAGATTTTGAAATCTGTGAGAACTGTATTTACTGTTTTACTACTTTATTCCCCACTCCTGTAATAGAAACATCAGGTTTACCGGATTTTGTTCCGGAAGTTCGGTAGTAGATCATATTGTCACCACCCTCCATGGATATTTTGTCCACTTTATCAATGTATACTTTATTACCTGTTCCGGAAACCGTAATTTTTTTAGCACTTCCTTTGACTGTTAATGTATTGTCACCACCTTCTACCTCAACAACTCCTCCGTTGAGAGTATAATTGAGATTATGACCTACACCTTCTACATGGACCACCTTATTACCTTCTGTTTTCTCTACACCTTTTGCGGATTCTATCTTTCTGGATTGTGAAAAAGCTGTTCCTGTTCCCAATAACAGAAAAGCAAGAATTCCTGCCGTTTTAATATTTTTCATTGTGAATTTGGTTTGTTAAAGGTAAATATAGAAATAAAATGATTTTTTCAGGCATTTCAAAAGTTAAATCATCTTAAATAATAAGTTTTATATTGAGTTGACTTCAAATTTATCAACAACAAAAAAGCTCCGGAAAATCCGAAGCTTTAAAATAGAATGGTATACTGTAATTTATGTTTACTTTACAATGACTCTTTTTATTTGTCCTTCTGAAGTTTTTACAAGATAAACACCAGTAGAAAGATTGGATGTGCTTATGGTTAAAGCATTCTTTTCCTTTCCGATCAGCTTTCCGGACATATCATACAGTTCGTAATCCTGTTTTCTGTTGAAATAAAGTGTATTTCCTTTGTTAACAGGATTTGGGAATACGTTGAAGGTTGCCTGTTCAGCTTTTGTTTCACCAGTTCCCAAAGTAGGCGGCATTGCCACTTCATACATGGATAAAGTTCCGCTGATCTCGTTGGCAATAATTACATAGCCTTTATTGGTTGTAGTATTTTCAGGAGCGATGTAGATGATCCCTTCAGGGCCATTGTCACCTCCGTAAGCTGAAGTAGAACGCGAATGTTTATAATCGGTAAAAGTAGGGCTGTTAGGATCTGTGATATTATATACCATAACGCCTCCGGTTCTTTCTAATGTGATAAAAGCATATGTCTGTCCGTTGATGTTTCCTAATGCTACGCCTTCCGGTTCAGGGCCTTTTGCACGGCTTCTGTTTTTGGCACCGTTGGATTCATTATCGGCATTGAAAATTAACGGCTGATAAGCTGCAATATATCTTTCAAACTGATCTCCGCTGTCGTACACGATCTGTTTGGTATCCGCATTGAAAATAGAGAATGAGCGTGCTCCTAAAGCTGCCATTTCTTCAAATTCTGCATCTCCGTCTGTATTTCCTGTGGCAGATGAAACCCTGAATCTTCCAAGATTATAAGAAGCCTTTAAAATATTTGAATTCGGGAAAAGTACTGGATCTAAAATATAACCGTTTGCACCTACAGTGGTTCTTTCGCTGTAGCCTGAAAGGTCTTTTTCATCTCCTTCATTGGCTGTTACAATATAATGAGTACTTCCTACCTTATAATTCTGTACTGCATCCGGAACATAATAAGCTTTTACAGGCCAGTTGGCAATTAAAACCTCTCCATTATTGTCCGAAGCATCAAAACCATTACCCGGAAGGCTCATGTCTTTTTTACCCAATCCCCAGATTCCCGTGATGGTTTTGGTTGCCAGGTTAATTTCAGCGACAGCATTATTTTCCTGAAGTGTTACCCATGCTTTCTGGCTATCTGAACTGATGGTAACATATTCAGGTTCCAGATCCTGAGAAAGCGTATTATTTGTTCTTACTTTTCTTAACCCGGTAGCTGTTAAAGCTGCTACCTGAGAATCAAAACTATTGAAATTGAGCGTTGTCACATTACTTTGCGTAAGATTTCCGATACCTCCGGAAATATCAATGATGCTGATCGTTCCTTCGGGATTTACCGTATAGGCATCATTAGGTTCCCCTTCGTTGGCGGTCACTACTTTTGTTCCGTCGGGAGAGAAGGTGATCATATCCGGTAAAGCTCCTACACTTACCTGTTTCAGGAAATTTCCGTTAATATCAAAGAATACTACAGAACCATTTTGCTGCGGATCGGTATTCGGAGAAGCAGCGGCGATGATTCCGTTTTTTACTGCAATACTTGTGATTCCGCCATAGAAAGCCATATTGACTGTTTTTACGACCGATGGAGTGGCAGGCGTACTGAAATCAATAATATCAAAAACATCTGTAATGGAGCTGATCGTGAATAAACGTTGAGTTGATGCATCATGAACCACAATTTCCGTGGAGCTGTTATTATTTCCTGAAGGATCAAAACTTCCCAGATAATTCAGTTGGATCTGATGGGATGGAACCGGTGCCGGCTTATCATTGTCTACAATATAAACAGTTGCAGTATTGTCTCCTGAAATAGTTGCTCCGGTAGGATTTTCGAGGCTTACAACAAAATATTCGGCCTGCTGTTCTGCCACTGTGTCATCAGTAATCGGAATGTTGACTGTATAACTTGTTGTAGATGGAGTGATGTTAATAGTTTGGCTGGCTAAAGTAAAATCATTAGCATCAGCCGTACTGAATGGTGCCGGTTTTACCACAAGATTTACTGTAGCCGTTGAAGGATTGGTGATATTGATTTTAAATGCAAGGTTTCCTGCATTTTCATTGACCTTAATGAAGTTTTTTTCCAAAGAAATTATTGTTCCGGCTGTAGTGAAAGTGCTGGATGTAACAGCTGTAACTCCATTATCACTAAAGTCTTCTACCATATTGGGTTTAAGGGCAAGATAATAAGTTTGTCCCGGTACCAGTCCCGAAGTTGGGATTACAGTAATCGTATTGTTGCTGAAAGTCGTTGTAAATGGAATTAGCGCCCCTGCTGCATTCCCAAGACGAAGCTCTATAAGGTTTTGAGCGTTAGAATTATTGATCGCAGAATTATCTGTTAATCTTATATTTTCATTAAAAGATAAGGTAGGATTTACAGTAGTCGAAGCGTTATTGGTATTATTGGCAGGAAGATAAGTAACAGTTGGTGGAGTGGTGTCCGCACCTCCGGCAGGAGTGGCATCTACCGTAAAGTTATCAAAACGGTTGTTACCTCCTGTTCCGCCTCCTGTTGCTGAGAATTCAACTTTTAATTTAAAGTTGGGATTGTTATTGGCTCCCTGAATGGCAGAAAAATCAATAGTAATGAGCTGAGGATTGGCATCCTGAGGATTCACAGTCTGAAACTGCACAAAATTAGTTCCGTCTGTTGAATAAGACCATGTCTGAGTACCGGCTCCCTGTCCGGATCTTCTGGTGGTAAATTTAACAATGACGCTGTTATATCCGGTGGTAGGCAGATTAAACTGTAATCCTCCTCCAATTGGATTATTGAACCTTAAATGAGTTCCGGATGCATCTCCATTTCTGGCATTTAAATTTTCATCACTAAAATTCTGCCCGGTACCACCAGCAAAATCTATTACACTTGTACCTCCTGCTATAGCCGTAAGAGAGCCATTCACCAGGGTAGAAGCAGGTGTAGTGACTGTGGCAGCAGAAGTATTGTTGTTAAAATTCCAGTAATGAATCAGTGTCTGTCCGAAAAGACCGCTCTGAAAAAAGAATGCGGCAATCACAGACCCTTTTAATAGGTAGTTGTTGATCATTTTTACTTTAATTAGATAAATGCAAAAATGAACTTTATGTTTCGCAACTATTTTAATGGAATCTTAAGAAATGTTTAAAAAATAGGTTTGTTTCCGATAAATGATAGAATGTTGTTCAAATGAGGACTTGTAGGATGTATTTATTTTCCTGATTTTCCGGAAAAATTTAAAATTGTTCCGGACTTATTTCCTTCTAATGGATGTTTCTGCATATAAAAATATCCTGAAACAGCAGTCACAAGCAAGAGTACAAAAATAACCAGAATAATTCTTCTTAACATGTCTCTCATATCGCTAAATTTTTAATATCTCTAATTTCTAAAGTAGATGTAGGGTATCCTTTTTGTGTCACATTGATCATTGCTCTACCCACTTCGTGTAAAGTTAATGATTTTGATTGAAAAAAAACAGGAAAAATCCAAATAAAAGGTTTAAAAAACCATTTTACATTCAATTGACCGTCAACAGGTTTCATAAATCCGGGGCGAAAATTATAAGCCCCTTTGAAATTTATTTTTTTCAAATCATTTTCGGTTTTGCCCTTTACCCGTGCCCACATCATTTTCCCGCTCTCTGTGCTGTCTGTACTTGCCCCTGAAACATAGTTAAAAACTATATCCGGATTTTGGTTCAAAACAGCTTTTGCAAAGTGAAGGGTTGTATCGTAAGTGATTCTGGTATAATCTTCTTCATTCATACCTACACTGCTGATTCCGGCACAGAAAAAACAGGCATCATAGCCTTTTAGTTTTTCATCATGGATGTCTATGGATAAAAAATCCGGGACAAGGTATTCTTTCAGTTTGGGGTGTGATTTTCCAGAAGGTTTTCTGCTTATGCTGAGGATTTCAGAAACATTGGGGTTCTCAAGACATTCCATTAAAATGCCTTCACCTACCATCCCTGTTGCTCCTGTAAGAATTATTTTGATTGGATTCATTGTTTTGCTATTGATAATGATATGACGAATGGGGATAGGGTTTTACTTTAAAATTTGGAAAAGTTTTTTACTAAAAGTAAAAAGTAAAAAGTAAAAAGTAAAAAGTAAAAAGTAAAAAGTAAAAAGTAAAAAGTAACTTTTATTAAAATTCAATAGAGGTGGTTTTAATCCACCTGACAATAAATGATTTATCATTGGCTTTAGCCAAAACTTAATAGCATGGGAGAACATAGAGATTGCTTCGTCGCGTTGTTCCTCGCAATGACAGTACTGTGAAAAGCTGAAAACAGTTTCAAAAAAATAAAACCAGCTCAATGGCTGGCTTATAATATTGTTATTTGTTGTTACTTTTTGTGCTGTAACTGAGTGTAAATGTTGTGGATCAATCCGTCTGCCACAGATATTTTAGGGACAAAAATCCTGTTGATATCAGACCATAACATCACATTATTGAAGATGCTCAGGGCATGTACCAATACATCGGCACGGTCTTCTCTAAGGTTGTAATTGGTCATTCTTTCTTCCACAGACAGCTCATTGAATTCTTTATGGACCTTTTTCAGGTGTGATAAAGACATGGGTTTCCCGTCTTTGGTTTTGCTCATGGAGAACACTTTGTTGATGTTTCCTCCTGATCCAATCGCTACAATTGGTTTCTTGCTGACAATATTTTCCTTGATCTCGTCCTTCATCTCTTTCCAGTTGTCCATCGTAACCAGGTTGTTGAGAAGACGAATGGTTCCGATATTGAACGATTTCTCGTAAACCATTTTACCGTTTTCGTAGAAGGTAAGTTCCGTAGAACCTCCGCCAACGTCGATGTATAAGTAAGCGAATTCTTTATCAAGACCTTCTGCAACATGATTTTCATAAACCAGGGTAGCTTCTTCATCACCGGAAATAATTTCGATGTTGATTCCAGATGCTTCTTTTACGAGTTCAATAATTTCGTTGCCATTGGAAGCGTCACGCATGGCACTGGTAGCACAGGCTCTGTAATGATCCACTTTATATATTTTCATCAGGTCACTGAAGATTTTCATGGAGTCAATGACCATTTTTTCTCTTTCGGGACCTATTTTTCCGATGGTGAAAACATCCATTCCCAGTCTCAGGGGAATTCTGAGAAGGTTGAGTTTGATGAATTCAGGTTTTCTGTTATTAATCTTAACTTCATTGATTAGAAGGCGGGCTGCATTACTCCCTATGTCTATCGCTGCTATCTTCATTTTTTGCTTGTTTTAGCTTTTAAATATTTATAGGTTTCTATTTGTGAACGGCATTCTTTTTTATCATTTCTTATGTATTCATTGCTGAGTTTCTTATCCAGAATTCTGGCTTTTACATTATCCCTAAGCTGAATATCAAGAATATCTTTTAATTCTTTCTTAAGGTTCTTGTCAGTGATTTTAGCGGCGGCTTCAATCCTGTAATCCAGGTTTCTGGTCATCCAGTCAGCGGAAGAAATGTACATGTCTTCTGTTCCTTTATTGTAGAAATACATTACTCTGGCATGCTCCAGGTATTCATCTACAATACTAATCGCTTTTATTTTTTCTTTAAACTCTTTCTGGTTTACGGCACAATAGATTCCTCTTACGATGAGTCTGATTACCACACCAGCTTTGGCGGCATCATATAGCTTTTCTATCAGTAGCCTGTCGCTCATAGAATTTACCTTGATGATGATCTCTGTTTTTCGGCCTGCTTTGGCTTCTTCTATTTCTTTATCAATATGGTGAACAATCTTTTCACGCATAAATTGAGGGCAAACTAATAAATTTTTACAAGTTTTCAAAATCGGAATAAAATCATCCTTCGGTTTTTTCAGAACATTGAACACTTTATTGATATCTGCCATGATACCGCGATCGGCTGTAAGGAGCAGATGATCACCATATATTCTTGCTGTTTTTTCGTTGAAATTCCCGGTACTTACAAATCCATATTGGATGGTTTTATTATGCGCTCTCTTTTTGATAACACACAGTTTAGCATGTACTTTTTTGTTGGGAATTCCCACAAGAACTGTAATCCCCTCCGGTTCCAGCATATCTTTCCATTTCAGATTGGATTCTTCATCAAACCTTGCCTGAAGTTCAAGCATTACGGTCACTTCTTTACCATTTCTGGCAGCATAGATGAGCGCATTGATGATTTTTGAGCTGCTTGCCATACGGTAGGCAGTGATCTGTATAGATTTTACATCCGGATCCATTGCTGCTTCACGGAGAAGATCAATTACCGGATTATATTTGTGATAAGGGAAAGTAAGAAGCACATCTTCTTTTAAAATAACATCTGTTACTCTCTCACCATGTTCAAATGCCTGATGAGTAAAAGAGCTTCTTTCCACAGGTCTTTCATACTTTTCAAAAACATCTGGGAAATCCATGAAATGCTTGAAATTATGAATTTTTCCTCCCGGAATGATACTGTCTTTTTTCGTTAAATTCAGCTTTCTGATAAGGAGTTCCAGCAGCGCTTTATCCATATCTTTATCAAACACGAAACGGGTAGGCTTTCCTTTTCTTCTGTTTTTGAGTCCTTTTTCTATTTTCTCTGCGAAATTGGTTCTGATGTCATTGTCCAGATCAAGTTCAGCATCTTTTGTTACTTTAAAAGCATTAGCAGAAAACTCATCATATCCGAAATAAGAGAAAATATGCGGAAGGTTGAAAGTGATGACATCCTCCAGCAGCATTACGTTTTTCTCTTCCGGATCTTCTGTTGGAAGCAATACGAATCTTCCTACAAAACGGGAAGGAATCTCAATAATGGCATAATTGCTGGAATATTGCCAGTCTTTTTTTCTCATCGCAACCCCCAGATAAAGACTTTTATCTCTCAAATAGGGCATTGGCGTATTTTCATGAAGAAGAATAGGAATTACATTAGATTCTACCACTTCATCAAAATATTGTCTGACAAATTCTTTTTGTCCTGCTGTCAGGTTTTTGGCATTTTTAATGAAAACTTTATGATCAGCCATTTCAGTCTGGATATTTTTCCAGCTTTTATCAAAATTCAGCTGCTGTCTCATCACAATTTCATTGATTCTCTGAAGGATTTTGGAGGGAGGTTGGTAGAAAGATTCAGCAATCACTTTTTCCTTAAAATCCATGGCACGTTTTAATCCGGCAACACGTACTCTGAAAAATTCATCTAAATTGTTGGAGAAAATTCCGAGAAAACGTATTCTTAAATGTAAGGGAACTTTTTCATCCATGGCCTCCTGTAAAACTCTTTCATTAAAGGCAAGCCATGTAATATCTCGTGGATTAAAGTGTAATGACATTCTAAATGTGTATATTTTATCAAAAATAATAATTCGTAAAGATTCTGTCTCTATTTCTTAGGTTAAACTTTGATTAATTTTTAAAGGTTGGTGAATTAAATTGTTTTGCTGATAACAAGCATATTGGTAATCAATTGGTTTAAGCAAATTTAGAGTTACAGTGATTTTACTGTAAATTACTCATTTATTCCATAGTCTTGTTGGAAGAATGGTTATATTTGCCGACTATTTATACTATTTATATGAAAAAAATTTTACTATTAACTGCCGGCTTTCTGATGGCTAATGTATTTGGACAGAGAGAATGTGCTACTGATTTGAAAATGAAGGAGTTTTATACAAGAAACCCTCAGGCTCTGGCAAAAAAAGAAGATTTACGAAATTATTTAACCAGTAAAAATGCTAATACAATGGCTAAAAATGGACAGACTGTTGTTACTATTCCCGTAGTAGTACATGTTCTTTATGGAAGTGCTGCCCAGAATATTTCTGATGCTCAGATTGCATCACAGATTGCAATTCTGAATAATGATTTCAGAAAGTTGAATCCTAACTTTAGTTCTGTCGTTCCTGATGCATTCAAGCCTTATGCAGCCGATATGGAACTGACATTTTGTATGGCAACAAAAACTCCTACAGGTGCTTCCACTACAGGAATAGAAAGAAAATCTGTAGCTGCAAATTTTGATTTTGCAAACCAATATTATTTAGCTTCGGGACTTACAGCCTGGGATCCAACTAAATATTTGAACATATGGGTAGGGAATATGCCAAATCCTTACTTAGGTTGGGCTTATCTGCCTGACGCTGCTGGTTTTCCGGAAGACGGACTTGCTATTGGTTACAAATATTTCGGAACCACAGGAGCTGCTCAGTATCCTTATAATGGAGGCCGAACTGCTACGCATGAAATAGGACATTATTTCGGATTGCTTCACCCTTGGGGAGAAGATGGCAGTCTTTGTAATACACCGGATAATGATGATGGGTGTGCTGATACCCCTGCTATTAATGATGCTCATTACGGTGGTAATGTTTTTCCAGATAATGGATTCATGTGTAATCCGACTGCAAACGGAGCTATGTTCATGAATTTTATGGATTATGTGACAGATACAGAAATGGCATTCTTTACCAATGATCAGAAAACAATCAAGACCAATACGATGGCAGGGCCAAGAGCAAGTCTTTTGAATTCTAACGCATGTGCATTTTTATCAGTAAATGATGTACAAAAGGTAAATTCTATCAATCTTTTCCCTAATCCTACTACACAGTATATTTCTATTGCTTCTCCTTTAGCACCTATTAATGAAGTGGAAATTTTCAATGCAGAAGGAAGACTGGTGAAAAAAGCATTTATTAAAAATGAAACAGATAAAATTGATGTGAAAGATTTTGCCAGTGGTGTTTATTATGTAAGAACTTATAATGACAAAGACTTCGTAAAATCAATGAAGTTTATCAAAAAATAATGAAAATATTTCCATATTAAATCATACAAAGCCTCGATTTTATCGGGGTTTTTATTTTATTGTGTCATTTTGTCACAATTCTTTGAATGGTACAGATATTGAGAAATTGAGAGTGTAAATTAATTTAAAAATAGAAAAAAATATAAAATATTATGAGTAAAATAATTGGAATTGACTTAGGAACGACCAACTCTTGTGTTGCTGTAATGGAGGGTAAAGACCCTGTTGTTATTCCTAACGCAGAAGGTAAAAGAACTACTCCTTCTATTGTAGCTTTTACAGAAGACGGAGAGAGAAAAGTAGGTGATCCTGCAAAAAGACAGGCTGTAACGAATCCAACAAAAACTGTTTACTCTATCAAAAGATTTATCGGAACGCACTTTAAAGATGATGCTTCTGAAGTTTCAAGAGTACCTTATAAAGTGGTTGCAGGACCAAATGATACTGTAAAAGTAAAAATCGACGATAGAGAATATACACCACAGGAAATTTCTGCAATGACGCTTCAGAAAATGAAGAAAACTGCTGAAGATTATCTTGGACAGGAAGTAACAAGAGCGGTAATCACTGTTCCTGCATACTTCAATGATGCACAGAGACAAGCTACTAAAGAAGCTGGTGAAATCGCTGGTCTTAAAGTAGAAAGAATTATCAACGAACCTACAGCTGCGGCGTTAGCTTACGGTCTTGATAAAAACCATAAAGATCAGAAAATCGCAGTATATGACCTAGGTGGTGGTACTTTTGATATCTCTATCCTTGATTTAGGAGATGGTGTATTCGAAGTATTATCTACAAATGGTGATACGCACTTAGGAGGTGATGACTTTGATGATGTGATCATCAACTGGATGGCTGATGAGTTCAAAGCTGAAGAAGGTGTAGAATTGAAATCTGATGCAATCGCATTACAAAGATTGAAAGAAGCTGCTGAAAAAGCTAAAATTGAATTATCTTCTTCTCCTCAGACTGAAATCAACTTACCATATATCACGGCTACTGCTACAGGTCCTAAGCACTTAGTGAAGTCTTTAACAAAAGCTAAATTCGAGCAATTATCTGCAGATCTTGTAAGAAGATCTATGGAGCCTGTTGCTAAAGCATTAAAAGATGCTGGTTTATCAACTTCAGATATTGACGAAGTAATCTTGGTAGGTGGTTCTACAAGAATCCCG
The DNA here is from genome assembly GCF_903969135.1 of Chryseobacterium sp. JV274. Lineage (NCBI taxonomy): Bacteria > Pseudomonadati > Bacteroidota > Flavobacteriia > Flavobacteriales > Weeksellaceae > Chryseobacterium > Chryseobacterium sp. JV274. The sequence goes on along the minus strand of NZ_LR824569.1, from coordinate 1,867,611 downwards.
ATCATCCAGGAAGAAGTAGAAAAATTCTTCGGTAAAAAACCATCTAAAGGAGTGAACCCGGATGAGGTTGTAGCAATTGGTGCAGCAATCCAGGGAGGTGTATTAACAGGTGATGTAAAAGACGTATTACTACTTGACGTTACTCCACTTTCTTTAGGTATTGAAACAATGGGTTCTGTATTCACTAAATTAATTGAGGCGAACACTACGATCCCAACTAAAAAATCTGAAGTATTCTCTACAGCTTCTGACAACCAGCCGGCTGTAAGCATCAGAGTAGGGCAGGGAGAAAGATCAATGTTCAACGATAACAAAGAAATCGGTAGATTCGATCTTCAGGATATTCCACCAGCACCAAGAGGAGTTCCTCAAATTGAAGTAACTTTCGATATTGATGCTAACGGTATCCTAAGTGTGTCTGCTAAAGATAAAGGAACTGGTAAAGAGCAGTCTATCAAAATCCAGGCTTCTTCAGGTCTTTCTGACGAAGAAATCGAAAGAATGAAGAAAGAAGCTCAGGAAAACTCTGCAGCAGATGCTAAGAGAAAAGAAGAAGTTGAAATCTTCAACAAAGCTGACGGATTGATCTTCCAGACTGAAAAGCAATTGAAAGAGTTCGGTGAAAAGCTTTCTGCTGACAAAAAAGCAGCTATCGAAACGGCTCACACAGAATTAAAAACAGCTTTCGAAGCTAAAAGTGTTGATGATGTAAAAGCTAAAACTGAAGCATTAGATGCAGCATGGATGGCAGCTTCTGAAGAATTATATGCAGCTGGTCAACAGCCTGGTGCTGATGCAGGTGCCGGAGCTCAGAATGCTGGCGGAAACGCTGGAGCTGAAGATGTACAGGATGCAGACTTCGAAGAAGTAAAATAATTAATTGATTCATAACAATTAATAACATATAGAAAAACCCCATAAACATTTGTTTATGGGGTTTTTACTTCCAAAAGGTTTCTTACAACAAAAAACTGCCTTTTAACCAAGAACTCAGAGGCAATGCAGAAATAGTAGGATTAGGAGAATCTACTCACGGTTCGAGTGAAGTGTATCAAATGAAATATAAAATAAGTGAATATTTGATAGCCCACAAAAATTTCAATGTCTTTTCGCTCGAAGCCAATATGCCTGAAAGTTTTTTAATGAATCACTATATTCAGGAAGGAAAAGGAAACCCAAAAGATATTCTAAAGGGAATGTATTTTTGGCTGTGGCAAACCGAAGAAACTTTAACTTTTGTTGAATGGTTGAAAAAATACAATGAAAATCATAGTTCAAAAGTTTTTTTTGATGGTTTCGATATGCAATACGCTAAAGGGGCGATAGCTCAAATAAGAAAAACATATCAGGAAAATCAGCTGCCCGAGCAAGAGATTGATGACATGGAAATCGCTTTAAAGGAAAATAACAGAGGCTTTAGAACGTATTCTAAAAAAGGTCAAAAAATTATATCTGAGTATCTGTTTTTAATAAAAGAAAAAAGTATATCAATAAAAAATCCGGAAGAAAAATCGCGCTTCCTACAAAATGTAGATATTATTAGACAATATATCCAACACAGTTTTATTAGAAGAGACCAATTTATGGCAGAGAATGTTAAATGGTTAAAGGAAAACTATTTGAATTCTAAAGTAATTGTCTCCGCTCATAATTATCACATTGCAAAATTAAATTCAGAAAGAATGGGGTATTGGATGAATGAAATGCATGATAACGATTTTGTGAATTTTGGATTTGCCTTTTATGAAGGTACTTATTCTGCCAGTATTAATGGGAAGCTTGGTATCTATAATTCAGAAAAAGCCGGTCCCGGAACATTAGAATATAAGCTTAACTCGCTCGACATTCCAATTTTTATTTTGGATCTGAAAGGAATCAAGAAGGATGGCAACAAACTTGGTAATTGGATATTAAAAGATATTCTATTCCGCAAAACAGGATCAGGTACAGATAAAAGTGAATTTACAAAAACTAATGTTACTGACTCTTTTGATTATTTGATATTCATAAATAAGTCAACAAACTCAAAAACTTTTAAATGGTAACCCAAAATAAGCACAGCAAATTGAGTACTCTATTTATTAATGGATGGGTAATATTAATTTATATAGTTATCTATAAACACTAACATCTAATTATAAATCAAACCCGCAGTAAATTTATTTACTGCGGGTTTTTATTTTTTGTAGACTGATATATGAATTTAATGTATAAACTTTTAAAGCACCTTTTTACTTTCTAAAATAGTTTTGCCCCAATTATTAATATGATCCAATAAAGGAATAAATGATAATCCTAAATCTGACAAACTATATACAACTTTTACGGGAGGCTTTGTTCCAAATACTGTTCGTGTTATTAATTGATCTCTTTCTAATTGTCTTAGCTGAATACTTAAGGTTGTTTCTGTAATAAAAGAAAGCTCTTTTTTTAGTTCACCAAACCTTTTATCACCGTTCTTTAGGTGGCAGAGAATAACTCCTTTCCATCTTCCTCCAATGAGATCCATGACAAAGCTTACTGCACAGGGATAAGATTTTTGGTCCACATTGATGTATGAGGTCTCACATTCTTTTTTCATTTTTTTATAGTATCTATATTGATAGTTATTTTATGCTAATAGTACAGGATCTATTTTTACACAATATAACGAGAATTAAAGAAATAAAAAAATGTACCAATTAGCACAAATTAATGTTGCCCGAATGAAAGGAGTTAACATAGAAGATCCAGTAATGAATGAGTTTGTAAGTCATTTTGATTCAGTTAATCAACTAGCAGATGAAAGTGATGGGTTCATATGGAGGCTAAAAGATGAGGATAACAATGCGGCAAGCTTTAATCCATTTAATGATGAACAAATTATTATCAATCTATCTGTATGGAGAAATATAGAAACATTGGAATACTATACCTATAAAACATTTCATGTTGACTTTCTGAAAAGAAGAAAAGAATGGTTTCAAAAATATGGAAAAGCCTTTTATGCTCTGTGGTGGATTAAAGATAGTGAATATCCAGACATAACAGAAGCTGTGAAGCGGCTAGAGTATTTGCAGGAAAACGGTCCATCATCCTATGCATTTAACTTTCAGTCCGTTTTTAAAAAGCCATAGCCAGATGTAATATCGTATGTATTTAAGTTGTATTATTGTTTTATTCTTCATTCAGGGAATTGTTTGTATATATTGTTTGGTTTTAAGAAAAAATAACTTTAATTAATTTTAAAACTTACTTTTTATTTAGAATAATTATAATTAATTTTGCGCTCTAAATATTTTAAGGGTGAAATTATCGTTATTAGCAGGTGCTGTTTTTCTAACAGCAGGCGGATTCTTGTCTGCTCAGAAAGTTGAATTTTCTCATAATGGACAAATCAAAACGGGAGAACTTGTCAGTGGTGGTTTGAAAGAATGTAAAGAATTGCATAAGAACGGTAATTCTATGGTTCTCAAAGGAAAATGCCAGATTACTTTCCTAAATGATAATAATAGAGAAGAAACCATTATAATCAAAGAGGGGGAGGAACTAAAGTTGCAAATTCTATCACCTAAAAGCTCATCTCGTGAAAGATCAGAAATCAGAATCGAAGGAGTGCAGCTTACTGCAAGAAAAAAACAATTTTCTGAAATAGCAATTCAACAGGAAGCACTTCAAAACCTGCAGTCATTTTCTATCGGAGATGTATTACAGCAATTACCTGGTCAATATGTACAGCAGTTTGACAATACCCAATTTAAAAATATTGTTTTCAGAACCGCAAGCGGACCTTCAATAACAGGTTCCGGAAATGTTCCAGGAGGTGATGATTTCGGGAACAGGGCGTTTGGGGTACAGTTGATGGTCAATGATATTGTCTTATCTAATAACGAAAATATGCAGAGCTATGACTCTGCCAACAGCGGCCCTTTTGGAATAAGCTTTAATACCTCTACCAAAGGAGGAAACCTAATGCCAAGCCAGCCGAATTACGGGGTTGATTTAAGAGAAATTCCTACAGAGAATATCGAAAGTATTGAAGTTGTACAAGGAGTACCGGATGCCAAATATGGAGATTTGACTTCCGGATTGATCAAAGTTACTACAACGGCAAAAGCATCACCATTACGATTGGATGCATCGCTGAGAGAAGGAACTTATCAGGTTGGCCTTACCAAAGGGTTTAAAATTAATCAGAATAATGCCCTGAACGCTTCTGTTGATTATATGAATTCTCTTTCAGATCCCAGAACCAGCCTTGTAGGATATGACAGAACAAATGTCAATTTTCTTTGGTCAAGTAATAAAAATGGATTTAGAAATAAGCTGTCTGCTTCATTTTCTACCAATAGCAGCAAAGGAAAAAGAGACCCTGATGATGTTGACGGAATGATTATCAATGTCGAAAATAAAAGCTTTTCATTAGGAAATAATATCAGTTATTTTTTCGCACAGAATGGTAAAAAAACATTCTTTAAATCAATCAATGTCGATATGGGATTAAGCTATGCAACTCAGCTTACAGAACGCAGATACTGGCTGAACCAAGGCGCTCGTCCTTATGGAAACTCTACAACAGATGGAGTTTATTATGCACCTTATACACCGCCAAGTTATGAGAATCAGGCATTTTCGGATGGGAAACCTCTTAATATTTACACCAATTTTAGCATTAACGGAATAAAACTAACTTCTTCAAAATGGGCTCATAATTACAGTATGGGAGCTAATTTCCGTTATGGAGATAACTTTGGAAAAGGAAGGTACGGAACAGCAGGACAGTTCACAACGATAAATGCAGCCGGGCAGGGTTCCAATGGGATGAGAGATTTTAATTACAGAGACAATGTATTTTCCAGTAAACAGTATGCATTGTATATTCAGGATAATATTACCAAAGTCTTTGCTAATAAACACATTTTTAAAACAAATCTGGGTCTTCGCTATGATTTGCAGAATTCATATTCTACCTATTCGCCAAGAGTAAACACTTCTTATCAGATGGGGAAACTTTCTGTGAGAGGAGGGTTTGGATTAACATCTAAAGCACCTTCACTTAATCAGATCTACACAGCACCAAGATATTTTGACTTCCTTCTTGGGGATTATCGTCTGCCTGGATATTATTCAGCAGCTATTATGCAAACGGTCGTAACACCAGGAGATAATGCGAGTCTTAAACCTTCAAAGAGCTGGAAAACTGAAATAGGAGTAGATTACAGGTTTCCTTTTGGGATTGTTAACCTTACAGCATATTACAATAAGCTGGTAGATGGTTTTACTACCATGAGTGTTCATAAAATAATGGATAAAGCCAAAGTTGATGTCAATATATCAGGAACAAATGTGCCTACTTTTGAAATTGTAGGAACTGAAAAATTTAATTACCTCCAGAACAGAATTATTAACGGATATCAGTCTTCAGATAAAGGATTGGAACTGATGGCCAGCTTCAAAAAAATAGAAGCTCTTAATCTTGTGATTGGTTTTAATGCCAGTTATGTGGAGACTTCCGGGCAGAAAGATGACGGACTTTACAAAATCAGTGCACCGGAGATCATGGATAAGGATTACCAATATGGGATTTATAATGATATCAAAAATAAAAGATCCATGGCCAGAGCAAGTTTCAGTTTTGATTATCACCTTGCTTCATCAGGGTTAATTATTGGCTTGAGAACAGATCATTTTCTTTCAGACAGATCTTTGACAGGAATGAATGACATTTATCCGATAGGGTATATAAAACATGACGGAGAAATGCAGATGATTCCTGAAAATGAGCGTACCAATCCAAAATACCAGGGATTATTCCTGAAACCTTCTGACGAAAAACTTTCAGGGTTATATAACAAAACACTTCATAATGTTCATTTAAGGGTTACAAAAGATTTCTTAAGTGGTTTCAGATTGTCAATATACGTAAGTAATGTTTTCAATTTAAAAGCATACGACGAAAGAGGGGCTGTTTACGGAAACTTTACGTCTACTTCATTTGGAGGAAATATTTCATACAGATTTTAATAACGCTAAAAATAAAAATAATGAAACGATTAATACTATTGTTAGTAATTCCCGTTCTTGCCCTTGTTGGATGCAACAGAGATGATGACTTTGGAGGAAATAACGAGATTAAGCCTGTTCCGTTTACTGTAAATATTAAATATGATGCTTCCAAATACCCTTCCGTAGCAGACAAAGGAGTAGCGAATGTAACTGTTATCCTGAAAAATACAGCCACAGAAGATCAGATTATCGGAAAAACAGATGCCAACGGAGAACTGAAATTAGATGCCGTTCTGCCGGGAAGTTACAGTATTCAGGCTGAATTACAGCTGAAGCAGAGTGAATATGAACAGCAAATAGGAGAGGAAACAAGCTATGAAATTGTTCACTTCGGAGGTTTTGATGAAAAAGTAACCATCAATGCCAATACTTCTTCAAAACTGATCAGAATCACCAGTGGAAACCTTGGAGATCTTGTAATCAAACAATATTATTATGCAGGTTCGGATAATAAATTAGGAGCCAATTTCAGAGATCAGTTTATTGAGGTTCACAACAACTCGGATCAGACTATTTATGCTGACGGATTATACCTGGTATTTCTGGAAGGAAATGTGAACAGTAATGTGACCACCTATACTTTATCCAATGGGCAGTATGACTGGAGCAAAACTGCCGGGGGAGGTGCTGCAGCCAATACGGATTATGTTTATTCTAATATACTTATCAAAATACCGGGCAACGGTAGCCAGTACCCAATTTTGCCTGGGAAAAGTATTATTGTAGCTCAAACGGCCATTAATCATAAGATGCCTTTTGATGATATTAACGGTACAGGAATACCAATACAGGAGCCTGACAAAACTGTTGATCTGAGCCATGCCGACTTTGAAACTTATATGGGAGATTATAATATAAGTATTGGTAAAAAGCCCTTCGCATGGGATATCCAGAATATTATGGTGCCGGATATGCAGGTTGCTTACTGGAGTATTGCCTCTAATGATTTAATCCTGAATGTAAATTCTATGCTGGGATTAGGAATTCTGAGAGCAACGGATGCAGAAGTGGCAAGCTGGCAAAAAGTTGCAGCTCCTAAAGCTCCTACCGGAACCCTGTTTTTACAAATTCCTAAAAACTATATCATAGACGGAATAGATATTACGGATAAAGAGCAGAAAGTACCTAAAGATTTCCCTGCAGATATAGATGCTTCAAGAACTTTCATTGTCAACTCTCTGGGGCAGGCTGAAGGTACTTTTACAGGATTTTCTGTAATCCGTAAAACGAAGGAAATTGTCAATGGACGTATGGTATTGCAGGATACAAATAATTCTGCCAATGATTTTGTAACGATTAAAGCAAACCCTAGAGGATATGCACAATAATAGAAATAAGACGATTAAAGTCTTTCAATACAGTATGTTGGGATTGGTTGCTTTAGGCAGCCAGTTCTTCCATGCTCAGACTACTCATTTAGATAGTATTAACATCAGTTCGGTAGAAAAGGATATCAGAATAAATGATCCGTATATTTCATTTTTCCAGCCTTTGGATTTTTCACGGACAACCTTTCAGTATTCTTCTGTAAAACAAAATTTTAAAAGAGTACAGACAGCAGGAGAAACAGGAAGTTTTACTTTTAAGTCTGAAGGAGTTTATAAGCTGAATGATAAAATTGCATTATCAGGAAGACTTAAAGCAGACAAAACAACTGAAGAAGATGTTCCCTATATTCTAAGCGATGAGAGAACTACAAATTCTTCTTTTATTTATAACCCTTCATATTATTGGGTTCCCCGTTCGGCAAGATGGCAGAAACAAAGCTATTTTATCAGCGGACAGTTTGCCTATAATCCAGTAAAACCTGTAATCCTGCAGTTGGGAGGAGAAGGGTTGTATGCCAAATCTTACCGTCAGAATGCAGATCCAAGACCGAAGGTAGATGATTACAAATACAAAGCCTTTGCAAAATTGGGTTTAAAGTGGAAACAGCATGCCATTTTCGGGAAACTGAGCTACGTAAATCATTACAAGGGAAATGATATCATGTTTGTGAATATGAAAGGAAATGTACCTGCCAATGACAGCATTTATATCCGTTATAATGAAGGTTATGGTAATCAGTACATCGGGAATACCGAGTATAAAACTTCTGAATATAAAATGGGAGGCTATATCTGGGGTGGAGAATATGCTTTTAATAATGGAAGTACCCATTTCTCTGCCGGATATGATTATAAAAATCTGATTGAACGCTTTTACAGGGTCTTCGAATATCAGGACGCAGTCTTTAACTGGCATAAAGACTATACAAAATATTCCGGACTAAAAACAGATCTGCATAGTTTCTATCTTAATTTTTTAGGGAACTATAATGGTAAAAAATGGGCTTCCATGGTGACCTATCAGGATCAGCTGGATACCAATTATAATTATCCTCTGGAATATAGATCGTACCGCCTGGAGCAGAAGAATCTTTTCTGGCAGAATAGTGTGATTTGGTTTAACCATAAAAATGAAGCATTTAAGATTCTTTTTGATGCAGCATATGGGAAAAATCATGTGAAAGATGCATCGGTAGTAATGGACAGAAAACTTTCTTTTTTCAATTACCGTCTGGGTGCAGAAAAAGAATTTGCTTTAAAACCTTCACATAAAATAATGGTTGGTCTTTCGCAAAACCTGTATATTCCATTGGAAAAAGAATTCAATTATCAGCCTTATCAGAGCACAAAAGAGAATATCTTTGCAACGAAAATTGCTCAGCCGGATTTTGCTTATGACGCAACTCCAAAAATTGGTCTTAATTTTAACGCAAGTTATATCTTTGATCAAAACAAAATCAGATATGAGCTGTACGGAAGTTTTTCTCAGACCTGGCTGATGAACAGTACGTATAAAAATCAAGTGGACTACAATGGCAGAGCTAATCATGTTGCCTTGGTAGGGTTGAATGTTTATTATTAAAAATAAATGAAAGACAGATATATCGCTTTTTTGGCCGTTGCCGGAATAGTATGTTTATTAAGTTATACCTCAAATGATCCTACAGGATATACTGTAGAAGAGCTTCGTACTTTATACAGCAGCGGGGATCAGAGCAAATGGCCGGCTCCTCACTTATTTGATGAAGCAAAAGACGGGTTTCAGGATATCGGACCTTTGTCTAAGATGAAATTTCCTGAAGATAATCCCTATTCCGAAGATAAAATGGAATTGGGAAAAATGTTATTCTTTGATCCGAGATTGTCCAAAAGCGGACAGATTTCCTGCGCCAACTGCCATAATCCTGAAATAGGATGGTCAGACGGGAGCAGAGTTTCCTTTGGTCATGACAGACAGACGGGAACAAGAAATGCACCTACTTTAGTGAATATCGGATATGCCAAAACATTCTTCTGGGATGGCCGTTCAGCAACGTTGGAAGAGCAGGTGAAAGCTCCTATCGAAAATCCGGTGGAAATGAATCTTCACATGTCAATGGCCACAAAAAATATCAAGAAGATTAAAGATTATAAGCCTTTCTTTATAAAAGCTTTCGGAAATGGAGAAGTGACAGAAGAGAAAATTGCAAAAGCCGTTGCAACGTTTGAGCGTTCTCTGATCAGTCCGCCATCAAAGTTTGATAAATTCGTTTCCGGGAAAAAAGATGCGTTAACGGACTCTGAAATCAATGGGCTTCATTTATTCCGAACCAAAGCGAATTGTATCAACTGCCACAACACTCCTTATTTTTCTGACCAGAAGTTTCATAACCTCGGACTCACCTATTACGGAAGGAAATACGAAGACTTGGGAAGATATATCGTTACTAAAAAAAATGAAGATGTAGGGAAATTCAAAACCCCTACACTGAGAGAGGTTTCTGAGAACAAACCTTACATGCACAACGGGCTTTTCCCTGAGCTGGCTAACATTGTCATGATGTACAACGCAGGAATGGGAAGAGAAACTCCAAAAGAAGATCAGATCAATGACCCGAAATTTCCCCATAAATCAGGAATGGTGGAAAAATTGAATCTTACGGACGACGAAGTTTTTGATATCGTAGCATTTTTAAAAACGTTAAATAGTTACAAATACAAAATGCGTCCCCCTGAATTGCCTAAATCATAATCACTATAGTAAAAACTCTTCCACCCAGGAAGAGTTTTTTTATGTAGAGGGATATTAATCATTTCATTTTTGAAAGGATTTAAGGGTAAATTATATGAATGGATAGGGACGGATATTGACCTGAAATGGGTTTTAATGTGGAAGTAAATCTTTAATTATTAATATTTTATGAAAATTTATTAATGAATTATAAGGAGTGGTTTTAATTTGTATATTTGATTTTTATTTAGAATAAATAAAAATATTGTTTAACGAAAAATTAATGAATACAATTTTATCCATCTAATCCACAATTTTCACTAAATAAAACTATGGAACAACAAAACAAAAGAATCCTCACTCTGGATTTAATAAAAGGTATAAGTGTTATCGGAATGATCATTATACATACCTTACTGGTATACGCCAATGTAAAATCACAATATGAAACAGCAATTGGCAGTTTTATTGTTTTTCTCGGAAGAGGAACTTCCATTTTCCTGATCTGTATGGGAATTACCTTTATGACTTCCACTCATCAAAGTCTTAAAAGTGCATTAAAACGGGGTGTTTTACTGGTGTTTGCAGGTCTCTTTATGAATTTTATGAAATTTATGATCCCTGTTATTTTTAATTTTGCTCCCGATAATTTTATCCAGAAATACGGATGGCATGCTCCTATAGGGCAGCAGTATGTATATCTGGTACAGCTGGGTGATATTTTACAGCTGGCAGGGATGTCTTTACTGTTCGTTGGGTTTATCAGAGAGTATGTGAAAAATAAATATATTATTCTGGCGATAGGCTTATTCGTTGCACTGATATCCAGAGAAGTGAGCGGAATTAATCTTGACTATCCTGTGATCAATTATGTTCTGGATCTTCTTTTCAATACAGATTATCCGGCATATGTCTATTTTCCTGTTTTCCCATGGATGGCTTTTATTATCATCGGAATGTTTTTCGGTAAATGGTTTCAGGAACTGAACTACAACATCAAACTGGTATTTAGAAATATGCTGTATGTAGGACTGTTGTTTATTGCCATAGGTGCACCGTTGGTTTTTCTGTATGGTGATTATAATTACAACGGATTTTATCATATGGGGCCTGGCGGGGTTATTTATTTTGCAGGCTGGACCTTACTGTTTTTATGGCTGATCAATACAATAACTGCAAACGTTAAGGAAAATGGCTTTATGCGTGTTCTGAAGTACTGCAGCAGAAATTTAACCTCAATGTACATGATCCAATGGATACTGATCTCCTGGGGAAAAGGAATTTTTGGGTATAGACAACATGAAATTGGGTATGTGTCGGTGCTGATTGTACTGTATATCATTCTCACTTTTTCAGTACAGACTCTGGTGGATATTGTGAGAAAGAAAAAAACTTTAATTAATTTCAGACCTGTATCATCAAACAAAGCCGCCTTGAAATAAAAATGCCAGTGTAATGCTGCAATATTTTATAAGAGAAAACCACAGTAAAATATTTCACTGTGGTTTTGTTTTTAATGGGTTAAAGAATCTCTACTTCTTCAGGGATCACAAAAAGAATAGTACACCCATGCTCCGACTTCACGGAATGTTTAAAATTCGGCGGAGTGTACAAATAATCTCCTTTTTCAAGCTGGGCACCTGCAATAGCAGCGTCACCTTCCATGATAAACAGTTCTTCTCCGGCAGGATGATTGTGATAAGGATAGCTGGCTCCCGGTTCAAATTTTAAAAGAATGCTGGTAGAGCGGTTTTTCTCCGGATCAAATTTTAAAGATTTTACAAAAATACCTTCATAATGAATCCCTTTTTCAATTAAAGGCTGCCATTCTTTTTGTTCTGTTTTTACGATGTAATCGTGAATGTTGGTGTTCATGATATATAAATTTTAATTGTTATTGTTGTAGAAATTGGTCTAGACTCCATTGATAGCGGGAGAAAGTACTCAGAAGAAATGCTCCGGCACTGAATGCAAAGACAGAATAATCCAAAGGCTCTTTAATGCCAAAAGAAATACTCATCGCAACCGCAAAAAATAAAGTAAGAATAGAGGCGCACCGTGCTGTGCCTTTTATCTTATACCCTATAAGAAGCAGAATACCGATTGATAATTCAGCAGCTGTAGATAATATGGCAATTATGGAAGCCCATGACTGCGGTAAGAATGAATTCGTTTCAGCAGTATAGCCGACAAATTTTTTCCATCCTGAAGATTGAGCTCCCCAAAGATTCAGCCTGCTTGCTACAGCAGATAAAAATCCGGATGCCAGAGCTATCCTTAACAAAAAAACGGCAGTGTCCTGTTGAGTTTTCATACCTTATTTTTAGATTTTAATTACAGGTACAAAGTTCAGCGAAAACCATTGCCTAAAGAATAGACAATTCCGGGAAAAGCATAGAATATTTGTATGAAGGGAAGCAGAAGGCTGTAAGCTGTAAGCGATGATAATGTATAAACCATCCTGGATGAATCTCAAATCCTGTGGAGAATTCGGTATATTGACATTTAGCTATAAATTAGAGTACAGCTTTAGGCACATGCTTCATCAAAATCGATTGAATATCGATTCACTTCTTTGCTCACTTAAGATAAAACGGAATTGAAAATAAATCTTTGCGTTTTATAAAATCCAGAATTACAGATTTCTCCAACTTTTGTATCTGATTCCCATCCTGATTTCTTTTAAATTTCCTTTACTGCTTTCTGATAATCTTTTGGAGAACGGGATGTATGTTTTTTAAAGAAATTTGAAAAGTAGAAAGGATCGTTGAAACCAAGAAGGTATGCAATTTCTTTCACTGTTAGTTTTTCATAGAGTAAAAGTCTCTTCGCTTCAGAAATAATAAGGCTGTAGATGACATTCTGGGCGGTTTTGCTTGTATGGAGTTTTGAAACCTCATTCAGCTTGGCTTCAGTGGTTCCAAGGATATCAGCAAAATGAGAAACCTGGTAATTATTTTTAAAATGAGTCCTGACACTTTCCAGGAACTTTAAGAATAAAGCGTCCGGTTTCCATATTTCATCACCGTTGGCAATTTTGCTGCGGTTGATTTCTACCAACAGCAATTCTACCAGGGAATGTGTCGAAATGAGATACTGATAAGGCTGCTCCAGAATTTCCTTTTCAATGGTGTTTAGTGTTTCAGAGAAAAATTCGGGATGAAGTACAGTAATTATTTCATTCATTCCAAAATGACAAAAAAGCCCATTGTGAAAAATAAGTTCAATATCACTGTCACTTTTAGAGAAGAAGTCCAGGGTAAATTCTAATGCCGTAAGTTCTCCTTCCACCGATTTTAATTGATGAAACTGCCCTGAAGTAATGGTTATGGTTTGGCCGGTTTTCAGGATGAAAATATTTTCGTCAATCAGGATTTCAGCACTTCCATGATCACACCAGAATAATGTGTATTTGATGACCCGTCTTGGCTCAGGATGTCCTGACTGATTAGAATATTTTTTTATTTCAATCATTTTGTAAACTTACTAAAAGTTAATATATTGAATGGGATGAAACTTTAGGCGTATTGTATTACATAAGGGAAACTAATTTTGTTTTTGATCAATTTTCTCCAAATCTTTCTTTACTGTCCTGACATCTCCTTCCGTAAGCTTACCATAGCCCATTTCTTTAATTTGCTTGAGTTGTATTTTTCTTATTTCATCTTGTTTATTATTTTTTAATAACCCATCCCGTAATGAAATATATTGTGGAGCAGTATATACTTCATCTTTCAAAAACTTTGTAATATTTTTACTATCTATGGTGCAACCTAAAATATACTCCATTTTTAAAGGGTTTCTGGAGTAAAGTGTATAGATGTCTAAAAATCTTTTATCCTTTCTTTTAAACAATTCTTTCCCTGAATATAATTTTAATGCATTGCTCCCATTCATCGCAAAATAATAGAGCTCGTCATTGCTCGCTATTTTGGCAACTTTTTTAAATTGATTATAAATTTTACTTTCTTCTCCACCGACTCCGATATGAGATGATTCAGCATAAGAAATAGTATCTAAAGGCTGTGCCAGCTTTTTTACCGCATCGGAAACCTGAGCATTATATCCTGCAAAGCTGAAAGCTAGAAGAAAACCGTAAAAATATTTATATCCCATTCTTTATAATAATATTTAAAGTTAAATAAAATAATTGAACGATTAAATGCCTAAATTCGTGTAGATTTAAACAAAAATTCAGAATGAAATACTCTAAAATTATTATCGTTGTTACACTGTTTTTATTTCAGTTAGGAGCAGCACAGGAAAAAGCAGATATAGTATTAAATACAGCTTTCAAAGAAGCTAAAGCAGACAATAAAAATGTTTTACTGGTATTCCATGCTTCATGGTGCAAATGGTGCAAGATGATGGAAAAAAACATGAATCTTCCTGAAGCCAAACCTATTTTTGATAAAAGATTCGTCACTGCTTATGTGGATGTTCAGGAAAGAGGCGAAAAGAAAAGTCTTGAAAACCCTGGCGGGCAGGAATTGATGAATAAATATAAAGGTGAAAATGCCGGACTTCCTTTCTGGCTGGTTCTGAACCCAAAAGGAGAAGTATTGGCAGATTCTTTTGATGATAAAGCGCAAAATCTGGGATCACCGGCAACCCCGGAAGAAGTAAGTGCTTTTATTGCTAAACTGGGGAAATCCTCAAAACTGAGTAAAGAAGAATCGCAGACCATTGAGAAAGTGTTTGTGACGAAATAAGACTTTTAAAAATAGAAAATCCCTCCAACATGTTCATTGGAGGGATTTTTATTATATCATCGATTGATTAAAACTTCTTGTAGTAATATTCAATATTTGTCCATAAAACCTGATCTCCTGATTTTACCATTTCAGAAGGAGTGGTAAATATATTCCCAAAAATATTTTCGTACTGGGTTGTTCCAAAATGTGCACTTTTAGTAATCAGCATCCCTTCTCCATCGGTTCGGGGTACTCTTTTAACGTATCTGTAAGTTCTTTTTAAAGTGAATGAGGACGTATTTTTATTGAAATCACCAATATAAGTTGGTTTATTAGTAGTATTCTCTTTGATGAGTACGGAGTCATTTACAATCGTGAAACTATAAGTGAAGTCTGTAGATGAGGTTTCGGAAATCAGTTTGATGGTCTTGTTGGTAAGATCAAGGCTTATCTTTTTCCAGGCAGGTTCCTGATACGTGCTCCAGTATTTGTTCAGATAAGACTCATCAGGATTAGATTTACTTCCGAATGATCCGGTATAAAGAGTGGTTCCTTTTACAGCATAGCTTTTGAATTCAAATTGATACATTTCTTTATCAATTGGCTTCGGATCGTCAATGGTGCTATCATTATTTCCACACGAAACCAGAGAGAGGCCTATCATTGCTGCGTAAAAAGGGTACTTCATCGTTATTTTTTTGCAAAAGTAAGGGTTTTGCACGTATTGGTGAAATAGGAAAGGGTGTGATTTGTCAGTAACAGAACAAAAAAGCAAAAAGGAGAATTCACTTATCTGCCTTTTTGCTCTTTGTTTTACATGTTATTTTCCAAAATATATCATATCCTGCTTCTGCTGCTCATTATAAATGATCTGGAAGCTTACAGGCATATATTGATAAAGGAGTTTCCAATGTTGAATCTTTGCGTGTTTTTTGAAGCTTTCAAAAGATCTTACAAACAGATTTTCAATCATGGTTCTTACATAAGAATCCCCGTTTTTATAGATTGAGTCCATCAGTTTAAGGTGATGGGCAATAATGCTGATTTTAGATTCCTGTAAAAGATTCTTCAGATAATTCACGGTAGCCTGCATGATTCCAGCGAAATTGTCCTGAACAGACAATTGTGTGATTTCCTTGCGAAGTGGCGGATAGAAAAATTTTAAGTATTCAACAGCTATTTTTTGATTAATAGTTTGCATTTGTACTTTCATCATAATTAAGAATTTTTCAAACACTTTATATTGCAGCGAAATGTATACCAAAATTTAAAGACAGGCCGCAAAAATAAATACACATACTATTACAGCGATGTGAGTGAGTAATATCTCTGTATTGTGTCTGCTAGTCGTAGATTTCCAGGTTTTCCAGTCTGAAATTCTTCTTATTTTATTTTTCATAATCTATTGATTGTGAGTTATTTTTAATTTTGTTTAATTTAAACACTTTGTAATGAAACAGATAAAAAATGTAATAAAACCTTTATATACCATGACTGTAAATTTGTCTTGAATATACCTTCTGAAGGTTGGCAGAAATGTGACTAAAAATCACTTTTCTGTATTCTTCACTGCAGAAAGCGGTACAATTGTCCAGAGAATAGATGAAAGTGGTCTCAATAGCATTTTTTAATACGGTATCTCCGTCAGTATAAATTTTGTCCATTTTCTGTAAACTTCTGAACAGCAGATTTCTGTCATTCTGGTGGATCATGTTTTTAATGCGCTCCGTGAAAGTGCGGATGATGCTGTATGAGTTTTGAATTTTAATTTCTTTCACTTCTTTTTCGAAATCGGGAACCACGTCGGTGATTTCCTTTACGGCTTGTAGGTAATTCATAATATTATATTTTAATGGTGATTCTGTTCCAGCATTCTGATGATGGCGCCAAAGATGAAAATGGTTAAAAAAGCAAAAAAGAGCAGGTGATAGGGCTTCAGCCATTTTGGAGTTTCAGGTCCTCTGCTTTTTAATCTTCTCAGCTTATCGAGTCTGTTTAATGTCTTTAAGTCCATTTTTCTATGTTTTCAAATCATGATGCCAATGGTATTCCGTTAGAAATATGTTTTATTTAAATATTTGATATTTAAACAATTATGTATTTGTTGCTGAATTTTTAAAACAAAAAAGCATGTCAAAATGATAAGGGTTTTATCAATTTGGAAAAATGAAAGCCAAAAACTTCTATTATCAAGCCTATTACAAACGAACGACTGAGAATTGGGACTGTTTCAAAGGCCAAATGGTTTAGCTGTTGTCATTCTGACGAATGAATAATCTAATTGATATTCAGGTTTATGGGATTCTTCACTACATTTCATTTCATTCAGAATGATACAGTGGGATAAAATTTCACCCAGAATAAAATGAAAATTTTTAGGTTTCGCAGAAAGAATAAGAATGAATATCTTTGCAGTCCAAATATTCAGAAAAATGTTTTCAAAAATAATAGTACACAGAGTAGGAAATAAGATCAATGGAGATTCCCTGACGCTTTCCCAGGAAGAATTGAAGCTGGAAGAAGGAATGGCAGAAATGCTTGAAGATTACTTTTTAGGTTCCTTTAAATCAGAAGAAACTTTTCATTTTTACAGTGACACCTACCTGGTGAATAATCCGGTTTACAGTGCCGTATCTGAAATTTTTGAGGATAAATCCAAGTTCATCTGGGAGTCGGAGAATATTGCAAAACACCTTTTTGATGCTGCCGAAAACCCAAGAGTTCAGAGTGGAGAACTTTTTATCGTACTTTTTGAAGATGAAAGTGACCGTCCTGATAAAGTAGACAAGATCGGGATCTTCAAAACAGAGAAGAGAGAATCTTTCCTGAAAATCAACCCTTCAGAAGAAACTTTTGATATTGAAAAAGATCAGGGAATTGGTTTATCTAAAATTGATAAAGCCGCTTTGATCTACAACAATGATAAAGAAACCGGATATGTACTTTCTGTAGTTGACAACAACAAAAACGGAGATATGTACTATTGGTTCGAAGATTTCCTGAAGGTAAAACAGCGTGATGATGAATATTTTCACACGCAGGAGGCTTTGATGGTCTATAAAGATTATATCACAAAACAGCTGCCTCAGGAATTTGAAGTTTCCAAAGCAGACCAGGCGGACTTCCTTAATAAGTCTATCAATTTCTTCAAAGAAAAAGAAGAATTTAAGTTAGATGATTTTGCCAGTGAAGTATTGGGAGATGAACACGTGATTGAAAGTTTTGTCAACTTTAAAACAGATTACGAACAGGAAATGCAGGTGAACATTGCTGAAGAATTCCCGATCAGTGAAGCTGCGGTAAAAAAGACTCAGAGACATTTTAAAAGTATCATTAAACTGGATAAAAATTTCCACATCTACATCCACGGAGACAGACAGAAAATTGAAACCGGAGAAGATGATAAAGGAAAATACTACAGACTTTATTTCGAAAAAGAGGTGTAAAAAGATATCTCCCGTTCAATAAGAAATCATAACTTTATCTCACCACACAAAATAAACGTTATGAAATTTTTGATCATTTTCTGGGGGGCTTTTTTCTTTTTTTTCAGTGCTCCTTTTCCCATTTTCATCTATATGATGGGTGAGGAACTTGCAACAGAACCGAGAAATTCATTAGCTGTGAGCTATGGGTATCTCGGTTTTTCTTTGCTTATATGGTTGTATGTGATTCTTTTCTTTATCAATATACTTTTTATAAAAACCTTTAAAGAGAAGAATATGATTCAATCCATACTGCGGAACGGAATTCCAAGAGAAGCAAAAATCATGAACTATAAACTCCTGAAGTATATTCCGAAAACCAATATGAATATGATTCAGGTTGTACTTTCATTTCCGAATCTCAGAAATACAGGAATTGAACATGAAATGATGTTTCACGACTCCAAACCACAGGAAAAAAGGTTTGATGTCGGAAATAAGGTGAAAGTACTGTTAAATCCCAATGTTTCAAAGGAACCTTACTTTATTTTAAGTGATCAGAAAGTCGGTTTCAATACCTCAGGAATCGTTTTAAGAATTGTGTTTGCTGTATTGATGATTGTTTACATAACCGGACTTTACTATTACTTTTATATGCGGGAATCCTTTGATTTTGGCTGGAGATTTCTGACCTTCATGCATCCGATTGTTTTCAGTGGAGTAATGACTCTTATTTATATTTTGGTTTTTCAGTTACTCATCAGCAGGCTGTTTAAAAATAAAAAAGAAGAACGAATCCTCTTTTCAGGAAGAAATGCTGAAGCCAATATTATCAGTGTAAGCCAGACAGGTCTTCTTGTCAATGATCAGCCGCAGATTATGTTTCAGGTGAGCTTTAAAGATTTCAGAGGAACAGAACATATTACTGTTTACAAGAAAATTGTCAGTCTTTTGAACCTCTCTTCTGTTCCTAAATCCGGAACTATTGAAATCATGTATGATGAGAATGATCCGAAGAAGATTATGATTCCTAAAGGGTTTTAAGGAAAAGGCAAAAAAGCAAAAGGGTAAAATGCTAAATTTGATGGTAATGCGTCAAAATAATTAAACAACCTTTAGACTTTATATGTGAAAATTTCTGTTTGAAATTAATTATTTAACATAATCAAGAATAATAAAAAGCATTTTTTTAATGAATACTTTTTGTGTAGGAAATATGATAAAATCAATTCAATTTTATACGAAAATTTTTTAAGTGAAAAATATGTTTTTATCAGATAAACAACTGCTTAACATAATAAAAAATATCCTATAGATATGAGTTAGTTGTATATATTTGAGACCTGATTAAAAACATATTTTATGAAAAAATTAAAAAAAATGACTCGTGAAAACCTTAAATCTGTAAAAGGAGGTCAAGTTTGGTATGCTGAAACTTCTTGCGGTGTACAAGCTACAACTACTCAAGATTGGACAGCAGAGCAAGCAAATGCGTGGGTTGAAGCTCTTGAAGCAAATTATTGTAAGTCGGCTTCTCACTATGGTCCTAGTAATAATCTAGCCTAATTAGCTTAAATTAATGCACTTATAGTGAAAATTAAGACTATAAGTGCAATTTTATAATGAAAAATATCTCTTATGCATTACCATAAAAAACTAATACAAATATTCATTTTATTTTATAGTGTTTTATCTTATGCACAATCATACAGACAGGATACTCTTCATGGTGAATTTACTTACCAATTAAAAGCTAAATTCGATTCACGAACTGATTATAAACATGAGGAACAATTTTTATTACAGATAGGGAATAACCGTGCATTTTTCGCAAGTAATATATCACTTAAGTGTGATTCTGTAATGACGGCTTCAGGAACAGCAACAAAGAATGCTGATGGTAGTATCACTCTTGGTTGGAAAAAAGGAACAGTGATTCCAAAAACAGGTTTATCTTTTACCATAATTCAATCTAATGAAAATATACAATATTTTAGATTAGTTGGAATGTCTTTACTTACTTATAAAGAACCAATAATAAAGAATTGGAAACTTATTAATGAGTCTAAAGTGATCAATACAATTAATTGCAAAAAAGCAGAAGTTACCTTTAAAGGAAGAAACTGGATAGCATGGTATTCTCCTGAAATTCCATTGCCTTATGGTCCATATAAATTTAGTGGATTACCAGGATTAATTGTCAAAATAACAGATGATAAAGGAGATTTTGATTTTGAACTGGTAAAATCTATACCTGCATCTAAATTAAAAGGAAAGTTAGTTACCATCAAGAAAAACAGATATACTGAAGCTATAGAAACAACACAACAAAAATTAAAACAAGCATTAAGAAATGCAGAAGCAAATTCTGCTGCTGTACTTGCAAGTTATGGAACGACAATAATAAAAGGTCAGGAAATGGTAAGACAGAGAGAAAAAGAACGAGAAGAAAATAAAAAATATGAAAACCCAATAGAATTAGAAAAAGATCAGTAATTAGCTGATCTTTTTTATGTACTGATCAGATTCTTAACTCAAACAAATATTCCATTTATTCTTCTTTTTATCATATTCGCTATCTTTGTTTTATTAGCTAAATCATATGAAAACGACAATTGTTGATCTGACAAAACCCATTCAATATAATGCAGGAGACCCATGGTTCATGAGGGTGAAAATCAAACATAAAGCACACAGAAAATCACATTGGCTGATTCGTCTGGCGTTAAGACTGCCCTCAAGACTTTTTCCTAAAAACTGGACGGGCTGGGCAGATGACACGATTAAAAATATGGGACTTCATGCCACCACTCATATTGATGCTCCATGGCATTATGGTCCAGTAGTAGAAGGTAAACCGGCAAAAACCATAGATCAGATTCCTCTGGAATGGTGTTATGGGGATGGAATTGTGATTGACTGTACTCATAAAGAAGATTTTGTGGCTATCACCGTAGATGATCTCAAAAAAGACCTTGACAAAAATGGAATCATGATACAGGAAGGAAATATTGTACTGATCAGAACTGACCGAGATAAGATGATGGGAACTTCAGATTTTGTAGAAAAAGGTACAGGAATGAGCAAAGAAGCTACAGAGTGGCTGATTGACCAGGGCGTAAAAGTAATGGGAATTGATCAATGGGGCTGGGATCTTCCTTTAAGATATATGGCTAAAAAAGCCAAAGAACTCAATGATCCTGAATTCTTTTGGGAAGGACACCGTGTAGGAATTGAAAAAGAATATTTACACATCGAGCAGCTTACGAATCTCAGTGCATTACCTCCGTCCGGATTTAAAATCTGTGTATTTCCATTAAAGATTGTAGGCGGTTCTGCAGCTCCGGCAAGGGTTGTGGCCATAATGAATGAGCAGAAGTAAATCATAAAAAGAAAGAGCAAACCTGCATTGCAGATTTACCCTTTCAAACATTATCATTTTTAGCGTTCTTCTTTTATTGATCTAAGCTTTTTTCCTGAAAAATAAAGCTCTGCTATACTCAAAATTCATTCTGGCGATATTGAGTACGGAAATTCCTTGTGGACATTCCACTTCGCAGGCTTCTGTATTGGAACAGTGCCCGAATAATTCGGTGTCCATCTGAGCCACCATATCCAGAACCCTTTTACTGCGTTCTTCCTTCCCTTGAGGAAGAAGGGCCATATGGGTGATTTTTGCAGAGGTAAATAATGCTGCACTTCCGTTTTTACACGTAGCCACACAAGCCCCACATCCGATACAGGCTGCGGAATCAAAAGCTTCTTCAGCAGTCTGGTGAGTCACCGGAATGGCTGTAGCGTCAGGAGCCTGGCCTGTGTTTACAGACACAAAACCTCCTGAAGATATAATTCTATCGAAAGCAGAACGGTCTACTTTTAAATCTTTCTTCACCGGAAAAGCTTCAGCACGGAAAGGTTCTATCAGAATCGTTTCCCCATCTTTAAAAGACCGTAAATGAAGCTGGCAGGTGGTTGTATTTTTCAGAGGACCATGGGCAATACCGTTAATCATCATTCCACATTGTCCACAGATTCCTTCACGGCAGTCGTGATCAAATTCTACAGGCTCATCACCTTCAATGATCAGTTTTTCGTTTAAGGTATCCAGCATTTCTAAGAAAGACATATGGGAGTTCAATCCTTTCAGGTCGTAGCCCACCAGTTTTCCATCACTTTTTCTGTCTTTCTGTCTCCATATCTTAAGATGTAAATCCATAATTTTCTGTTTTTATTTGTAACTTCTTACCGTTGGCTGAATTTCTTCAAAGGTTAAAGGCTCTTTAATCAGTTCAGGTTCTCCATTTTCACCTGTCCACGCCCATGCGGAGATAAACTGGTATTCCGCATCATTTCTCATCGCTTCCCCGTCCGGAGTCTGGAATTCTTCCCGGAAATGCGCTCCGCACGATTCGTTACGGGTTAAGGCATCATAGCACATCAGTTCTCCGATTTCAAAATAATCGGCAACGCGGCCTGCTTTTTCCAGTTCGGTATTCATTTTATCTCCCTGCCCGGAAACCCTTACATCCTTATAAAATTCCTCTTTCAGTTTTCTGATTTCCTGAATGGCATATTTCAGACCTTCTTCATTTCTGGCCAGTCCGCAATAATCATACAGGAGTTTTCCTAATGTTTTGTGGAAATAATCAACGGTTTTAGTTCCTTTAATACTGATAAAATCACGAATCTGCTCTTTAACGGCATTTTCTGCCTGTTCAAATTCAGGAGTGTTCGGTGAAATTTTTCCGGTATGAATTTCATCTGCCAAATAGTTCGCAATGGTGTAAGGAGCAATGAAATAACCGTCTACAGAAGCTTGTAAAAGAGAATTGGCTCCCAATCTGTTGGCTCCGTGATCCGCAAAATTAGCTTCACCTAGGGCAAACAATCCCGGAATAGTAGTCATCAGCTCGTAATCTATCCAAAGTCCACCCATTGAAAAGTGTGCAGACGGAGAGATCATCATAGGTTCTTTATACGCATCATAACCTGTTATTTTCAGATACATATCGAATAAGTTTCCATATTTTTCACTGATCTTATCTTTCCCCTGTTCCTGTATTGCTTTTGAAAAATCGAGATACACTGCATTTTTCAAAGGCCCGATTCCAAAACCTGCATCAATTCTTTCTTTTGCTGCACGGGAAGAAATATCTCTCGGAGCAAGATTTCCGAAAGCCGGATATCTTCTTTCCAGGTAATAATCTCTTTCATTTTCGGGAATATTATTCGGAGGTCTGTTTTCACCTTCTTTCAATGGGACCCAGATACGACCGTCATTACGTAATGATTCAGACATTAAGGTCAGTTTAGACTGATAATCTCCGGATTGTGGAAGAGAAGTAGGATGCACCTGAATCCAGCTTGGAGAAGCCATTAAAGCTCCCTTTTTGTGGGCTCTCCAGATCGCAGAGCCATTGCATCCCATGGCAAGGGTAGACAGGTAATAGATTTTACCATACCCTCCCGTTGCCAATACTACAGCATGGGCTGCATGTCTTTCAATGTCTCCGGTGTCTAAATTCCTTACGATAATTCCTCTGGCTTTCCCATCAACAGTGACCAGATCAAGCATTTCATGTCTTGAAAACAATTGTACAGAACCTTTTCCAACCTGTCTCATCAAAGCCTGATAAGCTCCCAGAAGAAGCTGTTGCCCTGTTTGTCCTCTCGCATAAAAAGTACGGCTTACCTGAACCCCTCCGAAGGAACGGTTATTCAGATATCCCCCATATTCACGTCCGAAAGGTACACCTTGAGCTACGGCCTGATCGATGAGGTTCAGAGAGCACTCTGCCATACGGTATACATTCGCTTCACGGGCTCTGAAGTCGCCTCCTTTCAGTGTGTCTACAAACATCCGGTAGATACTGTCACCATCGTTTTTATAATTTTTTGCAGCATTCACACCTCCCTGGGCTGCCACAGAGTGTGCTCTTCTCGGGCTGTCCTGGAAACAGAATGATTTAACATTATATCCCATTTCTCCCAAAGAAGCAGCAATGGAACTTCCTGCCAGTCCTGTTCCTACTACAATGACATCCAGTTTTTTGCGGTTGGCAGGGTTAACGAGTTTTGCTTTCTTTTTATAATTATCCCATTTATGTTCTAATGGGCCTTGTGGTATTTTTGAATCTAAAATCATGACCGTTCTGTTTAATGATAAGTAAAGAATACATACACCGGCATCAATGCAAAACCTACACAGATAATGATTGAATAGGCAATTCCTATAGTTTTGAACCATTGTACAAACTTAGGGTGATAGAGCCCCAATGTTCTTACAGCACTGTGTATCCCATGGATCAGGTGATAGCATAAAGCAATCATTGATAAAACATAAATGATAACGTACCACCATTCTTTAAAGACATTCACTACTAGAATGTACAGATCCTTATTTCCGTTTTCATCCAAAGGCGGATTTCCGAATTTGTAGATATACCAGAAGTTCTGGAAATGGATCACCAGGAAGATCAGGATTAATGTCCCGAGAATTCCCATATTTCTGGAAGCCCATTTACTGGCTCTTCCACGTCTGTCCGACTGATAACCGCCACCAGACTTTTTATTTTTTAACGTAATGATCAGCCCGTCTACAGCATGTAGAATAATACTGGCATACAAAACATAAGAAACTATTTTGATAATAATATTTCCGGATAGAAAATGCGAATAAGCATTAAATTGCAGGTGCGCCTGTTCTTGTGGCAGAAAAAGCTGAAGATTTCCGAGAAAATGAATCAACAGGAAGAATCCCAAAAAGAGTCCTGTAAGGCACATCAGCATTTTTCTTGACAGTGTTGATAACATATTTTTTATTTTATGATTAATAATATCCTAAGACTTTCATCCACAATCCTCCTACAACCATATAAATGATCAATAGAACGATCCCTATTTCAAGACCTCTGACCCACCATGCTTTCAGGTCTACATATCCGCTTCCGAAGAATACCGGAGCCGGGCCATGGCCGTAATGGGTAAGTACCCCATAAATAGAACCCATGAAACCCAGCATCATCGCCAATAGCATAGGAGGAATTCCCAAAGAAACCCCAACACCCAGCAATGCTGCATACATAGCTGCTACGTGAGCGGTAGCACTGGCAAAAATATAGTGACTGAAGAAATAGACTACAATAATAACCGGGAAAGCTACCTGCCAGCTCAGACCTCCAATTTGTACCTTGATAAGGTTACTGAACCAGCCAATGAAACCCAGTTCATTTAAAGAACTTGCCATCATCACCAGTACAGCGAACCAAACAATGGTATCCCATGCTCCTTTTTCACTTTTTACATCCTCCCAGGTCAATACTGAGGTTAACAGCAATAATGTTAATCCGATAAATGCAGTAGTGGTTGCATCAATAGAAAGTGCTCCGCCAAATATCCAAAGGGCTAACAGAATGAAAAATGCCAGTAACATCAGCCATTCATTTTTAGAGATAGGTCCCATTTCTTTTAATTTCTGAGCTGCCATTTTCGGAGCATCACCTGTTTTTTTCAGTTCAGGCGGGTATAGTTTGTACAATACCAAAGGAACGACAAAGAAGGCTACCGCACCAGGAATGAAACCTGCAGCAGCCCATGACATCCATGTAATATCAATACCCAGGTTCGCTGCAAATTTCTGACACATCGGGTTACTTGCTGTCCCGGTAAGGAACATAGAAGAAGCGATGAGGTTCATATAATAACTGTTCAACGTTAGGAATGATCCTAATTTTCTGTGGGTTTCAGGTTTTTCAGGAACGGAATCAAAGCTGATAGCCATAGATTTCATGATAGGGTAGATAATTCCACCTCCTCTCGCTGTATTACTCGGAATAGCAGGGGCCAGACAAACATCGGCAAGTCCTAATCCGTAAGCCAATCCCAATGAACTTTTACCAAAAATCCTGATGAATAGAAAGGCAATACGGTTTCCAAGTCCCGTTTTGATAAATCCTCTGGCAATAAAGAATGAAATCCCGATCAGCCAGATTACTTTATCTCCAAAACCGGAAAGCGCTTTGGTAATAGATTTTCCAGCATCTCCCGGAGCCACAACCTGCGTAAGGGCTGTAAAACCAATGGCCATCATACACATTGTACCCATTGGTGCTGCTTTAAGAATAATCCCTAAAATAGTTGCCGCAAAGATGGCGAACAGATGCCAGGCATTCTCAGCAACACCTTCCGGAGCAGGAATGAACCATATGATTAACGCAACAGCAAATGTAATCGCTACGTTTTTGATATTAATTTCTTTCATGATACTAACTATTTAATCGTTTAGAATCTACTCTGTACCTGCACAATGAATAGATTGTTATTGTATTGTGATGTATTTTCCACCTGATATTTGTAACGGTCAAACTGAACCCCCAACTGAATTCTTGCACCGTAATTTTTCAAAAATTCCAATCCGAACATAGGAGTGATCGTTTGTCTTGGGTTGGAAGCCATTCTGAAATTGGTATCAAGGTATTCGTACCGGCATGATAATTCAAAAGCACTGAGGTTCTTATGGTTGATCTCATATCTTAAATTCGGAAGAAAATAAGCTCCTCGAATCAGATACTGATCAGGATTATCAGGGCGTAGTTCAGGGGCAATGGAATTGTACAGAACGTGGTTGGTCGCCTGTTTGGCTTCCAGCTGCATATCAAGGCTCCATTTTGGATCAAATTGGATCAGTGAACTCAGATCTACTCCCAGAGCATATACTTTTTTGCTAAAAACTTCCCCGGTACCCGCATTTAGTCCTACGTTAAAATTATATTTTTTGGAGAGTCCAAAAACCAGACGGGTAGAATATTGTTTTCCGTTATCGTTGTCATTGATTTGATTCTTTCCATTTCCGTTGACTACCGAAACAGCATATTGGAAAGGGATTTCTCCTAATTGAAGCTGTCCTGTAGCAGACATTCCGATCTGGAAACTCGTCCAGCCCAGTTTTCCGAATTCAGTATACTGATTGGACCAGTCTAAAGATTTAATAATATCAATAGGGTAAGTTTCTTCGATACCGAACCAAGGTCTGAACTGTCCTACCGTAATTGCTAATTTCGGATTGAAGGTGTACTTCAGATAAGCATTTTCAAGAACTCTGCTTTTAGGATCATTTTTAAAATCGGCAAGGTTGGCCAAAACAACAACTTCTGTACGTTTACTGATCTGTGCCCGTACCTGAATCCTCATGTATTTGAGCATGAAATTATTATCCGTTCCGGAACCATCGGTATGATGGAGTCCGTTGACATCAACATCCTTGGACATCCCCACGAGATAACGTGCCTGAAAAAGGCCTTTGATCTGCAGCT
The DNA here is from genome assembly GCF_903969135.1 of Chryseobacterium sp. JV274. Taxonomy (NCBI): domain Bacteria; kingdom Pseudomonadati; phylum Bacteroidota; class Flavobacteriia; order Flavobacteriales; family Weeksellaceae; genus Chryseobacterium; species Chryseobacterium sp. JV274. Next base: position 1,840,098 of record NZ_LR824569.1, on the reverse strand, counting down.
GCGGATATTTTACATTGTCTTCTTCCTGTGGAGGTGGGGTGGTCTTCAGAGAATCCTGATTTTGCGCATAAGCTGATAACCCACAGGCCAGCATGCACAGGATCAGGCTTTTCTTTTTAATCGAAAAAAAGGCCATATCTATTTTTGTTTTTTTATTGTAAACTTTATTTTACCATTACTTTCCTGCATGCACTTAAATGAAAGACAAGTATTTTAAACTATCTGTCAAATCTTTGATTTGGCATCTATCCCGAGGAAAGGAGTGGCTACACATTCAATTATAGTGCTGCATACTTAGGTCTTTTCATCTGCTGAGGGCAGATTGTTTTTGCATAAGCGTAAGCGGTTTGTGGTAAAATATCTATTTTAATCCTAAGAATGTGAACGGTGCAGATTCTTTAAAATTTGCGTTGGATTTACCGTTGTAAGTGTTATTATTACTAAGATCCAGTTTCATTACTTTTCCCTTAGAGCTCAGGTCGAAATCTTTAAGATCTACCCAGAAAGTATTCGGTGTGAAAACCGTTTCAAAATAATACACCAGGTTTTTCTGATCCGAGACAGAACGCCATCTTGTTGAAGAAATATTAGGCTCTGTTGCAGAGGTGATTCCGTAAGGAACGGAACAGTTTCTGATGACACTGAAAACACTGGCCACCGCTGTACGGGTATCGGCAGTCTGCGGAATTGCATTCACATAGTAAGAAGCTCGTACAAAGCGGTCTGCAGCGCGGTTGGTTCCCGGAAGCATAACTGTTCCCGGAATTCCTTTCCAGTAATTGTTAAGGGCCAGCTGTTCTTCAAAAACAGGAGAATTGGTCATTACCGTATAAGATGGATCATGATGAATGACCAGTTTACCGGCAATATACTCAAATACAGCATTGTCTCCTGAAGCATCGGAAATGGAAAGATGGACTGTTGTAAATCTTTCTGTTCCCGGAATATAATCACTTACAATAACAAACGGTTCTTTTCGTGAAAATTCTACTGCTTCTTTTACGGTGGCAAAATTATCGAGATAATATTGTGCCCATAATGATATGGCAAGTCCCTTTTTACTTCCTTTTCCATCGAATTTCGGGTACTGGGATTCTCCTAACCAAAGCAGGTTGGCAACCAGTCCTTTTTCGTTCATTCCGTCTGCTGATGCAATATCCCAGGAAGAGCTGATAAGGCTTCCGTATTTGGAGTTCCATTTTACAGATTTAGAGCCTACCTGCCCGTTGCGGTCTATTCCTTTTGGGAAAACCCACAGGTTCGCAGGGATTTCGTCACGCCAGTCCATAGAACGGGCTGTAATAACGGTATTCTGAGGCCCTTTGTAAACCACTCTTGTGCATGCTTCCGATGGATTCCATAATCCTATAGAGAGGACCAGAGAAAATAAAATTAATGGGAACTTTTTCATAATAGTATTATTTGAATTTAAATTTTGTATTGAATTTATTGTGAATAATTCAATTAATTTTGATCATATTCATTATTTGGTGATATAAATTTAGATAAATTTGTTTAAATAAAATAATTATTAAGGTTAATAATGTGTAAATCATGTTATGAATCATAGTTAAAGCATGATAATTGGATTATTGGATATTTTTTTGTATATTTTAGATATATGACATTAAAAGTGGGAAAAAATGAAGAATATTTTAATGTGTTTTTCGGCCTTTTTTTAAACTGATTTTTCTCTTGAACATTTGATAGACTGAAGTTTAAAATCTACGTACCACAAAATAGGAAGCTGTTCCAAAAAACGTTATATTTGATAGATAGACTGAAGAGATATATGAATTTTATAGAATGCCATGAAGAACCTATCCATATTCCGGGTTCTATACAAAGTTTTGGTTATTTGATTGGCATTGATGCGGAATCCCGTACCATTACTTTTTTTAGCAGGAATATTTCGGATATATTTAAAATCGGGAGTTCAGAGGAACTGTTCGGAAGGCAGCTTACTGACTTTCCGGAAAGTTTTCAAAGCATTATTGATTCAGAAATCTATACTTCATTGGATAAGTTTACCAGACGGAAGAATGAAACTTATTTTGATAAGATTTTTATTGGTGATACAGAGTACCATTTTTCTGTTTTCAGAAGTGAACTTTATATTTTTATGGAGTTTGAAGAAGTCCTGATTAACCCCAATAAACGAATTTCGAATAAATACGATAATTTTTATATCATCGATAATGAAAAGGAGCTCTGGAATCATCTTCTGGAAACCCTGTCGAAGGTGGTAAACTATGACCGGATGATGGTCTACAAATTTATGATGGATGGTTCAGGAAAAGTAATCGCCGAAAAGAAAAATGAGAATATGGAAAGCTTTCTGGGACTTCATTATCCGGAATCCGATATTCCAAAACAGGCACGCGATCTTTATCTGAAAAAAAGAAAAAGAATCTTCAGCAATGTATATGCAGATACGGTTCCTATTTTAAGCAGGAGCCCTGAAAAGATTGACCTTACTTACTCAGCATCCAGAGGTATGTCACCCGTTCACGGGCAGTATCTTAAAAATGCAGGCGCTGCTTCAAGCTTCAGTGTTTCCATTATTATTGATGATCATCTTTGGGGATTGGTAACCTGCCAGAATGTAGAACCTAAGCATATTGACCTTGAGGACAGGGTACAGGCAGGAATTTTTACAGCTTTGGCTGCTAATGCTTATTCATCTTTTAAATCCAAGAGTGAACTGAACTACCGTTTGGAACTGAATGAGAAAGTGTCTCAGCTTAAAACGGAGTTTTTAAAACATAATAACCTGTTCGACTCTCTTATTGAGTGTAAGACAGAGATCAGAAATCTGCCTGAGGCGGATGGGCTTGCCATTGTTTCGGATGAGAGTATCATAACAGATGGTAAAACTCCTAATCCGGAAAGTATCAACAGAATTGTCCAATGGGCACTGGGGAATACAAATGAGAGAATCTATGTAAGCCGTAACTTTCTTAAAGAGCACGGTGATGAACTGGATCTGTCTGACAATGCTGCAGGTATCGTTATTTATTTTATAGAAAAGGAGAAAAATGAAATGCTGATCTGGTTCCGGAAAGAGTTTGATGAACACATCAACTGGGCCGGGAATCCTGAGAAAAAGATAAGTGTCTTTTCTCAAAACGGAGAAGAAAAGCAGATGATATCACCTAGAACCTCCTTCCGTATTTTTACAGAAAATATCAAAGGAAATTCTAAAAGATGGAATTCCAGAAATGTGAGTGCTGTACAGGCGGTAAGAGATTTGATTTTAGAAACCTCACACAAAAATTATAATGCAATCAAAAGGCTTAATGATGAGCTGAAAAAGGTAAATGATGAACTTGACAGTTTTTCTTATACCATTTCGCATGACCTGGGAACGCCTCTTACGGTAATGAAACTGAATGCACAAATGCTTTTGGGAAATCTTGCTGATGATTCTATAAAAAGCAAAAACAAGATCAATACGATTATTGAGGAAATAGATAATATGGCGGAAATGATGCATGATGTACTGCAGCTCAGCCGCGCCAAGCATAGTGAAATACAGCTTGAAAGCCTGAAAACGGCTCATACTATTGAAAAAATATCTCAAAATGCCAAGATGACCTATGGCAGTCCAAATAGTGAAATCATCATTAAGGAATGTCCGGATGTACTGGCTGATAAAACAATGCTTCATCAGGTGTTCCTGAATATTATCAATAATGCCGTGAAATATTCTTCCCACAAAGAGCTTCCGAAAGTGGAAATTGAAGGGAGAGAAGATGGCCAGACTATTATTTACAGAGTTTCCGACAATGGAATCGGTATTCCTGAGGAGGAAAAACATAAGATGTTTAAAATCTTCAACAGGATGGATAATGCGAAGAAATTTAAAGGAAACGGAGTAGGGCTGTCCATTGTACACCGTATCATGAAAAGGATAGGAGGAAATGTGGATTATGAAAGCAGCAGTGAAGGAACTTCCTTTATTTTAACGTTCAAAAAGCCTTATATTTGAGAAACTTTTAAAACGTTATTTATGGTATCAGAATATCTTAAACAGAATACGGCAGATTATCACGATGCAGCAGAGAAACTTTTTAATTCTGAAAAGATTTTTAACAAAACTTTCACCTTAGAGGATTATAAAAAAATCATCCATACCAATTACCTGATGCTTCTTCACAGTGAAGACAAAATATTCAGCAGTCTTTCCGGGAAATATGCAGAGAAACTTCAGCTTGATGCAAGAAAAAAGCTTTCACTTATTGAAAAAGATCTGAAAAGCCTTTCTCTGGAAAATCAGGAAGTATCTCATAACCTGGAGTTCAATAACGAGCATGAAGCGCTAGGAGCTATGTATGTGATTGAAGGTTCTACCCTTGGTGGGAACGTAATTGCCAAACAGCTTTCCAAAACGGAAGGTTTTGATGAGGTTACATTCAACTTTTTCGGGTGTTATCAGGAAAATACAGGACCTATGTGGAAAAATTTTAAAGAAGTTCTGGATACGGAGGTAGCTGAAGAAAACTACAAAGAAGTGCTTTCTGGTGCGAAAAAGCTGTACACGTTTTTACTGAACGTCAACTAATTTATTTTAATTCTAATTAAATTCCTGAAAAATTGCGCATTTTTTCAGGAATTGTTAAATTTGGGGAGTTTCAAATTTAAACTTAACTAACAAAAATAATTTTTAAAAAGTAACAATATGAAAGTAACTGTAGTAGGTGCAGGCGCTGTAGGAGCAAGCTGTGCGGAATACATCGCAATGAAGAACTTCTGTTCAGAAGTAGTTTTGGTAGACATTAAAGAAGGGTTTGCTGAAGGGAAAGCAATGGATTTGATGCAGACAGCATCTCTTAACGGATTTGATACAAAAATTACGGGTACAACAGGAGATTACAGCAAAACTGCAGGTTCTCATGTAGCAGTAATCACTTCAGGAATTCCTAGAAAACCTGGAATGACAAGAGAAGAATTGATCGGTATCAATGCTGGTATCGTGAAAGAAGTTACTGAAAACTTAGTAAAACATTCTCCGGAAGTAATCATCATCGTGGTTTCTAACCCAATGGATACTATGGCTTACCTTGTTCACAAGACTTCAGGTCTTCCTAAGCACAAAATCATCGGAATGGGTGGTGCATTAGACTCTGCAAGATTCAAATACAGATTGGCTGAAGCATTAGAAGCTCCAATTTCTGATGTTGACGGTATGGTAATTGCTGCTCACAGTGATACAGGTATGCTTCCGTTATTGAGCAAAGCTACAAGAAACGGTGTTCCTGTAACTGAATTCTTAAGTGAAGATCAACAAAAATATGTAATCGAAGAAACTAAAGTAGGAGGAGCTACTCTTACGAAATTATTAGGAACTTCAGCTTGGTATGCTCCAGGTGCAGCAGTTTCTGTAATGGTTCAGGCGATTGCATGTGACCAGAAGAAAATGATCCCTTGTTCTTTAATGCTTGAAGGAGAATACGGTCAAAATGATATCTGTCTTGGTGTTCCAGCAATCATTGGAGCAAACGGAGTAGAATCAATTGTAAACGTAACATTGACTGCTGAGGAGCAATTGAAATTCGCTGAAGCTGCTAATGCAGTAAGAGAAGTGAATGGAGATCTTAAATTTTAATGATTGCCTGCTTTTAATCAGGAATTAAAATAGATAAAACCCGGCTGTTTCAAATGAAACAGCCGGGTTTGTTTTTAATCTTTGAATATTGATTAAGTTTTTGGCGCGGCCGGAGGCCGCGCCAAAAACTTAATATCTGTAAAATAGTCAATACAATATCACTTTGCAGTATTCACAAACTGACTGACAGCATTCACAAATTCTTTATTTTTTTCATAGTACAAAAGATGCCCGCCATCAATAGAAACTATTTTCTGATTGGGAAAACTAAATGTTTTATAGTGCTGGGTTCCTACTGCTTTATCTTTTTTTCCGGTAATAATCAATACAGGAACATGAATATCTTTTGTGATAGGAGCGTAATCGGCATAATATTCCGGGAAATCTTTGGGTTTTGAGATGACTGCCATTCCAAAGTCGATAATTCGGGGATGAAGAGAGTCAATCTTATCAGATTCTTTTATAGTTTCAATATCTTCGGTCAGAAATTTATATCCGATTCTTTTTTTCCTTAACGCACTGCTGATTTTTGAAAGTTCTGATGAAAGACTGTCTTTAGAAACAGCCCTGGTTTTTGTATGTAAAAGACTGTTCCCATATTCAATCTGTTCTTTGACTGATTCATCATTCAGGAAATGTAAGGTAACATTCGCCAGAATGAGTCCTTTCGTATGCTGAGGATATTTTTTTGCATAACTGACGGCAATGATTCCCCCAAAGGAGTGGGCCAGCAGAAAGATTTTTTTCAAATGGAGATGTTGTCTCATTTCTTCTATATCCTGAACCATTTTATCGAGATGATAGTTTTCCGAAGTGCCGGATGCGCCGGAACCCCGCTGATCCATATAAACCATCTGCATGCTTTTTTCCAGATTATTCCCTCCCATCAGTTCAAAAGAGGGATAGCCCTGCCCGGGACCTCCGGGAACATAGAAACAGGCTTCTCCTTTTCCGGAGACTTTGTATTTGATCTTTACATGATCTGAAGTTTCATAAAAACCTTCAGAATGATGATTCTGAGCTGAAACGACAGCCAGAGATATGAACAAAAAGAGTAGGAAAGAAATTGTTTTCATATAGTAATAACAATTGTAAAGGGATGTTTATTACTAAGATTAAAAAATTATGAGATTAGAGTTCAGCGATTTTCTCAAATAATTCTGGATAGCTAATGACTAATCCCATTTCATCGACTGAAATTTCAGCTTTAAAATCATTTTCAATATTTTCATACAGATATTTATGGGATGCTGTCCTTGTATATTCTTGTTGAACAGGCCTGATTTGCTGATTTAATATATCAATATAAAGAACATCAATTTTTTGAGAAATACTTTCCTGCAGTTTTAAATTGTTGATCGGTAAAGTATTGGTAAATGGAGTGAGGGAAATGTCTATAAACTCACAACCATTGAGTTCAGGGCTTATGGTATTGTTGATTTCCCATTGATCCTGTATTCTTTTTCCTGCAAGTTTGCTTTTAATAGTATTGATCTCGGATTCGATCAAAAAATCCTGAACAATCCAGTTTTTATCAATAAGAATGCTGTAGTTTACAGCAAAGATTTTATCTTCATAGCAACCAATGATTTTTGATTCTGCAGTATAGCTTTTATCATCAGATAGTAAATTAAAATATTCAAGAGATTGGTAAAGAATTCCCTGCCAGATTAGTGTTTTCATATATATAGTTTTGGATGTAATGTATTAACGGGTAATTCTTCGTTTCCGGATTCTGCTTAATGTTTCTCTTGCTACTCCAAGAAATGAAGCCAGCTGAGTGAGCGAGATACGTTGCAGCATTTCCGGATGCTTGGATTCAATATATTCCAGTCTTTGTTTTGCTGTATAAAGTTTGAACAGATTTGAAAATTCTTCTTGTCTGGATGCAAACTGGCGAATACAATGGCGTCCTAAAGTTTCAATTTCGGGTGCATTTCTGGCTGCTTCAAATAGTTTTGTTTTATCAAAGATAACAACATGCAGGTCTTCACAAGCGATGATATTAAATTCAGATTTTTGACCGTTCCCAAAGCTGCTGATATTGGTGACGATTTCATTTTCAAAGAAAAACCCGGTGTTTTTGATATCTCCGTCTATTTCATAATAGCTTTTGCAAAACCCATTATCGATATAAAATAAAGTGTTGCAGACTTCATCTTTCTGTAACATCAGTTCATTTTTCCTGTAATTCCTTTCCGATAGAGCAGGTTGAAGTATTTCCCAGCTTTTGTCCGAAAATGGAGTGAGTAATCTGATATATTTCAGAAGATTTTCCATGATATTGAGAAATTCTGTTTTTTGCGAAATTAATGAAATTGCCGGAGATTATACCTTAGCAACAGGTCATAAAAAAGAGCGGTAAAAACCGCCCTCAACAAAATTTTATCTAACAAGAATATTTTACATATAAACGCATCCGCATCCTGTTTCCCATTCCTGGCAAAGACGCATTGGTTCATTACATCCAGGGTTGCCACCGCCGCCGCCGGAAACTCTGTAGCAGGTTCCATCACTGCAATAGTAAGAGCCTATTGTTGGTGGGCAATTGCCATCCATATCACATAATGCATAAGGAGTGTCACCACCACTGATCATCACAAGCTGATTTCTCTTTAATTTTTTTAAATTTTTCATAGTAATCATGTTTTAATTTGTTGATAACTAATGTATAAAATTTTTAACACACCAGCAAGTGTTTTAATTAATATGGATGTAGATTTTAAGATAGTATTTATTTTATCATAGATTTAATCAAGGTCTAAGGTCATAAAAAGAGCAATTTCTTCTGCATTTTCATACAGTCTTGTGTTCAGTCCGGTAATATTGAATCCCATTCTTCTGTAAAACTGGATGGCTGGATAATTTGTGTTTTGTGTTTCCAGTTCAATTACCCTGCAGTTTAGTTTCCTTGCCTGTTTAAGAGCACTTTTAATCAGCATAATGCCAATTCCCTGTCGTCTGTGTTTTTCATCGATCAGGATGTTTTCAATATAAAAACTGTTGTTCCATGTCCTGTGTTCACAGATGATCCAGCCTGTAAGTTGTTCATCTGCAAAAGCACCAAAAGAATTTCCTTGTTCGATAAAGGCATTGAGTTCTTCCAGATCTTCAGAAGTTGTTTCCCATATTTTGTTGTAAGGGAAAGATTTTTCTTTTAAGTTAAACTCAAAAGAACCTCCAAATTCAATCGAAGAAACAGAATATATTATTTCCGTTGTATAGCCATTATGCCCCCAGTTTAAGCTTGGGTTGGATTCTAATTTTTGTAATTTTTTTATTTCCACATCAGATATTTTAAGCTTATTGAATTTCAGTACAGATTTCTATCAGATAATTATCAAGATCTTTGATGTAAGCTGTTTTTTGCCCCCAGGGTTTTACCGAAATATCTTCATAAAGAATAGCCCCGTTTTTTATTGCTTTTTCTACTAAGGCTTCTACATTATCTGTGGTAAAACCCAGTTCTATTCCGAAAGGTTTATCTTCCGTTTTTGAAGTTAAAAAACCTTTTTTAATATTTGAACCTGCAAGGCTTACAGAGGCAAATGATAGCGTAGTTTCTCCGGTCAGGAGTTCTCCATAATCTTTTTCCGGGGTGATGAATTTTATTTCAGAATCAAAAGTATTTTTATAAAAATTAATAGATTGTTCTACATTTTCCACGTACAGAATGACATATTTGAATTTAATCATAGTATTGAATTAAAATGGTTTTATTTTTTGTTAATAATATACTCTTCATCCACCATCAATTTTATATGGAGACCATGTAAAGGATATTCTTTGAAGCTTCCGAAATGTCCGAAATAAAGAGGGTATTTCTGGGCAAGCTGCCGAACTTTGCTTCCAAAGGAATTGATATCCACCTTTTGGATATTCTCTTTTTTCTGCCTACCATTGCTGAAAAAAAGCATCAAATTACAATGATCATTAAAATTGAAATCATTATAGTAGAAGACATTGAGATTTTCTTCCTGGCAAATCTGCACTAAGTCATTAATAAGATTTTGTTTATGCTGTGCAGGAAGGTTGCAGTCAATTCTGACCATATAATTTTCAGCATTACTTTTTTTTAAATCTGAACCCACCATCTGAATAAACCGGTGTTCAATATTTTTGAAAGCTTCTCTTTTCGGAGGATAGCTTTTACTGGATTGAATAGTAAAGGGAATGCCTGAATTTAGTAATAGAGCATTTTCACAAATCAATAATTTTTCAATTTCTGTTACAAACTGAAAATGAAAGTCAAAAAGCTGATAATCTCCAATAGTAATGATCAGTTGATTTTCATTGATGTTTACCTGTAAATGTATCTGTCTGAAGTTTGCTTTCAGTTTTTCCAACTTTATGAGGAAATCATTTGTGTTTTCAACCTGAACTTTCGCTGCCAGTTCAGCAGGAGTATCGGCATGTCCACCAAATCCCGGATAAAATTTGAAAAACGTAAAGTCATATAGATGATCCGGAAATTTGAAATACCAGTATACGCCTAAAATCATAGAAGGTTGATTGATGAATTGTACAATAATCAAAATTAAATAAAATTTCACACTCCAAAACTTTCAAAACCCTTAAATTTGTAGGCAATAAAAATTTACTTGGATGCTTAGGAACATTTCAATTGCGGCAGCTACATTATTGTCCGTAGTTACAATCAATGCGCAGAAGAACAGAAATACTCAACTGGAAAGACCCAAATTAGTCGTTGGTCTGGTAGTAGACCAGATGCGTTGGGACTATTTATACCGTTTTTATGGTAAGTATGGGAATGACGGTTTTAAGAGACTTTTGAATACAGGATACTCTTTGAATAACGTACACATTCCTTATGTGCCTACCATTACAGCTTTGGGACACACTTGTATCTATACAGGATCTGTACCGGCAATTCATGGGATTGCAGGAAACGACTGGACAGATAAAGAGACCGGAAAAGGGGTTTACTGTACTGCAGATGAGAGCGTTCAGCCAGTAGGAACAACCAATACAAAAATCGGAAGCCACTCACCAAAAAATCTTTGGTCTACTACAGTAACTGACGAATTGAGACTGGCGACCAACTTCCAGGGAAAAGTAGTGGGTGTTTCTTTGAAAGACCGTGCTTCTATTCTTCCTGCAGGGCACACTCCAAACGGAGCTTTCTGGTTTGATGACAGCACAGGAAATTTCATTACCAGCACATGGTATATGAATGACCTGCCTCAATGGGTAAAATCATTCAATGCTCAGAATCTTCCTGAAAAATTAGTAGCAAACGGTTGGAATACCTTACTTCCGATCAACCAATATACAGAAAGTGCACCGGACAATTCTTCATGGGAAGGGCTGCTGGGAAGCGCAAAAACACCTACATTCCCTTACAGCAACTTAGCAAAGGATTATCAGACTAAAAAAGATAATATCCGTTATACTCCTTTCGGAAACACATTGACATTGAAGTTGGCAGAAGCTTCTGTAGAGGGTGAAAAACTGGGTGGAGATAATATTACAGACTTTTTAGCTATCAACCTTGCTTCTACAGATTATGCGGGACATAAATTCGGACCAAATTCTATTGAAGTAGAAGATGTTTATATCAGATTAGACCAGGATTTAGCTGAATTCTTCAATTATTTAGATTCAAAAGTAGGAAAAGGAGAATACACTGTTTTCCTTTCTGCAGACCATGGTGGAGCGCATTCTGTAGGATTTCTTAAAGAACATAAAATTCCTACAGGTTTCTTCGGAGAAGATGCTGAAAAAAATCTGAACCAAAAGCTAAAAGATAAATTCGGAGCAGATAAACTGATCAATGCGATTGATAACTATCAGATTTATTTCGACAGAAAAGTATTGGCAGACAGCAAACTTGAATTGGATGATGTAAGAAACTTTGCAGTAAAAGAAATTGAGAAAGATCCTACTGTTTTATATGCTGTTTCTGTAGATAAAGTTCAGGAGTCAAGCATTCCGGAGCCCATCAAACAAAGAATTATCAACGGAATCAACAGACAGAGAAGCGGAGATATTCAGTTGATTTCTCATGATTCTATGCTTCCTCCATATTCTAAAACAGGAACTACACACAGTGTATGGAACTCTTATGATTCACATATTCCATTGATCTTTATGGGATGGGGAGTGAAGCAGGGAGAAAGCAATAAAGAATATCACATGACTGATATTGCTCCTACGGTATCTTCTTTACTGAAAATTCAGTTCCCAAGTGGAAATGTAGGAAATCCAATTACAGAAGTTATCGGTAGATAAGCTGAAATTATACATTATAAAAAAGCATTCCAGTTTGGAATGCTTTTTTGTTTTCATAGCTTATGATGTTCTTATCATTTGCTGTATCTCTTTATGAAAATTCTTATTCTGTTTTCTGATTTTTATAATAGAATATAAAAGGATAACTATAAAAATACATCCCAGCAGTACAGAGCTAATTTTAATATAACGATAATAGGATTTCAGTTTTTCACTTTTTAAAGAGGTTTCCTTATTATGATTGTCAATGACCTGGTTAATGGATTTCAGTTCATTTTGTTTTCTTTTAAAGCGCATTTCCAGATATTTTTTATTATACTGCTGGTAAAGATTCTGTTGTCCCATGGCAAGATGATTTTCTGCCAATTCCTTGTAGATTCCTTCATTCAGGGTGATATCTCCTATATTTTTACAAAGATTTTCTGCTTTTAACAAAAGGTTTATAGCAGGTTGATTTTCATGTTTTTTCTTGTGTATTTCGGCAATTCCTTTTAAGGCAAAAGCTTCCAGACTTTTAGAGTAATTCTTCCGGGCATAGTTTAAAGATTCCACAAAAGCTTCCTGTGCTTTATCAATTTGATTGAGATTAAGATAACAATACCCGATATTGTATAAGACCACACTCATGTTGGAATTGGTAGTTTTCTTTACAGGTACTTTTTCAAAATTCTGGATTGAAATTAAAAACTTTTCCAATGCAATTTCTGAATTGGACTGGCTCTTGTAAATCATTCCTCTTATGGCATAGCTTGTAGCGGTTTCAACATATTTCAAGGGATTTTTGTCCGGGATTTTAGCAATATATTGGTCCGCTTCATTCAGCGTTTCAAGGCTCTTGCTGAAAAGTTCCATCTGCTGATATTGTATTGCGACAGAGATAAGAACTTCTGCATGACTCCAGGGATCATTGGTTTTCTGGGAAAGTTCCTTTGCCTTCATAATATATCTTAATGATTCCTCAAAGTTTCTTTTGGCAATATGAGCTGTGGAAAGAAGCTTATAAAGTTGGATAGAAGTTTTGACATCATGAGATTTCTTTAACAGCCGTTCCCCAATTTTAATTGTATTATCAGGATTGTCATAAATTTCAAGCCTGGCCTTTTTCATTAAGACACTATCCGGTGTCTTTTGAGCCTTTGTGAAAATACAAAAGGATACCAGGAGCAGTGGCCATATTTTTAAAAGTGATTTCATACGGTTTTGGTTTTACTGATTTCCTGAATATAGGCATTGGGAGACATTCCGGTGACGGATTTGAAAACGGTTGTAAAGGCACTGTGTGATGAGAACCCTGAATATTCTGCAAGATAGCTTACTTTATAATTAAGAAAGGTGGAATCATTCCTTAATAGCTGTACAATATGATTGATCCTTAGTTTGTTAATGTATCCATTGAAATTTTTCTCTTTGTTGTTGATGACTTCAGAAAGGTATTTTGTATTAATTTCCATTTGAGAGGAAAGCATAGATAAGGACATATTTTTATTCAGATATCCGTTGGATTTTTCAAACTCTTCAAGTTTCTGAAGGATTTCATCTTCTTTTTCCCTCGATATTTTGTTGAAACCGGCATCTTTTGCTGTTGTAGAAGCTTTATTTAATAAAATGGGTTGAGGTTTCTCATTGCTCTGTTTTTTAAAGAAATCAAACTGCTTTTTTAAATCTTTATTTTTGCTTTTAATAATTAAAAAATAGATGGACAGGCCAATAATAATCAGGAATAGAATGAGAGCCAGAGGTAAGAAGGACCTAAGGAACATCAGTTTTTGAAATTCAATATTTTTATTCTGATTGGTTTCAACAAGTTTTACAATATATCGTATTCCTTCTTTCGAGCTTGCATCGGTTTTTGTTTTTAAATCATTATAGAGTTTATTGTATTGATGATATTTTACATCATCATGAAGTGCGTAATAGTTGCGGGATAATGATTCGTAAATTTTAATTTTTAAATTATTAAAAGACAGATCTTCAATCAAAAAGAGTCCAGCTTCCAGTTTCTCAACAGATGTTGTGTAATCCTGTTTCAAAAAATAATACTGGGACAGATTCTCATACGCTAAACCTAAAAGAAATGGTTGATTGGTCTGGTGTTCAAGATCAGAAATAATATTTTCTATAAGCGCTTTATATTCAACAAGTCTATTTTGTTTTAGGAGATAAGAAGAGCGGAAAATTCTGTTTTCCATTTTTAATATTCTGTTTTCTTCATTATGATCGCTGAGGTACTGATTACTTTTATCAAGGTTTTTGAATGCTGCAGGATAATCTCTATTGATTCCTGAGTTCAAAGCTTGCAGTTGGTACAGCTTTGCTGTGGTTATTCGTAATGCGGCATCATTACTTTTAAGAAGCTTCTGATCAGATAAAAGATGGGTAATAATTCTTTTTGACTGATTGTACAGACTCAGATTTTGGTATTGGTCAGCAAGATTATAATCACTGAAAACCTGCATAAAATAAGAAAGTTCATTTTTCGGATCGGCATCTTCTTTCTGCGCAAAAATATTCACAGATTGTATGTAATCGCCTTTCATAGCAAAAGCCTGTGAAATAATGTTTTGCAGTACAATTTTATGCTCTGTATTCTGATCACTTACGAGGATTCCCTGAGTATAGCTGATGCATTCGTCAGAATTCTGATACAATTTCAGAAATGCCTTATCTGCCAAAATATTAAAGTCCGGACCTGACTGTCCACTGGTAATAAAAGAACAGCAAATGAAAATAAACAGTAATATTTTTCTGCTATTTTGAAATAATTTTTGTCTTGATAGTTTGTTTTTTGTGCTTTTTTGAATAGTTCGGGTAAAATCCATATTCAAAATGATGTTTTGTATCTAATTGATTATTATTTGTTTAGAAATTAAACTCTTTTAAAATTCACGAATTATGAAAGTCTATTTCTTTGGATAGGGTAAATATTGTATTAATATTGTTTTCACCAATTCGGAACGCTAAATATAATAAAATATGAAAAATTTTTACAGAATGTCAATAAAAATATTGACGGCTTGTCTTTTTCTGAAATTTAGTTTTGCAGCAGCACAGCTTACAGTAATAGGGCTGGGAAATTATAATGTAGGTGCAGTTTCAGATAATGGAGTAGTAAGTATGCATACAAGTGCAGGAGGAGTATATAAATGGAATGCAGCAGGCGGACTTGTACAGATAGGTTCAATATCAAACGGATATCCAGCCGCAGGGAGAACGATTGTTTCAAACGATGGAACCAAAATATCATCTTCTGTTACAAATTCTGCAACAGGATTTAATGAAATATCAACTTATGATGTAGCTACTTCCACATGGGTAAACAGAGGAGGGCTGGTTCCTACCGGTTGGGACGGCAGTGTAAGTTCTACATGGGGAATGTCACCTAACGGAAATACTATTGTAGGGTTAGGATTTCTTACTGCTGCGAACGCACATGCTGTGAAATGGGATGACGTAAACGGAATGGTTGACCTGGGAAGTATAGTTTCCGGACGCAGTTCCAGGGCAAATGCAATCAATGCGGCAGGAACAGTGATTGTAGGGTGGCAGGATGAGCCAACCGGAACAAGAAGCGGTGCAAAATGGCAGGATGGAGTAGAAAGTTTTATTACAGATAATAACGGGAATAATGTAGGAGAAGCAGGCGGAATTTCGGCTGATGGAAATACCATTATAGGATCTGCAAATCCTAATCCTTATGTTTGGAATGCTACAAGCGGACTGACTTATATAACACATCCTAATGCTTCGTTCAATTTCAAAGGAGGAGCTACAGGAATTTCAGCTGATGGAACACGAGTTATTGGTTTTTACAGAGCATTTGGAGCACCTCCAATGTCGGGAGAAGGTTTTATCTGGACTGCATCTGCCGGAAGAATTAATCTGAATGATTATGCAGTATCCTTAGGAATTGCAACGAATGGAGTAACGATGGGACTTCCTCTGGCGATTTCACAAGACGGAAAGAAAATTGCCGGATCAGGGACGAATGCTTCAGGTCAAATAGTTGCTTTTTATCTGGATACTTCTGAATTCTTATCAGTAAATGATACCGTGAAAGAGAAAAATAGTGTTGGCATTTATCCTAATCCTGTAACTGATGTGCTTTATTTTAAAGGAACAGGAAAAATAGAAAAAGCAGAAATCTATAATATGGTTGGGCAAAGGGTGAAATCATTCAATACTGTGGAAGGACAAATTGATGTTTCATCTTTATCAAAAGGAGATTATATTCTGCAATACTCTGTGAAAGGAGAAAAACAAGCTTATAAATTCATTAAAAAATAACATATATAAATAGTAAAGTAGTGGGATGATGGCCGTTTTCAATTTTGAAAGCGGCTGTTTTTTATTTGCAAAAGTCTGAAATTTTTGATGTAAAAGCCGGTTTTTTGGCAAATACATATAAAAAACTATCTTTGCAAAAATTTTGGTTTCCAGTATTTTGGAATGAAAAGGGAATTGGGTGTAACTCCCATACTGTCCCCGCAACTGTAAATCGCAATAAAAGTTTCTGCAAACAACCACTGTCTAAAACGGGAAGGAGCAGAATGCGAAAGTCAGGAGACCTGCCAACATTATAATCAAAAAACATATTGCTTTCGGAGGAAAAGTAAAAAAGTATGGATATAAAAAGATCTTTAGTACTGCTTTTTTCATCTTATGGCTGTTTTCTTTTTGGACAAGAGAAAACCATAGACACTATTTATGTCTTCGACAACCAGATGAATAGGGTGAAACTTTTTCATCCCGTAAAAATAATTTCGGCAGAAGAGGCCGAGAAAAACTCCAGTAATCTTTCAGAGCTCCTGAGATTTCAGTCACAGGTTTTTATCAAAGAAAATGGCCGAGGGGCTGTTTCTTCACCATCTTTCCGGGGTACTACCGCTCAGCAGACTGCATTTGTATGGAATGGGATTAATATCAACTCCAGTTTTTTAGGACAGGGAGATATCAATAATATTGCTTTGTTTGGCTATGATCAGATCGGTATAAAAGCCGGCGGTGGAAGTGTAGTCTATGGAAGTGGTGCCATTGGGGGAAGTATTCACCTGAATAATACCCTTGATTTTAATAAAGGTTTCCATGGTTCTTTATTTTCTGAGGTGGCTTCCTTTAATACCTATAATAATTTTGTAAAAGGTTCTTACAGCAATGATAAGTTCAGTTTTAAAGCTTCCGGAAATTATTCTGTAAGTGAAAACAATTATGAGGTAAGCGATCTGAATTACATCAACAGAAATGGAAATTACTATAATACCACATTCAATGCAGGTGCATCCTATAAAATAACCAACGATCATAAAATTTCGTGGCAAAGCCAGTTTTTCGATTCTTCACAGCATTATCCTGTGTATGAAGAAACGGGAACAAAAACAAAATATAAAACTCAAAGTATAAGAAGCCTTCTTTCCTGGGACTGGAATAAAACTAAGTTCAGCAACTCTTTTAAAGCGGCCTATACAGAAGAAAACTTTCAGTATTTCGGTTCGTTAAACCAGCCTAAATCAAGTGGGGGAACAGGGAAAAACTATATCTTTAAAAATGATTTCAATTATTTTCTGAATTCTAAGTGGAATTTTAATCTTATCGGAGAATTTCAGATCAATAAAGGTGAAGGATATCAGAGCGGAATATCCAGTGTCAGTAGAAATATTGGCTCTGTTTCCGGGTTGCTGAGGTATTTTGCTACTAAAGACCTGCGTTTTGAGGGTGGATTTAAGAAAGATTTTGTGGAAGATGTGAAGTCTCCGTTTATGTATTCATTCTCTGGAAAATGGAGTGCCGCAAAATGGTATGATGTAAGCGTTAACGTGTCAAAAAACTTCAGATATCCGTCATTTAATGATATTTATTATGAGCCGGGAGGAAATAAAGATCTGAGACCGGAAACGTCTACCCAGTTTGATATGGTGAATGAGTTCAAAGTAGGAGATTTCAGACTTACTTTGTCTCCTTATTATATGAACATTACAGATCTTATTGTATGGCTGCCTACTGCTTTGGGGTATTGGCAGGCATTTAATGTCAATAAATCTGAATCTTACGGATTGGAATCTCAATTGTCTTTCAGCAAACAATTGGGAAATCATAAAATCCGGGCTAATGCCGGATACTATTATGCAAAATCTATTGATAAGGAAACTAAAATGCAAAGACCTTATGTTCCCATGCACAGAGGAATGGCCAATGTAGATTATGAATACGGTTTCTTTAAGTTTTTCGCACAGGGACTGGTGAATGGCGTTACTTACACTACAAGTGATGAAAAAAGATCAGAAGCAATAGATCCTTATTTTCTTTTAAATATGGGAGTTTCAGCAACACTGGCAAAAAAGTATACTTTAGGATTTAAAGTGAATAATCTAACGAATACTTATTATAAAACGGTTTCTTTTTATCCTTTACCGAAAAGAAACTATAGTGTGTATGCGGCAATAAATTTTTAAAAAATTAAATTGAATAAATTATGAGAATAACTAAACTTTTAACTGTATTATTTGCAGTGGTTTTATTGTTTAACATGTCTTCATGTACAAGTGACTCTGCAGAGTTTGAAATGTCTCCGATCACTTACCAGAACGGATATTTTATCTCTAATGAAGGTAACTTCAACAGCCAGGGGGCTAAAGTAACATTTCTTACAAGAGATTTAAGCCTGAAGCAGGACGATGTATATGGTTATAACAATAGTAAAGAAATCTTAGGTGACGTTCTTCAGACCATTGGTCTTGACGGAAATAAGGCTTATCTTGTGATAAACAACTCGAACAAAATTGTTGTAGTAGACCGTTATACATTTAAGAAATTAGCAGTCATTTCAGATCAGCTTGATAATCCAAGAGGAATTACTTTTGCGAATGGATTTATTTATGTTGCCAACACCAATTTCATTGCTCATACTCAAAGTGTAACTAAATATAAAGCTTCTGATTATTCATTTGTAAGTAAAATCAACATGGCTGATGTTTCTGATAAAACAGTAGAAGCAGGAGGAAATGTTTTCGTACAGAATGCTTCATCAGGATTTGGAAATAAGATTACGTATATCAATACTTCCAACGATAGCAAAACTGAAATTTCCATTCCGAATGGTCAGATTGGAAACACTGTATCTTACAAATCCAATGTTTACACAATTTCTTCAACAGCTACAGATTCTTATATCTACAAGATTACGAGCGCAGGAATTATAACACCGGTAATTACTTTGACAGGAATTCCAAATGCTACAAATCTTCAGATTGATAACGATAAGTTCTATTTCAGCTCTGTCAATAAAGTATATACAACAAGCTTAGCTACACCAACAGTTCCTGCAAGTCCGTTATTAACAGCAGCGGATGGTGGACCTTATTATACGCTTTATGGATTTAATGTTATTGATGGAAGAATCTTTGCATCAGACGTTAAGAAGTTTACAGAAGAAAGTGAAATGGTAATATATTCAGCAGCTACAGGGAGCAAGATGGGATCCATTAAAACTGGAGGTCTTGGTGCTAACGGTACTTACCTGAATCCATAATACTTCACAGTATATAAAAAAATAATTTTTTATTTTTTCATCATTTGTGTTTTTTTCCGGCCGGTTTCTTTTGAAACCGGCCGGCTTTGTTTTCCTTGTGAAAATAAAAAAACCGGCGGGATGGAACATCCCGCCGGGCTTTTATATTAGCTATAGATTGAATTAGATTGTTAATCCCAGTTTTTCCGCTTCAGCAATCACAAATTTTGTGGCTTCCTCTTTTTCATTGGGAATTTCACCTTCCAGAATGGCTTCTTTTACTTTCTCTTTCAAAATACCAATTTCACGGCCTGGCTTAAGATTAAACATTTGCATAATCTCTTCACCAGTAATAGGCGGCTGGAAGTTTCTTACCTGATCTTTTTCTTCCACTTCTTTGATCTTCACCGCTACATATTCAAAGTTTCTTTTGAACTTTTCCTGTTTCTTGGAGTTTTTAGTTGTAATGTCAGCTTTACAAAGGGTAAAAAGATCTTCAAGGTTTTCACCGGCATCAAATAAAAGTCTTCTCAATGCAGCATCTGAAGCATCATCAGTGATCAGGGCAATAGGTCGCGATGAAAGTTTTACCATTTTCTGAACATATTTCATATCACTTCCCAAAGGTAATTTCAATCTCTGGAAAAGGTTTTTAACCATTTTTGAACCTAAAAACTCATGTCCATGAAAAGTCCATCCTGTTCCTTCTACAAACTTTTTTGTAGGAGCTTTACCAATATCATGGAGTAAGGCAGACCAACGAAGCCAAAGATTATCTGTATTCACAGAAATATTATCTACAACTTCTAAAGTATGGTAAAAGTTATCTTTGTGGGTTTGTCCTTCCACTTCTTCCACTCCTTTAAGTTCGATCAGCTCTGGAATAATCAGCTTCATAAGACCGGTTTGCTCCATGAGCCTCAATCCGACAGACGGTTTTTCAGAAAGCATAATCTTGTTGAATTCTACCATGATTCTTTCCATAGAAACAATCTTGATTCTTTCCGCTTCCTGCTGGATAGCCTGCAGAGAGTTTTCCTCAATTTTAAAATTTAAAGTTGAAGCAAAACGTACCGCTCTCATCATTCTCAACGGATCATCAGAATAGGTTTGAGCCGGTTCCAAAGGAGTTCTTAAAATTCCATTCTCAAGATCTTCAACCCCATTGAACGGATCAATCAGTTCTCCGAAATTATCTTTATTTAAAGAAATAGCCATCGCATTGATGGTGAAATCCCTTCTTTTCTGGTCATCTTCAAGGCTTCCTCCTTCTACTTCCGGTTTTCGACTGTTTTCGGTATAGCTTTCCTTTCTTGCTCCCACAAATTCAAGATCAAGTTCTTTATACTTAATCATTGCTGTTCCATAAGTTTTGAATACGGAAACCTTTAATTTAGGATCTATATCTTGAGCTACATTTTGAGCAAGCTCTATACCGCTTTGTTCTGTTACAAAGTCTATATCTGTAGAAGCTTTTCTGTTCATCAGAAGGTCACGTACATAACCACCCACAATATACACGGACTGGTTATTCCTTTCTGCTGCTTCAGAAATTATTTTAAAAAGTTTTAAATTCTTATTTTGATTAAGATTAATTTTCATCGTTAATAATAGTGACAATTTCTACGCATGTAACCCATTAATCATAATGAGCATACATTTTATTAATTTTTCCATCTTCATTAAAAAACATGACTTCAACAGCATGTTTATCCATAATCGACTTATAAAATAATGCTGCTGAATCTACTCCCGCTGTAGAATGAATAAGGTCAAAATGGAGATTTGGGAATTTTTCCAATGCCTTTCTCCAATATTCACGGACAGCTTCTTTTCCCTTCAAAGAACTTTCTTTACCGCCTGTAGCCATCGCAATCATGGGAGTTGTAATCTCAATATCATCCGAATAATGGGTAAGAATAGTCTCTAAATCATGAGAATTCCATGCATTAACCCACATTTGAGCAAATTCCTGATGATTCATAGCAAATAATTTATGAGTTGAGTTTGCAAAGATAGAATTAAAAAAAAGAAATCCTGCCGATATGAACTGACAAGACTCTAAAAAATAAACAAAAAGGTTCAGAATTTCTATTCCCGAAGAACCTTTATTCTGTTGTCACTCCATATTTTGATCACCGAAGAACCAGCGTATTTTGAAACTTTTTCTCTGTCTTCTTCCACTGCATAATCTACAAGACCAATCATCTCTTCAGAAATATCAGAGAATTTCAATGGGCTTTTCTCGCCACTGAAATTGGCAGAGGTAGATACCAGAGGTTTGTTCAGTTTTGTAATTAGTTTTTTGCAGAAATCATTTTTTACAAGACGTATTCCGATGCTTCCATCCTCCGCAAGAAGTTCTTTGGGTAAACCTCTTGGATTTTCATAAACGATCGTTACAGGTTTTTCACTAAGATCAATAATGTCCCATGCTATTTCAGGAACATCCACCAGATCCTGAAGTCTTTTTTCAGATTCTACAAGAATGATCATGGATTTGTTTTTTTCGCGCTTTTTGATGTCAAAAATTTTATTGACAGCTTCTATATTAGTGGCATCACAACCAATTCCCCAAATGGTATCTGTAGGGTAAAGAATTGTTCCTCCGGATTTTAATACTTCAATAATATGTTCCATAATTGTATGTGAAATTCAAAGAGTGGATAAAGGTAGAAAATCTATGGATTTCAGACAAAAAATCAGGATGTAAATGTGGTTATGTTGATAAGTTTTGGCTAAAGCCAATGGAATGGTGTAAAACGTGAAAACGGGCTAAAGCCCGTTCCTATTGATGTTTTTATGACGCATTTAAAAAATGTTTCAACGATTATTAGGTATGCTATCTTATTCAATAGAAATGAGCTTTAGCCCATTTAAATAAAAAAGGAACAAATCCTCTGGCTTTAGCCAAAACTTAATTAAAACTTATTTTTAATCTCCTACATCCATCCCAACTTCGATAAATACCTTTCCTCAATAATATTCAGATGGTGGTAATTATGTCCTACAATCAGCTTTCCGATGGTTTCCACAGAAATTTCATGGCCATTGGCTGTACCTGTATTTTGTAAGGCGTAAGGCGTAAGCGTTTCTAATAGAATCTTGGAAGACTTTCTCACCAGCTTGTATTCTTCCAGAAGAGATTCCAGTGTTCTTTCATTGGCGAAAGACTGATCGGCATATTCATTTTCATCAAACCCTGGAAGATTGTTTTTTTCTCCTCTTGCGAAAGCTAATATTCTGTATTGGAAAACTCTTTCCGTATCCGATAAATGGAGTAGAAGTCCTTTTAATGTCCATTTTCCTTCTGCATAAGCAAAATGAGACTGCTCTTCGGTAAGGTTAGAATAAATTCCTATGGTTTTATCAGCTGATATCTGCAGTTCGTTTAGCCAGTTCCCTGATGGAATCTGATCTAAATATCTTTGAATGTATTTTTGAAAATCGGTCATATTATTTTTTTGTTTTTATAAATTGATTTCGGGGTGTGGGTATAGAGAATGCAACAGAAAGTTAATGATAGTAATGAATATATTTTATAAAATTACTCATTACTGATTTCTCATTACTCATGAATTGCTCCACTCGTAGAAGTTCACAGAGTCATACAATTCAAATCCGCAGGCTGGATACAGCTGATTCCCGATATCATTGCTTTTTCCTGTTTCTAAAAGGATACCACATGCTTTTGATGAACGGCAGTGCTCCTTGGATTCTTCAATTAATTCTTTAGAATAGCCCTTTCCTCTATGGTTTTCATTCACGTAGAGATCATTCAGCAGCCAGTAGCGCTGCATTCTTGTAGATGAGAATATAGGGTATAATTGTACGAAACCTGTAAGTTTACCATTTTCTTCTGCAACAAAAATTTCAGAATCTTTATTTTCAAGTCTTTCCTGAAGAAAACTTGTCGCGGCAGAAATATCTGAGGTCTTGTGATAGAATATTCTGTACTGATCAAATAGTTTTGCAAGTTGAGGCAAGTCGGAAATGACTGCTTTTCTTGTGTTTTTCATATGATTGGTTGGTGGTTATAATAAAATGAGAAGGATTGATTAACCCTTCTCATTTTAGTTTATAGTATGTTAAGAAAAAGCTTTCTCAAGATCTGCAATAAGATCTTCTGCATCTTCAATACCTACGCTTAAACGAACAAGATCATCAGTGATCCCCAGTTCAGCACGTTTTTCTGCCGGGATTGAAGCATGGGTCATCAGAGCAGGGTGGTTAGCCAGAGATTCTACTCCTCCTAAAGATTCTGCAAGGGTGAATACTCTTACTTTCTCTAAGAATTTAATTGCATCTTCTTTCTTTCCGGATTTGAAAGTGAATGAAACCATTCCTCCTGCTTCCTTCATCTGAGATTTTGCCAATTCATACTGAGGGTGAGATTCTAATCCCGGATAAATTACTTTATCTACAGCAGGATGATTTTCAAGATACTTGGCTACTGCAAGTCCGTTGTCAGAATGTCTCTGCATTCTTAATGCCAGTGTTTTGATCCCTCTCAGTACAAGGTAAGAATCATGAGGTCCTAAAATACCACCACTTGCAAACTGAATAAAGTGAAGTTTTTCTCCCAGTTCAGCATCTTTAGCGATAAGCGCTCCCGCAATCACATCAGAGTGTCCACCCAGATATTTGGTGGCAGAGTGCATCACAATATCAGCACCCAGATCAATAGGTCTTTGAATATAAGGCGTTGCAAAAGTATTGTCTACTGCTACTAAAATATCTTTTCCTTTCGCAATATCTACAACCGCTTTGATGTCTACCAATTTCATCAAAGGGTTGGTAGGTGTTTCTACCCAGATCAGTCTCGTTTTATCAGTGATAACATCAGCAATTTTAGAAACATCATCGAAATTCACGAAAGTAAACTTCAGCTGATATTTTTCGAAAAGTCTTGTAAACATTCTGTAAGTACCTCCATAAAGATCATCTACAGCAATGACTTCATCACCTGGGTTTAATAATTTCAAAACACAGTCGATGGCAGCAAGACCAGAACCGAAAGCTAAACCTCTCGCTCCATTTTCAATACTTGCCAAAGAATCTTCCAATGCCTGTCTTGTAGGGTTGGCAGCTCTTGAATATTCATATCCGGAATGTACTCCAGGGCTTTTTTGTGCAAACGTAGAGGTCAAAAATACAGGAACATTTACAGAACCTGTTGCAGACTCGTGGTGCTGCCCTCCGTGAATTACTTTTGTATTAAAATTCATAATTTTTTGCTTTAGGCTTGAGCATTAAGCAATAGAATATATTACTTGAGCCCATTGTTTTTTATTAAATTTGCTCTAGCTGAATACAAAAAGCTTACCGCTTACTGTCTCCAGCTTATCACAATTGTTTTTTTACTTAATAGCAGATTTCACAGCAAACTCTTCTGCAACTTCTTCCATCCACTGCGCTACATCCTCCTCACCCGTTGCTCTCTGATAAGTGCTTCCTAAAGATATTAAAATCTGGTGGATAAACATCTTCATTTGGTCTACAGGCATTTCTTTAGTCCAAAGATCAATTCTTAATGCCTCTCTTGTTTTATCATCCCATACAGAAATCATCGTTGCTTTAGTATCTTGCTTATCAATACCTCCATCCTGAGCGTTCCATGTAATATTTTCAGGTACATGATTTTCATCAAGCTCTACATCTATCGTAATCTGAGTCTTTCTCATTTTTCTATTTTTTCTAAATTCTAAATTTTCTATTGTTTAAGTTTCGGTTTATAACCGGATTCATTAAAAATGGTCGTTGCATCCATTTTCAGGAAAGCTGTAAGTTTTGTTTCAGGCTTTTCCTTAAGGTAGGTCTTACAGATCTGCCATCCTGTAAAAATTCCGATTTGTGGTGAAGATTCATTGTCAATCTCCGTATAAAATTTTGAGAATGGTCCGGGCGATATGAAACGCTCTCCCAATCTTGGATCATCACCGAAAATCAGGTTGCTTTCTACAAAATAATTCCAGATGTTGGCTTCATTAGCTGTTGCCCATTCATATTGCTTTTTGGTATAATTCATTTTCAGATAATCAGGAACATCAGGAAGAAAAGCGTCCTGAAGAATCATTACTTTTCCATTCAGAACGATCTGATCAATGAATTTCTGATGATCAGGAGATTCCGTTACAATATTTTCAGCAAAAAGCTGTGAAACCTTAGGAACGATATTCTGCGGATTCATTGATTTTTGAAAATAAAGTTCCAGTCCTTTATAATTAGGATTTCCATCTCCCATAAAACCGGTAATATCTATAAACAGTAGATTTCCTTTCTGATCATAAAATATCGGATCCTGGATCATCTGTAACGCAGATGAAAATAAATATACTTTGGGGCTTTTAAACTGTGGGAAATAATATTTGATATGCGAGAATAAACTCTTCAGCTCTGTTTGTAATGTAGCCTGATTTATCTTTCCAATCGCTTCCTTGTAGATTTTGATCTCTTCAGCATCCATTCTTCTCTTTTCAAAATCTGCATCTGAAACACTTCCCTGAAACCATGGGAACTGAGTTTTAAACTGCTCCAGCGGAACATTCGGATTGTAAAATTCTTTGGAGATATCTGTTACATCAACTTTTTCGGCAGTTTCTTTAACTTCTACCTTCCATTGATTTTCAGCTTCTTTTTTGCAGGAAACAAGTCCGGCAGCTAAAATAGAAGAAAGCGCAATATATCTAAAAATCTTCATTATTTTTACATGGAATTTAAGTTTACAAAAATAAGGATTAAATACACAATTCATGATGAAAATTAAAATAATTACAACCCTTTGCCTTATTTTGGGACTTTCTTTTTTCTATGGGCAAAAGCTGGAATTTAAAGATAAGAACTTTGAAAAAGCTGTACTTGAAAATTTTGATCTGAATAGAAACGGAATACTTGAACCCATGGAAGCTGGGACGGTTACGAACCTGTTCCTTGTTCAGAAAGGGATTACTTCCACAGAAGATCTGCACTTTTTTAAAAATGTGAAAATGATTATTCTGGATGATAATGTGATTCCGAATATTGTACTAAACAGCTTGGATCAACTCGAATTGTTTTCCTGTACAGGATGTAAAATCTCCTCATTCAAAGCAGAAAATCTGAAAAATTTAAGTTCTTTATATCTGGACAATAATCTGTTGGAAGGTATTTCGCTGAATGGAATTCCAAAAATTGACCAATTAACATTATCTTTAAATCAATTAAAAACAGTTGACCTTACGCAGTTCAAAGTATTAAGGAAACTGAATGTAGAACATAATAAGCTTCAAAAAATTGATATTTCCGGGAATCCTGCTTTACAAACCCTCAATGTAATGGGAAATAAAATAAAAGAAACAGACATCAAAAAAGGTACAAAAACAGACGTAACTATTTTTGGTGCTGAAGAATAAAAACTAATGAGTATGAAAATAGAAACAGAGCGACTGATATTAAGAAAACTCGAGGATGAAGATTTTGAAAGTATATTTCTGCTGGACTCCAATCCGGAAGTCATGAAATATATTGGTGTACCGGTATTGACAGATATCAATGAATCTAGAAATGTTATCAGCATGATTCAGAAACAATATGAAGAAAATGGAGTAGGAAGACTGGGAGTAGTGGAGAAAGAAAGCGGTCTTCTGATAGGTTGGAGCGGATTGAAATTATTAACCCATGAAACCAATGGCTACAAAAATGTATTGGAGCTGGGATATCGTTTTTTGCCGGAATCATGGGGAAAAGGATATGCTGTGGAAGCCGGAATAGCTTCTCTGAATTATGGTTTTAATGACCTGAATGCTGAGGTTATTTATGCCTATGCTCATTCTGAACATGAGGTGTCTAATCATATTTTAAGAAAATTAGGATTTGAAAAAACCAGTGAGTTTGAAGAACCTGACGGAGTCTGTTTCTGGTACGAACTGAAACGTGAAAAATATAAGAGTAATGACTATTAGAAAAGAAGAAGAAAAAGATCATAAAAAAGTTTTCAGTCTTGTAGAGGAAGCTTTCAGAGATATGGAACACAGCGATCATCAGGAACAGTTTCTTGTTGAAAAATTAAGATTGTCCAGTGCTTTTATTCCGGAATTGTCATTAGTGGCAGAAGATGGGAATGGTGAAATTGCAGGACATATTCTGTTCACAAAAATTACAATTGAAGGTGATGGAGAATCTTTCCAATCTCTTGCACTGGCTCCTGTTTCTGTAAAACCTGAATTTAAAAATCAGGGAATCGGCGGGAAATTGATTCTTCAGGGACACCATATTGCCAAAGAATTGGGATATGAATCTGTAATATTGATCGGACATGAAAATTATTATCCGCGCTTTGGTTACAAAAAAACAAGTAATTTTGGGATTTCTTTTCCATTCGATATTCCGGAAGAAAACGGAATGGCTGTAGAATTGATAAAAGACGGATTAAAAAATAAAAAAGGAGTGGTGAAATACCCTCAGGAATTTGGAATAGACTAAAAAAATATAAACAATGCAGACACAAAAAGTGATAGATCATATTGTAAGCTGGTTAAAAGATTATGCGACAAATGCCAAAGTAAACGGATATGTAATTGGAGTTTCCGGAGGAGTAGATTCCGGAGTGGTTTCTACTTTAGCAGCAATGACAGGCCTGAAAACATTACTGATCGAAATGCCGATTCGTCAGAAAGTAGATCAGGTAGACCGTGCACAGGATCATATGAATGACCTTAAATCCAGATTCCCCAATGTAGAAACAATGTCTGTAGATCTTACACCTGCTTTTGAAGAATTGTATAAAACTTTTGATGTAAAAGATGATCTGTATCCTAACGAGAAACTTGCTTTTGCGAATACAAGAGCCCGCCTGAGAATGCTTACTCTTTACTATTACGGACAGCTGAACGGTCTTTTGGTATGTGGAACAGGAAATAAGGTAGAAGATTTCGGAATAGGTTTTTATACAAAATACGGAGATGGTGGAGTAGATGTTTCTCCCATTGCAGATCTTTATAAAACTGAAGTATATAAACTTGCCAAAGGATTGAATCTGATCAAGAGTATTCAGGAAGCTATTCCTACAGACGGACTTTGGGATGTAGACAGAACGGACGAACAGCAGATTGGGGCTACGTATCCGGAACTGGAAAAAATCCAGAAAGAATACGGAACAAAAACGGCTGATGACTACGAAGGAAGAGATAAGGAAGTATTCCAGATTTTTGACAGAATGCATAAAGCTGCCAAACATAAAATGGATCCTATTCCGGTTTGTGATATTCCTGAAGAATGGAGAGCATAATAAAATGTACCAGTTCAGCAGTGTCATCATTTAGCAATAAACGATGCGCTGCCTGATGGGTAAATTGTCACATTTAAACAACTATTGTTATGAACGGTAAAATAAGATCCTTATTTTTTATATGCCTGGGACTCCTTTTCGGAATGGCTGTAATGTATGTTTACAGGAACTTTATTGAAGATAAGAAAGATCATGCAGGTTCTGTAAAAAAGGAAACAGTGAGCTATGGCAGTACCTCCCCGAATGGTGCATCCAATAATGGAAATTCATCAGCTCAGGTATCTATTGATCAACTGACAGAAGAAAAGACGGTGATCAGCTACGTGAAGCAGAATCATCAACTTCCGGATTATTATATCACTAAAAATGAAGCCAGAAAACAAGGATGGAATCCTTCCCAGGGAAACCTTTGTGACGTAATTCCCGGAAAAGCGATTGGCGGAGATAAATTCGGAAACAGAGAAGGGCGGTTGCCTGATGGCGAAAGGTACTTTGAAGCAGATGTAAACTATCATTGCGGCGGAAGAAATGCTGACCGTATCATTTATACCCAAAATGGGGAAGTATACCTTACCAAAAATCATTATAAGAGCTTTGAGAAACAATAATGTGTAAATAACAAATTGTCATTGTGAGGAACGAAGTGACGAAGCGATCTTTAAAAAAATAATCACAGTTGAAAGCAGGTTTTGTCTATATCATGACTAATAAAAATCATACAACTCTTTATACAGGAGTTACTTCAAATCTGCCTAAACGAGTTCAAGCATAAGGAATCATATTACTCACAAAGCTTTACCTCGAGATATAATTTATATATTTTGGTGTATTGGGAAGCTTTTCAGGAGATAGGTGACGCTATATTTAGAGAAAAACAGATAAAAGCTGGTTCGAGACAAAAGAAATTAGATCTGATAAACAGTATGAATCCATTATGGAAAGACCTTGCGGAGGATGTTGAAAATATTATGGATGTTTTTTGAGATTGCTTCGTCACTTCGTTCCTCGCAATGACCAGTGTATAATTTGCATTTAAATTATTATAAATATTAATTTTGAAAAATATTTACACAGAGATAGATTTCTAATCAAGAAACGGATTTCTGCAAAAAATGCAAAACTTTTTTAATCAATAAAAATTGGAAATTTAGTTCAATATGAAGACAGTATATATAGATTTTACAGACATAGGTGATTATGAAGATTTTTACGCTCAGTTAAAGGAAAAAATTCAGCTTCCTGAACATTTTGGCGATAATCTTGATGCACTGTCTGACACCATCACCGGAGAAATAGAAATGCCCCTCCATCTGGAATTCGTAAACATGACCGTAGATCAGCTGGAGATTTTTGAAGATCTGCTGACCACTCTTGAAGATGCCGAATACGAAGTAGAAGACTTTAGCTTTAGCTACTATCTGGAGCAGTATGAAGACGATGGGGATGAAGATGAAGACGAAGAATAGAAAAAAAACAAGACTGTTTCAAATTACGAAACAGTCTTTTTTATGCTGAAATGTGAAGTTCGTTTTCTTTTATCACACCGTGTCAGGGTTTTAAACCTTGACACGGTGTAGAAATTTCTTTAAATTTATCAGAGATAAAATCTTTGTGCCTTTCTACACAATACACTAATTATTACAAAAATGAAGAATCAAAATAAAATGGCAGCAGATCCTTCACTGCCTGCACTTTTACAACCTCTTCATTCATACTGGAGAAATAAAGGTCAATATTCTCATTTTGTTTTGTCTCATATTCGATAAGACTCTGACGGCATGCTCCACAAGGAGGAATCGGAGGATTATTTTCATGAAATTCTTTAGGACCTCCCACCACAAAGATCTTTTTTATTTTCACATTTGGAAAGTTGGCGGCTACCCAAAAAAGAGTAGTTCTTTCTGCACAGAGTCCGGATGGATAAGCGGCATTTTCCTGATTATTCCCGGAATAGATTTCTCCGCTTTCCAATAACACGGAACATCCTACCAGAAATTGAGAATAAGGGGCATAAGCATTCTCACGAGCCTCTTTGGCTCTTTCAAATAATGTATTTTCTATGGTGCTCAGTTCACTGCTATTTTTAAAATATTCGTAACTGATCTGTATATCTTTTTTCATATATTGTAGACTAAAAAAGGGGGGTAAAATTAGTTCTTTTTAATGAGGTGGGCAATATTTTATTCTTCCGGTGAAAAGTTCAATTTTTTTAAAGAGTACAATGTTATATACACCAATAAAATTTAGAAATGTAGAGTTAAAAAACAGATGGGTAATGTCACCCATGTGTATGTATTCATGTGAAAACGGAGAAGCCAATGACTTCCATTTCGTACATTACGGAAGCAGATCACAAGGGGGTACAGGTCTGTTGATTGTAGAGGCTACGGGAGTAGAACCTAAAGGAAGAATTACCAATCACTGCATGGGAATCTGGAATGATGAGCAGGCAGAAAAATTACAAAGGATTGTGGAGTTTGTTCATAAAAACTCTGAAAGCAGAATAGGAATTCAGCTGGCTCATGCCGGAAGGAAAGGCTCAACATGGAATAACCTGCAGATTTCTATTGAAGAAGGCTGGGAAACCGTTGCACCAAGCCCTATTCCGTATCACCCGACGGAAAGAATTCCGCATACGCTCACTACAGATGAGGTAAAGGAGCAGGTTCAGAATTTTAAAAAAGCAGCAAGAAGAGCTGTAGAAGCTGGTTTTGACGTTATTGAAATTCATGGGGCACACGGATATCTGATCCATCAGTTCCTGTCACCGCTATCCAATATCAGAACAGACGAATATGGGGGAAGCTTTGAAAACAGAATCAGGTTTCTGATCGAAATTGTAGATGCTGTTAATGGAGAATTGAATGAAAATACAGCCCTTTTTGTAAGAATTTCGGGAACGGAGTATGCAGAGAATGGTTGGGATATTCAAAGCAGTGTGGAACTGGCAAAAATTTTGAAAGAACATGCTGTAGACCTTGTTGATGTATCCAGCGGCGGCAATATCCATGGCGCGAAAATTTCGGTTTTCGATGGCTATCAGGTTCCTTTTTCATCACAGGTGAGAAATGAAGCCGGTGTAAAGACAGGAGCAGTAGGATTGATTACCAAAATAGAGCAGGCTGAAGAAATCCTTCAGAAAGGTGATGCCGATCTTGTTTTTGTGGCAAGAGAAATTCTTAGAAATCCATATATTGCCGTTCAGGGGTCTTTTGAGATGAAAGAAGACTGCTTTTTTCCACATCAGTATACCAGAGCCAAAATCTCTTCTTAATTACAGAAATAGTTGACAAAACCACAGTAATGGATATCGAAGACTTTATGCTTACCTGCCCCAGCAAAAAATTCCTTGGAGTGGAATGCCTGGGATGCGGCGCCCAGAGAGCAATTGTATTGGTGTTTGAAGGAAAGTTTTCTGAAGCTTTTCACATGTATCCTGCCGTATATACCTTATTATTGTTTTTTTTTACCCTGGGCCTGAGTTTTATCGACAAAAAAAGAAAATACAGCAATATTTTAATGGGTATGGTAATCATTAACCTTATTATTATGGTAATTGGGTATGGATATAAACACTATTGATGTCACAAAAAAATGCTAAATGATTGATATTGAATAAAGTGATTGTTTTTGGTTTCCTGTGCATGTGGGATTATAAAGGATTTTGTAGAAAAATTTCAATTAAAAACAAGGTAATTTAGTTTAAAATTCTAAAATTGATTTTTAATTCAAAATTTGATAAATGTCGTAGAACTACTACAATTTATGAAACAGTGCCATAAAAACTTTTTAAATTAGAACATGAAGTCTATCTTTGTTATATAAATCCTATATCTGGGAACAGTTGTTAATGATTAAAATTTAAGAATATGGCAGGAAATTCAAGAGGAATCTTAAAATTCAATGGAGGAGAAGGTCAAAAGTTATTAAAGCTTAACTACAGCGTATCAAGATCTACAGACATATCAGGACGTGTAGCATCTGATCCGTCAAACGCATTGATTAAAGTAACTATTGAAGCAACAGAAAAATCTGATGTTTTAGAAAGTTTGCTGAACAGTAAATATAAACCTACAAGCGGAGAAATAAACTTCAATAAATCTCACGAAGAAGGAACATTGATTTCTTTGAAATGGGAAAACGGATATGTTATCCAGCATGAAGTAGACTTTGATGCAATAGACAGTAACAATATGCTGATCAGCTTTGTAGTAAGTGCTGAAAGCATTACATATGGAAACTCATCTTATGACGGACTTTGGCCAATGAGCTAGGTCTTTCATGAGTAAAAGATAAAAGACTGTCCTTAAATAAGACGGTCTTTTTTTACCTTAGACTATATTCAGTGGGAGCTTTTGTTTTTATTTTTAAATTCCCGTCCTGTTGAATAAACGGTTAGAAAATTAATCAAATCACTAAAAAATATGTCAAATACACCTGGAAAATCACAAGCGACGTCTTTTCGTCCTACGCAGAATGCAGATGGTATTTCCGAAAACCATCATACAGGTATCAACCGTTTGGTAAAACTTTCTCTTGTCATAGAAGGGAAGATTATCAAGTATTATAAGCATTTTAAGCTTAAACAAAGCACCAGAAGACACCACGAATTTACACTGACACTGGCACATGATACCCTGGGAGACAGACAGACCCATTCATTGGAAGAAGCCAATAAGTTCCTTGGAAAAAGACTTACAGCTGTTATTTCCTATAAAGATATAGACAACAGTCCTGAAAGAACCTTTGTAGGAGTGATTACCGGAGTAGGATTCAGCCAGGAACAAATGAGCCTAGGAAACATTGTGCTTACCGGATACAGTCCTACCATTCTCCTTGACGGAGCACCACATATCCAGAGTTTTGGAGGTACGCAGTCTGTAAATGTAGGAATCATTGCAGAAGAAGTGATTAAACAGGGAATTGACAAAAGCCGTTTTGATATCAGGGTAGATGCGAATAACTTTTCCCAAATCATCTACAGCAGCCAGTATGATGAAACCCATTACAACTATCTGGCAAGAATGGCTGAAGCTTATGGTGAACAGTTCTACTATGACGGTGAAGTCTTACACTTCGGAAAACTTCCTGCTCAGAACAAGCCCATAACCCTTACCTACGGAAGCAGTGCCAATGATATAAAAGTGGAATTGAAAGCAGTACATACCAAACCACAATTTTACGGTTACAACAGTAATAAAAATGAAAGACTGACTTCCGGTTCAACCCCGATCAAACATGTGAGTGATCTGGCAAAAACAGCATACAGTCATAACGAATCTATTTATAAAACCCCGGCTTTACAGATGGCTCCCATCAAAGCTACCACACATCTTGACGTTGAATACTCTCAGAAAAGTGCATCAGGAAGCGAAGCTGTCAACGTTTTTTCCGTTTCAGGAAATACAACAGTTCCTTTCCTGCATCCAGGATGTGTAGCAGATGTGCAGATGCGTAAACAGGATTCTAATGAAACTTCTTATTTCACCAGAATCATGATTACAGAAGCAGAACATGAAATTGACACAATAGGTCATTACAATGGAAGCTTCATAGGGATAGCAGCAGACACTGGCTTTCTTCCAAAACCGGAATATACCCTTCCAAAAGCTGAACCACAGACTGCAACGGTAATTTCTAATACAGATCCCGAAGGACAGGGAAGAATACAGGTGAGATTTGACTGGCAGACCAATGATACCACTCACTTTATCCGTATGATGAGCCCTGATGCAGGGGGAACAGACCAGATTACCCAAAACCGCGGATATGTAGCTATTCCGGAAGTGGGAGATCAGGTGATGGTTAATTTTGTTCACAGCCATCCGGACAGACCCTTCGTAATGGGAGGAATGTTCCATGGAGGAATCGCTTTAGGAGGTGGTGTAAACAATCATCTGAAATCTATCCAAACCAGAAGTGGAATCAGAATTTTAATGAATGATGAAGAAGGTAGTGTAACCATTCTGGATCCGAGTGGCAATACTTATTTCATGGACGGACAGGGCAATATCAGTATGAAAGCACCTAAAAACTTTACTTTAAATGCTGGTGACAATATCAATATCACAGCAGGAAAAGAAATTTCAATAGGAGCTGGAGCAAGTATTACCAGTACTGCAAATGACAATATTGTTTCTATAGCAGGAAAAGATATGAAACTTACGGCTTCAGGAGACATTACGGAAGCTTCCGATACCCGAACAGAAATGATTGAAAAAGAATTCAAGAGACAATCTGAAACATCCAATGAAATAGCAGGTGAAATTTCTATGTTCAGCGAACTGGAAAATATGACCATGCAGAGTGGAAAGATAGTAGAATTCAACAGCGCTGAAAAATCAAAACTTTTCTGATATGGCCATCATAAAAACAGCAACCAATCTGCGCATAACAGTAAAAGATTCCTATCACCTGAGTGTAGGAAAAAAGGTTGAAAAAATAGCAAAGAAAATCAATGTGGAAGCACACAGAGATAATCTGGTTTTAGCGAGTAACAAGAAGATTATGTCCCATGGTCATAAGTAAATATAACATACTGATTCTTTTTATAGTATGCTGTTTCTCATTAACGAATTGTCAGAATAAAAAAATGGAAGAAAAATACAGTTGGCTGGGAACCGTTTCTGCCCCACAGGAATATCCAATGGAAGTGTATGAAGGAGCTATTGTGGCTGATGATTTCACCTACAGTTTTGATGCGATCTGGGGAACACAGAATACAGGATGGGGAAAAGAAGGAGGAACGATGAACGTAACCACCGAAAGAATGAATGCTCCCCATGAGCTGGAGTTCACATGGTACTCGTTGGTAGAAAAAAAATTCTATACCGGAAAATGGAACCTGGACAAAGAAAAGATAAAAAGCCTTTTTGATGAAGGATTTGTAGATCAGGATACGAAAAAAAAATCTACATACAACTCATTTGTCGTAGGATTAGCTCCACAGGGCAGAGTGGTGATTTGGATGAAGGGTGCTGGTAACCAGAGAGAAATAGGTGCTTTCCAGGCTCACGATACTGTTATTACCAAAGAAAAAGCATATGATAATGCTCAGTATATGCTGAAAGAAGGTTTTGCAGACAGAATGCTGAAAGATCCTTCTTACAAGACATTCAAGCCAGAAATTCGTGAGAAAATTGAAAAAGAAGGATATCCTGCAGCGGACATCTATACAACCTACAGAGAAAAATACAACTGGAAACCTTCAGTAGTTCTTCCTGAAGGAGCAGTATGGATAGATTTTGGTTTTACCAATTATAACGGAGAACAGGAAAATCTTTTTGATCAGAGTTTGAAAGATAATACCTATAAAAGCAGAGCGGTACCAAGATTCTGTGGTTTTTACTGGAAAGATAAAAACAACAACAGGTATGCAGTATGGATAGACGCTTTTGATGATAAAGAAATATTTGATTTGTTTCAAAAATTAGGGAAGGATAAAAATATTGATCTTACCATTAAAGTAAACGAAGACAATACTAAAATTTTAGTGTTTCTGGAATCTGAAAAAGAAAAACTAGCTGTTACTAAAGCAAAAATAAGGGTATCCCGAAAGATAGAATCATAGCGTTCACTCAGTCAATTTAAAAACAAGAACTATGCACAACAATCAATTTGGAAGTTATACACCATCTGTATCCAAAGAGGAAGTACTGGATATTACCATTGGGATTTTTTTTGACGGAACCCTGAATAATAAAACCAATACAGACGAAAGAAAGAGAGAGACTGATGCCCATAAAAAACATGGTGGTAAATCTACAGACAATACCAGTTACAACAATGATTGGAGTAATGTAGCCCGTATGTGGGATAACTATGATAAAAACTTTGGAATCTATATAGAAGGCATCGGTACTCAGGATAAAGAAGGAGATGCTACGTTGGGATATGCTTTTGGAACAGGAGAAACCGGGATCAGATCGAAGGTAAGAAAAGGCTGCGAAGAAATTGTAAAAAAGGTAAAAACCATTAAAGCAGAAAAGAAAGCTGATAAAATTGCTGTGCTTACTTTTGATGTTTTCGGATTCAGCCGTGGAGCTGCTGCTGCCCGTAATTTTGTATACGAAATTGGAAAAGCAAAATATAAAGCCACCTCACGTACAGTTGCCAACGAAGCCGTTTCCGTTACTACTTATTCAGACGACGATGGAAAAGGGGTAGCTTCAGAAGAACTTCCAAAATGGGGACATTTAGGCCTTAAACTTGAAGAAGCAGGATTAAAAGTAGATGTTTTAAAAGTAAGATTCCTGGGAATTTACGATACCGTTTCTTCCTATTCAAAATACCTGTCACCAGTACCTAATTTCAGCAATGACGTTGAAGAACTGAGCCTGAATGATATCGGAAAAGCACAGACTGTAGTTCACTTTACTGCAGAAGATGAACACAGGGAAAATTTTGACCTTACGAGAGTACATATCGGAACTGAAAAAACATTCCCCGGGGTACACTGTGATGTAGGTGGAGCTTACGAAAACGGACAGGAAACGTGGGAAGAAGTTGAAACTTCATGGACTACCAGTACCAAATTAAAAGCATTAAAAACAGAGCTTGAAACAGAAGGATGGTATCATAAAGATGAGCTCACCATTACCCCCGGATTCTATTTATCACTAAGAGGAACACGCAAGCTGCTGAAGACATACAGCTACATTCCTTTGCATTTTATGGCGGAATATGGCATTGATAAAAATCTTCCTATAACCATAAAGAAACTGACAGACGATAAATATTCTATTTTGGATGATCAGTTTTTAATAGGAATAAAAGACCGTCTCAGAACTTACGTGATGGGAGATGGCAAGCCTTACTCTTTCAAACATTATAAAGCCCTGCGGGATGCCTATGGAGGAAACGAAATCCCGGAAAACCGTCAGACAGCTTATCAGAAAGAAGTAAAGGAACAGGATGATTTAAGAAAACTTCGCCATGAATATCTTCACTGGTCAGCAAGAAGAGAAGGTATTGGTATGGATCCAAGACCTAACAGAACAAGGGTTATTCATTTTTAATAAAATAAAAAATATAAAGAAAGAAATTGAAGCAGGAACATTTTTATGCAGAAATATAATATACATACCGTTCAGAAAGATGAAACTTTAAAAAGTATAGCCTCGCTGTACGGACTGGATAAAGATACATTAAAACTCTTCCACAATAATCATTGCGATGTTAAGGATATGATCCTGATCAACCTTAACGGGCAGAAAGAACTTTTTATTCCGAGAACGGCAGTTGCAGATAAAAACAATTTGGTGAAATTCGGAAGAGGAAATAATCTCGTTTTTCAGCCGGAAATTTCAGTACGGAAATACAGTGTTGTCATTACCATTGAAAAAGGAGATGATAAAAGCGAATTAAAATATGAAACCTCAGTTCGCTGGCTGAAAACAGAAAAAGGACACCACTTTTTTGAGATAGACAGAACATCTAATCTTTATCTCAATGAAGAAGAAGTCAATGAAATTGCAGATCTGCTGGCGTACAGAACCTCTGAGATTTTATATCCTTTACAGATCAGTACAGATGAACAGGGGAAATTTGAAGCAGTAGAAAATGCTGAGGTATTTATCAAAAGATGGCCGGCTGTAAAAGAAGAATTATATAAAGAATTTGAGGGCGAAACCGTAGACGAATACTGCGGAAAGATTGAAAAAGTAATCAGCCAGCCTGAAGCAATAGATCTTTACCTTAAAAATGATTATTTCATCCGGGCTTTGTTCTTTGGGATTTACCAACGTTTCGGAACGGATTATACGACAGAAATGACATCAACTTTTCCGGTAGTGGACAACGCTATTGAACCCAAATACAAAATTAAGCTGCAAACAGATCCGATAAAAGGAGAAACAGGTCTGATTACTGTAGAAGGATCAGGGAAATTATATGAAGAAAGAGACATTGATGATTTTATAAGAAGATCACCTTT
Organism: Chryseobacterium sp. JV274; assembly: GCF_903969135.1. NCBI lineage: Bacteria > Pseudomonadati > Bacteroidota > Flavobacteriia > Flavobacteriales > Weeksellaceae > Chryseobacterium > Chryseobacterium sp. JV274. Next base: position 1,801,538 of record NZ_LR824569.1, on the reverse strand, counting down.
TTCATTGATTATAGAAGACGAACCTGTGATGAATGAACAAGGAACTTTCAGACTCATAAGCTATATGAAAGGAGAAACTTCACTTCCGGAATCTCTTTACCTGGAATGCAGTATCATGCTGCAGGAAGAAAAAAAGATTTCAGTATCAGTTTCAGGAATTGATAAAAACTAAATTACCATTTCACTAAAGATAAAATTAATATGGCAGAAAAACATATTGTAGTACAGGGCGCCATGTGCAAATGCCAGTTCGGGCAGGCTCCGGACAAGCTGAAAGTACTTACACACCAAAAAGAATATGCCAATGATAAAAGCGCTTCCAAAAAACTCATCGTCACCACGAAAGAAATAGGAGCAGCTACATTTGAAAAAAACACATTCGGAAACTGTACCAAAATGGGAGTTCCGCCGCCACCTTGCAAGATCATGGTTACAGAATGGCAGAAGTTTTATGATAAAGTACAGCTCAGCAATGGCGGATATATAATTGTAGAAGACAGCAAAGCCGTATGTGCTATTGCCGGAACTCCATGCATTGAGATTATAGACCACGGGCAGAGAGCAGAAGCCAGCCAGCAGAACTTTAAAAATGCAGATAAAGACGTCCAGCAGCAAATCAATCCGTTGGTGGATTCCGAAGAAATGTATAACGAACAGCCTTCGGGAGGAGGTCAGGATGGTGCAATCTAAATGATACAAAAATGGCAAAAGGCGTAAAGAAAATAAAAGTTGTAAGTGGGCTTTATTACCCTAAAATGTCTGTATTAGGACAAAGGGTTACGATAAAGCCGGATCAGTGGGTGCAGTTTGGAGTGGGCGAATGGTTACCAGGCACTACAGATGCAGACAAAAAGAAACCTCTCACCTGGATGAGGCAGAACAACAGTAAAAAAATTATCATCAATCAGATAACCTCTGCTACCGGATATAAGTTTTTAATAGGAAAACAGTTCTGTGGAAGCTATCAGTTTTATATTGAAGCCAGTCTGTCAGGAGTGAGAGACCCAAAAAATGATACAGGAATATATGTAAAAGGCTGGTGTGATCCCAAAATTGTAAGCAGTAAATGGTCTACACAGAAAAACAGCAAGAGTATTAAAAACAACAAAAAGGCAGAGTATATTTCCTATGGACACATTGTTCACCTGAACCTGATGACAGAAGGGCTGAACGGAAATACACTCAGTATTGAGCTATGGAACCAGCAGTCTGCAAAAAAAGATAAACTGGTACACACCTACAACAATGTACAGGTAATAGATGGTGAGGTAAATGTGAAAATGGAGAATACTTTTGCATGGATGGCCTATGTAGACAACATTCAGAATGTGGAAGAATTCTACGTTAAAGTAAAAGATACTGCATCAAAACAATACATCAAAGACAAGCTGGGTGATGATCTTCATGCCATCTATCTGAATGTAAAGAATAAAATAGCCACTACCAATACCAACGGAGCTCAGAATCAGACACCAACCAAAGTCTATAAACCAGATGTAAACTCTGTAAGACTAGAGCCGTGCAAATTTGAAGTGATAAAGATTACTGAAAATGAAACAAAGGACGGTCAGGCCAGCAATACAACCGTTAAAGTCTTTGACAACGGGAATGGTGTCAAACTGATAAAATCTGCTGCATTACAGGAGCATATTCAAAGAACGATTTTTTATAAATTTGATTCCACAGTCATTGACAAAGACGGAGTCGCAATTCTGAATAATGTACTCAAATTCCTTCTGGAGCATAAAGATTCCACAATGAATCTCAGTGGCTATGCCTGCGTTATAGGAAAAGAAAATTATAACAGAGGACTTTCCCAAAGAAGAGCAGACGTTGTCAAAAAATTCTTTGCAGACGGAGGGTTAGATCCCAGAAGAATAATCTCAGTAGGAAAAGGAGAAGTAGATCCTACCGATGATAAAATGGGAAGAGATAATATTAAATATAAAAATGAGAAAGACTACGAAAACAACCGTAGAGTAGATATCTCATTTGTATTCAATGCCCATGATGCACAAACGGTAAACTATGAAGTGACAGCTCCCAGCGTGTCTACAAAGAAAAATCTGATCATTGATATTACAGGTTTTCAAACCAATGAATGTTTCAGAGACAGTAAAGGAAAACATAAAAAACAAGCTCTGATTGTAGACGTAGGGCAGGCAATAGATAAAGGAGATACGGTGAAAACATTTACTACTCCTTCATTTAGTTATGGTGTATATTCAAACCTGTCCAGAGTCAATGTTTATCCAATAGAATATATTTGGCCTTCAGCAACCAATCCGAATCAGTTTCATTTGCATGTTCATAGCTGTAGATATTTTAGTAACGAAAAAAGAACTACAGTACTGATCAAAGCTTATCCCGATATTAAATGGGAACTCGCTCTTGAGTTTTTGGTGAATGTTTCCAATTATAAAGCGGCCAATATGCCGCCTGGATCTGTTTATGCAAAACACCAGGAAAAATCCAGGCAGGCAGGATACAACAGAATGAGAATGAATGAAACCGGAAAAGTTCCGATTTCAATAGGAGTAGGACTATCTGCTGAATGGGATGCCGGGAGAGAAAAGAGAAGCTTTACTAATGAATTTGCAGATAAAATTAAACTGGTAGCAAGAATGATTGCCACTGCTGTAAATATTGTCCAAAATGCAATCAACTATGCTCAAAGTGCGGCAAAAGAAACAGCAATACCGGTAGGTTTCAATATGAGATATCCAAAATTTACAGTCGTAGGAAAATGGTATCTGGAAAGAGTAAACGAAAGAAATACACTCAGCGTAATTGGTGAAGTAGGCTTTGGCTTTAAACCCTTGATCGGAGCTGAAGTAGTCATAGATATTCTGGGAGCTGCTATTGCTGCAGCCTCTTATGGAGCTACAGGAAATCCAGCTGCCGCAAGAATTATTAATAAATTCCGTGGAGGATTAGAAAAACTAGGAGCTTCGGTAACCTTTACAGCAACGTTCTATGGTGAATTGGAAATAATGGTAGATGCCCTGAAAATTGACAGCATCAACGGGATCAATATGCAGGGGAAAACCACTATTGGAGGGAAAATGGGAGCCACCATTGAACTCAGTGTAAGTGTCGAAATCGGAACAGTTAAAGGAACCAAATCAAAACCGATTATGACTTTTAAAGCCGCTGCAAAAGCCGATTCTTACTTTGGAGGAGATATTGTACTGGATTCCGATTCTAAAGGATTATTCATACAGCCGATCCTGAAATTCTCAGGAGTAGTTCTTTCAGTAGAAATAGAAGGAGAAGTCGGCTGGTGGAAAAGTAATTTTAAAGTAGAAGAAAAAGCAATAAAAGAAGAAACTTTCTACCTGGAAAAAAAATATTTAACTTAAATTGACGTATGCATAATTTAAAAAAAACATTATATTCTGTATATCCGAGACTGTACTGCTCAGGCACCATCTATATAAATGATGTTCCTGTCATAGACTGGTACGGAGACGAAACAAAAGAAGGAGGATTCGGAGGTGATACTATGATCAATCAGGCATTGCTTCAGAGTGGGAAATATAAAGTGACCGGGAAAATGTATCCTCGTTTAGGAAAAAATATCTTGGATGAAGATGATATGATGTCCATCGATTTCTTCTGTGCAGAGCTTGATAACTGGAAGGCTTCACGATCTGCTTTTCATCCCAAAATAGAATCTCCATGGGACGGTCTGAGTGACAATATCAAATATCCTCATTTTGAAATCGCAGGTGAAATAGAAGTCGAGCTTCCTTTTGTACTGGATGGATGGCAAAATTCAGTAGATTTGAAAGACATCAAAGAAGAAGACCTTTTCAGTGATGTTTTTAAATATTATAAGCAGATCAGAACAGTACTTCAAAGCCATAATGCCGGAAAATATCTGGAAATGTCACAGGACAAAATGAAACTGCAGGAACAAGCTTTATATTATACAGAAGAAAGAAAGAAACGCTTTGTGGAAAGCGCAGGACAATTATTTTCTCAGAACCTGGAAGTGGAAGAACTTCATGAATCAGATCTGCAGCTTGAGATAATGGGATATGGAAAATTAGTAAGGCTGATGAGAAAAGACGGCTCACAACCATTGCAATTCAAAAGCCCCGATATTGAAAAACAAAGTAATATAGAAATGGAAGTGAAACTTCATATGAGAACAAAAGAAAAAGGGTTCAGTATTATTTAATCATTGAAAATGACTTTTTTAGGATATTTTACAGCAATTATTATCATATTTTCTCTGTATAAAGGATATAAAATCTTCACGAAATTTGCTGCGAACAGAGATCAGTCAGGAAAAAAAGAAGGTCTTTTGGAGAAAGCCTTCCTTCTTTTTATCATTTCAATCATTATTATTTCTGTTAATGCAATGACATTGGTACTTTCATACACCTTTTTCTGGGAAAAGGCTTACAGAAGCTTTGATGAGCCGCAATATGAAGCAACAGTAGTGGGATACAAAAAAGAAACTACAAAGTTTAAAAACTTTTCAACCTCTACCTACAGAGATAAGGTGATTTTCTTTCCGAAAGTAGAATATACAGGCGCCAATGGGGAAAAGGTAACAAAAACACTGGATATTACAAGTGATCATCCACCTGCTATGGGACAGAAACTAAAGATAACAGATAAAGCAGGGAAGGATAGTACAAATGCTCTTCAGCTGGATTGGGTGATGTTTGCTGCAGGTTGTATTTTTACAGGATTTGCTGCATTTTTTGCTTCATTAATTTCTACCTACACCACATCATATCCCATGAAAAAAAGAATAGCCCTGTCCTCCAGACTTGCATTATTGCTTATTTTCATTAATATTTCCTGTATAGTATTCATATATTTGAAATCATAAAGAATAGTTTAAAAACAAACATATAATAAAAAATAGCGAATTATAGTAATCATCAAAATATAAAATAGTATGAAAAAAGCGAGAGTTCTGATATTGATTTTTGTAGTATTGATCAATATCTGTTGTGGAAATAAATCATTTGACCTTTCATCAGTTTCATTAGGCGATGACGCAAAAAAATATGACTTTGAAAACAAAGATTTATTTATGAAAGATGCCGCAAAAGCAGACATCATTCAATACTATGCTGATGAAAACAAAGGAATAACGTATGGAAATATACCCTTAGATAATACGATGGGTACAAGAATTACAGTATACAAAGGAAAAGTAGGGGCTGTTGACACCAATGCTGCCGAAAAATACTCTTTGGAATTTGTAGAAAAAATAGTAAAAAAACATGGAAATCCTACAGCTTCTATCACGGATAAAGCAACTGTAGATATCAAACTTGTAAAACCTATTTTTGAAAAATTGAAAAAACTTTCTCCCGAAAAAGTTTCATGGGATCAAAATCAAAAAAATGCCTTTACTTATCCAACTTCTTTCTTCTGGGATGATGGAAAAAATTATTCCATACTAAGTATTTCCATTGAAGATGATGGGAAAATAAGAAATAAATACATTTCCGTGACCAAAGAAGCTTACCGTAATAATGCCGTGTTCGGGTTAAAATATCCCACGCCTCCGGCCTCTCCGTGGTATAAATACATGAACTAAATGAATCTGATGTAATTTAGGGAAAAGTAAAAATATCGGAATAACAGTCATGTATTTTTCCTGGATTTGAGAACAGAACAGATGGGAATAAAAAAAGAAAGGCCGTACATTGCATATATCATTTTAGGAATAATAGCCGTATGCTTTATTTATTTTATTCTATGGGTTATTTTCAAGGACAAAATGCCACTGCATGAATATGCTTATGAAATTGCAAATAATTATGACAGCTATGCCGAAAAAGCCATCATTCTTATTCCTTTATTATTTTTTATATTCATATTTATCATAGTAATGAAGCCTAATGCTGCAAAACGTTTTTTACGTCTGCAGTCCTCTCTTCCCACCTCAAAGATCCATTCCGTAGCCAAAGGAGTAGTAGAGATTGAAGGTAGCCTGATCATGAAAAATCCCTTATCTTCACCGGTGAAGAATGAAGAATGCATTGGATATTATTATACCATCGAAAATATTGGGCGAGACTCAGACGGTAAAGAAACATACAGCATCATTCACAGGGAAACCCAATGTAATATTTTTCAGATGAAAGATGATACAGGAATTATAGAAGTAGAACCTGAAGGAATAGAACTGGTTTTGTTGGGAGAAACCAATATAAGCAGCCACGGAGGCAAAAGATACAAAGAAACCCTTATAAAAGACGGGCAGAAAATGCTTTTGGTGGGATATGCCGATTCTAAAAACGGGACACCTTTCATTAGAAAAGACGACTATTATAAAGTTCTCGGGATTACTTCATCATCAGGAATCAGTGTTTGGAACAAATATCAGCCATTGCTGAGGTCATTTATGTTTACCTGTTCCATCATCCTTTTAATAATTATTTATATACTCATACAATAATGAATCAGACGGTCGCAATCATATTACTTATCCTGTTAGGAGTAGTTATTATCAGTTTTTTGATCAATCTGTATAACAAATTGGTCATGCTCAAATTTAATGTTGAAAAAGCTTACGGAAATATTGATGTGGTGCTGAAACAACGTGCAGATGAGATTCCCAATCTTGTCACCGTAGCCAAACACTTTATGAATTATGAGGAAAAGCTTCTGGCCCGCCTTACAGAGCTCAGAACTTTTTACAATAACAGTACGGATGCAGATAAAAGAACCGAAATTGCCAACGAAACCTCAAAAGCACTCTCTTCATTCTTTGCAGTTTCAGAGAACTATCCCGAGCTGAAATCTAATAATAACTTCCTGGAGCTGCAAAAAAGAGTTTCCGATCTGGAAAACAAAATAGCAGACAGAAGAGAATTTTTTAATGACAGTATTAACCTTTATAACATAGGAATCCATGAATTTCCCAATGTTATACTGGCGAAAATGTTAGGATATAAAGACAAGACTTTACTGGAGGTAACCAATGCCGAGAAACATTATGATGGGGTTCAGTTTTAACACCTTCTTCGGACTGGAGGACAGAATTACAGATTATCCTGAAGTTGTTATCTTCGGGGCGATGTTCGTACCTCTGCTATTATTTATCCCCGTTGCCCTGATAGGCTGGATGTTCAGAAAGCTTAAATTCAATATGTACATCATTCATGTGTTGATGTATACATTGCTTTTTACTTTTATATTTGGAGCGATCACCATATTTGTACTTTTCTTTATTACAGACAAAAATGGAGTGAAATTAGCATATTGCTGGCTTACCGTCTTTACCGGAATGTTTATTTTCAGTTTAATCAATGCCAATACCATTACTAAAATGTTTACCGATTGGTCTAAAATAATTAAAGACAAACAGAATCAGTAATTTTGGATTAAAATATCCCACACCTCCGGCTTCTCCGTGGTATAAGTATATGAATTAAAAATAAGCCTTTAAAAGGATGAAGAAATAAAAAAACAGATTCCGGATACTTGAATCCACTTTTTTCTGTTTTATTATTGAGAACTGCTTACTAACACTAACATTATGAAAGGATTGAAATATATAGTACTGTCAATGATCTGTTGGGGACTTGCTTCATGCGGCCATCAGAAAAATAAAGAAACTGAAGCTTTGGTTGAAACACAGGGAAGTACGCAGACAGAACCCTTTAATCTTGCCAAAATTACTGTAGGTCAGAATATTAATGAAATTTTAAAATCTGCCGGAGCAACAGCCAAAGAAGCCGTACGTAGCAGTGAAGTTACCCTCATCGGAAATGAAAAACTGGCTTTTTCATCAAAAGAACTATTACACTTCAACGGAATAGATCTGGAAGGAAAGTATAATAAAAATACCAATAAAGTAATTTTACACTTCGGAAAGGTTGATCAGGAAATAGGTCCTCTTGCCAATGAAAAAGAAGATGAATTGGGAATGTATCAGCTTGATATTTATACAGAGCAGGAAAAAACTGCACTTCTGGATAATCTGAACAAAACACTTCAGAAACCCAGCTTTGATACCATACGTGAAGGTTTTGAATCAAAAGTTAGAGATAATGAAATCATCCAGACGCATAACAAACTCAGACAGGAAGTGGCGATCTGGAGAAACAAAGATATACTCTATTACTACTGCGAAACCAAAATAGATAACAGACCGGACGAATACCGCTGCAATCTCTTTGTATTTAAAAATAAAGAATGGAAAGACCTTCTGAAAGGATCGGGATATCCGGATCTGGATAAAATCTCTCTATAACATTCGCTTAGTCAAATCAGCTTGCTGATCCTTCTTTGCTCTTTAAAAATAAAACATTAAAAAATAAAATCTCTGCGTTAAAAAATCCTGTCAATTAAAAAAATGTTGAGTTTTAAAAACATAAAATGCCAGTCTAAAAAGACCGGCATTTTTTATATTTAAATAAGTATTTGAATTATTTTACCAAAAACTGCATCGTAACCTGATCCAGTTTCAGAATATAAACTCCCTGACCAAGATTTATGGTTCTGATAGAATTTCCATTTCTGAAAGGTTGGTCAATCGTCTGAAGAACTTTCCCCTGTAGGGTATAAATCTCAGCTTTTCTTACCTTCTGAAGATCTCCTTTTACAAAAATCTCCTGGTTGGTAATAGGATTAGGAGAGATTTTAAAACTGTTAAAAGTTGTTTCTACAGCCGTATTTTGAGCCATTCTTGCACTTGATCCGGAATAGCATGTCCATGCAAGATCATCAATAGCCACTCTGTTACTTGTTGAATTATTAACCAGGCTTACCACTACATTCCCGGAAAGGTTGATATTGTTGATAGTAGTAGTTGTAGATGAAGTACTGTAAGGAACAGTTCCTACGGTTGTTCCGTTTACTTTTACATCAAAAGTTCCATTTGTTCCTGAGAATTTAAGCTGTGTAGTTACTGTTAAAGAACCAATACCGTTTGCTGAACTGCCGGAAGTTAAAGACCCGTTTCTTACTGTAATAGCTTTATTGTTAATAGTCTGATCAGTTCTTGCATCCGTTGCTGTCCATGAGATTCCTCCATTGCTCCATGTTCTGGTTGTATAGGTAGAATTGGCTGCAGGAATGGTTTCAAAAGTTTCATTGGCACAGTTGGTTCCTGGAGTAGTACCTCCTGAATTGGTAGTACCGGAAACCGTTGAGCTGTTTGATGACGAATTTCCTGCTGCATCCTTCGCTACAACATAGAAGCTGTAAGTAGTAGAAGGAGTCAGTCCTGAAATAGTCGTTGAGGTTGAGCTTACCGTAGTTTTCAGATTTCCATCCATATAAACGTTATAAGCTGTTACACCTACGTTATCTGTGGAGGCATTCCAGGCAAGAGAAATACTGCTGGAAGTTTTCCCTGAAACAGTAAGCCCTGTTGCTGTGGTTGGAGCCTGAGTATCACCTGAAGGCTGTTGAGAACCCCAGATAAGGTTTACATAATTCGGATTGTCAATAAATGGATTTCTGTTACCCTGGAAAGTATAAGATGCATTATTTCTTTTGATCTCAGCCTGGGAAACGGGATCCTGATTGTGCCAAGCCAGAAGAACATTCAGTTCCCATGTCTGCAGTCCCGGGAATGTAGAACTTCCTAACATGTTTCCTGAGGAAAAAGAAGAAAGTTTACTCTGATAACGGGTTACAAAATAGAAAATCATACGGGCCACATCTCCTTTAAACTCATCAATCGGCTCAAAAACTGTCCCCGAATATCCTGAAGAAGCTGACGTTCCAAGCTTTGAACCATTCTGTGAAGTAAAAGAAGCACTTCCTACCTTTCCGAAAGGATAATTACTTCTCATTCCGTTTACTTTTCCATCTGTAGCTCTGATGAAATTAACGTCAGAAACCATTGGTGAAGCTTCATTAAAGAGACTTTGAGGAACAATATGCTCTCTGTTATAGCAATTTCCTTCCGTAGAATATGTTCCACACTGGTTGGTCCCCGGAGTATACTTATAAGGATCTGTGCCTGAAGGTTTTTCAGAGTAAATATCAAGAATAGAACCGTCATTCTCATAATCCTTATCAATATCAGTGGTTTTATACGCAGTCCATAGTCCACTGTAACCTTTGTCCATATGTCCGTTGGTGATAATACTGCTTAATTCAGTTTTCAGTGCTGCGCCACTCAGTCCGTTGGCAGAATTGTAGTATCCTGCAGGAGCCTGAGCGTAGGTAAGTCCTGCAAATAGAGAAAATAAAATAACTTTTTTCATATAATATTAAGTTTAAGCAAGAATAACACATTTTTGTGAATAAAAAATTAAGTGAGCGTTAATTTTAAATGTACAGCATGTTAGTAATGATGAATTATAAGTTATAAATTATTTTTCTATTAATAAGTGATTGTCTTTTAGTTCAATAGGAGTGGGCTTTAGCCCGCTTATCAAAATCAATATTCATTTGGCTTCAGCCAAAACTTAAAACTTAATAATCCTACTCATAAAAATACACAAAAATTGATTTGTGAAAATCTGTTTTATCTATGGAAAAACGGAATAATTACTTATAAAAAAAGCCAGTACAAAAATACTGGCTTATATAATGGATGACTTAATTTTATTTTCTTTGTGGCGGATAATTTTTCATAATCTCAGCCATGATTTCAGGAATCTGTCTTTGTTTCGCCTTTGGAGAATCTACAGAAATTCCACTTCCGATACCCTGCCAAACCAATTTGTTGGTTTTTGAATCAATAAGGTCTACGATCAGTGCGCCTTCATTATAATTTGAAGTCCATGTTCTGCTCATTCCAACACCCCATCCGAATGGTCCACCCCATCCCCACATACCGTAAGGTGAAGAAGAATTGATATCTGTAACCTTTTTATGATTCGCTTTTACGTTGATAATCAGATCAGGATTTTCTCCGGATTGAAGCCCTTTGCTCTGAAGCTGTTTAGACAGTTCATTCAGGACTCTGTCTTTATCAATATCATTCAATTTTAGATCATCAATTCTTATTTTATACGTTTTGAAAGAATTGAAATTGGCGGTTTCAGCATAATCTGAACGTACCTGAAAAGGGCTACAAGAAGTTAAACCTAATGTAGCAGATGCCAACAAAATAAAAATATATTTTTTCATTTTATTTATTTTTTTTATCATTTTTAATGAATGTATCAGTCTTTTTATCGTACCCGTAAGGACAGTGTCTGCAGCCGCTTTTACAGCAATGACCTCTTTTCAGATGGAATTTTTCTGTAAAAACCTTGTACCCCTGTTCATTATAGTAGAAGTCTTCACCTTCTTTGATGTCATAATGGGCCATAAGTTAAATGCTAGTCAAAAAACTTTTTATATTTGTTACTATGATAATTGTATGCCAAAAGCCTTTAAAAAAATTAAAAATTAATGGCATTGCTTTCTTTCCCTTTATCTTCATTAGGAAACCCGAAGATAAGGAAAATAATGTATTGATCAATCACGAAAAAATCCATTTACGCCAACAATTGGAAATGCTCATTATTTTCTTCTATATTTTTTATGTCATTGAATACTATTACTGGTTTTTTAAGCTCAAAGACGGCTATCTGGCTTACAGAAGAATATCATTTGAAAGAGAAGCTTATGCCAATGAAAATAATTTTAATTATCTCAAAAAAAGAAAATTCTGGAACTTCCGGAAATATCTGTAGAATTATGAATTATTTTGAAAAAGTATTCACATCTCTACTTATTCAATAGAAGTGGGTTAATATCCTGAGCGTACACGAAGGAAGCCGTTTATCAAATAAATCAACAATTCATCCGGCTTTAGCTAAAACTTAGAAAAAAGATAGTATCAATACAATCATCTGTAAGAATCTGCATGATCTGTTGTGAAAAATAAGTAAACAGTACTTTATACAAAGAGAAAATCTCTACAACACTAAATCTTTTCCTACTTTTGCAAACAGTAAACCTTGAGTAGTAAAACTGAAATGCTATTACAACTTCCCACAGAACCTGTTTCCATTCAGGAAATTCCCATTCATAAAAACGTAAAACTTTTCATTAAAAGGGAAGACCAGATTCATCCGCTGATTTCAGGCAATAAATACTGGAAACTATTTTATAATGTGAACCACTATCTGGAAAAAAATCCGGATAAACCCTATATTATTACTTTTGGCGGAGCTTTTTCCAACCATATCGCCGCGGTTTCAGCAGTAGGGAATCTGGCGGGTATTCCAACATTGGGAATCATCAGAGGTGAAGAGCTGCAGCATAAGTGGCGTGATAACCCTACTTTACTTTTTGCCAAAAGAAATGGAATGAACCTGAAATTTGTCACCCGTGAAGAATACCGTCATAAAGAAAAACTGACAGAATTCCTTCATCAGGAGTTTCCCGATGCCCTGATAGTACCTGAAGGAGGTACCAATGAAGAGGCTGTGGAAGGGGTGAAAATGATGCTCAATGAACAAACAAAAGATTTTGACTATCTTTGCACCGCAGTTGGAACCGGAGGAACCATTGCAGGAATTTCAAAATTTAGTGAAGACAATCAGAAAGTTATAGGATTTAAAGTTGTAGATGATGCTTCACTGGAAAATAAAATTTTTGAATTAACTTTGAGACAGAATTTTAATCTAATAGATTCATGTTTTGGAGGTTATGGTAAAATAAATGATGGAAACATCCGTTTTATCAATGATTTCAAAGAGAAGTATGGTATTCCTTTAGAACCGATATATACAGGAAAAATGATGGAGAAAGTTTTTGAACTGATTGAAGATGATTATTTTCCTGAAAACAGCAGCATTTTGTGCTTTCACACTGGTGGTTTACAGGGGATTGAAGGAGCTAATCTGCTTTTAGAAAAACAGAACAGAAATTTAATTATATAAGTAAAATTGAAAAACATGAAAAGACTTTTCCTATCCATAAGCCTTTTAGTTTTATCAAAATTTTCTGCCCAGGCTTGGGCAACCGAAGATCAGTATATTCAGAAGTTTGCTAAATATGCCGTAGAAGAAATGGAAAAATATAAAATTCCGGCTTCTATTACCCTTGCCCAGGGATTATTGGAAACCGGGGGCGGGCAAAGCAGATTGGCACAGGAAGGTAAAAACCACTTCGGTATAAAATGTAAAGAAGACTGGACCGGTAGAACGATGAAACATACCGATGATGCACCCAATGAATGCTTCCGTGTATATGACGATCCAAGACAGTCTTATGAAGATCATTCTATATTTTTATCCACCAGAAAATATTACGCAAACCTTTTCAAATTGGATATGAGAGATTACAGAGCGTGGGCAACCGGTTTAAAAAAAGCGGGTTATGCTACCAATCCACGTTATGCTTCAATTCTTATTACCAAAATTGAAAAGTACAAGCTATATGAATTCGACAATACCAGTTCTAATGAGGTATTGTATGCCGTACTTAAAATGTATCCGAATCTGAAGGACGACAGAACTTTCATGGCACAGCTGGAACCCTCAAAAGCGGTTAAAAAAGCTAAAGACCCGGTTACTGTAGAAGTTCCTTATAAACAGACTTCTTACGCACAACAGCAAAAAAGAGTGGAAAGAATCAAAACGAAAGCTGAAATTCTTAATTCCATCCTTATCAAAAGCCATCCGAATGACGGCCTGAAATATATCGTAATTCCTGAAGATACTGATGTGAAATTCATCGCCAATAAATTCAAAGTCAGCGAAAGCAGACTGATCAAGTGGAATGAACTGGAAGGTGAAATCTTAAAGAAAAATGATATTGTTTTTCTGGAATCAAAAAATTCTACAGGAAATACAGCTACTTATAAAGCAGAATCCGGAGAAGATATGCATGATATCGCTCAGAAATTCGGAATCAAATTAAATAAATTGTATGCTAAAAACAGAATGGATGAAGGACAGCAACCATCTGCAGGACAGCTTATTTATTTAATAGACAAAAAACCAAGAAACTAATTTAATTTTTTGTTGAGCGTTTACCGTTGACAGTTACATGCCAACCAGCAACTGCCAACAGCAACTAAGTATATATGAAGTATCAAAGAAGTTCGGCTTTGTTTGATGAAGCCTACAAATACATTCCGGGAGGAGTAAACTCTCCGGTGAGAGCATTCAAATCCGTAGGAGGTGTTCCTGTTTTTATGAAATCGGCAAAAGGAGCTTACCTTACCGATGCAGATGACAATACTTACATCGATTATATCAATTCATGGGGCCCGGCCATTTTGGGACATACCCATCCTGAAGTACTGGAAGAACTTAAAATCCAGGCAGAGAAAGGATTCTCTTTCGGAGCGCCTACAGAACTGGAAACGGAAATTGCAAAATTTATTATTGATAACGTTCCGAATATTGACCAGATCAGAATGGTTTCTTCAGGAACAGAAGCATGTATGAGTGCCGTAAGACTGGCAAGAGGTTATACAGGAAGAGATAAGATCGTAAAATTTGAAGGCTGTTATCACGGACATTCAGATTCATTTCTGATCAAAGCAGGAAGTGGTGCGGCAACTTTCGGAAATCCAAATTCTCCGGGAGTAACAGCAGGTACTGCTAAAGATACATTACTTGCCCGTTATAACGATTTTGAACAGGTAGAAGATCTATTCCGTCACAATCAGGGAGAAATTGCAGCGGTAATTATAGAGCCGGTTGCAGGAAATATGGGGTGTGTACTGCCGGAAAACAATTTCTTACAAAATCTGAGAAAGATCTGTGATGAAAACGGAGCTTTATTAATTTTTGATGAGGTAATGACCGGTTTCAGACTGGCTTTCGGAGGAGCTCAGGAGCTTTTCAATGTTAAAGCAGACCTTGTGACTTACGGAAAAGTAATCGGTGGAGGTCTTCCGGTAGGAGCTTTCGCAGGAAGAAACGAAATTATGGATCACCTGGCTCCAAAAGGAGGAGTATACCAGGCAGGAACATTAAGTGGAAACCCTTTAGCAATGAGAGCGGGATTAAAAACCCTTCAGCTTATTAAAAATGATCCTGAATTTTTCAACAGATTATACAAGACAACAGAAACATTAGATTTTGAAATCGGAAAAATTCTGAATGAAAAAGGAATTGCTCATAAAATCAACAGAAAAGGTTCTATGATGTCGGTATTCTTCCATATCAACAGAGTTTCTAACTTTGATGAAGCACAGGAAGCTAACCATTCATTGTTTAATAACTTCTTCCACCAGATGCTTCAGAATGGAGTGTATCTGCCGCCAAGTGGTTATGAAACGTATTTCATCAGTGATGCAATCAAGGATAAAGAAATTGATATGACGCTGGAAGCTGTAAGAAAATTTGAATATTCAAATAAATAATAATAAGACCGGATTTTAAATCCGGTTTTTTTATGTACAGAAAATTGATTTCATTAGTTTGGAATTACAAAATGTTCAACGCAACGTTTGTCATTCCATAGGAGTCTCGGCAACGTAAAACAGCATCATTTAGATTCTTACAGAATGACAAAGATGCTGTCAATACTTTCCGGATAAATAAAAAGTACTCATTACATCTGATAAAAATATCCGCAATCTTTGTCACTCCGTAGGAGTCTCAGTAATGTAGATATTATGATATAGATTCCTACGGAATGACAAGGTTACTGGTAAACATTTTTATAAATTGTAAGTAATTTTTACGTCTAAAAATATCCGCAAAGTTTGTCATTCCATAGGAGTCTCGGCAACGTAAAACAGCATCATTTAGATTCTTACAGAATGACAAAGATGCTGTCAATACTTTCCGGATAAATAAAAAGTACTCATTACATCTGATAAAAATATCCGCAATCTTTGTCACTCCGTAGGAGTCTCAGTAATGTAGATATTATGATATAGATTCCTACGGAATGACAAGGTTACTGGTAAACATTTTTATAAATTGTAAGTAATTTTTACGTCTAAAAATATCCGCAAAGTTTGTCACTCCGTAGGAGTCTTAGTAATGCGGGTATTATGATATATGTTCCTAAGGAATAACAGCGTTATGGATAAAGTTGTTTATTGCTGTAATGAATAACAGGGTATTTAAAAAACAATCAGAACAAAGCATAAATCATACAGATTTTGTAATAAACGATACACTTTGTTCACCAGACTTCTTTTTAATTTTGTCATAAATAGATTGGAAATGAAGACTTCTGACAATACCATCTCCCGCAAAGACTTTATCCGAAATTCAGCTTTGGCTGTAGCGGGATTAACTTTAGTACCTAATATCATGACTGCATCACCTTTCCTGGATGAAAATAACAGTTCGGCAAAAGGAAAAATGATTCTGAAAAATGTCCGTCTGGAAACAGGTTTTGAATATCAGGATGGAGAAGTGGCTTCTACCAAAACAGATCTGTTCTATATAGAAGTTGAAAACGGAAAAATTATAAAGATTGCTCCGAACCAGCCTAATGCTAAAGCGACAGATGCAAAAGGACTATTGATGCTTCCTGCATTCAAGGATATGCATATTCACCTTGATAAAACCTTTTATGGAGATCAATGGCAGGCCGTTAGAAAAAGAACCGGAGGGATCAAAGGAATGATAGAGCTGGAGCAGAAAATGCTTCCGGAGATGCTGAAGAATTCAACCTTCAAGGCAGAGAAACTGATCGAATTATTACAGTCAAAAGGAACTTCCTATGCGAGAAGCCATGTGAATATTGAACCCACTTCCAAACTGCAGTCATTAAAAAATCTGCAGAAAGCTTTAGAAAATAAAAAGAAGGGTTTTGGAGCTGATCTGGTAGCCTTTCCGCAGCATGGCGTGTTCTATACAGATTCTGTACCTTATCTGAAAGAAGCAGCAAAGATGGATATTGACTTTATTGGTGGTGTAGACCCTTTCAACATTGATGGTGATATTGAAAAAGTGGTAGACTTTACCGTTCAGCTTGCTTTGGACAATAAAAAAGGAATCGATATTCACCTGCATGAAACCGGTGATTCCGGATTGAAAACTGTAGAATATCTTATTAAAAAAGTAAATGAAAACCCTTCTCTGAAAGGGAAAACCTATTTAAGCCATTGTTTTATTCTGGCTAAACTAGAAGCTGCAAAACAGGAAGAAATCGCAGAAAAATTAGGTGAGGCACAGATCGGAATTGTTTCTACAATCCCTTTCGGAAGGCTGATCATGCCAATACCAACGCTTTACAAACATAATGTAACCGTTCTGACAGGAAATGACAGCATCATAGACCATTGGAATACTTTCGGAACGGGAAGTGTGCTTCAGAAAGCCAACTTAATGGCTCAACTGTATGGATATTCAACAGAGTTTTTATTGTCAAGAAGTTTAAAACTGGCCACAGGAAATATTCTTCCGCTGGATGACAAAGGAACTCAGCAATGGCCAAAATCAGGTGATAAAGCAGACTTTGTTCTGATGAATGCAAGCTGTTCTGCAGAAACTGTATCAAGAATTTCAGAAGTTGAATCATTGGTGCATGATGGAAATGTTGTCTTTTAAACTTTTTTGAACTTAAATGAAAAGTAAAAAAGTCTTGCAGATAAGATTTGAACAATATAATTGCTTATAAATTTATATATATAATTTAGTTGTGTTTTTTTAACCACAAAGGGTATAAAAGTTTTACTAAAGGAAAGCCTGGGAATATATTATTGATTTTCGGAAATAGTCACTGAATGCAGATAGAAACTGAAGTAGGAATGGTGTATGTAAAGCTTTTGTCCCTTTTGTGGTTATTTTAGTTTTTTCTCACAAATTTTAGTAATTTTAGGAGAAAATCAGGCAGAGTGGGCTATCATACGGATCATTTTCCAATTTTAGGAATTCAGGAATTTAGTGAGAATCAGCTGAAGGGCTGTAATCTGCTGTTTAATGAACTTTATGGGGCACGTTCCATTGATGATCCCCATAAGCATGATTTTTTTATCATCAATCTTTTTGAGCATGGAGTCGGTTCACATACTATAGATTTTACAGAATATCCGGTAAAAGACCATCAGATCCACCTTGTTTTTCCGGATCAGGTACATCAATGGGTGATTGAAAAAGAAACCATCGGTTATCAGCTGATGATCAGCCGGGACTGGTTTGAAAGTTTCCTGCCGTCATTAAGGTTTTCTGCCTCTTATTATCAGAACCATCCGGTTATCAATCTTTCCCCGGAAATTTTTAAAACTTTTCTATATGAATTTCAATCTATCCAGAAAGAACTTAGTGGTGAAAAAGTATTTTGGGAGCTTATTCAAAAAAGGAGTGAGCTGATTGGGCTGTTGGTAAGTAAATCTGTGGAAGGAGCTTTCAAAGACTTTGAAGTCTATAACTCAAATCCTATTATTTCAAAATTTCTCCATCTTATTGATGAACATTTTAAAACAGAAAGATCAGTTTCTTTTTATGCGGATAAACTGAATATTTCGGCCAACTACCTGAATATTGTCTGCAAGAAAAATCTTAATGCTTCGGCTTCATCTCTCATTCAGGACCGTATTTTACTGGAAGCCAAAAGACTTTTAAAAGTTTCTGAAATGTCAGTAAAAGACATTGTGTATGATCTCGGTTTCTACGATCATGCAAGTTTTTCCAAATTCTTTAAAGCACAGACGGGAATGACACCTACCCAATTCAAAGAATAATCTGTACAAAACAAGACATAATTGATACACCTGTTTTACCCTGAAGTAGGGCTAATTTTGTATTGTTAAAATCTTAGAATCATGCAATTTCCCTATCAATTAACTGCAAAAGGAAAATATTCCCTTAAAAATGTCCGCCTGGAAACAGGTTTTGAATACGAAAATGAAGAGGTAACCGGAACAAAAACTGATCTTTTCAGTATTGAAATTGAAGATGGAAAAATAAAAACAGTAAAAGCAAATGATCCCGCTTCAGAAGCAATAGATGCTAAAGGATATCTGATGCTTCCGGCGTTCAGAGATATGCACATCCATCTGGATAAAACATTGTACGGTCTTCCATGGCAGGCTCTTTCTCCTAAGAGAAGAACAGTGAAAGATATGATTGCTTATGAGCAGGAAATCATTCCTGAACTGTTGAAAACTTCTGTAAGCAGAGCAGAACAGCTGATCAGTCTGCAGCAGCATTATGGAACTCATTTCGTAAGAACTCATTTCAATATTGATACTACTTCGGGACTGAAATCTCTGGAGCATCTTGAGCAGGCTCTTGAAAATAAAAAGGACTCTTTCAAAGCAGAATTAGTTGCTTTTCCGCAACATGGAGTTTACTATACAGATACTGTTCCTTTGATGAAGGAAGCAGCACAGCTTAAAAGTGTAGGATTTATCGGTGGATTGGATCCTTTAAGTATTGACGGAAGCATAGAAAAAGTAATGGATTTTACCGTTGAGCTGGCTTTAGATCACCACAAAGGAATTGATATTCACCTGCATGAAGTAGGAGAGTCTGGAATGAAAACAATCAATTACCTGATTGATAAAGCAATTGAAAATCCGGCACTGCAGGGGAAAACATTTGTAAGTCATGCATTTGCCCTGGCTCATCTTTCACCAAAAGAAACAGAGCAGATTGCAGAAAAACTGGCTGAAGGAAAAGTGGGAATCGCTTCTTCAGTACCTTTTAAAGGAACGGTAATGCCGATTCCAACCCTGAAAAAATATGGGGTCAATGTATTGATCGGAAATGATAATGTACAGGATTACTGGAGTACTTTTGGTTCAGGAAGTATGCTCCAGAAAGCGAATCTCATTGCTGAGTTATATGGTTATGCTACAGAATATGCACTATCAAGAGCTTTGCAGTTTGCCACTCAAAGTATTCTTCCATTGGATGAGAAAGGAAAACAGCAATGGCCTAAAGCTGGTGATGAAGCTGCAGTTGTTCTGGCAGACGCTTCGTGTTCTGCAGAAGCTGTTTCCAGAATGTCTGAAATAAAAGCCCTGATGAATGACGGGAATTTATTTTGGAGAAATTAATTGAAGTATATATATTTTTATACACTTGTTTTTTGTGAATGCCATCGGGAGTTTCCTGGTGGCTTTTTATTGAATGATAAATTATAAATTATAAATTATGAGTTATGGGTTTCGGGTCTCTTCTCTCTTCTCTATCAATAGAATATATTTCCCTGGTTTTAGCCAAAATTTTTTAACAAACCCTTATAAAAATCTACTTTTAAACAAAAATAACAACTGTTCAAATTGCCATTTTCTGTTTTTTACAATATGAACACCGCTTAATATTGATTTCAGCGGACCATTATAATATCTGATGATAACAATAAAAAAAAGCCCTCGGAAAATACTTCCGAAGGCCTTCTATTTGAAATTAAATCTAAGTACTTATGTATTATTATAAGTTGAAGTTTGTCCATCCTGCGTACCAAGTATCTGTAGCATCTTTTACAGCACCTTTGTAAGTTACCTGTGTAAACCAAGTAGCTAATTTAGGGTTAGTAAATGCACCTCCTGTTAATAAAGGAGAACCTGCGCTAGGCGTAAAGTTTGGTGTAGTTCCTGCAGGAGCCCATGCACCGGCAAGTTTTACATCAGCAGTAGAAGCAAGGATGGTATTTCCTTTAGCATTAAACCAAGTTGTAAGATCGTTCAATGTATACGTTGTAGGAGTAGAAGTAGATGGTCCGAATTTTAAAGGAGTTTGCATTCCTGCTAAAACGTTATTTTCAAAGAACAGCTTATTACCTACAATATTGTTATCTGTTGGAGCACCTTTTGTAGCATCAATGAATAAACCAACAGGGAATCCTGTAAATACAGAGTTGAATACAGAGATAGAAGAGTTTCTTCTGATCTGTAATGCATTCTGGAATAACGCGTTGATTGATCCTGGAGCTGCAGAGTTGATTGGTCCGATAATCGTCATGTTAGAGAATGTAGCTGATGTCTGAGGTGTCAAAGTAGAACCGTTAGCATCATTATCAGATTCAAATGCGTTAGAACCGGAAACGTCTGCTACCTGAGAATCTCTTACTGCGATACCAAACTGTACCTTTCCTGAGAAACCGTTATCTGTATCGAAATCATCATCAAGACCTTTGTAAGAGATAAGGTGAGAACAGTTTACCGTTCCTCCGAACCATTCAAAACTGTCATCATTAGCATAAGCAACTTCTACGTAATCTACTGTAGTTCCGCTACCTACACCACCGAATGTAAGTCCGTTGATCTCTTTATCCGGTAAGAATGCATATCCTGCATATTCTATTCTTACATATTTTAATATACCACTGTTGTCAGCAGCATTGTTTCCACCGTAAAGTCCAAGACCTTCAGAGTTGTTGATTCCTCCTTCAATCTCTCCAACTCCGTTTGCCCCACCGAAAGAAGCATTAGTAGGAGCATTTCCTAAAATTACTACACCTGCCCAGTCTCCTCTTTTAGGACTTGGTTTTTCAGAAGTGAAGATAATTGGGTTGGCAGCAGTTCCTTCTGCCATGATTTTACTTCCTTTTGTAATGATCAAAGCTCCGTTTTTATCAGCTTCACCTACAATCTTTGTACCTGGCTCGATAGTTAAAGTAGCTCCGTTAGTTACATATACTAGTCCTCTTAGCTTATAGATTTTATTTGCTTTAAGCGTAAGGCTGGAAGTGATCTTTCCTGAAAGAATAAGGTTTTCAGTTTCTCCGTTTCCATTACCTCCATTTTGAATAATGGTAGGTCCATCTTCTTCTATATTTCTACATGCGGTAGTTGATACTAGAGCGCCAAGCATTAAAGAATATAAAACGAACTTTTTCATGTTATAAAGAATTAAATTATTTATTAGATTATTTGTTGAATGAATTAAAAATTGTATCCCAGTGTTAAACTGATATTGGTTCCTGAAAGTCTTTCGATAGCAAGAGCATCTTTGCTGTCATACTTACCGTTGTCGTTCAGGTCATGGTAGAATTTAGCACGACGGTTCAGAATATCTGAAACATTCAGCTTGATTTCTCCTTTGTTGCTCCATATTTTTTTAGCAAGCTGGAAATCCAAAAGAGGTCTTGGTGCTTCCCAGATTGGTGGTACCTGATCGTTTCCTACATAAAGGATTCTTCTTCCGATCATATTGAATAGTACTGTAGAAGACCAACCTGATTTTTCAGTGTCATACTGAAGACTTACGTTGACAGTATAAGGAGACTGCCCCTGCATTGGTCTGTCAATCTTAGTAGCCTCGTCTGTTACTTTGTTTTTGATTAAAGCTACGTTTCCACCCAGGGTGAAGTTTTTAAGAGCGCTTACAAAATCAAGTTTTTTTCTTACTTCTAGTTCCACTCCATAAGCATCAGCTTTATCTACGTTAAGGTAGTTGAAGGTATTACTCGTTCCTACCCCTGATTGGTTGAAGTATAATTCGATTGGCTTTTTGAAGTTTTTATAGAAACCTGCTACGGATATAATTTCTCCGTTTCTTGGGTAATATTCCCAACGAACATCGGCACTCGTAATTTTGGTTCTTTCAATTGATTTGTTACCAATTACAGTAGCTCCAAGATCAAAATCATAATATGCTAAAGGAGAAACTTCTCTAAACTCCGGTCTAACAACAGTTTGTGAACCTGCAACACGGATGTTCATTTTAGGGTTTACCTTGAATGTTAAGTTTACAGCAGGTAAGAAATCTGTAACACGGGTGTTCACAAAACGGTCATCACTTTTCTTCGTGCTTCCAACCAATTGATCAAAGTTTTCAACTCTTAATCCCCAAACTGCTCTTAACCATGGTGTAAAGTTGTTGTCAAACTGTAAATACCCCGCGTTAAGGATCGTGTTGGCAATATATCTGTACTGGTTTCCTGCAATTTCATCAAATGTAAATCCACCGTTACCTCCGAAATTCCCAGGATTGAAGATTGTTTCGAAAGGCTGAGAAAGTAATCCCTGGTTGAATTTCTCAAGTCTTACAGAGAACGGTCTTGAGTTGTAGATTCTGTCTTTTACCTGGAACAAATAACCTCCTTTGATCGTTTGTTTTTGTCCAAACATCGTAAATGTTTTGGAGATATCACCCCCTGCATTATATAGATAATCACTTAGGGTAGAATAGAATACACTTCCTGACTTTTGAGAAAGACCATTAGAAATCAATGCTAAATATGGGCTTCCTTCTATATTGGTGTATTGGTTATACTGCAAACGCTGCAGCAAAGGAATATACTGATCCAGGATCCCGAAGCTTCCGTACCAGTTTACGGTAAATCCACCCAGAGCATCTATTTTATGAGTACCGGTAAGGGTAGAGTTGTAGAAAGTAGTTTCTTTAAAACCTATTTCCCTTGCCATAATGTTTGTCCCGTTGATCGGGTCAAATTCAAAGTCCTTTCCTGTTCTGAAGGACATGTGGTTCACCGTATTGTTGGTGATGATATTCTTTAAGGAGATTTTATTGTTGCTGTTGAGCTTTAAAGAAAGGTTCAACATTCCTCCTAAGATAATATCATTGCTGTATTTTTCTGTAAAATAATCGAAGTTGGTATCGGCAAGTTGGTCGTTGATGGTAAAGAAACGGTTGGTAGATTCAGTTCTTCTTTTGTTGTTACTATAGTTTAAAACAGCAATTACCCCTAAATCTTTTCCGAATAATTTGGTGTTGAAACCTCCGTCAAGTTGTAAACTTAAGTTTTCAGGATAACCAATACTGTTGTATCCTAAATTCTTTGTAAACCCTTTACCAATGTTGGTTTTCTGACCTTCATCTAAAATACTGAACGCATTTTTTGCAGGCATATTGGTTGGCAGCTTTCTGTAACCGTCATCAATTCCTAGAAAGTCCCATTTTCCACCTTTCTGCATATGGAATTCCTGTCCCATAGTCGCCGTATTTCCTCCTACACCTACCTGTACATTGAAGAAATTTTTATTAGGAATATCCTTTGTATTTACCTGGATCAAAGCTCCTCCCCATTCACCTGTATATTCTGGAATGAAAGTTTTGTTGATAACAAGGGTTTCGATAACGTTGGCAGGGAAAAGGTCGAAAGAGAAAGTCTTTCTGTCAGGCTCCGTGCTGGATAACTGAATACCATTCAGCATTGCCTGGTTATAACGGTCTGATAAACCTCTTACTACAATATATTTTCCTTCAGATAAACTCACTCCGGAAACTCTCTTCAGAACTTCCCCTGTGTTTCTGTCCGGACTTCTTTTAATAGCTTCAACACCAATAACCTGAGAAACTACACCGGCATTTTTCTGTAGTCCGATAGTAGAGGCTATGGTTTCTTTTCTTGCGTTTGATTTGATGACAACTCCCTCAATTTCTTTTTCTTTGGTAGAGGGCTTGTCCATTACGATATCAAGATGAGTATTACCTTCATTTTTGATAATAACCTCACTGATCTCTTTTCTGTTATACCCATTGGAGCTTACCGTTACAATGTAATTGGTGCCGGGGGACAGGTTGATAGAGTAGTATCCGGAAATGTCAGTCATTACTTCCTGTCCATTTACTTTTACCTTTACCCCTTCTATAGGAGTGTTATCTTTCTCGTCCAATACCCTACCTTCCAAAATCTGACTTTGTGCAAAAGCATAGCCAGCAGAAAACAAGGCAAGTAGCATGATGCTCTTGTGGAGTTGTTTTTTCATTTTACTTCTTTTACTTCTTTTTCAAGGGCAAAATAAGGGCTAAGTTTTTAAGAAAACTTTAGGAGAATCTTAATTAATTGTGAAATTTGTATTAACAGATGAGAGAAATTTATAGTTATTGATGTTTAATTTATATAATTATAATTTTTGTTTTAATTTTAAATATTATTCCCTATATTTGATTTATGTGTATTTATTGTTTAATTTTTTTATTGATTTTGTAATTTTATACTGCGATATGTTTTTTTAATAATTAGTTAACATTTGGCAGATAGATGAAATCAATGGAAATAATTAATTTTGTGGGAATTCTTAAACTAGAAGATGAGCAAAAAAATTCTTTTAATAGACGATGAACTGGACATTTTAGAGATTCTGTCTTACAATTTGGAAAAGGAAGGGTATGATATCTATACAGCTACCAACGGTAACGAAGGTATAGAAAAAGCAAAGGAGATTGTTCCGGACCTTATCTTATTAGATGTCATGATGCCTGAAAAAGATGGTATAGAAACCTGTCAGGAACTTCGTAAAGTGAAAGAACTTCAGAAAACACTTATCGTGTTCCTTTCTGCAAGAAGCGAAGAGTTTTCTCAGTTAGCAGGTTTTCAGGCGGGTGCCAATGACTACATCGTAAAACTAATCAAACCGAAAATCCTTATTTCTAAGGTGAATGCATTATTACAGCTGACCTCACAGGTTTCTGACAATGCAAAACTAATCGAAATCGGAGACCTTATTATCGACAAAGATAATTTCAGAGTTTCCAAAAGCGGACAGCAGTTTCTTCTTCCTAAAAAAGAATTTGACTTGCTTTACCTTTTGGCTTCCAATACTGAAAAGGTTTTCAAAAGAGAAGAAATTCTTGAAAAGGTTTGGGGTAATGATGTGATTGTTGGTGAAAGAACAATCGATGTACATATCAGAAGGTTGAGAGAAAAACTAGGAATCAATACGATTCAGACATTAAAAGGGATTGGATATAAACTGATCGTTTAATTATTTTAGAATCTTAACTTTACGTTCAATCATTAAAACGTTGTAAAATTGAAATTTTACAGACTTACCCTCGTTGCCTCCTGTCTGCTGACATTGGTAATGCTTCTTTTAGTAGTCGTCTTCGATTCACTGAAAGATATCTATTATGAGACCCCTTTGTTTAAAACGGGTCTTTTCATCTGTATTGTCCTGATCTTTCTGATCAACTGTGTGGTATTGGAACTTCTTTTCAATTATTACAGCAGAAAACAGGTAAAAGGACTTTCAGGATTTCTGCCACAGGAAATAGTTCAGAATCAGGATGAAAATATTACCATCAAAGAATTAGGAGAAAGGTTTTCAGATCTCAATCAGCAGCAGGTATCAGAAATTGATATGATGAAAGAGATGGAAAGCTACCGTAAAGAATACATCGGTAATGTGTCCCACGAACTGAAAACGCCTTTGTTTTCTATTCAGGGATATGTAGAAACTTTAAGAGACGGCGGAGTAGACAATCTTACCATCCGGGATAAATACCTGGAAAGAATTGATAAATCTGTCGAAAGACTTATCGCCATTGTAACAGATCTTGATATGATCAACAGGCTGGAAGCAGGTGAAATCAATCTTACCGTTTCAAAATTTGATGTCAATCTTCTGATTAAAGAGATTTTCGATCTTCTTGATCTTGAAGCCGAAAAACGAAATACAACATTACAGATCCAGACCCTTCATCCACAGATTTTTGTGGAGGCTGATAAGCAGAAAATTTCCCAGGTTTTCATTAATCTTATTTCCAATGCGATCCATTATGCCAACAGACAGGAAGCAAAAGTGATCGTAAAGACCAGTGTACTCAAAAATAAGGTGCTGATAGAAGTGATAGATAATGGGATGGGAATCAAGTCTGAAATTCTTCCAAGGATTTTCGAAAGATTTTACCGTGTAGAAACCAGCAGAAGCAGGAGAGAAGGAGGTTCCGGGCTGGGATTGGCTATCGTAAAACATATTCTTGAAGCACATAACGAAAATATCACCGTAGAAAGCGTGTACCTTGAAGGGACGAAGTTTAGTTTTATGCTCGAAAAAAGTAAATAATTCCGGTAAAATGTAAGGAAAAAAAATATTTTAAAAAATCCTGAAATATTTTTTTGTCACATGTCATTTATTATATATTTGCACCAGAGATTTATCATAATTATAAAGGCAAAAAAGTAATTTAAGAAACTGATATGGTTTACAAAATCCGCGTAATATTAGATGCGAAAGAAGATATTTTCCGTGATATCGAAGTTAAGGGAAAACAAACGTTATGGAACTTACATTTAGGAATTAAAAGTGCATTCAGTCTGCAGGGAGATGAGCTTTCTACTTTTAATCTGTTAGAAGATGACGGAACAATTGTAAAAAGTGTCCCATTGGAAGATATGAGTGATGATGGTGATGGTGAGATTATGTCAGATGTTTACATTGATGAAGCTTTTGAAAGTGTAGGTGACAAAGCACAGTTCCAATACGGGCTTCTTGACCTTTGGGAATTCTTCTGTGAACTTGTAGAAGTTATTGAAGAAACAAAAGGGGTTAATTATCCTATCACGGTATACAGATTCGGAAACGTTCCGTTGAAGGCACCTAGCAAAAATGGAAGTGCCGGAGGATCTAAAAAGAAATCAGCAATGCCTTTGGCAGATGATGAGTTTGGTTTCGATGAAGATTTCGGATCAGGAGGAAACTTTGCAGATGAAGACGATAGCTTCGATGATGAGGAAGAAGAAGACTACAATGACGATGTCTTTGATGATGAAGATGACAATGATGACGAAAGATAGTCAACACAATATACTGGCCCTGGATTTTAATCCGGGGCTTTTTTTTGTAAAAGTGTGAAGGTAGGTATTTAAATAAAAACAGCCTCATTTGAGGTTTCAGATATATCAGCTAAGCTTTTGTAAGTCTATTTTGAGTTCTTTAAATTCTTCAGTAAGATTTTCAGGTTCTACTGACGGGTTGGAGATGCTATTTATCTAGCCGTAAATTTTGCCTTTCTCAAAAAAACAATTCTTACTTTTGTTAAAAATAGTTTAATGAAAAAATTAATTTTGTTAGCTGTAATTGGTCTGGGAATTGTTTCCTGTACCACTCAAAAAAATACCCGGAAGATGACAGAACTGCCAAAAGATTGGAAACATAATACGAATATCTACGAAGTAAACATAAGACAATATACTCAGGAAGGAACTTTCAAAGCATTTGCAAAAGAAATGCCCCGCCTGAAATCTATGGGAATAAAAACCCTTTGGTTTATGCCTATCACACCCATTGCCCAGCAGAATAAAAAAGGAAGTATGGGGAGTCCATATGCTGCTGCAGACTATACTTCCATCAATCCCGAATTCGGAACGTTGCAGGATTTTAAAGATATGGTGAATGAAGCACACAGATTGGGATTCAAAGTAATTATAGATTGGGTGGCCAATCATACAGGATGGGATCATGTATGGACGAAAATACATCCCGAATTTTATCTGAAAGATCCAGACGGAAAATTCCATATCGCTTCCGGAATGGATGATATTATTGAACTGGACTATAAAAACCAGGAGATGCGTCAGGCCATGATTGATGCCATGAAATTCTGGGTACAGGAAACTGATATTGACGGTTTTCGATGTGATCTTGCTTCATGGGTAGAGGTAGATTTCTGGGTTCAGGCCCGTCCCGAAGTAGAAAAAGTAAAACCTCTTTTCTGGCTGGGAGAATTTGATGAGTTGGAAAGTCCTGAATATGGGAAAGTTTTTGATGCCAGCTATTCCTGGAAATGGATGCACAAATCTGCAGATTATTATAAAAAAAATGAACCTCTTCAGGAATTAAAAGATCTTCTGAGACAATATTCTAATATCGGAGATGCTTCAATGAGAGCATGGTTTACTGCAAACCACGATGAAAACTCATGGAACGGAACCGAATATGAAAAATACGGAGTCATCACAAAACCTATGGCAGTATTCTCTGCAACATGGAATGGAGTTCCGTTGTTGTACTCAGGCCAGGAACTTCCAAATATGAAGAGACTGGAATTTTTCGAAAAAGATGTCATCAAATGGACCAATACCTATCAGGTTGCCGGTTTCTATAAAACACTATTGGATTTAAAAGCTTCCAACCCAGCTTTAAGAGGAGGTGATTCTAATGTAACTACATACCTTCTTAATACTACAGCCAATGACAAAATCCTGGCTTATGTAAGAAAAAATGGAAATGATGAAGTGCTAGTAGTCTTGAACATGTCAAAAGAACCTGTTAACTTTTCAATTGAAGACGAACATGTATCCGGAACATTCAGAAATGTTTTTGATAAAACGAAAAGAGATTTCAGTAACGGAACAGACTTTAGCTTTAAAGTTTCTGATTATGCCGTATTTGAAAAATAATCTTAAAATTTTTGACTTACATTTTAAAATAGTACAGAATAGTCTTTAACGGTATTCAATTCCTCTCCGCTGGAGGGGTGTCAAAATCATAGATTTTGACGGGTGGCTTAGCTATCCACAATAAAATCCCACTATTAGAATGAACAAACAGGAAATAATCAATATTATTAAAGCAAAAGCTGCCGACAAAATCCAGTATTTTGAAAACCTTATTGCAGAAACAAGGGCTTCCAACAATGATACAAAAAGCTCAATGGGTGACAAATACGAAACCGGAAGAGAAATGCTTCAGCAGGAAATTAATAATCTTCAAAGACAGCTTAACGAAGTTTTGAATCAGCAGGCTGTACTGCAGAAAATAACTTCCGACCCTTCGGAAAAAGTTCAGAACGGTGCATTGGTGAAAACCAATAAGGGATTGTTCTATATCTCTGTTTCAATGGGTGAACTTGTTTTTGAAAATCAGAAAATCATGACGGTATCTGCAGAATCTCCCTTGGTAAAAGTGATGTATGGTAAAAAAACAGGAGAGTCATTCACTGTAAATACTATTCATCAGACAATTGAAAATATATGGTAAAATTAATATAGGTTAGATTGCAGATATACAGTTGTTTAATAGAAAATAGAGATCAGGCTTATAAAAAGCATTCATAAAAATGAGTGCTTTTTTTGATGGTTTTTACTAAATTTGGAACTTAAAATCTCATTCAAAATGCAAAACTACCTGGATCTTTTACAGCATATTTTAGATAACGGAACTGATAAAACCGACAGAACAGGCACTGGAACAAGAAGTGTTTTCGGATATCAGCTGAGATATGATCTGTCTAAAGGATTCCCTTTGGTAACAACTAAAAAAGTGCATTTGAAATCTATTATCTATGAGCTGCTTTGGTTCCTGAAAGGAGATACCAATATCAAGTATCTTAAAGATAACGGAGTAAGCATCT
Organism: Chryseobacterium sp. JV274; assembly: GCF_903969135.1. NCBI lineage: Bacteria > Pseudomonadati > Bacteroidota > Flavobacteriia > Flavobacteriales > Weeksellaceae > Chryseobacterium > Chryseobacterium sp. JV274. The sequence continues at coordinate 1,771,695 of NZ_LR824569.1, read as the reverse complement.
GGGATGAATGGGCCAATGAAAATGGAGATTTAGGACCGGTTTACGGAGCGCAGTGGAGAAGCTGGAGCGGTGCAGACGGAAAAGTTGTAGATCAGATCACAGAAGTAATTGACCAGATTAAAAAGAATCCGGATTCCAGAAGACTGATTGTCTCCGCCTGGAATGTTGCGGAAATACCGAATATGGCTTTGGCTCCTTGTCATGCTCTATTCCAGTTTTATGTAGCAGATGGTAAACTTTCCCTACAGCTGTACCAAAGAAGTGCTGACGTTTTCCTTGGAGTACCATTCAATATTGCAAGCTATGCATTGCTGTTGATGATGGTAGCGCAGGTTTGTGATCTGGAAGTGGGAGATTATGTTCACAGTTTTGGAGATGTTCATATCTACAATAATCACTTCGAGCAGGTAAACAGACAGCTGGGACGAGAGCCGAGAGCACTTCCAACGATGAAACTGAATCCGGAAGTTAAAGATATCTTTGATTTTGATTTTGAAGACTTCAGTCTGGAAAATTATGATCCGCATCCGGGAATCAAAGCTCCTGTGGCTATTTAATAATCTTATATCACTTTAATTTTTTTATTTACTTCTATTAATTTAACATTAATAGATGGCATTACCTGTGCTCATAAGTTGGAGAATCAGAATATAAATCCTTTAGTACACTTTCTTTTGGCAATTGTTTCTTAAATTTGAAAGAACAACTCAGGCTCATTTAACCCTTTGAAAAAAGGAGTGGATGATTGGGTTACAGATCATAAATTTCAAATGCTTAAAAATAAATCATGAAGTATTTAAAAATAAATATTGAAGAAAATGCAGACATTGAAGTGTTGAAAAACGCCATACTTCAATTGAAAGGAGTAGCTTCAGCTGAAACAGTGGATGACGAAAATCCGGAAAGTGAACTTAAAAAAGCTTTTGCAAAGACAAAGGAACAGCTTCAAAAAGGGGACTATGAGACCCTGGTGAATGATATTTTCGATATAATCATTAAAAAATAATTCTAAAAATAATAATGTAGACAGATGAGAAAGGCCATTTTATCAATTGCTATACTCGGGATTTTATTTTCCGCCAATGTATCAGCACAAACCGAAACTTCAGGAAGAGAAAAAGTATACAGAGCAACTCCCGCTAAAGTAACGGAACTTAAACACACAAAGCTTAAAGTAAATTTCGACTATCAGAAAGAACAGATGAATGGGGAAGAATGGCTTACTGCCTCCCCTTATTTTTATGCTGCAAACGAACTTACACTTGATGCAAAAGGAATGCTGATTCATGAAGTAGCGCTTGATAATAACGGGAAGAAATCTCCTTTGAAATATGATTACAAAAATGATGTTCTGAAAATCAGCCTTGATAAAACATACCAGAAAAATCAGGAGTATACAGTCTACATCAAATATACATCCCGCCCGAATGAGGTAAAACAACAGGGAAGTATGGCCATCAATGATGCAAAAGGACTTTATTTTATCAATCCTCAGGGAACAGATCCGGATATGCCTACACAAATCTGGACACAGGGAGAAACAGAATCCTCTTCGGCATGGTTTCCGACTATTGACAAACCCAACCAAAAGACAACGCAGGAAATCTATATGACGGTTCCTGATAAATATGTTACCCTTTCCAATGGCCTTCTGAAAGAATCTAAAAAAGAATCTAATGGGCTTAGAACGGATCACTGGGTGATGGACAAAAGACATTCTACCTATCTTTTCTTCATGGGAGTAGGAGAATATGCCATTGTAAAAGACAAATGGAAAAACATTCCGGTTGATTATTATATTGAAAAAGAATACGAACCTTACGCTAAGCAGATCTACGGAAATACTCCGGAAATGATCGATTTTTTCTCCAAAAAACTGAACTATGATTATTCATGGGCTAAATATGCTCAGATATCCGGTAGAGATTATGTAAGTGGAGCGATGGAAAATACCACAGCAACACTTCATGGGAGTGATATTCTTCAGAAGCCGGGCCAGCTTATTGATGAAAATACATGGGAAGATACTATTGCGCATGAATTGTTCCATCACTGGTTTGGAGATCTGGTTACAGCAGAAAGCTGGAGCAATCTTACAGTCAATGAATCCTTCGCCAACTATTCCGAATACCTTTGGAATGAATATAAATACGGGAAAGATCAGGCAGATTATCACCTGATGACCGATGTGAATAACTACCTCCACAACCCATCCGACTTTAATAAAAATCTGGTAAGGTTCAATTATGAATCCCGTGAAGATGTTTTTGATCTGGTAACGTACCAGAAAGGAGGTGGAATTTTAAATATGCTGAGAAATTATCTTGGAGATGATGCCTTCTTTGCAGGAATGAACGACTATCTTAAAACCAACGAATATCAGAATGCTGAAGCACATCAGTTGAGATTATCTTTTGAAAAAGTATCTGGTAAAGATTTAAACTGGTTCTTCAATCAATGGTATTTTGGGAGCGGAAATCCGAAACTTAATTATTCATTTACATTTGAGCCTGTTAAAAAACAAGTGGCGGTAACCATTAATCAAACTCAGGAAAAGCCATTTGAATTTCCTCTGGTTATAGATGTATATGACAACGGAAAACCTAAAAGATACAGTGTCTGGGTAAATGCAGAAGCAAAAAATACATTTAGTTTTGATGTTTCCATAACTCCTGATCTGGTTAATATCAATGCTGATGGAGTTTTACTGGCAGATATTACAGAGACCAAAACTCCTGAACAGAACCTGATGCAGTTTACAAATTCTAAGGAGTTTAAAAGCAGATATCTGGCTCTAACCGGAATCAAAGATCAGGCTGGGAAAAGTCCTGCAGCAGTAAAATTATTGGCTGCTGCATTGAAAGATCCTTTCTTCAGAGTAAGAATAAAAGCTTTGAATTTAATAGACCTCGCTAATCCTGAACAAATGAAGGCATTAGGCGCTGATGTTGAAAAGCTGGCATCTAGCGATCCTAAAACATTAACTCAGGCAGCTGCTATTGCTGCTTTAGGAAAAACAAAAGACAAAAAATACCTTCCGTTATTTGAAAAAGGAGTAAATGCCGTTTCAAATGCCGTGAAAGGAAGTTCTATGGGTGCACTTCTTTCCATTGATCCATCAAAAGCAAACAATCTGGCCGATAAAATTGATATGAAGGGCGCTTCAGATGAATTGCAGGCACAATTGCTTCCGATTATTGTAAAGAATAAAATTACTTCTCAGATAGAGAATATTGCTCCTCTTGCCACCTTTTATCCATTTATTAAATTCCAGAACCCGGAATTAGGGAAAGCAGCAGAAGATGGTTTCAACTGGATCATGACTTCCGATAATCTGAAAGCTACGGAAAGCATTACGAAAATAGCAGGATATGCCAAGAATCAGATGGCAGATAATCCACAGGCTAAAATGATGATCGTCCAGATGCTGAAAGATGGCTTAAGCAAAAAAATGGAACTGCTGAAACAGAATCCACAAAATGCTGCAAGTATTAATAAGCAGATTGATGTGATCAATAAAGCAATTGAAAACTATAAATAATAAATAAGGCCGGCAAATCTGCCGGCTTTATTTTATCATGACTGAATACCAATTTGTCAAAATATAATATAAAGTAGATTGGGTTTTAATAATATTACAAAAATCAGCATTTTTTACCACTGTTTTTTGCATTATCTTTCATAAATTCGTTTAAAATTTAGACAATTATGAGTTTTGGAATTGAGGCAGCGGGCTATTATGTGCCTGGTTTATATTTGGAGATTAAGGATTTAGCAGAAAAAAGAGGAATAGAACCGGCGAAGTTGGAAAAAGGTTTAGGTCTTCATAAAATGGGGCTTTCTGATGTTCACGAAGATGCAGCAACCTTTGCCGCAGAAGCATTACTGAAGCTTATACAAGATTATAATATCAATCCTAAGGAAATAGCAAGAGTATATCTGGGAACAGAAAGTGCGGTGGATGCAGCAAAACCTACGGCATCTTATGCTGTTCAGATGGTAGAACAGGTGCTGGAAGAAAAATTTGGAGCAAGATGTTTCAGAAATTGTGATGTGCTGGATATGACTTTTGCGTGTGTAGGAGGTGTAGACGCACTGCATAATGCCCTGGATTTTGTAAGGGTGAATCCTGATAAAAAAGCAGTAGTGATTGCCAGTGACTATGCTAAATATGAATTGGCTTCTTCAGGTGAATATACGCAGGGTGGAGGAGCGGTAGCTCTTTTGATTTCTTCACAGCCGGACCTTCTTGAAATTGAAAATAACTGGGGAGTAGCTTCAGAAAGTGTTTTTGATTTTTTCAAACCAAGAAGAACTTATAATAAGGAAGATCTGGATGGTGCTCCGGAAACATATCCTGAAAAAATTGAAATTTTTACAGATGAACCTGTATTTGATGGACAATATTCTAACCAATGTTATCAGGATAGAATAAAAGAAGCTTATCATCATTATAAAGAGATCACAGGCAAGGAAAAACCTTACGAAGACTGGAAGTATATTATCTTCCACCTTCCTTATGCATTTCATGGGAAAAGGGTTTTTACTGAAATCTACAGTTTGGAGAATGGTCTGTCCTATGAAACAGCAGAGGAGCAGAAAGCTGTTGCAAAATCTGAAGACTATCTAAAATTAATCAATGATAAGATAGAAAAGACACAGAGAGCTTCTTCCGAAATAGGAAATATGTATACAGCTTCTGTCTTTATGGCATTTCTTTCGGCATTACAAACCTCTTTTAATGAAAATGAAGACTTATCTGGGAAAGAAATTGGTTTTATAGGATATGGAAGCGGTTCAAAATCAAAAGTTTTTGCCGGAAAAGTATCCGGAAACTGGAACAAGATAGTGGAGAAATGGAACTTATTTGAAAATTTGAATCAAAGAACCGCTGTAGACTTTGATACTTATGAGAAACTTCACAGAAAACAGAAGAAGGAATCTGTAAACAAACAGTATAATGGTTTTGGGCTTGTCTCTGTTGAGACTGAAAATCCGGTTTTAGTAGGAGCGAGATATTACAGTTATCAGAAGTAAGATTATCCTTATTTATCATACAAAGCACCTCTCTTTTGGGGTGCTTTACTTTATTATAAATGCAAAAAACGGGGGAATGTTTTTAAAATTTATGAGGTTGAATTATTTTTAATTTTAAGTGAGAAATGGTTAATAAATTACATGTATTATCACAGAAAATTTTACTGGTTTTAATCGAATTCTCTATATGGTATATTAACGGTTTTTTATTTTAATCTGAATAACCCTGTCTTGAAATAGGGGTTGTCTGCCTTTTAAAGTACCTTTTTTATGTAAAATTTAAGAAAATAAGGTGTTTTTTTTCTCCATTTTCAATACAATTAAGGATTTATTTCTTTTATTATTTTCGTTAATAATAATGTTTTATGTTTATTTTTTTAACCATTTGTTTTAAATGAGTTTAAATTGATTTTAATTTTAAAATTTATTAAAATTCCGTTAATGTTTAAATTGACTTATTTTTTGTTAATTTTTTAAATACAATTAAAATGATTCTCCATCATTTTTTGAGTATGAATGTGAATCTCTCCTTTCTGGAAGCCTGTTTTCAACGTTTAGCAAATTGATGTTATAGATATTTATCGACATATTTGTGCCTTGAATATATTAAAATCTGTTAATATGAATGTGAAATTAAGCGTTTTGACAGTTGGTGTTCTGTTTTTTACAGGACAGACTGTACTAGCTCAGGAAAAGGACTCTAAGAACAGTAAGGACAAGGAGACAAAACTTGAAGAAGTTGTTGTTTTAGGTTATAGCAAGACTGCTACTAAAGCAAAAACGACTACATCTTCGGTAACAGTTGGTTCTGAAACCTTAGAAAACAGACCTAATATCTCGGTACTGAGCTCAATTCAGGGTACTGCTCCCGGGATAGTAGTAAATTCGGCATCTGGATCTCCAGGTTCTGGAAAATTCAATATTTTGATCAGAGGTGCGAGTTCCCTTAATGGTTCTACAGATCCTTTGTATGTTGTGGATGGGGTAATTACTTCCGGTTCTCAGTTCAGAAACCTGAACTCTTATGATATTGATACATTCAGTATCCTGAAAGATGCTCAGGCAACTGCGATCTATGGTAACAGAGCTGCGAATGGAGTTGTTGTAATTACAACTAAAGGAGGAAAATTCAATGCTGGACTGAAGGTTTCTTATGATGCATTAACTTCATTTAGTAAATTACCTACTTCTGACTACAATATGTCAGACGGCAGACAACTTTTACAAATTCAAAAGAATTTGCAAACTGGTAAAGGTAAAACTTTATCACAACAAGAAATTGACAACTGGGGTACTAATACAGACTGGAGTAAACAATTTACCCGTATTGGTATTTCCCAGCAACACAACCTTTCAATTACAGGTGGTGGGGAAAACATCAATAACTTCTTATCTCTAGGATATCTTGATAGCGAAGGAACTGTAAAATCTACAGACTTCAAGAGATTTACAATGAGAAATAACCTTAATGGTAAGTCTAAAGACGGGAAATTAACTTTCGGGGCTATTATGGGGTTAGGATACTCCAGAAGAAACCAGCTGGATGATGAAACGAATACAGGTATTTCCAACAATACCCTTCAGAATCCTTTATTCGGAAGTGTTCTTTCATTACCATATGCAACACCTTCTCCATATGCAAATGGACAGGAGCTATATAATGCTATTAAAGGAGATGCTACTAACAACAGGCATTGGATCCTTCAGGATAACATTAATGGAGGAATCAGAAACAGATTTACAGAGCTAAGTATCTCTGCTAATGCGAACGTAAATTACAAAATTACAGATTACTTAAGCGTTGGAAACAGAACAGGTATTGAATATAAACAATATGATAGAACCTTCGCAAGATCTCCACTTGGATACCTTGCTATCAGTGTAGCAAAAGGAGATGGATCTACATATGGAGGATTCGAAGATTTTTCTACAACAAAAGATTTGACATTCAACAGTATTACGAATATTACATTCAATAAATCTTTTGGAGATCATACAATTAGTGCTGGTGCATACATGGACTATATTAAAGCTCATGTGACTACAAATTCTCAAAGACAAAATGGTCTGAACCCATTACAGTGGGAGTTTGGTGCAGGAACTGGTTATATTCCATTTAACCCGGATACACCCAATATCTACAGACCTTCTAACAGTGCTACAAAAGTAACTGCCGGTACACTAGCGTACTTTGGAACTGTAGATTATGATTACAAAGATAAGTATGGTGTAAGTGGAGTTGTTAGAAGAGATGGTTCTTACCGTTTTCTTCCTACCAACAGATGGGAGACTTTCTGGTCAGTAGCAGCAAGATGGAATATCGACAAAGAAGAATTCATGGCTAATTCAGGGTTCAGATTGCTTAAGCTAAGAGCTTCAATCGGTACTACAGGTAACCAGAACTTAGGAATTGCCAGTGATAACCAAAACCCATTAGCGCTTCTTCCAAATAACTTCCTTGATCTTTATAACGGATTCTCAGGATACCAGAATTTATTAGGATATAACTTTGTTAATTTATCAAATCCTTACTTAGAGTGGGAGCAGGTAAAACAAAGTAACATCGGATTAGATTTCAACTATAAAGGATTAGTTGAAGGTAGTGTTGATTACTATCAGAAAAGAACATCAAGAATGTTCAATGACCTTCAAAAATCATCAGTTACGGGGTACTATTCAATCAGAGGGAACGATGGGGTTCTTGATAATAAAGGTATTGAAGGGATGATCAAGTACAACGTGATCAGAAACGAAAATACAAGATTCTCCGTGTTCGTTAACGGTGCATACAACTCTAACAAGATTGTTTCTATGAACAGCGAAAATCTTGCTGGAGATGTAGTAAATGCTATCGGAGGTCCTGCTGGTCAGTATCAGCTATATTCATATGTTGGTGTAAACCGTGATAACGGAAACTTACAGTTCCTTGACAAAAATGGAAACATCACTGAAGCTCCGACATCTGCAGACAGAGTATTGACTGGAAAATCAAGATATGCTAAGTTTACAGGAGGTTTTGGATTCAACTTACAACATAAAGGCTGGTTCCTTGATACATTATTCTCTTTCCAACAAGGAGGATGGATCTATGATAACTTACAGTCATGGATTATGGACCCAAGTGCAGCTGCTACAAGAAACCTTTCAGCAGACTTGTTAAACGCTTGGACTCCTGATAACAGAGATACTGATGTACCTGGATTGAAAGCGAGTAACCTTAGCTTAGGTTCTTCAGACAGATTCTTACACAAATCAGATTTTATCAGACTTAAGAACATTTCTGTAGGATATAACTTTAGCAAAAGTCAGTTAGGTAAACTGCCGGTAAAAGGAATCAAAGTATTTGTTCAGGCGGAAAACCTTTATACTTGGACAGATTGGAAAGGATTTGATCCGGAGCCAATTACTTCGTATTCACTAAATGTTTACCCTAACCCAAAAACCGTATCTGTAGGTTTAAATGTTGATTTTTAATAGAGAAGAATTATGAAAAGAATTATCAATACAATATTAGTTGTAGCAACCCTATCATCTGCAGCATTTACGCTGAACAGCTGCCAGGATGCACTAGATATAAAGCAGGCTGGAGAATTACAGGAACAAGATCTGTATACAAGTGTTGCTAACCTTAATGAAGTTTTAAACGGATCTGTTTACGCTCAGTTAGACCCAATTGATGAGATCTACTTTACAGCGGTATTTACTGACGAAGTAAAACCAGGATCTGGTAGTGGAGGACAGGAATATACTCTGCACAGACATTTTCTTGATCCGTCTAGTGCTGTTGTTACAGGAGGTACAGTAGGTACTGTTGCGAGTGATGGAATCTGGATGAATAACTATAAAGTAATCAACAGAGTTAACAGACTTCTTGAAGGAGCAAAGAGAATTACACCTACATCTGCTGAAGAAAAGAATACATACAATGCGATTCTTGCACAGGCAAGAGCAATCAGAGCATATTGTTATGTACAGCTGGAGGCTTATTTCTCTAGCGATATGAAGGATCCTAACGCACTAGGAGTTATTCTTCTGAAGGATGTTCCTTCTACAGAAGCGCAATTGCCAAGAGCTAAAAATCAGGATGTATATGATTTCATTAATGCTGATTTAGATTACGCGAGAGGAATCTTAGGAAACTCTACAACACCGAGAAGATATAAAGTAGATAAGAATTTTGTAAACGCTGTTGCTGCTCGTTTCAACCTTTACAGAGGTGAAATGGCTCTAGCTAAGCAAAATGCAGAATTAGTAATCAACGGTTCAGGTCTTTCTCTTACAGTTGCAACACCAATCACAGGTTCCAATGCTGCAGTTCCTGTAACTGAAGCTGATGGTTCTGTATTCCAATCCGGACCTTTCAGTGATACACCTACCGACAAGTGGAATATTGCATTCTATGGTGGGACTGATGAGAAAAGTGGAAATGGTATTGCAGGAGGTTCTTTCAACCCATATAGAAGAATGTGGGCCGATACTGAGAATGGAGAATCTATTTTCTCTCTTAACAGACTTCCTTTAGGTGCAGGCGCTGCTATTGGTGGAAAATGGAATACAAACCAGTCTAACATTAGTGGAGCACCAATGTGGTTCTGGGGAAGAAACTTATACAACATATTTAAAAATACTCCCGGAGATATCAGAAAATATGCTTACGTAGATCCTTCATCAAAACCAAATCCAGATTATGCTTCTGCAACAGCAGGAAATACAAGAACTGACGGATTGGTTATTGACAAGTATCCTGGTAAAACAAGTACTGCTACAAGAAATGATGTAAAAGTTTTCAGATTGTCTGAAATGTATTTCATTATAGCGGAAGCTGAAGTAGCTGCAGGAAACCTTACAGCAGCTCACGATAGAATTCAACAAGTGAGAGTAGCAAGAAACTTCGAGGGAACAGCTACAACTCCTACTTATTCAAGCACTCAATTAGCTTATGCTGATATCTTGAAAGAACGTAGAATTGAATTAGCACTTGAAGGACACCGTTTCATCGACCTTAAGAGACTTGCTGTAGCAGCTAATGTAAGTATGGACAGAAACCTTACGGATGATATTATCGATGTGAAAAATCTTCCAAATGGTGATTACAGATATACATTACCTATTCCAATCAGAGAGATCTCTGCAAACCCGAACGTTAAGCAGAATGACAAGTATTAAGATTTAATTTTAATATATTTTTTAAGAAGAGTCCCAGAAATGGGGCTCTTTTTTTATATAAATTTATAGATAGATTATCTCAGAACCATTCTGTCCTGATAACTTTTTGGAGTTACCCCTTCCAATTGTTTAAATACTCTGGTGAAATAGTTTGTATCTGAAAACCCGGTTTGAAAAGCCGTTTCCTTAATGCTGGTCTGGCTGGCTAATAATTCTTTCGCACGGGTGATCCTTTCCTGCAGAATAAAATCATTCGGTGAAGTTCCCAGCTCGTCTTTGAACATTTTAAAGAAATTCGACTTGCTTACATAAGCCAGCTTTGCGATACTATCAATAGACAATTTCTGATGCAGGTTTCTTTTAATGTAATCTACTACAAAACCTATTCTGGATTTATTTTTAACAATATTTTTTTCTACCATGCTTCTTGCCTGGGTCTGCATCAGTCTTATCAGAAGCTCTTTCAATGCAAAATCAGCCATAATATCCTTTTGAGAATTATCATCCATGGCAATTCTCATAATATTATTGGTCGCGGAAGCCAGAGCTTTATTATTAAACAGAAAATATTCCTCCAGCTGAATGTTCCATTGCGAAGTTTCATCCACTTTTGGAAGATGATAATTGAGATAATTAAGAGAATCTTCTATAAAATCAGGGTTAAGACTTAAAGAAATACATTGGGTAGGGGTTTCATCCGCTTCAGGAAAATCAATAACCATCGTTTCCCCCGGCGCTACCAGAATACTTTCTCCCGGATAATAATCAAAATAATTGGTCTTATTATCCAGCTTCATATGTTTCTTACCTCTCAGCATGGCTGTAAATGCAATGTTTTCAAAATGAAGTTTTACATCAAAAGCAGCCTTATGAGTCTCATAAATACTGAATTCACAGTTGTTTAGATTGAATTTCGTCTGGTGTTCAACAAGACTCAATAGTTGGCTTTCCTTACGTAATTCAGGAGTATTTAATAAAATATTACTATTGTTATTCATTTCTAATTTTTTTTGAAAAAGAGGTAACTCAAATATAGAAAATTTGAGAGTACGTTGCTGTTAATAAAATACTAAAATTGAACACTTTGCACTATTTTACACTTTTTTTATAGGATTGTGCTATACTCTTTTGGACATCTCAGTGTAATTTGGCTTTATCGAAAAATAAAAACAATACTAATATGAGCACTATTACAGAACCAAGATCAACTACGCTTTTACAGCGTCCGGAGTTCAAAAGCAGATATGATAACTATATCGACGGGAAATTCACGCCACCCGTTAAAGGGAAGTATTTTGACGTTGTCTCGCCCGTAGATGGGAAGAACTTTACTCAGGTTGCCCATTCTTCCAAAGAAGATTTGGAACTGGCTGTAGATGCCGCAGAAAAAGCATTCCGAACCTGGAAAAATACTTCCTCTACGGAAAGAAGTATCATCCTGAATAAAATTGCCGACAGAATAGAGCAGAATCTGGAATATCTTGCTACCGTAGAAACGATAGATAACGGAAAAGCGGTGAGAGAAACGCTGGCTGCAGATTTACCTTTGGCAATTGACCATTTCAGGTATTTTGCTTCCGTAATCCGGGCAGATGAAGGGTCTCATAACGAACTGGATAAAGATACCGTATCGCTGATCGTTCATGAACCTCTTGGAGTAATCGCACAAATCATCCCATGGAATTTCCCGATACTCATGGCTGTCTGGAAACTGGCTCCGGCATTGGCAGCAGGAAACTGTGTGGTTTTGAAACCCGCAGAAAGTACTCCTGTTTCCATCATGGTTTTGATGGAGCTTATTGGAGATCTGTTACCAGCTGGCGTTATCAATATTGTTAACGGATTTGGAGCAGAGCTTGGAAGAGCTTTGGTTACCAATCCGAAAGTAGCAAAAGCCGCATTTACAGGATCTACCGCTACAGGACGTCTGGTGATGCAGTATGCAACAGAAAATATCATTCCTGTGACATTGGAATTGGGTGGGAAATCCCCGAATGTTTTCTTCAATTCTGTAATGGATGCCGATGATGAGTTTTTAGATAAAGCGATAGAAGGAGCCGTTCTTTTTGCCCTCAATCAGGGAGAAATTTGTACATGTCCCTCAAGATTACTCGTTCAGGAAGATATCGCAGATGCATTTATTGAGAAGGTAGTCGAAAGAGTAAAAGCGATCAAAGTAGGAAATCCACTGGACAAAACCGTGATGATGGGAGCGCAGGCTTCAAAGATTCAGAAAGATAAAATCCTTTCCTATATCCAGTTGGGAATAGAAGAAGGAGCTGAAGTTCTGGTAGGAGGAGAAGTTAATCATCTTGGAGAAGATCTGGAAGACGGATACTACATTCAGCCGACGATTTTCAAAGGAAACAACCGAATGAGAATCTTCCAGGAAGAAATTTTCGGTCCGGTGCTGGCATTTACCACTTTCAAGGATGAAGAAGACGCAGTGAAGATTGCCAATGATACCATCTATGGGCTTGGCGCAGGAGTGTGGACAAGAGATGCACACCAACTGTACAATATTCCCCGTCAGATAGAAGCGGGAAGAGTATGGGTAAACCAATATCACTCTTACCCTGCAGGAGCGCCTTTCGGAGGTTACAAACAATCCGGAATCGGAAGAGAAAATCATAAAATGATGCTTGATCATTACCGCCAAACCAAAAACATGCTGATTTCTTATAACAAGAATAAGTTAGGTTTCTTTTAATATTATTTAGGACGTGCCCGATTGCCTTGGCTTTATCCAGGGCAACGGTCGGGCTATGCAGGGCTGCACTTCGTTTCGGTGCTTCATTGCATTTCGCACCGGCTCGTTCCTCGCCGCCCTTACTATCCCTCACGCAGAGAAATTACCTTTTCAGATGTGGAGATAAAAACTAATAATCCCAGATAACTCTATCCAAAAAATAAAATATGATTCCAAAAACAATGAAAGCGGCAGTAGTTCAGGGCTACGGCCAGCCTCTAAAAATAGAAGAGGTACCCGTAAGAGAACCCGGAAGATATGAAGTCCTTGTTAAAGTAATCGCCTGCGGGGTTTGTCATACAGACCTACATGCTGTAGATGGCGATTGGCCGGCAAAACCCAAGATGCCTCTTATTCCAGGACATGAAGGAGTAGGTATTGTGGTAGCCTGCGGACCTGAAGCTTTCGTAAAAGAAGGAGATGCAGTAGGAGTTCCCTGGCTGTACAGTGCATGTGGATGTTGTGATTACTGTATCACAGGATGGGAAACCCTTTGTGAAGCACAGAAAAATGGAGGTTACAGTGTAGACGGCGGTTTTGCAGAATACGTTATCGCAGACTCAAGATACGTAGGTCATTTGAAGTCTGATGTCAACTTTTTGGAAATTGCTCCTATTTTATGTGCCGGAGTAACTGTTTATAAAGGATTGAAGGAAACGGAAACGAAACCTGGAGAATGGGTAGCCATTTCAGGCATCGGTGGGTTGGGACACGTAGCAGTTCAGTATGCCAAAGCAATGGGAATGCATGTCGCTGCTATTGATGTAGCAGATGATAAGCTTGAATTAGCAAAAAAATTAGGAGCAGACCTTGTTGTCAATGCAAAAGATACCGATCCCGGAAAATATTTACATAAAGAAGTCGGTGGGATGCATGGTGCATTGATTACGGCTGTTTCACCTATTGCTTTCAAACAGGGAATAGACGTTTTAAGAAGAAAAGGTACTATTGCTCTGAATGGACTTCCTCCCGGCTCTTTTGAACTTCCGATTTTTGAAACGGTTTTAAAAAGGATCACGGTGAGAGGTTCTATCGTAGGAACCCGAAAAGACATGCAGGAAGCGTTGGATTTTGCCAATGAAGGATTGGTAAAAGCCACAGTTACTTCCGCAAAATTAGAAGATATCAATGAGGTATTCGATAAAATGAAAAAAGGACAGATTGACGGCAGAATCGTTTTGGATATTGCCGGTTCAAATTAATTGATGATGTGTTGCTGATCCCGGTTAGAATTACTTGCCGGGATCTTTTATAACGATAAAGTTTGCAATAAGCTAAAATAAAAACAATGGAAGCAAAAATATCCAGACTCTCCGCAACAGAGCAGGCTCTTGAAGTGATCCGGAAACTTGAAGACCAATATGGCCCCCTTATGTTTTATCAGGCAGGAGGATGTTGCGAAGGCACACAGCCACAATGTTTTGAAAAAGGAGGATTTTTTCCCAGAATGAATGATGCAATGATCGGAACCATCAATGGATATGAGTTCTGGATAGACCGTGATCTTTTTGAATACTGGAAATATTCACATTTTACATTAGATGTTACAGACGGTTTCGGACCTGGCGGTTTCTCTCTGGAAACTCCTTTGGGAAAAACCTTTAAAGTTCACTACAGACTTTTCACTCCCGAAGAATATGAAAACCTTGAATCTGTAAAACGCAGTGAATAGAATATTGGATTTAAGATAGGCTTAAGGCTTTTGTGCAATATAAATAAGCTCTCTTTCAAATTCATATTTGCCTCTTGAAATTCCTCTTTTTAAAATAAAATATTGAGCAACAGCAATTACCAAAGCTACTCCTGCGAACATAAGATCTTTTTGATCACCTTGTATATTGACAAAAGCTGCCACGAAGCAAAAACACAGAATCATCATCCAATTAAAAATCTGAAATCCTGATGGGAAAAATTCTACAGAGACAGAAGATTGCCCATTTTTATCAGAAATAGTTCCATGAAAGACAGGATTATTTCTGTTCATATCAAATAGCCTCGCTCTTCTTTTGATGGTGAAAGTGTTTGCAGCAATCATTCCCCGATATTCAAACCGGGTAGGAATTGAAGAATCTTTTTCCAGGGATATGAA
The DNA here is from genome assembly GCF_903969135.1 of Chryseobacterium sp. JV274. Taxonomy (NCBI): domain Bacteria; kingdom Pseudomonadati; phylum Bacteroidota; class Flavobacteriia; order Flavobacteriales; family Weeksellaceae; genus Chryseobacterium; species Chryseobacterium sp. JV274. The sequence goes on along the minus strand of NZ_LR824569.1, from coordinate 1,756,654 downwards.
AGTAGTATTGGTTTTGTAAGTTACCTTCCATAGTCTTTGTATAAGCTCTGCACTGTTGATATTGAGATCAATAGTAATGGTGTTATATAAGCCAATGCTTTTGAAAAATGAGTTCATCTTTTAAAGAAAATAGTTAAATGACCATCAGACCTTTACAAACCGGTTGACAAACATGGCGGCAACTATATCTCCTACAGCATTCAATACGGTGGCTAAAGGATCTACCAAAGTTCCGATAATCATTACAGCAGGGATTGCTTCCTGAGGTAATTTATAAACAGAAATCATCAGCATTTCACCAATATACCCACCATTAGGAATACCACCAGCCACAATGCTCACAAATACAGTAATTCCCAATGCCAAAAGCAGGTTGGCAGGATCAAAGAAATCTTTTCCAATGATTAAAAATGCTACATAGATCTTGATGATTGAAGACATGGAAGATCCGTTTTTATGCAGAGTAGTCCCAATAGGAATGACCAGATTGGCAATAGAGTTGGGAATTCCTATTTTTGATGCTGCCTGTAAATTAGCAGGCATGGTTGCAAAGCTGCTGCAGGTACTTATTGCAGTAAGAGTTGGGTAGATAGCGTTGGTCCAGAAACTTTTAACTCCTTTTTGCCCGTTCGCCATAAAAGCATAGATAGAAAAGAAGACCAGAAAGTAAATGATTCCTGCAACATAATACAATCCTAAAGGTTTAGCATAAAATCCAAAAAGCTGAGGTCCTAAAGTTGCTACCTGATAGGCAAAGTAAGCACCCAAACCAATGGGAGCCAGTTTCATGACCAGTAAAAGAAGTTCTTTCATCACTTCATATCCTGAAGCAATAAAAACCCTGAAAGGCTGCCCTTTTTCACCTGTTTTTCTGGCCGCAAACCCTGTCAGAAATGCAAATACCAGAAGAGCCAGCATATTCCTTCTCGAGAAAAGCTCAGTGAATTCACCTACCGTAAAGAAGCTTACAATCCTGTTGCCCCACGTATCATCACTCGCCGCTTCAGAAATGATCTCAGAACTCCCTGAGACTCCCGAAACCGGGAAAAGATATACTGCACAGATGGTAAAAACAGCTGCTGTGAGAATAAAGAATAAAAAGGTAAGGGACATCACAAGGATGATTTTTCCAAATTTGGATTGCTGTTCCAAAGAAGCAATAGAATTGGATACGGCAAAAAATACCAAAGGAACTACACTCACAAAAAGAAGATTAAGAAAAATATCTCCCAAAGGTTTTATATAGTCCACAAAACCGGGAGCAACAATTCCAATGATGCTTCCAATAGTGATTCCCAAAAGTAAAAATATGATTCCGGAGTAGTTTTTCAGTACCTCTTTCATGTAGTGCTTTTTATCAAAGATAGGTTTATTTTTAACATTTTGTTATACAATTTTCAGACCTAAATTTCATAAATTTGGGTAAACCTCATTTCTATGGCTTATATAGATTACTATAAAATTTTAGGCGTAGATAAAAGCGCAACACAGGATGATATTAAAAAGGCCTATCGAAAACTGGCCAGGAAACTTCATCCCGATCTGAATCCTGATGATAAGGAAGCAGAAAGACAGTTCAAAGAATTGAATGAAGCCAACGAAGTGCTCAGCAATCCGGAAAACAGATCTAAATACGACAAGTACGGAGAACACTGGAAACACGGCGAAGAATACGAAAAGGCCCAACAGCAGCAGCAAAGACAATATCAACAACAAAATTATGGCGGAGGATTCTCCGGTGCTGATTTTGGTGAAGGGGAAGATTTTTCAGATTTCTTCCAGAATATGTTCGGTGGAGCAGGTAGTGGGTTTGGTAAAAACTCACGAGGAAGAGCTTCCGGAAAATTCAAAGGGCAGGATATCAAAGCAGAATTGAATCTGAATCTGAGAGATGCTGCAAAAACCCATCCGCAAACCTTTGATATCAATGGGAAGAAAGTCAGAATCACTATTCCGGCAGGAGTATATGACGGGCAGCAAATCAAACTGAAAGGACATGGAAATCCAGGTGTCAATGGCGGCCCTCACGGGGATTTGTATATCACTTTCAATATCCCGGCCGATCCGAATTTTGAAAGAATCGGGGATGATCTGAAAACCAAAGTCGTGATCGATTTGTACACTGCTGTTTTAGGAGGAGAAGTGAACGTTAATATCCTGGAAGGAAGTGTAAAGCTTAAAGTAAAACCGGAAACCCAAACGGGAATCACTGTAAGACTGAAAGGAAAAGGTTTTCCTGTCTATAAAAAAGAAGGAGAACATGGAGATCTTTTTGTAACCTATGAAGTGAAACTGCCAACGAACCTTACCGAGAAGCAGAAAGAACTTTTTGAACAACTAAAAAATTCCTAAGCTATGAGTGAAAGAATATCACGGGAAGAACTCGTAAGAATCTATAATATAGAAATCACTTTTTTTGATGAGCTTGTAGACTATGGGCTGTTGAATATACATATTGAAGACAATATCCATTATCTGATGTATGATGATCTGCCAGAACTAGAAAAATTTGCTAACTGGTATTATGATCTTGAAGTCAATCTTCCCGGTCTTGAAGTGATCCACAATATGCTGAAAAAGCTGGATGCACTGAACCGCAGAAACAGGGAGCTGATGAATAAACTTTCTGCAATAAGTGATCAATATGAAGATATTTAGTTTAGTTTTGTAGCTTTTTAAAGCAAACTTTATAATTATGAATGAAGAAAAGGTGATTACATTAAAACCGGACAGAAAGATTTTTGAAGATATTTATTTTAGCGGTAATCAGGGAAGTCTGCTTTTTTCACCTACAACGAAGAGTAAAACCATTGTCACCATTGCAGCAGCAATCATTGTTTTTATTGTTTTTCTTTTGAAAGATAATCTGAGCAAAGAAAGTGTAGGTATTTTATACTTTTTGAGTTTTATATTTTTGCTTTGTGCTATTTTTTTGTCTGTAAGTGTCAATAAAGTTTCAAGATGGAAAAAACAGGTGAATCATTATTTAAATGTTCTGGAAAAGTGTAAAGTGTACGAAATCAGGTTTGATCAGAATTTTTTCACTGTGAATATTGATGGAGAAAAAGAAACCAGTGAGTGGAAAGATTTTGAATATTTTGACAGCAATAATGAATTTATTTCCCTTGAAGGAAAATACAGCTATATGTTTCCCAGAAAAGCAATGAGTGAGAAAGAATACAGCATTCTTAAAAGTAGATTAAAAGAAAATATCAAACAATAAAAATAAAAAACGGAACAAAATTTTGCTCCGTTTTTTTATGATCTGTAAAGTGGTTTATTAACCTTCTTTATTTTCTTCCAGCCAACCCATTTCTTTCATCCACTCGTCATTGTAAATTTTTCCTACATATCTTGAACCATGGTCATGAAGTAAAACGACTATCACATCATCTTTAGTAAACTGATCTTTCATTTGGATCAAAGAAGCAATAGCGCTTCCTGCAGAATATCCACAGAAAATTCCCTCTTCCTTAGCCAGTTTTCTGGCATAGATAGCACCGTCTTTATCAGTTACCTTTTCAAAATGGTCAATTACAGACATGTCATAATTCTCAGGAATGATATCTTCCCCGATACCTTCTGTGATATAGGTGTAAGCATGGTCGTAGTGCAGCTCTCCGGTTTCGTGGAATTCCTTCAGAATAGAACCATATGTATCAACACCAATTACTTTGATGTTCGGATTTTTTTCTTTAAAGAACGTTCCGCATCCCGTGATTGTACCTCCTGTTCCGGCTCCTACGACAAAGTGCGTCAGGTTTCCTTCAGTCTGTTCCCAGATTTCCGGAGCTGTAGATTCATAATGAGCCGCTCTGTTGGATAAGTTGTCGTATTGGTTGACATACCATCCGTTTTCCGTTTCTTTTGCCAGTCTTTTAGATACTGAATAATAAGAACGTGGGTCGGTAGGTTTTACGTCTGTAGGACAAACGATTACTTCAGCCCCTACAGCACGAAGGATATCACATTTTTCTTTTGACTGCTTAGAATTGGTTACAAAAATACATTTGTAGCCTTTGATGATCGCTGCCAATGCTAATCCCATTCCTGTATTTCCGGAAGTACCTTCAATAATAGTACCTCCAGGTTTTAATCTGCCGTCTTTTTCGGCATCTTCTATCATTTTAAGAGCCATTCTGTCCTTTACTGAGTTTCCAGGATTGAAGGTCTCTACTTTTGCTAATACTAATGCTGGGAAATCTTCGCCTAATACTTTGTTAAGCTTTACCAGCGGCGTGTTACCTATAGTTTCAAGGATATTTTTTGCGTATTTCATAAATGTTTTATATGCGGCGCAAAGATAAGGCTTTTAAAATTATCTGCGCTGTGGATAACATGTGGATAAGTTGTGGGTAAAATTAAAAATCCCTTGAAAAACAACGAATACCTGTCAATTATCAATTTAGTTGTACTTAATAACTTTCACAGGAGAGATCTTACTGATCAGGTAGCTGGGAATAATTAAAGCCAATCCTGAAATAAGAAGAATTCCCAATGAGATAGAAATAATTGCGATAGGATTAAGGTCTACCGGAACTGTACTTACATAATAGTTTTCCGGGTTAAGTTTTATTATTCCAAAGAATTTCTGAATTAAAATAAGTCCCAATCCGATAGCATTTCCATACAAAAGTCCCGGAATCATAATAATCAGGGTATAATTGATGAAGGTGGCTCTTATCTGTGAATTGCTTGCACCCAATGTTTTAAGGAGACCGATGGAATTTGTTCTTTCAATAATAAGAATCAGAAGAACCATGATGATATTAATAACCACTACAATCAGCATGATGATAATGATCAATGCTATATTGGTATCAAAAATACTGATCCAGTCCGTAATCTGCGGAAATTTTTCAGTAGCTTTTTCAGCATAATTTTTATAGCCGATCTGTTTTTCAATTTCAGGAAAATCCTTGTCGATATCGTTTACATTTTTCAGAAAGATATCTATTCCGCCAATTTCATCAGACTTCATATCCTGAATTTTTCTGGCATGGTTGATTCCACCGATAACAAACTGTTCATCAATCAACTTAATATCAGTTCTGTAAATCCCTATAATCTTGAATTTACGATAAAGTGGTTTTTGATCAGCCTTTAAAAATACGGTAACAATACTGTCATTCACCTTAAGATGAAGATCATTGGCTACTTTTTGCGAAATAGCAACATCATTGTTGAAGCCTTTCTCGGTAACTTTCGGGGTGGTGCCGGCAATAAGGAATTTTTTAAACCTTAAACTGTCAAAATCTTTTCCGATTCCCTTAAATATAATTCCCGCAAAATTGTGCTCATTACGCATAATTCCGGTAACCATCACATATTTCTGAATACTTTCCACATCGGGAAGTTCTTTTATTTTTGCGATATTGAGTCCCTGATTATCAAGTACGGAAGTATTATAAGAGGAATTTGAACGTGTTGATCTTACAGTAATATGTCCGCTGAAATCTGCCAGCCTCTCTTTGATAGCTTTTTTTGAACCAAAACCGGTGGCTACAGTAATTAAGGAAACAATAATCCCCAATGCTACGGAAAGCCTGCCAATGAAGATGATAACCCTTGAAAGGTTATTTTTGTTATCTTTGGAAAATGCTATTTTTCTAGAGAAATATAAAGGAAATTTCAAGCTTATGAATTTAGATTTCAAAATTAAAAATTTACTTCTGATTTGCCTAATTTTTTTAGGAGTATTCAATCAATATTATTCTCAGACTCATGTTCAATCGGATTTTAAAACCGGGGCAGACCAGCCTGAAATGTATTTGCCACTCTTAAAAGATAAGACAATAGGGGTAGTAACCAATCAGACGGGTTTGATGAGTGACAGAACTCATTTGGTAGATTTTCTGGTAAAAAACGGAATAAAGATCAAGTCGATTTTTGCTCCTGAACATGGTTTCAGAGGAGATGCAGATGCGGGTGCAAAAGTGAAAAATGGTGTAGACATAAAAACAGGAATCCCAATTGTTTCCCTGTATGGCAATAATAAAAAACCAAAGTCGGAGCAACTGGCAGGAATTGATATTGTTGTTTTTGATATCCAGGATGTTGGGGTGAGATTCTATACCTATATTTCCACTCTGTCTTATCTGATGGAAGCAGGTGCTGAAAATAATATCGAGATCATGGTATTGGATCGTCCCAATCCGCATGACGGATATACTGATGGACCTGTATTGAGAAAAAAATGGGCCAGCTTTGTAGGGATGCATGAAGTTCCTGTAGTTTATGGGCTTACCATAGGAGAGTATGGAAAGATGGTGAATGGAGAAAAATGGCTGAAAAATGGCATCCAGGTTAAATATACGCTTATTCAGATGAAGAATTATCATAAAAAGCAGCGCTATTCAATACTTGATAAACCTTCCCCGAATTTACCCAATGATAAAGCAATCAATTTATATCCAAGTCTGTGCTTTTTTGAAGGAACTCAGGTTTCTGTAGGAAGAGGAACAGATCTTCCTTTTCAGATTTATGGTTCCCCATGGACGGAAAATCTTCCTTACCAGTTTACGCCGAAGCCAAGCTATGGTGCTAAAGATCCGTTTCTGAACGGGAAATTGTGTTATGGTGAAAATCTTTCAGAATATCCTAAAGACTTAAGAGCGCTTAACCTTGAATGGGTGATCAAAGCTTATCAGAATTATAAGAATCCTCAGCAGGATTTCTTCCTTAAAAATCTTTGGTTTGATACCTTGTCAGGAACTGATGATTTCAGAAAACAGATTATAGCCGGAAAATCAATTCAGGAAATTAAAGATTCCTGGAAAAAAGATCTGGAAAGTTTCGAAAAGATCAGAACCCGGTATGTGGTATATGAAGATTAATTAATCAAAATTTTGGGGTGGATTTTTATCATTTCTGCCCTTATTTAATATAAAGAGCCCAATTGTTAATCCAACAACTCCCGCAAAAGCAGTTAATAAAGCTCTCTGCAGTTTATCAGGCAGATCGTTTCCGATATAGTTCATTAAAAAAAGAATCACAAAAGTGATCACTAAAATGATAATATGATTTTTTCCGAATAGCTTCATTGTCTTATTTTAATTTATAGGAAATCATTACGCCTCCTCTGTATGGGATGATCTCACCACTTTTATTGAATTTTTCTGCACGATCATAACGTCTCCCTGTGGTACGGTCATATCCCTTATAAAATCCTTGTGATGTTCCGACTGTTCCATAAATGTCAAGATTCCATCGTTCGGATAACTGGAATTGATATCCTGCTGTAACACCGAGCATAATAGAGAACCCCCTTTGATACAGATTTGAGTTGCGGAGTGTTTCTCCGTTCCAGTTTTCAAAGGTATCATCATTCCAGTAATTCCATTTTGAAGCATTGTAGGCCGCAAAACCAATGTTAGCTCCTACATACCAGTGTTTGAATGCCTCATTAAAATAGTATCTTCCTTCTGCAGATACAGAATAAAACTGTAATTCATGTCCTGAGAAAGACTTCCATGGTGAAATGAAAACATCGCCCTGAAGGGTATATTTCGGACTGATCTGTTTTTCTATTCCCAGGTTTAAAATTCCTATCGGAGCAAATAAAGCATTTCCCTTTATGTATAAACTTTTCTCCTGTCCTCCTTGTTCCTGTTCCTGAGCACTTACTGTGCTTGCTGACAGGAAAGCTAAAATGCCTGCTGCTAATAATTTATATTTCATCCGGTATGTAATGTTTATTTTATTTGCTTTAATAATTCATCTGCAAGTTGAGAATCTTTATTGCCCTGAACTGCTATATTTTTTGCCATTTCAGCATAGTTTTTTGCCATTTCTTTATTTCCGGTAAGGTAATAGAGTTTAGCAAGAATGTAAGTGTTTTCTGAGGTTTCGCTTCTCATGACAGATTTTTCTGCCCATTCTGTCGCTTTTTTTAATGAAGATGGGGTTTTCACATGATCTACAAATACCCAGGCAGCTCTTAAAAGCTCATTAGGGTCAAATGAATCAGAATTTTTATAATATTCTAAAGCGGCTTTTTCGTATTCAGGAAAATTACTGTTCTGCTCATAATAGCTGAGTTTAGTCTGATTCAGTTTTTTAAGAGCAGCTTCTTTTCCTACCAATGGTTCAGCTGTTTTTAAAAAATAGTTATCGTTGATCTTTTTATTTTTATCATCAATAGACTGTTCTACTATTTTTCCTAATTTCAGCTGAGCATCAAATTCGTTGTAGGTTTCTTCAGGAAGAAATTTAATGATCTCTGCTTTTCTGGATGCGAAAACAGTATAATTGATATCTTCTGACGACTTTACGAAATAGAGAAGAAAGCCGATTTCATCTTTTGTAAGTTCCTCGGTTTTCTTTTTATTCTGAAAATATCTTTCGGAAGCCTTTTTAGCAAAATCATAATCTGTGTTGGCGTTCAGCTTCATAATATTGATCAGGAATTCCGGATCTTTATCACCACCGGCAAAACGATCTTTCAGGGATCCTTTTTTGTTTCCTGGTGAATTGATATCCTGAGCCATAGCCACAAACATGCTCTCTTCCATATAACCGGTATTTCTGGAAACAAGTTCTCCTTCACCGTTCAGGAAAAGATAAGTAGGATAGGAACGTACTCCGAATTTAGAAGCGATGTCTCTGCCTTCTCCTTTTTCCATATCAAATCTTGCATTGATGAAGTTGGTATTGTAATAATCACTGACAGATTTTTGGGTGAAAACATTTCTCTCCATCATTTTACATGGACCACACCAGGAAGCATATGCATCAATAAAAACCAATTTCTTTTCCTTCTTGGCTTTAGCAATAATGTCCTTGAAAGGGAGCTCCTGAAACTGGATGGCTTCCTGAGCTGAGATAGCAATGGCACAAAATATAGATATCCCGGAGATGATCTTCTTCATTTTCAAATAAGATTTGTAGGCGAAGATAATTAATTTCAAAAATATAAAATGCTGAATCTGCTGATTGAACGTTGATATTAACTAATTTTAAGATTTATACCTATTTTTCTGATCTTTCAGTTTATGTAAAAAAAAGAGTTATCCTTTGGGCTTTTTTTAAATGAGTGAGAATTTAGATTATTTTTTCTTCATCTGTTTATGTTCGTTACCCCATACTTCCAGCTGATTCAAAACCGGAATCAGCTTTCTGCCAATTTCTGTAAGCTCATATTCTACTTTTATAGGTACTTCTGCATATACTTTCTTGGCGATGAGCCCCTCCTGTTCCATTTTTTTCAGCTGCAGGGTAAGCATTCTTTCAGAAATATTGTGGATTTTATCTTTCAGTTCAAAAAATCTAAGTTTCCCATGTTTAAGATGGTAACAGATGGAAAGAATCCAGCGGCCACTGATCAGATTTACAGCATATATTTCAGAACAGCTGTACTCCAGCGTTTTCTTATTTTCATTATTGGTGGATGATTCTTTAATACTCATACTTACATTTTTGTTCGTTCCAGACAATCATTTGTCAACTTGGAAAGGACGATGTTGATAGGTTAAATTTACAAATAAAAACAGGAAATATCCTGTCGGAAAATGGTTTTATCGCCGATGTAGAATAAAATATTTAGAAAAAAATGGATTTTAATAGAATTAACATTGATTTAAAAAATAGTATTGAAAATGTTCCTTATTCATTAGAAATTGATGAAAATTTATTTTTGAATGCCCCGGAAATTATTCAACAGGAAAGAATAGAATTTACGAAAGCGAATCCTTTTAAAAAGCCTGATCATATTGCTGTAAAAGATATTTTTATACCAAGTTCAGAAGATGGATATGAGATCAGACTTCACATTTATCAACCTGAAGGTTTCAACCGGGACAGGATTCTGCTTTACTTTCATGGAGGAGGATATGTTTTCGGGTTACCGGAACAGGTGGATGACCAGATGTTTGGAATAGCAGATACACTCAAAGCAATCATTATTTCTGTTGATTACAGGCTTTCTCCCCAATATCGGTTTCCTATTCCTGTTTTAGATGGTTTTGATGCTCTACGATGGACTATTGAACACGGTGAGTCAAAGTTGGGAATTAATTCTGACCGTATTACCGTTTTTGGAGCAAGTGCAGGTGGACATCTTGCAGCGGCTGTAACTCAAATGGCAGCACACCATAATATTAAAAATATAGAACATCAGTTCTTACTATATCCTGTGATTCACAACAGGCTGAATACTCCTTCAATGGAAGAGTTTACTGATATTCCACTATGGAATAAAAGCTACGCAAAGATAGCGTGGCTGCATTTTCTGGGTGAAGGAAATGAGGATAAAAGCATTCAATATTCGGATCTTACCTGTTATAATGCTTTTTTAAGGTTACCGCAAACCACCATTGTTGCCTGTGAGTTGGATCCTTTAAGAGATGAGGATGTAGAATATGCTCAGCTTTTATATAAAGCAGGAGTGAAAACTGAATTGTGGGTAATTCCCGGTGCACTGCATGTATTTGATCTCTTCGATTCTCCTGTAAAGGATGAATATAATACGTTTCTTATGAACAGACTTTTCAAATAATGATAAAATAAAAACAGATGAAATTACAAAACAAAAAATCGGCATTGCTTCTTATTGATATTCAAAAAGGATTTCTTGATGAAAACTATTGGGGAGGAAACAGAAATAATAAAGAAGCAGAAAAATTAAGCGGAAAAATACTGCAAAAATGGAGAAGCTTGAATTTGCCTATATTTCACATCCGACATAGCTCAACAGACATTAATTCAAAACTGCATGAATCTGATCCGGGATTTGAATTTAATGAAAATGTCCTACCTCAAAATAATGAACCTATTATTACAAAAAATGTGAACAGCGCTTTTATTGGAACTGATTTAAAAGAAAAATTAGATCTTCAGAAAATAGATACTCTGGTGATTCTGGGAATTACGACCAATCATTGTGTTTCAACTACGGCAAGAATGGCTGGAAACTTTGGATTTGAAACCTACGTGATTTCTGATGCTACAGCAGCTTTTGACAGAGTAGGGATACACGGAGAAAAATATGAAGCAGAACTGGTTCATCTCATGGCATTGGCCAATCTGAGTGAAGAATTTGCCACGATACTGAATACTGAAGAATTATTAAAAAAGTTGTAGAAAAACGATAATCTGAACATATTGAAACTGTCATCTTTTTGGTGGTTTTTTTATTACATATAGTTAATAATATATGTTTTGGTTTAAAAAATAGGCTTGTTTATCGATGGTTTTAAATATAAAAATAATTCACTTTATGGTACTGGAATCTTTGTTATATCTTTGCAAACGAATAATTTATATGTAGGAGAACAACAATTCAGAGAGACTTGAGTATTAATTTTAAACACACCTTATCCCAAAAATACATTTACATCACCGCTCTATCTGCCTGCTTGATTGCAGTGGCAGCATTTGCTGTTCTGAGCCTTTTAATTACTGAAGACAGCCGTAAAAACACTGATGATTTTGCAAAGAAAACCTTCTTCCGTAAATATGAATCTGTAGAACATGAATTCAGAAATATTGAGGACTATCAGTATCTGCTTCGCGCATTGATTCAGAAAGACGGTCTGAAGAATTATAAAGATTATTCTTTGGTTTTAAATGATTTAAACAAAAAAAGAAATCTGCTGCCTTACAGCTGGTATTATTATGAAAATACTGCTTCCGGAAAAACAGAAAGTAATAATCCGTTATCCGATATTTTCAAAAATACAGATCATAAAGAGAAAGCTATTGTTTTAAAAAACAACGGGTCCGGACATTTCAGGGATCTTTTGATAACTAAAAAAGACAGTATGTATTGGGTGAGTTATGATTCCCTGATGCTGCCTGATAAAAACAAATTGTATTATGGTTCTACTGTAAGCCTGGATGATCTCCATCAGTACTTTATCAATGTAGATAAAAGTTCTAATACGTATGCGTATGTCTTTACCAAAGAAGGAATTTGTATTACCCATCCGGAGAAAAAATACATCGGAAAGAATATTTTTGATTTTACAGATATTAAGGCTAAAGATACGTTGTCTGGCAGCTCTGAAGCCGGATATACCAAAGGAACAGCGGTCTCGGAATATCTTGGAGTTGAAGTAACCCGCTTCATAAAACCATTAAAAACAGACAATTTTGACGGATATACGGTTGTGAACCATGTTAATTTCATCATTGATGAAAATATAAGCAAGATAAAAACCTATACTGTGTATATTTTTCTGGCAGCTCTGTTTCTTATTGTAACGGTTTTTATCTTATTCCAGAGGGCGACCAATCTGGCTTATCAGGAAAAAGAAAAAATACAGTCTGAAAAGAATTTATTGTTAGTAGAGAACGAAAAGATGCACAAAGCAGAAGTGATCAACCAGCTGCAGCAACTTAAGAATAACATCAATCCACATTTTCTCTTCAATTCTTTGAATTCCCTTTACATGCTGATTGGGATCAATAAAGAAAATGCGCAGAAGTTTACCATGAATCTCTCCAAGATTTATAGGTATCTTATAGTACCTCCGAAGGAGAATATAGTTCCGGTTTTGCAGGAAGTAAAATTTATACAGCAGTATATGGAACTCCTGAAAAGCAGGTTTGATGAAGAAATGAGTTTTGAACTGATTATTAATGATTCTGCAAGTCTGGAAAAGCGCATTCCGTATTTATCACTGCAGATTGTTACTGAGAATGCAATCAAACACAATATTGCGACCATAGATCAGCCTTTGGAAATTATCATTATTATTGACGAAAATGGGATTACTGTGAAGAACACCTGGCAGCCAAAAACTGAACCAGTGCAGGGAGAAAAATTCGGAATTGATTATTTGAATCAAGTTTATGAGTATTTTAAGAATAATCTTCTTCATATTTCTGTAGATGGTGAATATTTCATATGTTTTTTACCATTAATGAAGTGAAAATAAAAATCCATTCACTCCCGAAAAATCACCATTCACTCCCTAATATTATATATATGATTCACGATACCTATAGCTTTGCTGGCTGAAACTAAGATATTTACTATTTGGAATGAATCGGACTATTTTAATGAAGAATTACAGGCTGGCACTGTATTTAGGTCTTGCTATGGCCTCACCAATGGCAATAGCACAGAAAAAAGATACAGTAAAGGTCAACAAAGACAAAACTGATAAGACAGAGACTTCCTCATCAAAGAAAACAAAGAAAATTGAAGATTTGATCAAAAAAGGGACTTATAAAAAAGGACTTTTTAATACGATACAGGTAAAAACGGATATTTATTTTGAAATTCCTGACAGTCTGATGGGACGTCAGTTTTTGGTGGTGAACAAACTTTCTCAGGTACCAATGCAGGTGAATGAGGCAGGTTTGAACAAAGGAATGAATTATGAAAATAAGGTCATTTCTTTCCATCGTGATCCCGTAGCTAAAAAAGTATGGGTAAAAACGGTGGTGCCTAAAGTATCATCCCCAAAAAATGATGCGATTACAAAATCGGTGAAAGACAACTTTTCAGAATCTGTAATTGAAGTCTTTGATATTGAAGCACAAAATAGCGATTCTACAGCAGTAGCCATTAAAGTCAATAAAGTTTTTGATGGAAATCAGAAGAGCTTCAATGATGTTCTGGCCAATGTAGGATTGGGAGGATCTGTGAAATCAAGCCTTTCTTATATAGAAGGAGTGAAAACTTTCCCCAGGAACCTTGTGGTGAAGTCTCAATTGTCTACTTCTGTAAATGAAGGTGGGGTAGATCTTCCGGTAACCCTTGGTGTTACTACAAATCTGGTACTGCTTTCTAAAATACCGATGAAACCGAGAGTCGCAGATTCAAGAGTAGGATTTTTCTCCGAAAAGCACTGGTCGTTTAATGACAATCAGCAGAAAATGGATGAAAAATTCTTCATTACCAAATGGAATCTTGAACCGAGGGACGAGGATAAAGAAAAATACTTAAGAGGTGAGCTGGTAGAGCCTAAGAAACCGATTGTTTATTATATCGATCCGGCAACACCAAAACAATGGCGTGAAAAAATCATTGCCGGAGTACATGACTGGCAGGCGGCGTTTGAGCAGGCAGGATTCAAAAATGCAGTGATTGCGAAAATGCCGGACGAAAAAGATGAAGATTTTGATATTGATGATGTAAGATATTCTGTGATTACTTACGCCGCTTCGCCAAAGTCAAATGCAATGGGACCCTCTGTAGTAGACCCGAGAAGTGGTGAAATTATCGAAGCAGATATCATCTGGTGGCATAATGTAATGACTTCTCTTCATGACTGGATGAGAATTCAGACAGGGCCTATCGACCCGAAAGCAAGAGGAAATAAATTCAGTGATGAGCACATGGGGGAAGCGATTCGTTTTGTTTCATCTCATGAAGTTGGACACACTTTCGGACTGAAGCACAATATGGGAGCATCCTTTGCATTCCCTGTAGAGTCGCTTCGTTCCAAAGAATTTACAGACAAAATGGGTGGTACAGCACCTTCCATTATGGATTATGCACGTTACAACTACGTAGCACAGCCGGAAGATGGGGTTACAGCCATCACTCCGAAAATTGGTCTTTATGACAAATATGCTATAGACTGGGGCTACCGTTGGTATCCGGATGAATTTGTTGAGAAAAAAGCGCTGAGAAATTTAATTGAAAAACATGAGGATGACCCGATGTATTTCTATGGCGAGCAGCAGAGCTACCTGGAAACTATCGATCCACGCTCACAGTCTGAAGATTTAGGAGATGATGCCATGAAAGCCAGTGAGTACGGGATGAAAAACCTGAAAGTGGTTCTCAACAACCTTTTGAAATGGACCTATGAAGATGGTAAGGAATATACGGATGCTGGAAAACTGTATATGGGAGCTATCGGACAATGGGATCTGTACACAGGTCATGTGATGGCGAATGTGGGAGGAATTTATCTGAACAATACTGTTTTTGGCAACAAGAAGAAAGCTTACGAAGCAGTTCCTGTTGAAATACAGACAAGAGCTGTTGATTATATTGTTAAAAATGCAATCAACCTTCCGGAATGGTTATTCTTCAATCCGATTACAGAAAAAACGTATCCGGTTAAAGATTCACCAATGGGACCATTTGAGCAGACACCATATACCATGGCGAGAGGAATGCAGTATGCAAATATCTATTCCTTGTTTATGGATGACCGATTGTTGAGATTGCTTGAAAATGAGCTGAAGCATCAGATGTCAGGTTCAAAAGAAGAGATCTATACCGTTGAGAAATTATTTGATCAGGTAAGAACGGCCATTTTTAACAAAAAAGGAAGCCTTACGATGCTTGAAAAAATGACTCAGAAAAACTATGTGGATGCCTTGATTGTTTCGGTGAATAAATTATTTGAAAAAACAGCAGTTAAAGGATTGAAAGTTGATGATACCCTGAATATCCCAACCATCTGTAATTTCCATGAAGATGATCACGGTTTGAGGAATATCAATTATTCATCCATGAAAAGAGTATCTGAAGTCACTACATACAAGAGGGCGGAACTTCAGAAGGTTCTGGATTTACTGAACAGGACAAGATACAGAGGTGATGATGCTTCCAGAGCACATTACACAGATTTAATCATTCGTATACAAGAGGCTTTAAACAAATAAACGGCAATGAAAAAAACTCTAATACTTTTACCTCTTTTGGCTGCTAATATAGCAATGGCCCAGCAAAAGAAAACCATCACCGGGAAAATAGAAGACGGAAATACTTCTCATATAATTGCCGGTGCATCTATAAAAATAGAGACGCAATCTGTTTCAACAAAAACAGAATTGGAAGGAATTATCGAAAGTGTATCTGTAGGTACAGTAGCCGATAAGGACGGGAAATTTATATTAGAAATTCCTGCAGATACCAAATCTGTATCAGTAAGCTATCCAGGTTATGAATCCCGGGTAATTCAGTTGAATGAAGGACAGACCAACTATACAATAAGACTAACTTCTGAAGTTACAGACAAAAATAAAATCCAGGAAGTAATCATCACTGGATATCAGAAAATTGAAAAACGTAAGCAGACCTCAGCGGTTTCTACAGTAAAAATGGACAACATCAGCCAGGCTGGTGTTGCCAGTGTAGACCAAATGCTGGCAGGTCAGATTGCCGGTGTGGCAGTAACTCCTGAAACAGGGGCTCCGGGAAGCCCGGCAAAGATCAGAATCAGAGGTACAGCTTCTCTTTCCGGTCCTCAGGATCCGCTATGGGTAATCGACGGTCTTCCGTTAGAAGGAAATGATGTTCCGAACTTTACAGATAAAGATAATATTGACCAGCTTCAGAACTTCTCTATTGCAGGGCTCAACCCTAATGATATTGAAGATATTACCATTCTTAAAGATGCAGCTGCAACAGCCATTTATGGAGCAAGAGCAGCAAATGGAGTAATCTCTATTACAACCAAAAAAGGAAAAAAAGGAAGTTTAAAACTGAACTTCTCAGCAGATACTTTTGTTACATCACGTCCTGATTTTGGGAAACTGAATCTTTTGAATGCTTCTGAAAAAGTAGATCTGGAACTGATGCTTGCAAAGCGTGCTGATCTTACTTACCGCGCAGATAAAGGAGAAGTGATGAGGATTCTGACTCAGAACAGTCAGCTTGATGCTTTCAGAAACGGGGGGTTTGATGCGCTGAATTCATTGACGCGCCAACAGATCAATGGCCTAAGGAATAACAATACAGACTGGGGTAAACTGTTGTACAGAAATGCCATCAACAAACAATACGGATTAAGTATTTCCGGAGGAAGTGACCGTGCAGATTATTATTTCTCCCTGGGATATTATGATGAAGAAGGAACAACTATCGGGACAGGTTTTAAACGTTATAACCTGACCTTAAAAAACAACTATAAATTAAGCGATAAGTTAAATGCAGGAATCTCTATTTTCGGAACGCAAAGTGAACGTGAATCTTTTGTAACGGATGCTGATGCTTCAATAAACCCTGTTAATTATTCAAGAAATGCCAATCCTTATCTGAAACCTTTCAATGCAGACGGAAGCTACAATTATGATAAAGATATGGATGGTTTTGAGGACCGCTATATTCCTTTCAATTTCCTTGAAGAAAGAGAAAATACAAACTATTCGCTGAAAAATAACTCTTTGAAAGCGATTTTAGATTTAGAATATAAAGCTTCAAAAAGTTTAAAATTTACCTCTCAGTTAGGGATTCAGTATGATACCAATAAAACAGAAAAATTTGCTGCAGAGAATACGTACTTCACCAGAAAAATGAAAGAAAATACCCGTTATTACAAAGACGGTAAATACAATTATTTTCTACCGGCTGGTGCTGTGAAACAAAACTGGGATAATGATTTCTTCCAGTACAACTGGAAATTGCAGGCGGCGTATAGCACGAAGATCAATTCAAAACATGAAATTGATTTGATGGCTGGAACTGAAATCCGTAAAACAGAAGATAATACTACTATTACCAGAGCCTTTGGGTACGATCCAAAGACCAGAAGAGCTACGGCAATTGTTTTCCCGAATTCAGGTTTTGCAGCAGATAAAAGATATGAAACGTATCGTGAAGCAGCTCCTATAGAGAATGCATATGCTTCTATGTTTGCTACAGCATCTTATACTTATGATCAGAAATATACATTCTTCGGAAGTGTGAGATATGACGGAACCAACCTTTTTGGGGTGAATAAAAAATATAAATATCTTCCGATATGGGCAGTTTCAGGATCATGGCTGGTAACGAAGGAAGATTTTATGAAAAATATTTCTGCGGTATCTAACCTTAGACTGAGAGCCTCTTATGGTCTTCAGGGAAATATTGACAGAAATACATCGCCATTCTTTATCGGGGAATATAATGATACAACGATTCTTCCAGGTGTAAAAGAAGGAGTTATCAATGTTATCAGCCCTCCGAACGATAAACTGAGATGGGAGAAAACAACCAATACCAACTTAGGACTAGACTTAGGATTGTTCAATAACCGTGTAAGCCTTACCGCTGATGTCTATAGCAGAAAAGGAACGGATATGATCAGTATGAAAGAAACTCCCCTTGAAACAGGTTTTGAATATACAATGATGAACTGGGGAAGTTTGACCAACAAAGGTTTTGAACTGGCATTGTCTACCAGAAACATCAATCATGATAATTTCAAATGGACGACTACCATCAATTTTGCTCACAACAAGAGTAGAGTATTGAGTGAGCAGCCCCGTGAAAACGCCTTCCTTCCTTCAAGAGAAGGTCTGCCTGTGAATGCGGTTTTTGCTTTGAAAACTGCAGGAATGGATGAACACGGAAATCCATTGTTCTGGAAAGGGGATCAAAAGATTTCCGCAGCAGAATTCTTTAAATTGTATGATGTGTATGCAGATTTCCTTCCAGGGCAGCTTGTAGATACGAAACTCTCAAACGCTGAACTTAGAAGCCTGTTTACTTATGTGGGAGACAGAGATCCGAAGTTTACCGGAGGGATTATCAACACATTTAAGGTAAGTAATTTTGATCTTACAATCTCGGCAACATTCAATCTGAAGCAAACCGTAATGAGAACACCTTCTTACCGCGGAATGGAGCTGGACAGAGGAAGAAATTATACAAGAGATATCTATGAAGCAGGGGGTTCGCTTCCGGGAATTACAAGTCCTGATATGGATGCTAATCCGGACGGATGGATGGCGAATAAATGGTTTGCCGGAAACCGCTCAAGCGCATACAATCTGCTTGATATATGGGCAAAAGAGATCAGCTATATCAGAATCAGCAGCATCCGTTTAGGCTATACACTTCCGAAAGAATTTACAAATCCTATGGGAATCAGTAGTTTGAGACTAAGCGTTGAAGGGCGTAACCTGTTTGTATTCAGTAACGGATATAAAGGATATTTTGATCCGGAAACGTATGGTAATATTTATGCACAGCCTATCACCAAGTCGGTGACCGTAGGATTTAATGTTTCTTTTTAAAACTTGAGAAAAATGAGAAAAATTACAGCAATCATAGCGCTTACAGCAATCAGCTTTATCAATATCGGATGTGATAGATTTTTAGATATTCAGCCTGAAGGAAAAATCATTCCTGTTACCACTGAAGATTACCGGAAAGTACTTACATCTGCCTATTCAAAATATCCCGTTCACAAGTCGCTGGTAGCCCTTCGTACCGATGAGACCAGTATTGATGATAATGGAGTAGATTTTATTTCTTATCGTGAAATTGCGATGTGGAAAGATTCGAACTATGACTCTAACTCTGCGGAGCTTCCCTGGTTAAGCTTTTATTCCGTAAACTTCTATCTGAATCAGATCATCAATGAAGGAAGCAAAACAATGCAGGATTCTCCGGAGAAGAATCAGATTTTAGCAGAAGCATATGCTCTTCGTGCTTACCTGTATTTCGATATGGTGAATCTATATGGAAAACCCTACAACAGTGCAACAGCTTCTACAGACAGAGGAGTTCCAATTAGTCTTGAAATTGATCTGGAACAGGTTTTGAAACCTTCTTCAGTACAGGAAGTATACAATCAGGTTCATGCAGACCTTAAGAAAGCAGAAGATCTGATGATAGAACAGAAGCAGGCAATAGGAGTCAACTACAGATTCTCAAAAATAGCATTGCTGGCTTTTGAAGCAAGAGCAGCTCTATATGAAGGAGACTGGAATAAAGCTTTAAACTATGCAGATCAGGTACTGGTGGTAAAAGGAGATTTGAGCAATTTAAACACGGTAAATACCCCCCCAAACCATTATGCTTCTCCGGAATCTATCATGGCTTTGGATAATACATGGGATAACTCTATAAAGAATTTATCTTTTGCAGCACCGGAATTGATTTCTTCATACAATAATATTACAGACAAGAGGTTTGGCATGTATTTTGAGAAAAATGGAAGTAAGTATAAAGTTATTAAAGGAGGAAGCTTAGAGTTCAAAGTTTCTTTCAGAACAGCAGAGCAGTACTTTATAAAATCTGAAGCATTATTAAAGTTGAATAAACTTAATGAAGCTAAAGAAACCCTTCTGAAAGTATTAAAAAACAGATACACTCCGGATGGATATACTTCAGTACAAAATGCAGTGAATTCAATGGATTCTGCAGCATTTATGAACTTTATCCTGGATGAAAGATTCAGAGAATTTGCTTTGGAAGGACAAAGGTGGTTCGACTTAAGAAGAGCAAATCAGAAAAAAATTAGCCACACCATCAGTGGTAAAGAGTATATTCTTCAGCAGAATGATCCGCGATATACCATTGAATATCCCATGAGTGCGAAGAAGAATAACCCTAATCTATAGAACTTCATATCAAATTCAATACAGATGAAACCGCTTGAACTTAATCGTTCTAGCGGTTTTTTTGTACTTTTGCACCGTTATGAAAATTGCCATTATAGAAGATGAGCTGCTGGCTGTGAATTATCTGAAAAATCTTTTGGATACACAGAGCATTGTCCCTGTTACAGAGACTGTTATTCTTCGTTCCAAAAAGCAGGCAATTGATTTTTTTGAGAAAGATTCGGCAGATCTTATCTTTATGGATATTCATCTTGGTGATGGGATGAGCCTTGAAATTTTCGAGCAGGTAGAGCTTTTTACCCCTATTATTTTCATTACCGCATTTGATGAATATGCCATGAGAGTCTTCAGGCATTTTACCATTGATTACCTTCTGAAACCTTTCGAACAAGAGGATTTGCATAAAGCTTTACAGAAATTTATTTCCATAAGAAACAATTTTGATCCCGAACCGGTGCTCAAATCAATTTCCTCACTGCGCCAGACAGAAGATGAGGTGATGAAACGTTTTATGGTAAGAGAAGGAAATAAACTCAAATCAATAGACGAGCATAACACGGCTTATTTTTTTGCCTCCGGGAAATACCTTTTCCTTACCACAAAAGATCATCAGACCTATATTTTTGATGATACCATTAAAGATATTATTCAGAAGCTGAATCCTGAGATTTTCTTTAAAATAAACCGTAAGTTTATCATTAATAAAGAAGCTGTTTCTGAAATTATCAAGCATTCCAGTCAAAAAGTAGAACTTAGGCTTTCTCCAGAACCGGAAGTAAATGCCGAAATTTTTATCAGTAAAATGCAGATTACCGAGTGCCTGAATTGGCTGAACAAGTAATAAAACTGCATAGAAATACATACCTAGAAAGAATCAATGAAGTTGATTCCTATCTAAGCTTTCTTAAAATTTTAACCTAAATACTAATCTTTACGTTATTCTTTTGATTCATATCGGTAAGGGGCATGTAATATAACAACAAAAAAACCTCTAAAATGAATTAGAGGTTTTAAGTGGTTTCTCCAGGAATCGAACCAGGGACACATGGATTTTCAATCCATTGCTCTACCAACTGAGCTAAGAAACCATTTATGTTTTCGTTTATTACTTCGTTGTTTTAAAGTGATGCAAAAGTATAATATTTTATAATACCACGCAAGTATTTTGTTTTATTTTTTTGATGAAACCTTCTGATGTCAGTTGTTTTTAGTTTCAATACTTTGTTCATCAGTAATTTGGTAGCTTTTATTTTTTTTATTTTTTTCAAAATATTATTTTTAACGCCTTTCTATAATTGTATTTTCAGTACTGAAACTCATTTTCTGTCCTAAAAACTGCTGTCACACTCTATTAATGATAGAAAAATTACTTTGATCTGATAAATTATAAAAATTATTTTCCCGTTTTAAAAGATCTTAAACAAGCAGTAAAATAACAAAATTTGCAATTGAAATAAATTGCAAGCGCTTGATTTGTAGTATGTAATAAACCTAACAAGTGTTAGTCGTAGAATTACTACACTTTTTTAAATTTAATAATAAATTTCATTTACGTTTTGTAATTACATCTATATTTGGTGATATAGAAAAACAAAATCATAAAAATATTAACCATTAAAATTTACAAATCATGGCAGAAAAAAATTCAAGAGGAATTTTAAAATTCAACAACGGTGAAGGGCAAAAGTTATTAAAGCTTAACTACAGCGTATCAAGATCTACAGATGTATCGGGACGTGTAGCATCAGATCCTTCCAATGCTCTTATCAAAATCACGGTAGAAGCTACTGAAAAATCAGATATTCTGGAAAGTTTATTGAATGGAAAGTACAAGCCTACTGTAGGAGAGATTACTTTCAATAAATCTCACGAAGAAGGAACTTTAACAACACTGAAGTGGAACAACGGTTATGTAATCCAGCATGAGGTAGATTTCGATGCTGTAGATGAGAACAGTATGTACATCAGTTTTATAATAAGTGCAGAACAGATAGATCTGGGGAATTCTTCTTATTTCGGAGCATGGCCTTCTTAAGCCTACTCAGAATTTAAATATCAGGCAGAATAGTACACCCGGTCCAAGGGATGCTGTTCTGCCTTTTTTAACCTTATAGAACGACTGTTTATTTAAAAAAATGTTCTGAAAAAAAACACCTAATCACTATGAATAAAAATGCCTCGAATTCTGATAAGATTTCTGAGAATCATATTCCCGGAATCAACCGTGTGGTAAAGCTGGATATTGTGATTGAAGGCAAAATTATCAAACACTTCAAGCATTTCCGCTTACAGCAAAGTGCCAGAAGACATCACAATTTTGAACTTATTCTAGCCCATGATTCTCTTGGAGAAGCCCAAAACCATACCCTGGAACAAGCACGTCAGTTTTTGGGAAAGAGGATTACGATTGTCTTTAAATACAAAGATTATGAAAGTGAAAGCCCTGAAAGAACTTTTGTGGGGGTCATCACTAAAGCGGCATTCAGCCAGGAAAAAATGAGTCTGGGAAATATTGTACTGAGAGGTCAGAGCCCTACCATTCTTATGGATGCCGCTCCCCATACTCAAAGTTTTGGAGGGGATCAGGCTGTTAATACCGGAATCATTGCCAATAAAATATGTAAAGAAGCACTGGGATCTGAGAAGTTTGATTTCAGAGTAGATACTCAAAATAAAAGCTATATTAATTATAGTGCACAATATAACGAAACCCATTATAATTATCTTGCAAGAACTGCAGAAGCCTACGGAGAACAGTTTTATTATGATGGTGAAGTCCTTCATTTCGGAAAGCTTCCCCCTTCAGAAAAACCGATCAGGCTTGTATATGGAAGCAATGCAACAGACGTTCAGGTGGAGCTGAACGCTGTCCATACCAATCCCCGGTTTTTTGGATATAACAGCAGCAGCCACACAAAAATGGAAGGCTCTGAAAATAATATCAGACATTTGGGAGAAATTCCGTCCAAGGCTTATGAACTGAATAATAATATTTTTAAAACCCATTCACTTTCTCCGGCGCCTATCAATGCCAATATGTTTGTGGATGTGAGTGATTCTCAGAAAAGCGCTGCCGGAAGTGCTGCCGTAGAAGTATTTACTGTTTCAGGAAATACAACCGTTCCGTTTTTATATCCAGGTTGTCTTGCTGATATTGAAATGAGGAAACCGGATACCAGTCAGACTTCTTATTTTACAAAACTTACGATTACCGAAGTATCCCATGAAGTAAACGCCCGAGGGTATTATACGGGAAGTTTTGAAGCTATTGCAGAAGGTACAGGCTTTATGCCGAAACCGGATTTCATACATCCTAAAGCTGAACCACAGGTAGCTACCGTTATTTCCAATACAGACCCACTTAATCAGGGAAGAATACAGGTGAGATTTGACTGGCAGAAAAATCCCGATACTACCCATTTTATCAGAATGATGAGCCCGGATGCAGGCGGTACAGATGTTATTACTCAAAACAGAGGTTTTGTAGCAGTACCCGAAGTGGGAGATCAGGTAATGGTAGGCTTTGAATACCACCACCCGGATTTTCCGTTTGCAATGGGAGGAATGTTCCATGGGCAGGTGGCATTGGGAGGAAGTATCAATAACCATCTTAAATCTATTCAGACAAGGAGTGGCAATAAAGTGATTTTTAATGATCAGGAAGGAAGTATTTTCATAGAAGATCCAAGTGGAAATACTTATTTAATGGACGGAAAAGGGAATATAATAGTTAATGCTCCCAAAAATATAACCTTCACAGCCGGAGAAAATGTACAGATCAATGCGGGTAAAAATATTATTGCCTCAGCGCAGAGAAATGTCAATATTATGGCTGGAGAAGATATCACGGAAACCGCCAATGATGATTATAATCTGACAGCAAGCAATATCATTGAAACGGCTGAAGCTGGCAGAAAATCTACAGCTAAAAATATTACAGAAAATATGGAAGCCGGCTCTTACATCAGTACAAAAGATGCCATCAATGTAGAAAGTGCCAAAGAAGTGCTTATCAATAGCGGTAAACAGGTAAAAATGCAGTAATATGGCGGGCGAAGGTGGAAATATCGTAAGAAATGTCTTTGGAAAGTCCTACAAGGAAGCAGAACATATTATGAAAGATGCTTCCAAGGGGACATTGGATTTTAAATCCCCTCAGGAAAACACCTTTTATGGGAAAAAAGGAGGAAAGAAATTTGATGAATATCAGGCGAAAAGTGAAACTCAGTCATTACTTGTAAAGGCTGTGAAATGTTATGAAGATATAGAATGTACAAAAGAAGTTAAGATTATAAAAAAAGAAGTTAAATATTACTTTAAAGCAATACAGTATAGCAGAACTCCTACGAAATCAGAATTGAAAGGTCTTAAGTGGGCTATCCAGTATGATGATACCCCTTTAGCTAATGCTTCTCAGGTAACAGGTGAGGAGAAGATATCCTATATTGTTCCTAAGGATAGGAAAATATCCAAATTAAGAGTGTATGCTTTCTTTAAAGCACCAGATGAAAAGGTAAGAGCAGAAGTTTCATTCAAAATTTTGGATCCAATCATTATTTATATTTGTGGATATTGGAATAAAAAAATGCCTTATGCTGGAAGTGAATGGGGAGAACAATATTGGGGTATTGGGCTTAAAAGCAGCGCTAAGAAGTATTTTAGATCCACAAAAGAATATTTTATTAACGGAGCCGGCACAAAATTTTCATCGGGAGGAGATCGGTATAAACAAGGTAAATCGTTTGCAGAAGCCAGGCTTAAAAATCAGGCATCAAAATTTTATCAGGAATTATTCAAAGAAGAACGTCGTATAATGGTGGTGTCACATAGTATGGGAGGAGCTTTTGCAGAAGGGGTTCTGAGTGTATTTAAAAACCAAAAGCTCAATATTGAAAAAGTTGTTCATCTGTCCCCGGCAGATACCTCAGGTTTTAGTGTTACATTTCCACAAATAACTTACCAGATAGATATTGACTGGGATCCTGTGCTTATGTATAAAAATGCTAATGATTCCTCTACAATAAGAGGTGTGAAATTCAGCGGTATTTCAAAGAATCCAAAAGGGGATGAATTCGGACATATGTATACAAAAGACGAAGCTTTTGTATGGGGATGGTTTGAAGATCTTGAGCTGATAGAGTTTCAATTTGTAAATCAGGAAAATAAAACATACACAACACCTGGTAGCGGAATGGGATATGGAGGAACATCTACTACAGTATTACAAAAGAATTTTAATGCCTTAAAAGTAAAAAGCCCAACACCTTTTTCAAGAGTATATAAAAATTCTAAATTTTACTTTTATGATGAAAAAACAAAAAAATATTATACAGAAAATTAATGAAGAAATATTTAATAATAGGAATTATTGCAGTACTGTGTCTGATCATTTACAGATATGGTTTTCTCATTGTATTTTGGCTTACAACACCTAAAGAAGGAACTTTAAGTTCATCTGAAAAAGTACTTTTAGAAAAAATAAAAATAGAAAATCATGCAAAAGAGGTATTAAGAGAACCTAAATATAATGTTGATCAACCTAAAGATACAACCGTTTATAAAATTATTGTAAATAAGGTTCCTTGTACCTCTGATACCTTATTTTATAGAAGTAATGCTTTTTCTATAAAGAGAAGATTAGATAGTATTCGCCTGCATCAAAATTATTATAAATATCAGATATTTTATGAGTGTATGGATGGTAAAGAATATGTTTACTCTTTTATGAAAAAGTAACAGGTTGAATGGTCAAATAATATCGAAACAGATTGGACTAAAATAGATTTATTAACCTATAAGCACATATTCATTAGTGTGATTTTAAATAGTATAATGAAATTTATCTTTTCATACATTTTATTTCAGATAATTAGTAAGCAATGATAATTGATAAAAGATCTAAGATAGCTATCGGAATTATAATATTTCTTGAACTTCCTTTTTGGCAAGAGCATATATTATTTATTCCTTTTTAAGGTATGATTCGCTTAATGGAGATGGAAATCATGACGCGACACAATATGACACAGAATTTTTACAACAGTGATATATTCCCTTTTAATAGTTGTTTTTTTATCTTTTATAAGTATTGTGATTTTTAGAAAAAGAAAATAATGATAGTAATACAACTCAGGTTATATTGAAAATTAATGAAGAAATATTTTATTCCAAAATGAAGAAAAAAATAATAACTGCAGGAGGATTTATAGGAATATTATTCTCAACATGGGATTCAATAGTTGATCATACTGATTCAGCATCATTGAGTGACCATATGAAGATTGGATTTATTTTCCATTCGGTTTTTAGTTTGAAAACATTGATATATCTGTCGATTGGTGTGGCCTCCGGATGGATAATAAGTGTAATGATTAATAAAATCAGCGAGCTGCACCAGGAGTGGAACGACTTTTAAATAATAGACAATAACCAACCAATATGGTAGAAACAAGAGTAAAACCTTTTCAGAAATATGCCTTAGGAACCCATGATTATCACGTGGAGAATGCGCTTGAAATACAATTTGGAGAAGCAAAAGGGTTTTATTCATCTTTTAGAATTACACTGCAGGAGAAAGAGAATGAAGATCATACAAAATACTGGCTGATAGATAAGGTAGATGATTCCTCTTTTCCATCTGAAAATAAATTTATGGAAATCCTGTATATCCTGGAGCAGAGCTCTTATCCGCTGGAAATAAAAGTGGATGAAAAAGGAAGTTTTCTGGGCGTAGCAGACCATCAGAAAAATATAGAAAACTGGAAACTCAAAACGGCAGTGCTTCAGGAAAAATACCAGAATGCTGAGGTCTTCAGAAACCAATATCTGTCTGCGCTTGAAGATGAAGCTGTTTTTTATAAAAATAAACTGAAAGAACCCTTCTGGAATCTGCTGTTATTCGCCCCTTATTATGTAGATAACGGAGGAGAAAACCATGAGTCTATCATATGGAATATCAAAGGAATTGGTGATATAGAATGTCCCGGAGTCATCAATGCAGAACAGAGAGAATATGGTTTTAATGCCTTTTTTACTTCCGAAATCAAAGTTCCGGACACCATACAGGAAGAATTAGATAAGAAATACCTGTATTACGCGGGACAGTATCAGGTAAAATTAAGTATAGAAATGGAATACAACTCCCGTAAAAAACAGTATTCCAAAAAGAAAGCTGACTTTATATTGTCAGATGGAGAAAAAACAGTATACCGGGAAACGATCACAATGACTTAATCTTTATGAACAAATGACATGGCGGATAAAGGATACATCATTATAGAAGGAGCCACTGCGTACTGCAGCAGTTCTGTAACCAATAATTCCAATGGAACCGCTGTTCCGATGGAAGTGAAAAGCCAGAAAAAAAAATTAGGCAAAAACAAATACTTTGCACAGAATAAACCTGTAGCAACTTACCTTGATGATAAAGCCGACAGCTTCGGTGGTGGCAATGGATTTGGAAACTGTAAAGGTTCAGATGGGAAAACTTACCCATGCAAAGGCAAATGCAGTATCAAATATAAAGACTATTATGAAAACGTAGAATTCAACAAGAGTATGAAAATACTGTTGGATGCTTCTACCGGAAATTGCCCTGGATATGGCGTTCCCGGAACGATTGCTTTTGCAACTACCGGGCAGGCCAATAACGTTTCCCAGATTGAAGTCAAAGAAGCAGATGAATTTTCCGTAGCCAATACTTCACCACAATGGCCTTCATCTGCTGCGTCTGAAGCGAGCATTGCAGTGTCATCAATCTCAATGATAAGGCCGATACCGGAAGATAAGCCTGTCGGAAACTATTATTATATCAAAGGGATGAACGGACCGTTATTTCCCATTGCAAATCCTTTTGGCGGTGATAATCTGGATTTGAAAGCCCAATTTAAAGGTGATGAGAAAAAAATCATCTGGGCTCTTTTCAAAGGAGAAGGAACCAAAGATAAAGTAAAAACCTTTATTGGATTGGGAAGCAATTTCAGCCAATCTATGAGTAAAATATTTGACGGTCTTGCAGAAGGGAAGTACAGGCTCGAAGCTTATGGCAAAAAAGCTGGTGATGCTAAATGCTCTATTAATGTAGAGGTCGTTCAGGACTTTGTTAAAAAAATTGTCAGTCCAGGATCTTCAACCTTAATTAAAATCCCTTTGCCTGTATCTATTGAACGTAAACTCAGCAGTGCGACCGACCAGGCGAAAATACTGAACAGAGGTTTCTTTATGCCTGTGAATAGCGTTCAATGGACTGTAAAACAAGGAACGACAGTACTCTATAGCAGTTATTCAGAAGTCTCTTCTCCGCACCTTGTGGATGTAACTGGGATTGGTGATCGTATATTTCTAACTTTTAAAAATGAAGGAAAATATACTGTAGAAGCATTTACAGATCCCACAGATCCAAAACCCCAGTCTATAGAAGTTAAAATAGAAAACAGCCTCGGAGTAATGGGAGTGAAAGGAGAACCGGGTTT
This sequence comes from Chryseobacterium sp. JV274, assembly GCF_903969135.1. Classification (NCBI taxonomy): domain Bacteria; kingdom Pseudomonadati; phylum Bacteroidota; class Flavobacteriia; order Flavobacteriales; family Weeksellaceae; genus Chryseobacterium; species Chryseobacterium sp. JV274. The sequence goes on along the minus strand of NZ_LR824569.1, from coordinate 1,727,942 downwards.
AGTAAGATTCAGTGATACTATCAAAGTTCAGGCCTCTAAGTTCAACGTTAATTATATACCTTCCGGGACATCTGTATATTGGTATCTTAAAAAAGAAGGAATTGGAAGAGTGGCCTTATTTGAAAATTCACCTTCCTTCAGGACTAGTGTCATCAGTAAAAGAGTTGCTGAATTGCTTTATAATGATGCAAAGCTGGCCAGTAATCAGTATTTCGGAAAATATGTGCTGGAAGCTTATGCCAGCCCGGTTGGAGAAGGAAAACAACCCGGATTTTCAGGATCAGACTGTTTTAATTTTGAGGTGATTCAAAATGTAATTGATAAATTCACCGTTCCCGCCACGAATATTCCGAAAGGAACCAAGATAAAATATACAGCAACAGCAAGAATTGCTACACTGGCTGGAAATGAGGCCATAAAAATAGAAGTACCGGATAAAGTCACCAATAACGGAGACGGAACCATTACATTCAATGATCTCGGAGAATATACGATTTCCGCTTATTTAACAGGAGATTATACGGATGGCAAGAAAATAGAAGCTAAAGTAAAAGTTTCGGAACCAACCGTAAAAAGAGCACTTTGGGCGTATGCAACCGGAGTAAAACGTACCGAAACAGGGTTTGGAGAAGAAACCTATGGATTTCTTGAAATTGATGGTCTTCAGAACCAGGCTTTAAAAGTAAAAGTCTGGGTAAAAGGAGAAGGCGATGATTTCTATAAAGAGAAAGACAAATATATGCTGGAAGAAAAAACCGTCACCCTTAACAGTGAGGGCAAAGCGTCTTTTCTTATTACCACCAATGACGATTACAAGAAAAAATTGCTGGCAGCTATACCCAAAACAACAGAAAATCCCAACCCGTCTTACCGTCTGGTATTTACCGTAGAACTTCAGGCGAATTCATCTGCAGATATTGTGCTTCCAGGGAATATTACCATTCAGGGAACACGTCCTGTAGTGGTAGATGCCACTACAACTTATCTGGAAGTTCTGGATTTCAATGAAGAACTGGTGATGACTTCCGAACAGAAAATTGTCTCCATTATGTTCTCCACAGAAAATGGTAAAGATATCCAGCGGGAGCAGACTTTCTATGGTAAAACCCATAAACTTTGGGTGCACACCGTCAATATGACTGAAGAAGTTCTGAAAATTGACGTTTTGAAAGAAATTCCTAAAGAAGGGTTAAACGAAAAAGACCATATAACCTATACCCACGAAAGCAAACAAAGCTACAACGAAGAAAAGACAGGAAAAGACGGCTTGCTCGAAGTTTCTTTCACGGCAAAAGAAGAATGGAAAAATCCACCAAAGAATTTTGATTATTATATAGCACAGGTTTCCCGGCAAGTGCAAGATCCTGCAGATCCTAAAAAAAAGGTATGGAAAATAGAAAAAAGCCAGTTTACGATTAATAATACACTTCCTGCCGATCTGGTTAGAACGGAAGATATGGAAAAGCTGGGAATCAAAGCTTATAAAAAAGACGGAACTCCTTTTACAAAAGAAGAAATGCTGGAATTAAGGAAACAGTTTATTTTTTATGAAAGTGGCTGCCTTAAAGTATCTCAGAAAGAAACTCCTGAAGCGATTGATAATGATGTGATGCCGGTGGTGGTGGAAATGGCGGAAGTGAAGAAAGAAGGAGAAAATGGCTGTCCACGATGTAAAGCTGAAATTACAGTTGATATTCTCAAAAGAGTATATAAAAATGCTGAGAATGACGATTTACAAGAGTTAGCGTTAACTTTAAATAAATACAGAAATATTTTCGAATTAAATACTTGCGCAAGAAAAGCTCATTTTTTCGCACAGTCATTACAAGAAGCAGGAACGAGTTTAAAAGGAGGTCTCCATGGTGAAAGTTTGGATTATGCAGCCGAAGATCTACCAAAACATTTTAAAAATTTTAGAGCAAATCCTGAACTGGGTAAGCAAAGTCCACCTAATGATCTGGCGTATGAATATGGTAGAAGTTCAAAAAACGGATATAAATCTAATGAAAAGAAAATTGCAGAAATAGCATATGGAGGGAGACTTGGAAATGAATCTGTTGATGATACCTGGAATTTTAGAGGTAGAGGATTGTTACAAATAACAGGAAAGGGTAATTACAAAGAAATTCAGAAAAAAATAGATGAAAAAGCTAAAGACTCTGGAGTGATGATTTCTGACGGAGTAGATAGGGACTATACCCCTAAGGAAGCAGCAATAACTGGGATGGCAGATTGGTATAAGGACTCTATGTATTTGAAAGCGGATGATACAGGCAAATTATCGGATGATGTTGTAGTTGATTCTGTAGTTGATATCTTGAATAAACTTACACCTTCAAGACTACACAGAAAAATTTGGTATCGTGGAGGTAAGCTAGATAAATGGGAAGTTAAAGCAGGTGATTCTATGAAAGCGGTATTTAGAGTTGTAGAATGTGGTAAAGGGACAGGATTGAACTTGGTGGGAAATGCTCCATGGTTTCAAGCTGCATGGAAAGAATATGAAAAATATAAAGGATTAAGAGAAATTGATAGCCCTTTAAAAGAAAAAATCACAGAATACTTTGATGTCTCTTCTGCTGCTGGATTAGGTTACGATTATACAAATCCGTGGTGTGGTGCATTTTTAGCTTGGTGTTTTGATCAGACTCAGGATTATCAAAGGATTAATACTCCTAAAAGTGCAGCTGCCTTTGGCTGGAAGGGAAGTACATGGGAAAATGGAGAAGATTGTAATGCTTTTGTTGGAGCTTTAATAGTTTTTGATTATTCACATGTGGCATTAATTGCTGGTGAAAATTTAGATGGTACAAGATATGTATATTTGGGAGGAAATCAAGGGAATGGAGAAAAAACAGCAGGACATCAAAAAATAATACTTGGTTCTGTTGATAAAGAGAGTAAATCGATCGTTGCTATTACCAAACCTAAAAAATATACAATATCTGAAAAAGATAAAGAATTTCCAAAGTATGATGTTAGTGCTGAAAATTCTAAAGAAAGTTCCAGATAATAAAATATAATTTCTATGAATATAAAAAGTAAAATTAGATTAACAATATATTCCTTATTAATAATGAGCAGTTTTGGCTGCCAAGAAAAAAAGCAAAGTTTAGGCAATCGTCAAAAACCAATAAGTATGAATGATGATACTATAATACAAAAGGTTCTAAAGAAACAGTTGCAGGAAGGTGCAGGTAAATCAATTGATGAGGCGGGAGCTGAATTAGCTAAAATTCAGTTTGGGATAGAAGAGCTTGAAGCATCTGCTGAAACTGCAAAAAAAATATTATTATCTAATGGTTTTAAAGAATTATCTGATAACGAATTTAGTAATAAAATTAAAAATATTTTTGGAAGAATAGTAGACCCTAATTCAGGTAATCCGTTTTTATATGTAAATTATTTTGATAGATGTGATAGAAACTTTGTTACCTATAGTAATAATAGCGTAGATTATGAAGGTGGGTATATTGATAAACAAAGAAAACTTTTCACTGACTTTTATTATCTCCCCGAAATTCTTGATTATCAAAAAGAATATCCCACATTGAATAATATTGAGTCTAGCAAAATTATTAGGAAATCAAGTTCACAAGTAGACGTTGAAATTCCACATTGGAAAGATGTTGCAAATTTAAAAGAACAAAGAAAAGTAAATATTCAAAGAATCATTGCCAGAAATATGTACTTGTTCAATGATAACAAAACATATATTATTTGGTTGGTAACTCATGATAAAAACTTTATAAAGTTACTGGTTAAAAATTTTGGTTATGACAGTGAGCCTAAGTTTAATGAAATGCTTATCAATGAATATATTCAATCGAAGGATATGTATAAAATTGGGGAGCTTGTTTTTGCTAAAAATTGTGATAAAGAATTAGAGGTGAGAAATGGAATATTACAGAATATAGCTGCTGTTTATCAAAAAAGTTCAAATCCTCACGATCTGTTTGGTTTAATGGAGTTTTCTTCTAAGTTATTAGAAACTGAAGAGTATAATAATTATTCGGAAAAAGAAAAAATTAAAATGATAGCTTATCTGGCTAACACGTATGATTTTTTGTTCAAAAAAAATCATAGGCATCAGGATGGTTGGGATCCTAGATGGAATATTTTAGGCGCTTATTTTGAAGATGACTCCAGAAGTAAAATTAAGTGGACTCAGCTAAAAGAAGAAATGCAGAAAAATAATTACTATAACCTGCCAAATTTAAAAGAAGTGATAAGTTACGCAGAGGGATTTGATAGTGTAGGTGCTCCAGACTAAGTTCAATTAAATTTGTTATTGACAACCAGCCCTTGAATATAACAAATATCCTAAAAATAAATATTGAGAGCACAGTTTGATAAACTGTGCTTTTATTTAAAAACACAATAATGATAAAAAGAATTTTATTTTTTCTGGTAGTATTGCAGGTAAATGATTTTCACTCACAAAATATGGCTGAAAATTCCGAAAGTTCCTTTTTATCCATTCTTAAGGCACAATTGAAGGCTGGTGCAAGTGGCGAAAAAAGTGAGACGGATTATCCAGCTTATCAATTTACATTAAAAGATTTAGAGGCTACTGAATCAATTATATCAAAAGAATTAGAAGATAATGGATACAAGAAGCCCAATAAAGAAGCCTTTTCTAGTATAATTAATAAAGTATTCAATAGGATAATTGATCCAAGATCAGAATCAAAGTATTTGCATATCAATTTTGAAGATAAATGCTCAAAAGATTTTAAGCTTTTTAAAAATTTGAATAGTATTGATGTTAATCCATACAGTACTTATGTTTTTAAAAATGAACTTTTTATATCAAATTTATACAGCATCCCTGAAATACTGGATTACACTAAAGATTCTAAATTATTCCAATATGAAAGAGAAGCTGAGAATAAGAATCATGTAGCAGGTGTGAAAATATATTATTGGAAAGATATTACAGACTTAAAAGAACAGAGAAAAAAGAGCATAAAAACTTTAATTGCCCGTAATCAGTATCTATTCAATAATAACAAAGTCCAATACAAATGGCTTATTTTGAATGATCAAAATTTTATGGCAAGCTTAGTAAAAACATTTGGATATGCAGGAGATACTGACCTCTTAAAGTGGGTTATTGAAAGAACAAAGTTTAATAAAAATAATCCACAAGATTATGGAAAATTGTTTTGGATTAAACAATGTGACGGAAGTTTAAAGCTCCATGCCAATACTTTTAAAGTTCTTCAAAAACTATACCTTCCTACTGATCCGTCAGAAAACAGATTTATCTTGGATCACATAAAAGATTATCTTGAGTATCTTGCTGATTTTAATAACAAAGAAACTGGTGTTTCAAAGGAAGATAAGGTGAAAATACTAGCGAATATTGTTTATTTTGCGGAACAATATAAGTATGACAAAAGATTTGTTTCAGGATATGGGGATAATTCTAAAATGATGGGAAGGCTGCGATTCTTTTTAGATCAGGAGGAAATAAATCTTTTACAGAAAAATAATTATTTCAATCTTCCAAAATTTAAAGAATGGTGGGACAATGCAGATTATGATGAATATTTTGTTGAAGAGTGTGAATACAACGGAACATGCGGCCCAGACAATCAACCCATGAAGATAACAGAATGGCGAAAACAACATCCTCAGAAATAAATATTGAAAACACAGTCAAAAATGTTATACTTTTTATATAAAAGCATCTCATCCACGGAACGAAGTTGGAAAAATATAATAAAAGCCAGTTACTCATAAAGTAACTGGCTTTTATTTTTAAGTTATAATTTTAAGGAAGGGTTGAAAAATTGATATTAGGAGCTTGTGTAGGTGCGGTAACAGAAAACTGTGAGCCAGGCGCAACCGTTGTGTTAAAGAATTCTCCATTTTGTAAAAAGAAAGCATTACCGCTTGTTCCTCCCATTGCATCTATTCTTTGCTGTGCATTGTAGGTATTATCCACACTAAACTTTGCTCCGGAAACAGCGATCCAACTGCCGTTTGAAGTTCTTACCCATTGATTTTTGAATTCTGCTTTTCTGCCCTGATATCCATTTTCGGGATTGAAATTTTCAACGAAACTATAGAAGCTTTTAAGATAAGTACTGGTTTGAGGTCGCTTCCAGCTGGCGATCAGTTTCCATGTTGTCGTATCAGGTGATAAGAACCAGGCTGTAAAATCTGTTTTTCCGGTTCCGTCCGGTTCGCCTTTTAATAAGAATTTATAAGTTTGTCCTGCACTCCAGTTATACTTATAATAACTTTGTCCGCCAGAGCCCTCATTCCCGAATTCTCCAACTGTTACTCCGGTGCCTGCTCTGTTGAGGAGGATTTTATGATCAGGAGGAATATTATTAGGATCATCAGTATCAAATGGGCTCCATACAGAGAATAAAATTCTTCTTTCTGTGGCAGAATTCACCTGCATTCCAAAATAGCCTGCACTAAAGCCATTAGCCATAAAATAAGAACCAATCTTATCTTCTCCGGCAGGAACAGTTACTTCGTTATAATAATAGCTCACATTGTCTGTGGTGGGAACTGCATAATTCAGATGACATGAAGGTCCTCTGCGCGCCCAATAATAATAGGAAGGGTCATTGCTGTAAATATTGGTTCCTGTAGAGGCTGCGCCGCTGAAGATAACATCCGTAACATCTGCAAAGTATCCACCGATTTTAGAAACACCCTGAAGATCGACTTTTACATAGCCGGGAGTAGAAACGTTAAAATCTCCAACAGTATAATCTGTATAAGCCGATCCCGTTAAAGTAATATTTTTGGATGTGCTGCCAACCGTTACTTTTACAACACTTGTACCTGAAGGGACTGACGCTTTTAAACCGATGTTTAATGTTCCTGTATTGCTTACTCTGAAATAAGTGCTGATAACAGTATTGGAGTTGGTCCAGTTACCTAAATTAGTAGAAGTGATCACCTCGCTGGCTCCCGAAGGTTTTACCGTAAAAAAAGAATTCCCGGCAACGGGTACATTGAAGGACGATGCGTTCTTTAAAGTTGAGATATTTTTTTGTGCAGCAGCAGTGTCCTCTGTTATCATCGGTGTTTCTGCACAGGATTGAAAAACAAGCAGAGCGACACCCAGAAAAGTATCTGCAAATAATTTTATTCTCATAATAGTATTTGTAATTTGGTTTACAATACTAAATTAAGTTTTACCGATCAAATAAAAAATTAATTCCCATCTTTTTGATTAATTTTATTTTTTCAACAGATTTTATCTAGAAGTGCATTAAGATTAAGTATTCGTTTTTCAATATTCCGGAAGAAACTACTGGAAGGAAAGGGAGGTATATAAAAACAAAAAAACCTCTAAACTGAATTAGAGGTTTTAAGTGGTTTCTCCAGGAATCGAACCAGGGACACATGGATTTTCAATCCATTGCTCTACCAACTGAGCTAAGAAACCATTTATGTTTTTGTTTATTACTTCGTTGTTTTAAAGTGATGCAAAAGTAGTAAGTTTTAGTATACAAAGCAAGTATTCATCGTACTTTTTTTGAATAAAGTTAAAAACTTACTGATTATCAGCCGGATTATTTTCCTGCTCCTTTCTGATCTGCTCACTCATCTCTTCCAATACCGGTTTGATCGTGTTTTCCGGAAGATCACTGATTCGGATATACATCAATCCGTCTATCGCATCATTGAAGTTAGGATCTACATTGAAAGCGATTACTTTTGCGTTTTGTTTGATGTATTTCTTGATCAGAACAGGGAGTCTCAATTCAGGCTCAAGATCGTCAATGATTTTGTCCAGCTTATTAAGATCAGATTCCATTTCCTCAAAGAAAATGTTTTTATCCCTGTCACGAAGCTTTACCTTATATTCATTCCTTGGAGTGATATACTGAGCTACTGCGGAATCAAAATAATTGGAACGCATAAATTCGATCATCAATGATTTTGAGAACTCCGAGAACTTGTTGGAAATACTCACACCACCCATAAGGAATTTATGGTCAGGATTTCTCAGGCACACATGCACAATCCCTCTCCATAAAAGAAAAAGAGGTAGTGGTTTCTGCTGATATTCCTGGCAGATATAGGCACGGCCCATTTCGATCACCTTTTTAAAGAAAGGGTGAATATCCTGCTCAAACTCAAATAAAGAGCTTGTATAGAAGCCTTTGATACCATATTTCTTCATAACCTCTCTACCCAGTGCCATTCTGTAAGCACCAGCCAGTTTTTTCTCCCCGTTGTCCCAAAGGAACAGGTGATGGTAATGCTTATCATATTCATCAAGGTCAAACGGAAGATTACTGCCTTCACCTACTGCACGGAAAGTAAGCTCTCTCTGACGTCCGATTTCCCTCATAATAGAAGGTATTTCCTCGTAAGTGGTAAAGTAAATTTCGTAATTCCCGTTACTGAACAGCATTTTGTCTGTTCCTCTCAATTTATCAACATCTTTAATGATGTCTTCCAGAGGCGTTTCATCAATAATATTCTGAACAATGTTTTCTTCCTTCAATAAAGGAAACTTCACCGATAAGTTCTGAAGATTGATGCTTTGAGCAAGGGATTTTCTCTTTTCGTAGTAAGATTTCATCATATAAACCTTACGTTTCAGAAACTCTCCCAATTCCTCAATTGTTTCCATATCGTCCATCGCCTTTACAGTAATAGGACGCCCGATTCTGATTCTGATAGGTTTTTCTCTATCATTCATCATTTCTGAAGGAAGCATCAAAGTCTGCAAATTCGGATGAAGCTTAGCCACCTGATAAAAAAGACGGCTGTTCTTGGCATGAAAATACATAGGAACTACCGGCACTTTAGCCATTCTGATAAGCTTAAGTGCCGTTTTTTCCCATTCCTTATCTAAAATTTCTCCGTAAGGATTGTTCTTGTTAGAAACTTCACCTGCCGGAAAAATACCTACGCAGCCTCCGTTTTGTAAATGCTTGAGTGTTTCACGCATTCCTGAAGAACTGCTGTAAGCTTCTTTTCTGTTTTCAAAAGGGTTTACAGCGATTACATACGGTTCCATAGGTTTGATCTTTTCCAAAAGGAAATTTCCCATCACCTTGAAATCCGGACGAACCTCTGATAAGACCTTGCACATCAGAATCCCGTCAATAGCACCCAGCGGGTGGTTGGAAACCAGAATAAACGGTCCCGTTTTCGGAATCTTTGCCAGATCTTCTTCAAAAGCTACATAGCTTAAGTTTCTTTCTCTTACAAATGAGTCGAAAAAGTCTTTGCCTTCCTTATCTTTTAGTTTGTCGTATAATTTATTTACTTCGTTTATTTTAGCAATGCTCATCACAGCAGATGCTACCGGGTTCTTGAGGAACCCAAGTTTACTTAAGCCGGAAGCTTTGATCAGATCGTTTTTCGAAATTAAACTCATGTGTGTTTAGTCGCAATTAATATTATTGTGTTACCATTTGAAGAGTATTCTTGGAAATTTGTTCCAATAATACATTTTTTTCATGGTAAAATTTATCAATGTGATCCATCTTCGCATTTCTTACTGTGAATAAAGATACATTTTTAATTGCTTCGGTTTTAAAAATTTTTTGAAGCTCCTGGTTGAGCTCATCTATATGATTAAATTTGTCTTCAAGGCACAATGCCAGGGAGATAGCAGAATTCTGCATCAGGGAAACCTTGATCTTATATTTAGATAAATATCCAAAAATTAAGCTCATATGGTCTTCTGCAATAAAAGAAAAATCTCTTGTAGAAATCTTCAGAAGATCCTGGTTTTCTTTTAAAATATAAGATTCTTCCTGTTGGTTTTTTTCAGAAGCACCTACTTTTGTTCCTCCTTTGGTAGGATCTACGAAAGACTTTACATAAAAAGGGATACTTTTTTGCTGTAACGGCTGTAATGTTTTTGGGTGAATAACACTTGCTCCGTAATAAGCCATTTCAATCGCTTCTTCATAAGAGATATTGGAAAGAAGAGAAACATCATCGAACTTTCTTGGATCTCCGGTCATTACTCCCGGTACATCTTTCCAGATTGTCATCGCTTCAGCATTTAAGCAATAAGCAAAAATAGCAGCAGAGTAGTCTGAACCTTCTCTTCCTAAAGTCACCGTAAAATTGTTTTCGTCAGAACCAATGAATCCCTGGGTAACATAGCAGATCTCAGGATTCAGATTGGAAATAAATTCCTCAGTTCTCACCCAGTCTACCGTACCTTCTCTGTATGAATTATCCGTTTTTACATAATCTCTGGCATCCAGCCATTGATTGGTAAATTGGATTTCATTCAGGTATTCGCTCAGGATTTTGGTAGAAATCATTTCTCCGCAGCTTACCACCTGATCATAAACAAAGTTGTAGTTGGGAGATTTATTTCTTCTTAAAAAAGAATCAATATCATCAAAAAAGAGATTGATTTCTGCAAAAACGGCATGATTTTCAGGAAAAAGGCCTTCCGCAATCTCAATGTGTTTTCGTTTTATCTTTTCAATCTCAGTTTGATAGTTATCCTTTTTGAAATAAAGTTCAACAACTTTTTCCAACTCGTTTGTCGTTTTGCCCATTGCTGAAATCACCAGCAAGCATTTGGCAAATCCCTGGCTTTGTAGAACCATAGACACGTTTTTCACACTTTCGGCATCTTTTACAGATGCTCCACCAAACTTAAAAATTTTCATTAAATTATTAAAAATAAAATTGTTAGATAAAAAATTACATGAGTTTTTTACGGACGTCAAAATTATAAATTTACAACGAGATATGAAATAGCCTGAAAGGGAGATAGAATTAAGATTTCCTTAAAATCAACAAATAATGAAATAATTTGGATTTTTTGTGCATCTGAGATAACAAATCCGGAGATATAATTTTCAATAACAGTTCAGTGTTATGCTTTTTTTTGTTTGTATTTTGTTGAAATACAGTGGATAAGATCTTTTGTAATTAAATTTTCTTAATGCGATAAATTTTCCGAAATTTGGGGAAAACGTAAAAAGAAAAATATGTCAAATCAACCATTACAGACTTTAGGAGAATTTCTTATAGATAAACAGGACGATTTTCAATATTCTACAGGTGAATTTTCTCGTCTTCTGAGCGCAATAAGATTGGCTTCGAAAGTGGTAAACAGAGAGGTAAATAAAGCCGGAATTGTAGATATTACAGGAGCTGCCGGTAACCAAAATATTCAGGGTGAGGAACAGCAGAAACTTGATGTGATTGCTAATGAAATTTTTATTACGGCTTTGTCTCAAAGAGAGGTTGTTTGTGGTATTGCGTCTGAGGAAAATGATGATTTTATTGATATTAAATGTGGTGAAAACGGACATTTAAGTAAATATGTAGTACTTATCGATCCTTTAGACGGATCTTCCAATATTGATGTAAATGTTTCCGTAGGAACTATTTTCTCTATCTACAGAAGAGTTACTGAACCTGGAACTCCTGTACAGCTGGAAGACTTTTTACAGAAAGGAATCAATCAGATTGCTGCGGGATATGTGATTTACGGTTCCTCTACAATGATTGTTTATACTACCGGAAACGGAGTAAACGGATTTACCCTGGATCCTTCTTTAGGAACATATTATCTTTCTCATCCTAACATGACTTTCCCGAAAACAGGTAAAATCTATTCTATCAACGAAGGAAATTATATCAAATTTCCTCAGGGAGTAAAAAATTATCTTAAATACTGTCAGATGGAAGAAGGAGACCGTCCTTATACTTCAAGATATATCGGTTCTTTGGTCGCGGATTTTCATAGAAATATGCTGAAAGGAGGAATTTATATCTATCCTTCCTACTCACAGGCTCCAAATGGTAAATTAAGACTTTTATACGAGTGTAATCCAATGGCATTCCTTGCAGAACAGGCAGGAGGAAAAGCAACAGACGGATTCAGAAGAATTCTTGAAATAGAACCTACAGAACTTCACCAGAGAATTCCGTTCTTCTGTGGAAGTATACAAATGGTAGAAAAAGCGGAAGAATTCATGCGTATCGACAGCGTAAAATAATGGAAGCAATTTATTTAAAATATTTATTACAATTCAAACGCCCGAGTGGAACATCTCGCGGCGTTTTGCTTGATAAGGAAACCTTTATCCTCACTATTTCGGAAGACGGAAGAAAAGGTGTTGGTGAATGTGCTATTTTCAGAGGCCTGAGTTTTGATGACAGGCCCGGTTATGAAGAAAAGCTGAAATGGCTTTGTGAAAATATCAATCAGGATGGAGCATTTTTAAAAGAAGAACTGAAAGAGTTTCCTTCCATTTGGTTTGGTTACGAGCAAGCGGTTCAGAATTTGAAATATGGAGACAGCCTTTATTTTCCAAGTGAGTTTACGGAAGGTAAATCTGCTATTACCATCAATGGCCTGATATGGATGGGAGGAGTAGGGTATATGGAAGAACAGATTCAGGATAAACTTGAAAAAGGATTTCATTGTATTAAATTAAAAATCGGGGTCAATTGGAAATCTGAACATATTATTCTTCAGAAGTTAAGAGACAAATTTTCCAAAGATCAGCTGGAGATTCGTGTGGATGCAAACGGGGGATTCAGCACAGAAGAAGCGGTTACAGTTTTACAGCAGCTTGCAGATCTTCATATCCATTCTATTGAACAGCCAATTAAAGCAGGAAACTGGAATGATATGGCAGAATTATGTGCTAAAACACCTACTCCGATTGCATTAGATGAAGAACTGATCGGAATTATTGATCCTAAAGAAAAGAAAAAACTTTTAGAAAAAATACAACCACAATATATTATTCTGAAACCTGCATTGGTAGGAGGTTTTTCCGGTTCGGATGAATGGATTTCTCTTGCAGAAAATCAAAATATCGGCTGGTGGATTACTTCAGCTTTGGAGAGTAATATCGGATTGAATGCCATTGCTCAGTATACATTTATCAAAAAAAATCCAATGCCTCAAGGTTTAGGCACTGGAGCTTTATTTGTAAATAATTTTGAATCCGATTTAGAACTCAGAAATGAGCTGTTATGGTTCAAAAGTATAACTTAGAAAAGTTAATTAGCATAATGGGGGAGGTGAATCCGGGCAAGTGGTTTGACCACAGTAGTCAGGCCCCCATGATCTGCAGCACATAGCAACCGGGTTCCAGCTGTTGCACCCAAGAGGCGGTCTTCCTCCTTTGATTGTTTTTAATTCTCCTCTTTTGATTTTCTTTAGATTTTTCATGATATTAATTTTATTTGATTGATAAGTAAATGTCGAAAACTTTTTTCAATTATACAACAAATGGGGAATTATTTAGCAATATTTAACAATATCAAAGGAATGTTTCAATAAATTTCAAACATGAAAATATATTCCTGCATCAGATTAAGAGGAATAATTATTGGTTTTTTCGGTCTGTTTTACAAGGATGAGTAATTTTTGGATCGAATATTTTGTTGATTTAGAGGTTGTTATTCAGTTAAATGACATCTTTTACGAAGATGGTCTTCTTAATATAGTCTAATATATAAGAAAACTGTTTTTTAATATTTTCCATAATAAAAAAAATTATAATTCCCTATAGTTTGAATTAGCAATATTTATGCCACACTGTGGATTTGAACTAATTTTAACGTAGTGTTCATTTTTTAAGAATTATTTAAACTATTTGTTAAGAAATAATTGTGAAAATGTTTTCGTTATCCTTGGATCGGTTGGTAATAAGATTTCTGTCAATTCCATTTAAATTCTGAAAGATATCTGACTGTACCTGCGAGCTGGAGAGGTATCCCCAGTGGTTTCCCACTTCATATTTAAAGCTGTTCAAAATATCATCTTTTACAAACGTACAGTCGATAATAGAAACAATATCTTTGTAATGGGTAAGATCACTTGGTCCGTTTTTGCCAAGTCGTGGTGTCAGAATGTTTTTTGTAAACTGAGAAATTCCCAAAACAGCATCCTGTCTGTTCAGGTAAATAGAAATCCGGTTAGCCAGTAATGGCAGCTTATTGTAGGAATCTTCGGAATCTTCAAATACCTTATAGCTTACATCTGCATTCAACAGTAAAACCTGATCAATAACACGAAGTATATTCTCCCTTTTAAGGCTGTAGAGCATGCTTTGAAGTACTCTGTTCCCCAAAGAATGAGCCATAATATGAATTCTTTGATTGCAGGGCGCAAGATCCCGGTTGGAAAAGATATCTTTTAAAAATTGGGTGTAGAAATAAAACAATCTCATCAGAGATGTTCCGGAATTGATACTGGAAGCTTTATCATCAAAATAACTCAACGGGATAATACTTCCTGAGGCTGGCCAGCTTACGAATAAAATATGTTCTACAGGAGATGCCGGGTTATCAATGAATATTTTCTTAAGATCAAGAATAGCCTTTAATTCATCATCAAAATCATACAGATAACCGTGGATGAATATCAGTACATCGCTTCGGTCTTTAGTGGAAGACATGTTTTTGTACAGTTCATAGAACATTCTTTGAGTTCCGCCAAGATTATTGGCTGTAAGGGCGGATTTTTTAATCCCTTTTTCATTGAGCAGAACATCCAAAACTTCTTCATAACCCTGTTTTTCGGGCTCAGAAAAGAACTTGTAGTTTAAGATATTCCTGTTGGTATAGTCTTTTTTCTTTTTGGCTTGAGCGGTGGGTTCTTTGTAGTTGTCAAAATCACATTTGGCGATCCTGAAATTGGGAATAGAATATTCATCATTGGAAAAAGAGTCCACTCTTTCGCCTTTATGCCGGATAATTTTCCGGTTGCTTAAGATATAAACAGCCATGATGGTTAAGTTGGTTAAAATGGTTTTAGTTCTCCCGAAGTTAGTGAAAAATATTGAATTACAATCAATAAGGCTTTTAAATTATCACTTTTACAAAAGCTTATTTTTCCGTAACTTTGTAAAACTTTTTTAGCTAAAAAATAAAAGCTACTTTAATGGAAGAAGAAAAAAAATCACTCAATTTCATTGAGCAAATTATTGAAGATGATATGGCAAACGGTCTGAAAAAAGATCAGATTCGTTTCCGTTTTCCACCTGAACCGAATGGTTATCTGCATGTAGGGCACACAAAAGCGATCTGCATCAACTTCGGCCTGGGTGAAAAATACAACGCTCCCGTAAACCTTCGTTTCGACGATACGAACCCTGAAAAAGAAGAACAGGAATTCGTAGATTCTATTATGAAAGATGTTGAATGGCTAGGTTTCAAATGGGATAAAGTTTTGTACGCATCCGATTACTTCCAGCAGCTTTACGATTGGGCAGTTCAGTTAATTAAAGAAGGTAAAGCTTATGTAGATGAGCAGGCATCTGAAGTGATTACTGAGCAAAGAAAAAATCCTGCAGAGCCAGGAATTGAATCTCCATACAGAAACCGTCCTGTTGAAGAATCGTTAGATTTATTCGAAAGGATGAAAAACGGAGAATTTGAAAGTGGTTCAATGTCTCTTCGTGCAAAAATCGACATGGTTTCGCCAAACATGAATATGCGTGACCCTGTGATGTACAGAATTTTGAATAAACCTCACCACAGAACAGGTACAGCCTGGAAAATTTATCCAATGTACGATTGGGCTCATGGTGAATCTGATTATATTGAACAAGTTTCACATTCACTTTGTTCTTTGGAGTTCGAAAATCACAGACCGCTATACAACTGGTATTTGGATCAGGTTTACGAAGAAGGAAGGGTTAAAAACAAGCAGAGAGAATTTGCAAGGATGAACGTTTCCTATATGATTACTTCCAAAAGAAAGCTGCAGAGATTGGTAGCGGAAGGAGCGGTAACCGGATGGGATGACCCTAGAATGCCTACCATTTCAGGAATGAGAAGAAAAGGATTTACTCCAACTTCCATCAGAAACTTTATTGATAAAGTAGGGGTTGCGAAAAGAGAAAATCTTATCGAGATCCAGTTGCTTGACTTCTGTGTACGTGAAGACCTGAATAAGGTTGCGAAACGTGTGATGGCCGTTGTAGATCCAGTAAAATTAGTGATCGAAAACTACCCTGAAGATAAAGAAGAATGGTTAGAGACTGAAAATAATCCTGAGCAGGAAAATGCGGGAACAAGAGAAGTTCCTTTCTCAAGAGAGTTATACATTGAGCGTGAAGACTTCAAAGAAGAAGCTAACAATAAATTCTTCAGACTGAAATTAGGCGGAGAAGTTCGTTTGAAATCAGCTTACATCATTAAAGCTGAAAGAGTAGAGAAAGATGAAAATGGAGAAATCACTACCATCTATGCTACTTATGATGAGAAGAGTAAGTCTGGAAGCGGTACAGAAGAAAGTTTAAGAAAAGTAAAAGGAACTCTGCACTGGGTATCTGCAAAACATGCGATTCCTGTAGAAGTAAGAATCTATAATCACTTGTTTACTGTGGAACAGCCTGATGCTGAGAAAGATGTTGATTTCCTGAACTTTATCAACCCTGAATCTATGGCTATCGTGAAAGGTTTCGCTGAGCCAAGTCTGAAAGATGTAGCTGTTGGTGAACCTCTTCAGTTCCAGAGAATAGGATACTTTACAAAAGATCAGGATTCTACAGATGAAGCTATGGTATTTAACCGTACAGTAACACTGAAAGATTCTTTTAAACCTGAATAATTTTAAGGAATAGATAATAAAAAAGCAGGACTTAGATTAAGTCCTGCTTTTTTATTATCTTAAGTAGTGTAAGTGTTAAGATATTAGCCCTTCACGCCTTTTACCCATTCCTGGAATCTACCTACCTGTTCCATGATGAAAGATTCATGTTCTTCTTTCTCTTCAGGACGGTTGACCAGAATATGTTCAAAATAAGTTCCTTTCAATACTTTTCTTATGACACCTTCTCCTAAGAAAGGTTTGTAGTCATTCAGAGCCTGAGTAGCTTTTAACAAATGTCGGATATCATACTGTAACGGATTGATATCCGGAACCTGTTTGTTAAGGTTAAGAAGGTTGTAAACGGCTATTCTTGCTGTTCTTACAGAACTTTCCATAGTGAAAACCACATCATTATTGGTCTCTACAAACTGCCCTACAAGGCCTAAGTTGGTACATCCTTCAGGAACTACTCTCGGACGGTCTCCCTGCGCTCTTGGCATAAACATGGAAGTGATGTAAGGCATGAATGCAGTACGAACAATTGTGTTTTCTATGACATTATCCAGTTGGTCTGTCATTCCTAAGTGGTAACATAGTTCGGCAAGAATCTCGTTTCCGGTACATTGAGGCATTGTTTTTTTGATATAATTACCTTCTTTATCCATCAGTAAGGCATATACCCATACCACCAATATATCATCCGGCTGGGTAGGGAAGTGAGGCTGTCTGTTGCAGGTAAAGCTCATTACCCAATTGGAGTCTGTAATGGTAATAATACCTCCTGTAGCAGTTCTTCCGGAATAAGGGTCATTTACACAGAGCTCTTTTAATTTCTCTGTGAAGGCAGAAGGGCGACATGTTAATGTTGCAGATTCCCAGGAAGATTTTTCAATATGGCTGCAGAATTTTTCAGGTTTCCCGAATACTTCAGATTTCGCAGCGAGATTTTTCCACAGTTTCCATCCTGCGCTTTGTCCTGCACTGCTGCTGTCTATTGTAACTTCAGGAACGGTATTGTTATCTCCGTAGAAAGTACTTTCAGTCATAGATCCGGTGGTCACAATAACATAATCATCTTTACCGATCGGTATTCTTACTTCCTCTCCGTTTTGTTCCGTAATAATTCCTTCTACTGTTTTTCCTTCCGTATTGATATGGATGTCAAGATCTTTTACCAGCGTATTGAATTGGATTTGTACTCCTTTTTCTACCAGAAAGTTTTTCAGTGGAGTTACGTAAGTGTCATATTGGTTGTATTTAGGGAACACAAGACATGAAAAGTCTTTCATTCCGTCAATCGCGTGAAGAAATCTGTGCATATACAGTTTCAGTTCCAGTAAGCTGTGCCAATTTTCAAAGGCAAACATAGAGCGCCAGAAGAACCAGAAGTTACTGTTCAGAAAGGATTCTGCAAAATAATCTTCAATCGTAAGATCATCAAGTTCTTCTTTTTTCTTCAACAGTAGTTTTACAATGGCCAGTTGATCCTTTTTCTCAAGTCCGAATTTGCTGAAATCCTTGATCTGTCCCTGGTTATGAATTAATCTTGCTTTAGAATAATTCGGGTCATTGTCATTGATTAGACGGTATTCGTCCAGTACACTGTACGGTGCAGGCAATTCCAGAGCAGGAACATCCTGAAACATATCCCATAGATTTTCATAGGTCATGTCCATTTCCCTTCCGCCACGGATGATATAGCCGTCTTTTGCGTTACCGGCTCCATCCAGAGATCCACCTTCAACATTAAGCTGGTCTAGGAAAATAATGTTTTTGCCGGGAACATGTCCGTCACGGATGAAATAGTAAGCAGCCGACATACCGGCAATTCCGCTTCCTACAATATAGATTTTGCTGTTTTCGTAAGACTGTAAAGGAATTCCTTTATTACGTTGATAGTTTCCAATCTGGTCGGAGAAAGGCATCGTTTTTTCAGGAGTGTTAATCTGAACTTCTTTACTTGAATCCGGTTCGTGATTTACTTTTCCAAACTGGTCAGAGGCATTTAAAACGTTGTCGAATTTTGAATTGATCGTACTCATCTTTTATTGTTTTTAATTAACAGTATAAAGGTACCTCTATTCACAAAGCTACATATATCCTCAAGTTCAGAATTATTATCCCCAAATTCTCATGACTGAATATTTTCTTTATTTCTGTACTCTGAAGGAGAGAGAGCAGTATGCTTTTTGAAAAAGCGTCCGAACGCAGATGCCGAATTAAACTGAAGGTCAAATGCTATCTCTGAAATAGTAATATCCGGATTCCCAAGCATAACGTAAGCTTCTTTCAACAAGGTTTCATCAATAACCTCATGAGGTGTTTTTCCACTTGCTTTTTTAATGATTTCTATAAGATATTTATTGGAAACATGCAGCTGATCCGCATAAAACTGAACTGTTCGCTGCTGCCTGATATTTTCTCTGATAAGTTTGCTGAATTTCAGATAAAGGTCTTTTTTTCCATCCTCTTTTCCCGGAGTTGAAGAATTTTCCTGTTCCATGATCTCAGCCGTTTCCAGCAGCAGGTGAAAAATAATGGTCCGGATAATCTCTTCTGTAAATTTACCCTGCTTTCTCGATTTTTTTTCAAGATCATCCAGAAGATTCTGGAGTAATGAAGAATTTTTTGAAGTGGTTTTTACAACACTGTAAGAACCTTTGGAGAAAAGATTCATTTTTTCAATGATAAAGGGATTGGAAATATTTTTAATCAGAAAATTCTTGTCGAAGAACAGCAGTTTCATGATAAAATCATCACTGGTTTTTCCAAATTTTACAATTGTAGAAGGAGCAGCCATAAGAAAACTGTGTGCATCTACTTTATATTTCTGACGATCTATCTCAATATTGATTTCTCCGGCAGTACAGATGCACAGTGCATAATAATCCATTCTGAAAGGAGCTTTAGGAAATTCAAAAATGGGTTTTCCGGAGGAAATATAGTAAGATTGCCGGCAGTCAATACTGTAAAAGGATAGTGTATCATGTAAATTCTCGTAGGTTACCATTCTTAGTATTGATTGAATTTTTATTGTGTTTTTAAGTGACTTTAGTCTAAAAATCCCTGTTGTTACTGCAATTTACGGTTTTTATAAATGAATTTTAGTTTTAAATAGTAAAAAAAAAAGCTTTTTTTAGGATACAGCTGATAGTCTGTTTTTATGGATGTTATTTATAAAAAAGGGTTTTAAATAAAGGCTTTTGGGTTATTTTTATCTAATTTTGCTCTTTCAAATTTTCCCCAAAATATTATTGTGAGATTAATTAACGTTTATACGAGTTCTTTCAAAGGACTCTCGCAGGAGAGTTGGATGCTGGCGTTGGTAATGCTCATCAACAGGGCCGGTTCTATGGTACTTCCGTTTCTGGGAGTTTATATGACCAATCATTTACATTTCAGTATTGAAAATTCAGGAATTGTTCTGAGCTTTTTTGGAATAGGCTCGGTAATTGGTTCGTGGCTGGGAGGTATGATCACAGATAAAATTGGCGAATACAGGGTACAGAGTCTGAGTTTACTCCTCAGTGTTCCATTATTTTGTTTAATTCCGCTTTTTACAACTGAAGCTGGTCTGGCCGGGATTATTTTGGCTCAGAGTATTGTAAGTGAAACATTCCGTCCGGCAAATTCGGTGGCAATCACCAAATATGCGAAACCTGAAAATATCACTAGGGCTTTTTCACTGAACCGTATGGCTGTAAATCTTGGGTTTTCTATCGGGCCTGCATTAGGAGGTATTTTATCTGCTATTTCTTATGAATTTCTGTTTTTCAGTAATGCGCTGGCTGCTTTGCTGGCAGGGCTGATGTATATATGGTTCTTTAAAGGCCGCGCAAGATTGGCCAAACAAAAGGCGAAAAAGGTAAAAGAAGCAATTGTCATTAAAAAAGAGAATTCTCCGTACCGGGATGGTAAATTTTTGGTATACTGTGTATTCTGTATGCTGTTTTCAATATGTTTCTTCCAGTTGTTCAGTACACTGACAATATTTTATAAAGATACCGCACATATGAGTCAGCAAAATATCGGCTATATTCTTGGATACAGTGGTTTTCTGATTGTATTGCTTGAGATGGGTCTTGTACAGATTGCTGAAAAATATTTTACTTTAGCTTTTACCATGCTTATCGGGACTTTCCTGTGTGGAGTTTCCTATGCAATGCTGGCTTTCGATTATAGTATGGTTACCCTTGTGCTGTCTATGACATTACTTTGTGTAGGAGAAATATGGACACTTCCTTTTATGTCAACCATTACAGCATTGCGTTCAGGAGAGAATAATAAAGGTGCTTACATGGGATTGAACGGGATGTCATTTTCTATAGCATTCATTATTACACCTTATATAGGAACACTCATTGCTGAAAAATTAGGATTCAATGTACTTTGGATTGGAACAGGGGTGCTGGCTGCAGCTATTGCCATCGGTTTTTACTTTATCATTCCATGGCTGCTTAAGGATAAAAATAAAGCAGAAGGAGAAATGATGTAAGTATTGAATCAGTTTAAAAAAAAGCTTCGGGCAATTTCTACGAAATTGCCCGAAGCTTTTTAGTATATATGAGTTGTTTAATATTAAGATCTGGAAAGAATGGTATTGATAATCATATGAGCATGAATTCTCGAGTTTTCAATGAACCAGAGGTGAGTATCTTTTCCACCGCATACAACTCCTGCAAGATAAAGGTTGGGAATATTGGTTTCCATAGTTTCAAGATTATAGAACGGGTTCAGGCAGTCTCCATTGAGTTCAATACCCGAATTTCTCAGAAAATCAAAATCAGGAAGATAACCCGTCATCGCCAGCACAAAATCATTGTCAATTTCATGAATTTCTCCGTTTTCATCTTTAAAAACAACAGTATTATCTTTAATTTCGATCATTTCGGCATTAAAATGGGCTTTAATACTGCCTTCTGTAATTCTGTTTTCTATATCCGGTTTCACCCAATATTTTACACTTTTTGAAATCTCGGAATGACGAATAATCATCGTTACTTCAGCACCTTTTCTATAGGTTTCCAGGGCTGCATCCACCGCAGAATTACTTGATCCTACAACAACAATTTTCTGTTTTGCATAAGGATATGGTTCAGTATAGTAATGCTTGACCTTTGGAAGATTTTCGCCGGGAATATTCATAAGGTTGGGAATATCATAGAATCCGGTAGCAATCACCAGATTTTTAGCATGATAGGTTGCTTTGGTTGTTTTTATCTCAAACAGCTCATTGCTCTTGGAAACACCCAGCACTTTTTCATACAGATTGATGTTAAGTTTTTTTTGTCTGGCAATTCCCTGATAATATTCCAATGCCTCCTGTCTTCCTGGTTTGGGAGCTGTCGAAATAAATGGAATTTCGTCAATTTCCAGTTTTTCTGCAGTAGAGAAAAAACGCATATATAAAGGATAGTTGTACAGAGAGTTGACAATGGTTCCTTTTTCTATGATTAAATGACTAAGATTATTTTTTTGAGCTTCAAGGGCACAGTTTAAACCGATGGGTCCGGCCCCGATAATGAGAATATCCAACATTTCCATCTAACAAATGTACGATGTAATTTTTAAAATGAGAAGCGATAACCCAGCAGCTCTCATAGTCTTTATCTCTTTAAATCATTTACCGCTTGGCATCAGTTTTGGTGTTTTTTACCAATAGCAAAATTTATAATATGAAAAAAATACTTATTCCATTGGTTGTTTTGGTTCTGGTTGTAGCCTGTAAAAAAGAGGCAGGAAAACCTGTTCCCAATGTGGTTGATTCCATCGCACAAAATAAAACAGACAGTGCAGGTACCGTTCAGAATATTGCTGATAAAGAAGCTGTGTTGAAACAGACCAATGATGAGGTTTTGAAGGCTCTGAAAAATAAGGACTATACCAGTTTTGCTGCCTTGATCCACCCTGAAAAAGGAATCCGTTTTTCAATGTATGCTTTTGTGGATATAAAGGGAGATAAACATTTTTCTAAAGCAGATTTTGAAAAATATCAGCCTACTAAAACACTATTTACCTGGGGAGCACATGACGGTTCAGGAGATCCTTATAAGACAACGGTCAATGATTATCTTGGTAAATGGGTCTTTTCTAAAGATTTTACAGCATCCCAATATTCACTGAATAAATTCATAGGAGGAGGTAATTCCCTGAATAATTTAAAGGAAATTTATCCTAAACATGACTTCACCGAAAACTATATCAAAGGAACCGAAAAAAATGGCGAAATGGATTGGAAAACACTCCGCTTTGTATTTGAAGAATTTCAGGAGAAATATTATCTGATTGCAGTGGTGAATGATCAGTGGACGATTTAAAAATTAGAAGTTAGAAGCCGGTATTTTACTTCCAGCATCCAGCTTCTAACTTCCTTTCTTTGTATTATAAAATTTCAGTCAGTTGGCGGGTTAGGTTTTTTCTTGAGAACTGCTCAATATGCTGAGTGTTTTCGAGAAGATTTCCGTTTTTCCAAAGGATAAATTTTTCAAGAATAAATTTCTTGATAATTTCTGTATCCTGATAACTGAAATGTTTTCCTGCCTGGGTTTCTTCCAGAATTTTTGCAACATCAGCTTTGTCCGGCCCGAATGAAAGAATCTGTTTTCCTGAAGCCAGATATTCAAATATTTTTCCGGGAATGATTCCTTTTGAAGATTCATTTGGGAAATTGGTGATAAGAAGCAGATCTGAATTCTGCATTTCCTCCACCGCTTTTCCATGGGCAAGATATCCAAGGTTCTGAATATGATTTTTCAGACTTGAATTTTCGATAGACTGCAGGATTTTATCATCTATTCTGCCTACAAATTTCAATGTAAAATCAGCTGCAAATTCAGCATTTTCCTTCACCAGTTCATCAAGTGCTTTCCAAAGATTCTCAGGGTTTCTGAGTTGCTCTAAAACACCAATATAACTTAGAGTAAACTGATCTTTACTATTCTGTCCTTTTACTTTACTATCCGAATCACTTTCATCAAATCCGTTCGTAATACAAACAGCATTAGCTCCTGCTTTTCTGAAGTTTTCCGCATCAGTATAGCTTGTAGCCAAAGTGATGTCAGCATTTTTAAATACGGCACTTTCAAGCTGACGGTGTTTCTGATCCGAACTTTTAGTTAGTTTCAGATGTTTGTAATAAGAAATTTCTGTCCATGGGTCGCGGAAATCAGCGATCCATTTCAGACTCGGTATATTATTTTTAAGTCCTAAACCAATCAGGTGAAGCGAGTGGGGAGGACCCGAAGTTACAATCGTATCTATTTTATTTTCTTTCAGGTATTTCTCCAGAAATTTAATGGAAGGTTTTACCCAAAAAACTCTGGCATCAGGAATGAAAAAATTACCTCTCACCCAGATCGAAAGTCTGGATTTCCAGCTTTGATTTTTTCCTACATCAAACTGTCCTGCTTTAAATTTTTTATTGCTTTTATTCAGCTTTTCAGCCAGCTGGTAAGGTTCCCATATCTTGGTTCTTACCATCTCAATATTTTCAGGAACATCTTTCATCAGGGTTTCATCCAGTAATGGATAACTTGGATTTTCCGGAGTATAAATGATAGGTTTCCATCCGAAATCCGGCAGATATTTTGCAAACTTCAGCCATCTTTGAACACCAGGACCTCCCGCAGGAGGCCAGTAATAGGTGATAATCAATATTTTCTTCTGTTCCATTTTTTAATTGATGTCTATGTCATTCTGAATGAAGCGGAGCGCAGTGAAGAATCTCACTCTATCTCTTCATTGAGAAATTTCCAATCCGGATTGAATTCTTTAATTAAGTTTTCTTTCTTTTGACTGGTCCAGCCTTTTATTTGCTTTTCCCTTATTATTGCTGTCTCAATGTCATCAAAATGTTCAAAATATATTAAATAAAAACAATTATATTTTGATGTGAAATTTTTTTCAATAGCTTCTGGATTTTTATGCCAGTATAATCTTTTCTGTAAATCGTTGGTTATAATACTGTCTTTGTTTTATTAGTCAGTATATAGACATAGTAATTATGTGTACCTAACGTTTTCATTTGGGATTCTTCATTACGCTATGCTTCATTCAGAATGACATTGTGCAATATTATATTGTTTTAAGCTTTTTGTTCAGCTAAAATTTCTTTTTTCTTATTCTTGTTCATCCAGAAAATTCCAAATGCAGACAACAGGATGAATAATCCGAATGATAGTAGAGAAAGCCATTTCCCTTTTTCAATTACTTCAGGCTCAAATACCATTCTGATGTGGTGGTTTCCTGCAGGAACATGTACTGCACGAAGTAAGTAATCTGCTTTGATGTACGGAACTTCTTTCTCATCCACCAATACTTTCCAGCCATGAGGGTAATATACTTCAGAGAATACTGCTAATTGCGGAGTCTTCGACTGAGATTTAAATTCAAGTTCGTTAGGCTGGTATTTCGTAAGATTGATAAATGCAGCAGGATCTGCCTGAACCGGTTTGTTGTCAAAATAGGATTTATCAGATGATGCAATAACTGCTGTTTTCTTATTGTCGATAGTCCCGATGGATTTAATTTCCTGATTAGGAGAATCTACAAACTTTAAATCACTTACAAACCATGCATTTCCATTGGCTTTTGGATTAGGAACAACCTGTGGCTGCTCAGGTCCTCCGAAAACCATGTACTTGGCATTTAATAAGTTTAAGATATTAGGTGTTTTTACACTGTCTACATTATTGATGTATTCATTCAGAACATCATCATATCTTCTTAGTTTTACGGCGTGATAACCACCAATTGAAGCTTTAAAATAAGAGGTATTGGTCTCACTTGTCACACCCAGGGTCTGGTTGTAAATTCTGTAGTGAGTTTTGTCTTTTTCAGCGATTGTTTCCAATGTTTTGTTAATATTGACATTGGATAAAATGGATTCCAGATTAGGATTCCCCTGAACTTTTTCAGCCAGCAGATCTGAACTTTCTGTTTGGAAAGGATTTTCAGCAAATATTTTATCTACGTAGTTTTCGTCATTTAAATAACGTTTGTTTACGGTCCATAGATCAAATAAGCTTACTACTCCAATTACTACCAAAGCAATATTCTGATTAAGCTTTTTCTTTAAGGTTAAGAATAAGGCAGTAGCAGTAATCGCTACATAAATAAATGCCTTTATGGCATCTATTCTGAATAGTTTATATCTTTCATCTACAAGATAATCCAGTAGGAAAGGAGGAAAATAAGTTTTTTCGCCTTCTGTAGAAAACCCTAATAATGATTTTCCGAAGATCAAAAGAATTAATAAAAATCCTAAAGTTCCACCTCCTGTATACATAAGAATTTTCTGCTTGTATTCTTCAGTCAGCTCTTCGTCTGTGAAGAATCTGTATAATCCCAAAATGGCAATCAAAGGGAATAATAATTCTACAACTACCAGGATTGAAGAAGGGGCTCTGAATTTATTATAAAACGGAACATAATCAATAAAGAAGTCAGATAATGGCATAAAGTTACTTCCCCAAGCCAGTAAAATAGTCAGGATAGAAGCACCTAAGATCCAGTAACGGTATTTTTTTCTGGCAAAGAAGAATCCTAAAAAAGCAAGGAAACATACAATGGCTCCCTGATAAGCAGGTCCTGAAGTTCCCGGCTGATCTCCCCAGTAGGTCATTCCGCTGAAGCCTTTTGAAATTCTGTCCATTTCAGCCTGTGAACCAACATTTTCCTGAACCAGTTCCTGAACTCTGTTCATCATTTCTTTTCCTTCCGGCTCCTGGCTTCCGCCACCCATCAATCTTGGGATGAAAAGGTTTAAAGTTTCAAGCTGTCCATAGCTCCACATCAGCATACTTTCTTTATCCATTCCGGATTTTCCTGAAGTATGGCTGTCATTATTTAAGATCTGCTTTCCACGAACTGTTTCTTTTACATACTCAGAATTGGCCATGATTCTTTGTGAATTCATTCCAACTCCGATAATGCATGATGCTGCAATAATTCCTGATGAAATAAGGAAATGCTTCATCGGTGTCTTTTTCAGTATTGCTCTGATCAGTTCAGACAAGAATAAAAATCCTAGTGCAAGGAACAGATAATACGTCATCTGCGGGTGATTGGCTGCAATCTGAAGTCCCATAAAAAGGGTAGTAACAATGAACCCCCAGATGTATTGTTTTCTGATATAAACCAGTAAAATTCCGGCTAACAGCGGTGCAAAATACTCAATGGTGTTTACTTTACCATTGTGCCCGGCTGCAATAATGATATAAAAATAGGTTGAAAGTCCGAAGAAAGTGGCCCCTAAGAGCGCATACTTCCAGTTTCTGACTACTACCATTCCCAAAAGGAAAAAACCTGCAAACAGCAGGAAGAGATAATTAACCGGCCTTGGCAGGAAATTCAGATTGCTGTCGATTTTCTTGATGATGTCACCTTTGAACTGGCTTCCCATCTGATAAGTCGGCATTCCCCCAAACATGGAGTCACTCCAATAGGTTTCATTTCCGGTATTCGCTCTATAGTCGAGCAGTTCTTTTGCTCCTCCTCTGTATTGCACAATATCGTGCTGGAAAAGCTGTTTTCCTGTAAATACAGGGGTGGAATATAAAAATGCTAAAACTATAAATACGACTAATGAAGCTGCAATATAAATGAAGTTTTTATTTTTTGCCATGCTGGTTATTATCTTTTATTTCTTGGAATGTTACCTTTTGTCCTTACTCTCTTTCACCTCTTCAAAGTCTACAGTTTCTGCATCCCAGTTAAGGTTCTGTTTGTTATTCTTATTCGAGTCCTGTATATCCTGCTGTCCGTTGTTTTGATTATTGTTATTAAAACGGTAACTATAAAATGTCTTAAAGAAAATCCTTTTCAGAATATTCCAGACAAAGAAAATAATAATGGCAGTGAGTACTAACTCAAGAATGTACTTCATAATGTTAAAATTTAAAGTTCAGGGTTTAAATAATAAACCCTGAATGCATTTAATTCAGTTATTTAGCAGATGGGTTTACCATTACCGATGAATTGGAAACGCTTTTCATAGACTGAGATTGTTTTCCATCTGAAATGGTTTCTATCTGTGTCGTTTTTACGTTGATATTCTGGTTGGTAATCCATCCTGTGCTTTCGTCAAACTTAATGGTTCCGTTCTGAACCAGTTCACTGCTCAGGCTGTGTGTAATAGGTCCCTGAGCTTTCTTTTCAGTCTTCTTAGGAATACCTCCGGTAACGGCAATTTCTGCTGATCCGTTTCCTAAGCTTTTCATTACATAATTGGAAGTTACTTTTACAGCTCCACTTGCATCTGCATTTTCAGAAGTAGACCATTTTTCACCAATTTTTACTCCTTTTTTAGGAATAATCATCAGATTTTTATGGAACTGATCTTTTAATACCTTTTCATTGAATGATTCTTTAAGACTTGCCACAACACTCGCTTTTTGATTGGCATCTTTGATAAGAGTCCCTACTGCATTGGAAACTTTTGTATAAACAGCATCAAATCCTGTAATAGAGATTACATTCCCTTTTGTATCCATTTTCATGGCAAGTTTGTTTCCGGTAAGTGCTTTGTTTACATTCCAGATCATTTTAAGATCATCCTCTTTAGGAAGAGCAAGCTTGGTATCTACCACTACTGTTTTTCCCTGTGCAGACTGAGAATTTCTTTTCGCTACAAGATTAAGGGTCATTTCGTATACATCTCCTTTAATATCATTAACTACAAAGTTCATTTCATCCGTAGATTCACTGGTTGCAGTGATAGATTTTCCCTGAGGATCCGTCATTGTTTTTACATCCCTCTGATAAGTGGTAAGAGGATAAGTTTTCCCTTTTTCAAGCTTAAAAGTCTGTTTGATAACTCCCGCAGAATCTTTGATTGCCGGATTTTCTGCAACTTTTGCCACAGAATCAGCAGGAACTTCTACGGTTACCGTTTTTCCGGTTTTAGGATCTACTTTCGTTATTTTTGCCGTTTCTTTTTTACAAGATACAAGAGCTATTGATGATATAAGCGCAAGCGCTGCAATGTTCTTCATTTGATTTTAACTTTATTTTTTACTACTATTTCTTATTATATTTTCTGCAATATCATACAGTTTCCCCTGAGATTCTCCATCTGACTCATTAGACAGTATAACAACTCCCATATTTTTTGATGGATAGACCTGAAGTACGCTTGAAAAACCAAATGTACCTCCGGTATGAAAAACCATTTGAGTTCCGTCTTCATAGGTATGTACCCTCCAGTACAGTCCGATTCCATCCCCATCACTTTTTACAAGAGGAGTATGGGATATTTTCACATATTTATTGCTTTCATCCAAATGGTACTGCATGTATTTCACGAGATCTCCTGTTGTAGAAAGAATTCCGCCTGCAGGAGCCATAATTGTTGTGAAATTTCTGGGCATTACCTTTCCTTTTTCATTATAGCGAGTCAATAGCTGTGCAGAATTCGTACCAACAATGGTTTGGTTCATTTTCAGAGGCTTTGTAATATACTCTGAAAGCAGATCTTTATAGCTTTTCTGATATACTTTTTCCAGGATATCTCCTGCGATCTGTGTTCCTACATTGGAATATTTATAGTTTGTTCCGGGTACAAAATCTACTTTAGCCTGATGAAGATCTTCATAAAACTTCTTTTTCGAGTAGTTTTTATAAAAATCAGCTAATGCTATGGCAACAGAGTCCATCGGTTTTTTGAATGTTTCAGACTGATCCGGTAAGAACTGAGGTAATCCTGATGAATGATTGGTAAGATTACCGACCGTTATCGGGTGTTTTTCAAATTCAAGATTAGGATAATTCCCGCTAAGATATTTCCGGATATCATCATCTATTTTAATTTTACCGTCTGCTAAAGCATGGGCCAGAAGTGTTCCGGTAAAAGTCTTGGTGATGGATGCGATCTCGTAAACACTTTTGGAGGTCGGAAGTTCTGATTTTCCGATTTCCGTGGTTCCATAATTATAAAAATAACTTTTACCATCTTTGAAAATACCTATTGAGAGCCCTACACGTGCAGGATTCTGCATATAAGTGAGCGCTTCCTTCTGAACAATTTTATCAAGTTCAGTGGTAAGGTGGTTGTCAGTTGTTGTATTTTTTGTCTGTGCATTCAATGCAAATGGTACAAAAAATAATGGTAAAAGCAATTTTATTTTCATGTTTAAGGATTTGGTATAGCAGTCATTTTCTGTCTTACCGCTTCATACAAAATCGCTCCACATGCTACAGAAACATTCAGAGATTGAGTTTTTCCTTCAATAGGAAGTTTTATTTTTTCGTCAGCATGATGCAGAACCTCTTTAGAAATTCCGGTTTCTTCATTCCCCATAACAATAGCACATGGCTCTGTAAGGTTGACATCATAAATTAATTTCTGAGCTTTTTCACTGGCTGCATACACAGAAATTCCGCTTTGCTGAAGGAAATCCACAGCATGAGCCAGGTTGTTTTCTTTACATATTTTAATATTGTAAATAGCACCTGCAGAGGTTTTTATAGCATCAGAATTAATAGGAGCTGCACCCTTTTCCGGAATGATTATAGCATCAACACCTACACATTCTGCCGTTCTGCAGATAGCACCAAAGTTTCTTACATCAGTAAGTCTGTCCAGAATTAAAAGAAAAGGAGTTTTTCCCTGCTCAAATAATTGTGGAACAATATCCTCCACTTTATGAAACGGTACATCCGAAATAAAAGCAACCACACCTTGGTGGTTTTTTCTTGTAAAACGGTTCAGTTTTTCAACCGGAACATAATTGGGACGGATTTTATTTTTCGCTAAAATTGCTTTTAGTTCAGCATAAATAGGACCTTGAAGTGCATTTTGCACAAAGACCTTGTCAATCGTTTTTCCCGCTTCAATTGCTTCAATCACGGGACGCAGCCCGAAAATAAAATCGTCTTTCATTGAAAATTTATTATATAGTTATAGAGTGAATTGTCAATCGTGAATTTTACGTTGTAAGTCAATTTTGGTGTGTAAATATTCACATTTAACCATTGACTTGCGCAGCAAGATTTACTATCTTCCTTTCTCTCCTAAAATTGCTCTTTTCTGCGCCATCACATATCCGTAGTGAAGGCTTTCATGCATGTTGTTGAAGATAATGGCATCCTGAATGCTTTTCAGATCCATCCCAAAACTTGTCGTGTAAGGAGTGTAGTCTGAGAAGAAATCACTGTCATAATCCTTCATTAAAATCTTCGAAGTTTCCGTAAGTAAAAACTCTAAATCTTCTACTTCCGACTTCTGAACATTTAAATTCGGTAAAGTTCCTTTTTTGTAAGTTTCGATCCAATATTTGTCAATACGGAAAGGATTTCCGCTTAGGTAATAATGCAAAAGCTGCTGTGTAGCAACAGTATGAGCAATATTCCAGTAAATATTATTGTTAAAACCATCCGGAATCAGAATCAGATCTTCATGGGATGTGTTCTGAAGGACGTCTAAAACGTTCTTTCTTACCTGTCTGTGCGCTTGAAAATGATAATTCATTTTGCGAAATTTTTAATCACCAAAAATAGTTTAATAAACTGGAAATGACAATTTTTGAGCAGGTGATTAAAGCAAAATTTATATATTTTTATGAAAAAATAGAATAATCTTATTGAGTTTTAAGCTTTCAGCAGTTCTTAACCTTGCATCAATACTGGAATATTTAACAAACTTTAACTCAAAAATGGCATTTATTGTGTTGATTAATGCAAGTATTTATCAGAAATTTACCACTTATTTTAAATCAAGCTATGTCAGAGATATATCAAGCTGAAGATATCCGCCAATTGACGGAAAAAGTAAAAGAAAAAAACTACTTATTTTCTCTTCTGAGACAGGAAATCAACAAAGTTATTATTGGGCAGGATTACATGGTAGACCGTCTTTTGGTAGGGCTTTTGGGGAATGGTCACGTTCTTCTTGAAGGGGTGCCGGGATTGGCTAAAACCCTTGCCATAAAAACGTTGGCAGATGCTGTTCATGGTGAATTTTCAAGAATTCAGTTTACACCGGATTTGCTTCCTGCAGACGTAGTGGGAACCATGATTTACAATATCAAAGACAATGATTTTTCTATAAAAAAAGGTCCTGTATTCGCGAACTTTGTACTGGCAGATGAGATCAACCGTGCGCCGGCAAAAGTGCAGTCGGCTCTTTTGGAGGTAATGCAGGAAAAGCAGGTGACCATTGGTGATGAAACAATGAAGCTGCCGAAGCCGTTCCTGGTATTGGCAACCCAAAACCCCATTGATCAGGAAGGAACTTATTTGCTGCCTGAAGCACAGAGTGACCGTTTTATGTTGAAATGTACCATAGATTATCCTTCTTTTGAAGATGAAAGACAGGTAATGAGAATGGTTTCAACTTCACATCAGCCGACTGTGAAACCTGTGATTTCTCTTCAGGATATTGTAGATGCAAAAGAATTGATCAACCAGATTTACCTGGATGAGAAAATTGAAAAATATATTCTGGATATGGTTTTTGCAACGCGTTATCCGGAAAATTACGGTCTTTCTGATCTTAAAAATTATATCAGCTTTGGGGCGTCTCCAAGAGCATCTATTAACCTTGCTATCGCTTCAAGAGCATATGCATTCCTAAAGGGAAGAGCCTTTGTGATTCCTGAAGATGTAAAAGCATTGGCAAAAGATGTATTGAGACACAGAATAGGCTTGACTTTCGAGGCTGAAGCAGAAGAAGTTTCATCAGAAGAAATCGTTAATAGAATTTTAGCAAAAATCCAGGCCCCGTAATGAGTAATGTACTAATCAGAAAAGCAGTTCTGGAGGACTGTGCTTCCATGCTGGATTTAATTAAAGAGCTGGCGGAATATGAAAAAGCATTGCATGAAGTAACGGTGACGCTGGATGAATTTATTCAGGATGGTTTTGGAGTTACTCCGGTCTGGGGAGCTTTTGTGGCAGAATTTGAAGGTGAAATAGTGGGAATATCGCTGTATTATGACAGATATTCAACATGGAAAGGAAGAAGGCTGTATCTTGAAGATCTTGTTGTGACAGAAAGACTGAGAGGAAAACAGATCGGAAAAATGCTGCTTGATGCTACGCTGGAATATGGAAAATCAAAAAACTACAGTGGAATGGTGTTCCAGGTATTGAACTGGAATGAGCCAGCCATCAATTTTTATAAAAAATACAGTCCGAAGTTTGATAACGAATGGTTGAATGTATCTATTGAGTTGAAAGATTAACTTTAAACCATCATCCCGTATTCAACATTAAACTTTGAATTTTAAACCTTAATTTGGTCTATGCAGATAAAAGATATTGTAAAAAAAGTAAAGCAGATTGAAATCCGTACCAGAAAAAAGACGGAGGCTGCTTTGATGGGGCAATATCACAGCGCTTTTAAAGGGCAGGGGATGACTTTCTCTGAAGTTCGTCCTTACCAGTTTGGAGATGAAATCAGAAGAATCGACTGGAATAAAACTGCAAGATTCCGTGAGCCATTCGTAAAAGTAATGGAGGAAGAAAGGGAATTGACGATGATGATTCTTGTTGATATTTCTGCTTCCATGGATTATGGTACGAAAGTTCAGCTGAAAAGAGAATATGTAGCCGAAATAGCAGCAAGCCTAGGATTTTCAGCAGCCGGAAACAATGATAAAGTAGGATTGATCCTGTTTGCTGATAAAGTATATAAAGTAATTCCTCCTCAAAAAGGAAGAAAACATATTCTTTCCATTATCAGTAATATTCTGACCGCAGATTATGTTCCGGCAGAATCCAGAATAGACAAAGCTATGGAATATATGATGGGGATTTTTAAAAGGAAATCTTTGGTTTTTCTGTTTTCAGATTTTGGAGATGAATATGATTCCAAAATGCTGAGAGTAGCTTCAAAGAAGCATCAGTTGTTGGGAATGAGGATTTATGATGAAAAAGATAATGAAATTCCTGACGTAGGATATGCCCGTTTACTTGATGTGGAAACCGGAAAAGAAATATGGGCCAATACTTCCAGCGCAAGATGGCGGTATACCTTCGCTGAAGCTCAAAAACAAAAGCTGAGAGCTCTGGAAGAAGATTTTGCCAACAGCTCTGCCAGTTTTATGAATATTAATACCGGCTCAGATTATTCAAAATTGTTGTATAATTATTTTCAGAAAAAATAACACGGGCTCAGCTCGTAACTAAAAACATCAGGCATTTGCCTTTATTATTTTAACATTGAGAAAAATACTTTTAATATTATCTTTTCTGATCTGTGCGAATGCTTTTTCACAGATATTATCCTCTAACGTAGAAAAGAAAACCCTTGCTCTTGGAGAAATCAATCATATTACCATAAAGATTGATAATCTTAATGAGCAGCAGGTAACTTCCGCTCCGAAAAATGAACTGCTCCCTTTTCATTTTGAAGAAACCAAAGACAGTATCGGGCAGACGGCCAATTCTTACGAAAGAAAGATTGAATTTGCTGTTTTCGACGAAGGGAAGTTTACTATTCCGGAACTGGAATTCAAAGTAGGAGATAAAGTACTTAAAACTATTCCTTATGAAATAGATGTCATTAATACGGCTCAGAAAGCAGATCAGATCAATGATATCATGAGTAATAAGCAGGTGAAACTTGACGCTAAGGATTATTGGGAGCTTTACAAGTTTTATATTCTGGCAGCACTCGCAGGTATTGCTTTAATCATTGCTATTGTTATGATTGTAAAATGGGGCAGGAAATCCAAAAGTTCTCCGGTAATAGCTACCAATCAGACTTTGAAAGAGCTTGACTCACTTAAAAAGAAAAAATATATTGAAGGAGGAAACTTCCGTTCATTCTATGTTGAACTGATCGATATTTCCAGAACCTTCATTACCAAACAATACCATCTTCCTGCAGATGTTCTTCTTACAGATGACCTTATTGATGTCATGAAAAAGAACAATACAATTTCACAGGACAACGAAAAAATAATAGAGGATGTATTCCTGAGAGGAGATCTGGTGAAATTTGCCAAAACCTTCCCTGATCAAAATACAATGGAAACCGATTTTGCCAATATCAGAGATTTTGTGAAAAGATCATCCAAAGATTTAGAATTCGAAAACTTAAGAAAGGATGTTTAATTTTGAATTTTACAGCCCATGGTTCTTGTTACTTTTTCTATTGTTTATCCCACTTTTAATTAAGGATACCGGAAAACAGAGAAGAAAAGGTATAAAAGTGCCTACCATAAAAAATATGGACCATAGCGATGGAATCCAGGGTGTACTTTTTTTACTGAAAATCTCAAAGTATATTATTCTTTCTGCCTTGATTATTGCCATGGCCAGACCGAGAACGTTTACGATTTCTCAGGACAGGGATGATACAAAAGGAGTAGATATTATGCTGTCCATTGACGTTTCGTTAAGTATGCTTGCAAAGGATCTGAATCCCGACAGAATTACAGCATTGAAAGATATTGCTGTAAAATTTGTTCAGAAACGTCCCAATGACAGAATTGGAGTGGTAGCTTATGCTGCAGAAGCCTTTACCAAAGTTCCGGTTACTTCAGATCATCAGGTGGTGGTTGATGAAATTAAAAACCTGAATTCTGCAGGTCTTGAACCTGGTACGGCTATCGGAGAAGGTCTTTCTGTTGCAGTGAATCATTTGGTTAAAAGTAAAGCAAAAAGTAAAGTGGTGATCCTGATGACGGATGGGGTAAGCAATATCCAGAATGCCATTCCTCCACAGGTTGCAGCTGAGCTGGCAAAAAATAATAATATAAAAGTATATGCAATCGGAATCGGTACCAATGGGTATGCTCTGATGCCGACATCGCAGGACATTTTTGGAGATCTTATCTTTACGGAAACGGAAGTGACTATTGATGAAAATACCTTGAAAGAAATTGCACAGACTACAGGAGGGAAATACTTCAGAGCAACCTCAAACAGTAGTCTGGAAGAAATATATGATGAGATCAACCAGCTGGAAAAATCTGATGTGAAAGTTTCCAAACTGTACAATTATGAAGAATATTTCAAGATATTTCTTTGGATTGCTTTAGGAATGTTGGTATTTGACGCATTATTGAGATGGGTGTTTTATAAAATTTTAAGCTGATGAGTTGGTCTTTAGGAAATTATTGGTATTTATTTTTACTGTTGCTTCTGCCGCTGTTAGCTTTCTTTTTGATCCGTTTCTTACAATGGAGAAACAAAAAAAGAGAAATTTTTGCAGCCAGCCAGTTTCACGATAACTTATTTGAAAAGAGATCAGGATTCACGAAGTTTTTTCCTGCATTATATTTATTAGGAACATTGTTTCTGATATTTTCCATCATTGATCTTTTGAATGGTTCAGAAGAGGTGAAAAGTACCCAGAAACTGAACAATGTGATCTTTATGCTGGATGTATCCAATTCTATGAATGCTGAGGATATAGACCCAAGCCGCCTTGCAGAAGCTAAAAACCTGATGACGGCTACAATGAAGAAAATGAATAATGACAAGGTGGGTATTGTCATCTTTGCCGGACATGCAATGTCTATCATGCCTCTTACCACAGATTATAATTCTGCAGAGACTTATATCAGCGGGATTGAAACCAATTCTATGCAGATTCAGGGGACGGATTTTCTAAAAGGGATGCAGGCTGCCGCGGATAAATTTAAAAATGTAAGCAAAGGATCAAGAAAAGTAATCTTGCTGAGTGATGGTGAAGATAACGAAGGGAACGATAATGCAGCGATAAGACTGGCAAATAAAGAGGGTATAAGCGTTACTTCTGTAGGAATTGGTACCGACGAAGGAGCCCCGGTTCCGGAATATGTATTTGGGCAGCTGATGGGGTACAAAACAGATGTGAACGGTGGAACAGTTATTTCAAAGAGACAGACTGAAGCCTTAAAGAAAATGGCAGAATCTACAGACGGAACTTATATTGATGGCAATAATATCAATGAAGCTCCGGACAGAATTGTTGATGCAGTCAATAAAAAGTCTGCAGGTGCTGAAACCATGGTGAAATCACAGAATGCCAATCATTATTATCAATATTTCCTTGGAGTATCTATTCTGTTTTTCTTTTTAATTTATATTTTTAATCCGAAAAAGGATTTTAATGTGTAGATTTCCCTTATTTATAGAAGAAATTCTACAAGTACTTTAACCGAATTTTAACAAATAAAACTCTGTTTCTTAACATATAAAGGAATAATTTTGCAAGTGATGAATACTAAAATCATATTTTTATCGTTTATTGTTGTCATCTCGTTCTCAGGCTTCATGTCTGGGCAGGAAAACTACAGGAATTTAGTTCATGAAGGCAACCAGAAATTTGACGGTAAAGATTATGACGGAGCCTCCTCAAAATATATGGAAGCAATAAAATCTAATGATAAAGATTTTACTGCTCACTATAATATGGGGAATGCTCTCTATAAAAGTAAAAAATACGAAGAGGCAAAGACGGAGTTTGAAAAAGCAGAGAAACTTTCACAAACACTTCCTGATAAGACTGCCGCTCTTCATAATTTAGGGAATGCTTATATGCAGATGAACCAGCCGGAAAAAGCGGCTGATTTTTATAAGAAAGCTCTGAAGCAGGATCCCTACAGTGAGGTAACCAGAAAAAATTATGAGATTGCCAAACTGAAAGAGAAAGAAAAAGAACAACAAAAGAACCAAGAGAATAACTCAGGAAAAGGCGGCGGCGGAAATGATCAGAACAAAGGTGACGATCAGAAAGGTGACAAAGACAAAAAACAGGATCAAGGAAATGGCCCGCAAAACGAAGGTAAAAGCGACCAGGGGGATAATCCTAAGCAGAATCAGAATAATGAAGGCAGAATGCCTAAGAATCTTGAAAATGCGATCTTAGATAAAATAAACGAAAAAGAAAAAGAAACCGCCAGAAGAATTTTAAACAAAAATTCTTATTCGATGCCTGAAAGCAACGAGAAAGATTGGTGATGCAGCACAAATTGATTTACATATTGCTTACCCTCGCATCCGTAATTACTTACGGACAGGTAAATCTTACTCTGGATGCTGACAAATCCGAGTATGCAGGGAAGGATATCGTAAACCTTACTATTGTTCTTGAACTTAACGGAAGTGACCTTGTACAACAGACAGGTTTTCAGCTTCCGGATCTTTCAAAATTTAATATTATAGGAAGCGGATCTGTTACCAATACCGTGATTGATCCTGCTACCAATACTTTAATTACTCAAAAAGTATCGAGAATTGCTCTCGAACCTAAGAAAAAAGGAAAAATAAAAATTGGTTCTGTGCTGGTTACAGTAAACAACAGAATCTATAAAACAGAACCTTTCGATGTCAATATCCGTGATATTGTTGATAGAAGAGCATTAGCTGCTAATACATCCAATGATGTCTATCTGAATATGGAAATTGATGACAGGGAAGTCTATCAGGATCAGCCTACCATTGCTGTTCTTAGAGTATATTCAAGAAATATGGATAACCTGAGAAAGGTGAAAAATATCCATCTTCCACAGCAGGATAATATCAATGTACATCCTATTAATTTTGATAAATCTGAGATAGATCCGTCTGGATATGGAAATATGCCTTCACAGGTGTTGGCCATGTTTATGGTATTTCCAAATGAAGCAGGGTTTGTTGAAATTCCCGGAGTATCGGCTTCTGTGAGCAGCTATTCTAATAAAACGAAGATTGTCTCCAATAAAGTAAAAATCAATGTAAGAAAGCTTCCGGAAGGAGCTCCTGAATGTTTTAAAAATGCTGTTGGAAACTTTAATGTCAATGTATATAATGCTTCCAAAGAAAAGCCGGAAGCTAAAAAGCCGCTGAATGTTGTTGTGAAGGTTTCAGGAGAAGGAAACTTACCGGATATGGAACTTCCTAAAATTGCAGCATCTCCGGATTATGAAGTTTTTCCTCCGAAAATTACCTCCAAAATTTCTCCGGGAACTACAGGAATGAAAGGCGAGATTCTGGCTAATTATGTTATTATTCCAAAAAAATCAGGAGCAATCTCTATTAAAACTGAGCAATTTGCTTTCTTTGATCCTGAAAATAAAGAATATGTAGATCTGGGACAAAAAACACTGGATCTTAATGCTTTTTCTCACGATCAGATCCTGGAAGCCCGCTCTACGGTAGAAAAAGTAAATGAGTATACTAATAACCTTCTGGAGACTGTAAATACACCGGTTTTAAAAACTACTTCATTTAAAGTAAAAGAAAAAAGTAAATTCCATTGGAATATCCTTTTAACGAATATCGCCATTC
Source organism: Chryseobacterium sp. JV274 (assembly GCF_903969135.1). Classification (NCBI taxonomy): domain Bacteria; kingdom Pseudomonadati; phylum Bacteroidota; class Flavobacteriia; order Flavobacteriales; family Weeksellaceae; genus Chryseobacterium; species Chryseobacterium sp. JV274. Next base: position 1,689,211 of record NZ_LR824569.1, on the reverse strand, counting down.
TGATAAGCTTATTTGTGGCTTATCTGTTATTTAAAAATTGGCAAAAAAAACGTACATTAGTTAGGGAAAATATACCGTCAAAACCTTTAGGTTCAGTAGCTGAAACAGAAAAAGAGATCAGAGAATTGCTGAAAACAGATATCAATGATTATTTCGGTTATCTGGAAAATCTTAAAGATAACGGCGATTATGAAAAGTTCTTTACAACGCTGGAGGAATTGGATCAGGAAGTGAGAAGTCAGTATTTTCAAGGCTCTGCAGCAGAGTTTAAGACTTTTCTTGAAAAACACAAAGGCGCTTCAGTTGCAGAAGAATACAATAAATTGCAGCAGAGAGTTCAGATGGAGAAATACAATCCTGTGAAATCTGCTGATGCACTTGAAGAACTTTTGAAAACAATTGTTAATTTGTATTCACAAATTAGCAAATAGTCAGTTTATTTTCATATTTTTGCGAAATTTTTAATTACAAAGAGATGGAAATTTTTGATGGTTTCTCTTTTAAAGAGGTCGTTACCAGCTTTATGGTTCTTTTTGCCGTTATCGATATTATCGGCTCGGTTCCCATTATAGTAAGTCTTCAGCAGAAGTTCGGACAGATTGAGGCCGGAAAGGCTGCAATCACTGCTGGTGCTATTATGATTGTTTTCCTTTTCGTAGGAAATAAGATCCTTAAACTTATTGGAGTAGATGTAAATTCTTTTGCCATTGCCGGTGCTTTTGTGATTTTTGTCATAGCCCTGGAAATGATTTTAGGAATTGAAATTAATAAAACAACTGAAGCAAAGGCTGCATCTATTGTACCCATCGCATTTCCGCTGGTTGCAGGAGCTGGAACTTTAACCACAGCACTGTCTCTGAGGGCTGAATTTCATGATATTAATATTATCCTCGGAATTGTTCTTAATACAATTTTCGTATATTTGGTGCTGAAATCAGCGAAATGGTTGGAGAGGAAAATTGGGGATGCTACTTTGATGATCCTTCAGAAAGTTTTCGGAATTATCCTTTTGGCAATTTCAATTAAATTATTCACCGCAAATTTTGCCCAGTTGGTGCAGAATTATATTAATTTTTAAGAGTCATGAAGAAGTTTTATAAAGTATTTTTAGTACTGTTTATTGTATTCATCGCCATCAATCTTTATGCGATCAACTGGCAAGCGACAGATATCTTAGGAGATGAAGATAACGTTAGGTTTGCGTTCTCAGCTGGAGCTGCTGCATTAGGCCTTATTTTGCTTTTTGTAATGGATACATGGAGTAGAATCGGTTTAAAGAAATAATTGAATATTTCATATAGATATAAGCCTCTTTCATTTTGAAGGAGGTTTTTGTTTTATTAGGTAGAAGGTAATAGGGATTAGGAAATAGGTTATCTTAAATACAATTTTGGTTTTTTATATTCAATATAGGTGTGCTTTGGTCTGTTCAAACAAGTATAAAACCTCAATTGGCATTAGTCGAAGCAAATTATTACGCAAAGTTCGCAAAAATGATTATAAACCATTTTAAAATCGTTCGCAATGGCGTTACACTCAGCAAAGAAAACTATAGGCAAATATCTGCGAAAATCCGGAAATCTGTGGTTAAATAGTACAATCAATCAAGATATTAAAAGTTTCCGGAGTTCTGTGAAATAACCAGGTTTTTCAATATGGCTTCAGACTTCAGTTCCGTTTCTTTCCATTCTTTCTCCGGATTGCTTTGAGCTGTTATTCCACCTCCCACAAAAACATGTACAGAATCTTTATAAAGCCTTGCACAGCGTAGATTTACAAAATACAGAATACTTTCTTCGGTTTCAACTTTGATATACCCGGCATAAAATTCACGTGGAAATTTTTCGTATTTACGGATATTCTCATTGCAAAAGTCTTTTGGAATGCCACAGACAGCAGGAGTAGGGTGCAGGTCCTGAATAATACGGTCAAGGTCTTCTGCTTTAATATGGGTCTTAAAATCTGTGCGTAAATGCTTTATATTTCCTGAAATATGATCATAGGTTTCCGAATGTTTTACATTGTCAGAATAATTGTTAAGAATATCCTGAATATAAGTAGTAACAGGTTTCTGTTCTTCAATTTCCTTTTCAGACCATTCTTCAGATACCGGAAGAGTACCGGCAAGGGCCATGGTTTCAAACTCGTGGGTGATTTTATTGAATTTTCCTAAAACTTCTGAGAAAGCCCCCATCCATGTGTTTTGCCCGTCGTTAAACAGATATCTGAAAGCATTGGGATAAGAATTACACAAATTTTCGAAACTTTCTCTATAATTGATTGTCTTGAAATCTGTAAAAATCTTCCTTCTTGAATAAACAAGTTTAGGCAGATTGTTTTCTTTGATTACTTCAATCACTTGCTGTAGAGTATTACAGTATTCTTCCTTCGTTTCAGCAGCAGAATTTGTTGAGTCACTGATCAATTCTTGGTTTGTAATTGAAGTATGGGTAAATTCTTCAGCATTAACTTCAACAATATTTCCATGGAAACTGATTTGATCTAAACCATTGTAGGAATAAAAATTGACTGCATTTTTTATATTTTTTTCATCAGCAGACAGTAGTCTTTCGTCAAAAGGGAGTTTGAAATAAATCATGAGCTATGAAGGAATTTTTGAAAATCAATGACCAGAAATAATATAAGGACTTTCCGGAGTAATTTTCCTTTCTGCAAAGGTATTACTAGTCTTAAAAATGTCAAAATAAAAAGAGCTTAAATTTATTTTAAGCTCTTTATTTTTTATGTTGTGGTAACTTATCTGTTAATGATATTATTCGTCATTGTTGTATGATTGATCAAAACACCTTTTTCATCACGGATTTCAATTTCTGAAACGTGCATGGATTTTCCTTTTCTGATAAAACGTGCAGTAGCCGTTACAATGCCGTCCTTTTTGCTTCTTAAATGATTGGAATTGATATTGGTTCCTACTCCGTAATATTTTTCACCATCAATGAAGATATTAGACAGGCTTGACCCTAAAGTTTCGGCCAAAACACAGCTTGCTCCTCCGTGCATAATTCCAAACGGCTGATGTGTTCTTGGAAGAACAGGCATAGTGGCAGTAAGGGTTTCATTTTCAAGATCAATATCGATGAATTTTATTTCAAGGGTTTTGGCAAGCGTTACATCTCCCCAGTTATTGATGAATGCTAATATTTCTTCTTTTGTCTGACCTTTCATTTTTTATAATTGATAAATGATGATTGATTAATTTCGTTTTTAGCTTTATTCATTACCGGTTCCCATGATATCAGGATTCCAGTTTTCGGGAACTTTCGGGACAATATCATTTTTTATATAATAGTCCTGAATTTCCTTCATAATTTCTGAAAAGGGAACGGAAGCTATTCTTTCGTAAGGAATAGTATAACCCAGGTAAACAATATTTCTTTTGAAATCACCTGCTGCCAGTACAATAGGAACTTTTGCAGCGAGGGCCATATGATAGAATCCTTTTCTCCATTTCGGAACCCAGCTTCTTGTTCCTTCCGGGGTAATAACAAGACTGAAATCTTCTTTGGAAAACTGGTTGGCTACAAAATTCACCAGATCATTTTTCTGGGTTCTGTCTATACCAATACCGCCAAGACCTTTTACGATACTTCCGTACCAGGCTTTGGTGTGGGCATCTTTAATAATGATTTTTAAAGGTTTTTCCAGTGACCAATAGGCGAAATTTCCTAAAATGTATTCCATATTATGGGTGTGAGGTGCTACCACTAGGATACACCTGTTCAGGTTGTTAACATCGCCCTGCAGAACGACCTTCCAGCCTAATATTTTTAACATTGCTTTGCCTATCAGCTTTTTCATAGATTTCTTGAATTAAAAACAAAAAAGTATAACCAAACTTTGGTTATACTTTACAAATATATTGAAATATTATCGCTCTTAAAACAAACCGCTAATTAAATCTACGATTTTCATTACGAATTCCATTGCAAATTGTATCATGATAAAGCTGTGTTTTTGGTTGGTTGGTTATTAAATTTTAGCTCTACGAAATTAAACCTTTTTTTTTACATAAGAAACTAAATATGGTTTTATTTTTACTTTTCTGAGAGAAGAAGAGTGTGAATTTCAAACGGTTGCCATCCACTCACACCTTCTACCACTCTCTGAAGTTAATTATTTAGTTTGTATGGAAATTTCGTTTTTTCCGTCTTTGATTTTGATGTCCATATCTTTATTTGATTTTTTGATATTGGACACTGCAGAATCAATTACTTTCTTTGCCTGGTTGTTCGGAACTTTTTTGCCATTTACGATGATACTGTCTTGATCATCAGAGTTATACTCAATACTAGAACCGTTTACCGTGATTTTATTTTTTTCAATTCTAACGCCGTTGTTATCTTCATCGTTGTCCTGATCTTCATCATTGATACCATCTCCGTCTAAGTCACCATCAATATGGATATGGTTTTTGTTCATTGAAATAACCACTGCTTTTTGCGGAACTACAAGTTCATATTCCAGGCTATAGTCTCTGAATCTGTGCTCATATGGATATTTGATATAGTTTGGAAGTAGTATTTTGTTGTTTACAACTTCTACAGGAACTGTCAGCTGAATAGGGAAATTGTATCCTTTTCCTTCTTTTTTGATGATCAGATAAGGTGTTTTAATATCTGGCTTTCTTGTTACGTCTACAGAGATATAGTCTTCTTCATACACTGATCTTTTGTCAGAATAAATGTCATTATTATAAGCTTTGAAATTCTGAGGAATATTGATTTGCTTTACATCTACATACACTGTATCTGAAGTAGTGTTGATGGCCACATTCTCTACATCTTCCTTACTTCCTCTGTAGATCATGTCTTTTTTAGCCATGCTTATTCCGAAGTACGTTCCCAGTCCGATCAGAAGAAGAAATAAACCTCCTACTACCCATCCGATATTTCTCAGTTTTGTTTTTGGAGAAAATATCTTAATACTTAATAAGCTGAAAAGAATTGCTGGAATTAAGCTTCCGATTACCATCATGGCTGCCAATACTTTATCAAGACCCTGGTCATCCATATAGAATCTTATTTCATTGGCACCAGGAAAGTCTGTATCCATTCCGAAAAGACCGAATAATACAAATACTCCGATAATGCTGCTTACAGCCATCAATACGAAGAATCCTCCTACGATATACTTGAAAACATTCCAGATTCCGCTGCTTGCATTGTTGATATAAGGTTTGTTTTCGTTGTATATTTCTCCGACCCTCTGAGTAGATTCATTGGCAAACTGAACCAATTTATTAGACTCATTCTTAAGATTGTCGAAGTTCATAGGCTTTCCCTGCATTTTCAGGAAATCTGCTGCTGTTTCAGCTTTTGGAAGTACGATCCAAAGGATTACATATAAAAGACCGATCAGTGAAGATGAAATGGCTGCTGTAAAAATTCCTAATACAAAGATTCCCAGCCAGATTGCTCTCATTGCGGTAATATCCATTCCTACATATTGAGCTAAACCTGCGCAAACCCCTGCTACTTTTTGTTTTTCCGGGTCACGGAACAGTTGTTTTTTATCGGAATAATAAGTTCCTGAATTGGTATTTCTGGCAGATGTTTTTTCAGAAAAATAAGCCTCTTCCTGTTCTTCAATTTTTTCCGGGCTTCCGATCTGTGCGATTACCTTTTCTACATCGGTATCATTTATTACTTCACGTTTTCCCAGAGAATCTTTGAAAATCTCCACCATTCTTATTTCTATGTCATGCATTACCTCATCAGCTTCAGAAGCATCCAGTGAGCTTCTCAGAGCGTTCAGGTAATCGCTGAGCTTTATATATGCGTGTTCTTCTATTGTAAAAGAAAAACCTGCGAGTCCTATTGAGAGTGTCTTGTTCATAGCTTTGTTTTTTAATTTTGTTGGGTGATGTTTTTTACTGAGGCTGTCAGCTCATTCCATGTGTTTTGAAGTTCATCCAGGAAAAGTTTTCCTTTTTCTGTGATCTGATAATATTTTCTGGGTGGTCCTCCTGTAGATTCTTCCCATCTGTAAGAGAGAAACTCTCCGTTTTTAAGTCTTGTAAGAAGAGGGTAGAGGGTTCCTTCCACTACATCCAGTTTTCCTTTTTTCAGTTCGTCAATAAGATCAGAAACATACATTTCGCGATTATTGATGAGACTTAGAATACAGAATTCCAGAATTCCTTTTCGCATTTGCGCTTTGGTATTTTCGGTATTCATCTTTGATAAGTTTTGTTAATTAGTTATATAATTTTCGAAGTTCGGAACCTAGCTAGTTGTACCTATTTCGATTTTACATTACAAAGATATGTAAATAAAATGGTATTATGCAATACAAAGTAGTGAAATTTTTAAAATAAATAGTATAAATATTTGATAATCAGATTTATAAATTTTACTATGAATTTTGATAAGAATGAATTTGATCAAAAAATGTTTAAATTTTAAATGAAAATGAAAGAAATAAAGAGAAAAAAAGTTATCATTCATTAATTATTGCTCATTACCCAAGATATAGCCCCGATAGCAGCGGTTACCTCACAGCGGCTTGGGTTCAGGTACGGAGCGAGGAGTATGAGCGTATAGCGGGAAATAGCTTCTTATTACTGAACACTCTTTTATTTAAAGGCTGTTAAAATGTTTCAGATCCTTACAGATAATAAGGCCGGAATTTTGAGATCGGTATTATGATTCGTATTTTTGTTAGGAAAAAAACACCTAAATCACTTACTATTACCATGAATTTATTCAATAAGTATAAACATTTACCGGCTTTTGTTTTACTGGGGCCTGCATGTTTCGGACAATATCAGTTTGAGGTTAAAAATGCATCAAAGAATTATGATGCAATCATCCAGGTAGAAAATTGCTATGATGACCGGTGCAGCGGCAAAGGAACTGTAGAATTGTTTGATCATAAAAATACAAAGGTACAGACTTTTGCATCGGATAATCTGGTGTTGGAAACAGATCAGACTGAAAAGCCCAGGCTGGGAAAAATGATCCAGCTGACAAATAAACAGAACTCTGTAATCATTAATGATTTTAATTTTGACGGAACTGAAGATATAGCGGTAAGGAACGGGAATATGGGAAACTATAGCGCTGCTTCCTATGACGTTTATGTATTCAACAGTACAAGAATGGCATTTGTGAAGAGTAAAGAACTTACGGATCTTGCGTCCAGTGCTCTTGATATTTTTGATGTGGATGTGAAACGTAAGCGCCTGATCTCCTATGGAAAATCTGGCTGTTGTGATATTTTTACCACTGAATATGCTGTTGTTCCCAATAAAGGACTTGATAAAGTCTTTGAAAAAGAAGAAGATATGACGGTAGAAGGCCGCGTAAAAGTGATCACTAAAGAAAAGATCAATAATAAGTGGGTAACCAAAACAAAGGTGTACCCTTCAGAACAATATAATAGAGAAAAGTAAGATGAAAATTCAGAAAGAGATTGATTTTATCCTGGCAGTGGATGCCTTGAAAAATGTACAGCGAAGAAATTATAATGCTGACGATTCCCGAAGAGAGAATACTGCGGAACATTCATGGCAGATCATCATTCTGGCTCAGATTCTTTATCCATATGCTAAAAACCGTGCAGATATTGATCTGTTGAGAGTGATAAGAATGCTTTCCATTCACGATTTGGTAGAGATAGAAGCTGGGGATACCTTTATTTTTGATGAAAAAGCAATGGTAGGGAAGTTTGACAGAGAGAAAGCATCTGCACAAAAGATTTTCGGTATCCTGGATGAGCCTTTGCGTACAGAGTTCTTCAATCTATGGCTTGAGTTTGAAGATGAGAAAACACCGGATGCTATTTTTGCCTGTGGAATCGACAGAATTATGCCATTTATCTTAAATTCTCATACTTCAGGAAAAAGCTGGACGGAAGCCGGAGTAACAGAAAAACAAATCCGGAATATGCTTGAAAATGCTATCAGCAGAGCATCGGATGAAATGGGAGAAGCCTTTGAACTGCTGCTGAGCAGAAGCCTGGAAACTGAAAAAGTTGTGAAATAAATTTATTGAAAATAGAATAATTTTCGGGCGGCCTTTGGCCGCCCGAAAATTTATCATTTATAGTATCTGAATTGGTTTCTTGAATTCGTCAATCGCTACAAAAGTAAAATCACCTACAATGGCTTTTTCTCTTTCATAGGAATACATCTGCTCGGTATAGATCTCAACATTTACTTTCATACTTGTTTTTCCTACGTATGAAACTTTGCCAATCAGTTCAACAATAGTTCCGGCTGGAATAGGTTTCTTGAAATCGATCTTGTCACTGCTCACTGTTACCACTCTTTTTCTGGCAAATCGTGTGGCTGTAATAAAAGCTACTTCGTCCATCAGCTGCATGGCCGTACCACCAAAAAGGGTATCGTAATGATTGGTTGTGTTAGGGAAAACCGCTTTAAAGATTCTGGTTTCGGATGCTTCAATTCTTTCTTCTGTAGTCATATATCATTATTAATTAAAGCGAAATGAAAACGATATTAAAACAACAGAATAATGACAGGAACTTAAAGAACCCCCTGAAACAATCCATCAGATCAATACAACTTCAAATCGCGAAAGTTATTTGTTTAAAGAAATAGGCAGGTCTCCTGACTTGTAACATCTTTTATCTCCTTCCCATGCCTCGCACAGTGGATCTTTGATAAAGATTTCAGTTACTTACAGTTGCGCGACAGTCCGTGATTTTCACACGGTTCCCTTTTAATCTGCAGTGATGCAGAACCAATTCCTGTGATGAATAAGCGTAAAACTTTTCGAGTGCAAAAATAATGAATTTATTCCGGATTATGGTAAATAATCTGGCTGATTACTCTTCCTTTCTTGATGGTCCACAGCGTGGTGTATCTGTTTTCTCCTGAACCGTTTATCATGTATAAGAAAATATTATCGGTGTCAAGGGAGGTTACGCCAATATTCTCAAAATCCATAGTAGGCTGGAACATGTTTTTGATGGCTTCTCTTACAAAGACAGAACCTCTTCCGGGTTGTTGTACTCTGATTGATTTGATCTCAGTCATTCCTTCAGGAAGATCATTTCCGATTCCCCAAGGTTTTACTTTATCAATGGTAAGAAGTTTTCCTTCCGCATCTTTTTCCTTTTTACGGTAGCCGGCATTGGAAGGGTAGATATCAATCACAACTTTGCTTCTTTGGGCAGTAGGAACTTTTGGATCAGAATTATCTGTGAAAATAAGTGATTTTCCGTTTTTGGACCTGGAGGGAGTATAGGCCGGAAGCTGGTCTATATAAGCAATACGTTCTTTATTGACCATTCCTTCTTTGTCCAGTGTTTCATAACGTACAAATGGTTTGTCTTCATCCTGTTTTTCAGGATATTTGATCCAGATCCACTCTGTTTCTCCGGGAGCAGGTTTTACATAAACAAATACATCTCCTTTACGCATACGGATCTTATCTACAATTTTTCTGTAATTGTCTTTATGAACCCGTACATTGGCATATCCTTCTTCAGCTTTTACAACTCCGAAAGGAACTTTATTCTGCCCTTTTACAAAGGCTATAGATAAAATACTGAAAGCGGATAAATAGAATGCTTTGTTTATGAAAGTCATCATGAAAATTTTTTGATCCCCCAAATATATAAATTAAATGCTTTTCAGGAGATAATTTATACCATTGCAGTTCTTTAAAATCTTGTATTTGTTTCAGATGGATTAAAAATGCAGATATCTTATGGGATTATTTTGTATAATAGGTGTGATTTTTGGCTTGTAATTTAAAATGTATTGATAAAATATAACAATAAATGAAATATTTATAAGAATTATTTCAAAAAATGCTCTATTTTTCAGGAGAATTTAAAAACTAATAAACATGACAAAAAGACTACTTTATGTATTCTCTTTTATTTTGGGTATTTCAAGCTTTCAGGCAGAAAACAAGATAGAAGCAGGATCAAAATCTTTATTTTATTGTGATACAAATGCTCCAACAGATGTTGTGGTATCAAATGTTAGCCTTACTTCCGCAACGGTTACCTGGACTGCCGACCCAAATACTCCGAACAATTATGTAAGATACCGGAAAGCTGGCAGTACCACCTGGATGATAGCAACGGGATTGTCTGGGCAAAATGTGTTTACTATTGGTATGTTAGAGCCCTGTACAATTTATGAAGTACAAGTTGCAAAAATATGTAACACGATAACGGGAACATGGTCCACTCCTATATTTTTTACAACAGTCATCAATTACTGTGCAAGCGCTTCTACAGATACCAGCATGATGCATATTTCCAATGTGACAGTAAACTCCACAGGGGTTACGGCTCCCATGGTCAGCAACTCCGGCTCATCCAACTATACAGATTACAGAAGCGATGTAAGCCGTAGAATAAAGTTTTTTGTAGGAAGTGTGGGCAATAAACTTTCGGTAAGTAATAGCTGGACCGGAACTCCAGGTACAACAACGGTAACTGCATGGATAGATCTCAATGCTAACGGCATTTTTGAATCCAGTGAAAGAGTAATGGTTGCCAATAATGTTACTCAGGCAGCTCCGGCTGTGTCTGTATTTAATATTCCAAGTTTTGCAACACTGACAACGTGTGGTACTGTAATGCGAGTGGTTTCAAGTCAAACTACACCTACAGATGCTTGTGGGACATTCACCTATGGCGAGGTTGAAGATTATGGGGTAGATATTATAAATCTCACACTAGGCGTTGGAGAATCAGTAAAATCTGTACAGCCTGAAATTTATCCTAATCCGGCATCTGATATTTTAAATATTTCCGGCACTTCAGAAGCAGCAAATTTTGAAATTTATAATGCTGTGGGACAAAAAACAGGAGAAGGTAAAGTTTCAGATCATAAAGTGAGCCTTCATCACCTTTCAAAAGGTGTTTATTTCATCCAGCTGAAAGACAGAGAAAGAGTAACCCGACTAAAATTCATTAAGAAATAAAATGAAAAAAGAGTGTTTGAAAAAACACTCTTTTTTTATCTGCAATATAGTTTTTAAGATTTTGTATTTTGTTGTGTAGAACCATAAATGGCTTGGGGATTATTTTTCAGAAAGTAAGAAAAGATCCCATAGAATAAAAGAACGAAAAGATATAAAACGGAACATAGATAAAACGCAGTCCCGAAACCATAGCTGATCGAAATATCACTTCCAAATCCCATCGCTATTTTATTATTTCCAAATCCTTCCATATTAGATTGAAATGTCAGATAAAAAATAAGTAAAGAGGCGAGTCCTATAATAGAAAGAATAATATGATACAGATATTTCTTTCTGACATTCTTCATCACCTGAACAAGAATTCCTGCAATAGCAGCCAAAAATGCAATGATGATCAATGGGTTAGGAGGAATGTTTTGCTTGTCTTTTTTATTCTTGGGTTCGTTCAGAGGCGAATATTCAATATCTGTGTCTGAAGATGTATCTGCTTCTGCTTTATCATTTCCAAGTGCGGCGCCAAAAGGTGAGCTTTTTTTGAGGCTTTCCTTCATTCGCTCATTGATAGCCTTTTTGGAAACTCCTGTTATAAGATCAGTTCCTTTGACAGACATTAATGTTGTATCTCCACATTTTATCAGGAAAAACGGAAAGAAAAAACATAGAATAATAACCGTATAACTGGGTATTGGTAAAAGGTCTGAAAGTGCTTTTAATGGTTTCATAAATTATAGTTTTATATAAAAATAGAAAAAATTTAGGATTAAATAGAAAAGGGAGAGCACCTTCTGGCACTCTCCCTTGTTATTTGCATTTACTTAATTTTCGGATTAATTAGATTCTCTCAAGTTCATCCGCATTAATTGTTGTTTTGAAAGTTCCGTAATTAACAATCACTTTGTTTCGGGAAATCTTTTCGATAGTTCCTACACTGGTACTTCCTGTAATACGAACACGCTGTCCAATCTTCATCCAAAGAGCACGGTCGCTTTTACGCTGTTCTTCCAGTTTTTCATTGGTTTCTGCAATTTTTTCAATGACTTCCTCCTTTTTCAGCTGTTGAGTAATTTTTCTCTTAACAACCTGCAGGCGTTTTGTTTCATCTTTGTCATGGCCCAATTTTCTGAATTTCTCTTGCTCAAGAAGCTTTACAAAGTCTTTTACAACATCCTTTCTGGATTTTCCCTTTGTATAACTGTCGATGAATGTTTCAATCTTATTCCCGAACTGAAGCTTGCGGTGTTCCTCCTCATATAATTTCTGGAAATTGAAAAGTTTCTGCTGAAGCTGATCATTCAGTTTCTGAAGATTGTCACGCTTATCTTCTACAGATTCTTTTCTTTCTGCAAGATCAGATTTCAGCTTTTCAACTTCAAATTTCTCCTGCTGCAGCTTTACAATAGTCTTATCAAGGTTAACAATATCATGCTCTACCTTTTTCTTCGCAGAATGGATAATAAATCTTGGGATTTTATTCTTTTCTGCAACTTCAAAAGTAAATGAACTTCCTGCCTGGCCTACTTCCAGCTTATACATCGGCTCCAGTGTTTCTTCATTGAAGAGCATTGCTGCGTTCTGGGCATTGGGAAGCTGTTCTATCACCAGTTTAATATTGGTGTAGTGCGTTGTAATAATGGCAAAACTCTTTTTGTCGTAGAAAAACTCCATGAAACTTTCTGCCAGCGCACCTCCAAGTTCAGGATCAGAACCGGTACCAAATTCATCAATCAATAGAAGCGTATTGGCATCTGCCTCACGGATGATTCCGGACATTTTCTTCAATCTGGATGAATAAGTCGACAGGTGGTTTTCAATGGATTGATTATCACCAATATCGGTCATGACTTTCTCAAAGAAAAACATTTCAGATTTGGGATGAACCGGAACCAGAATACCACTCTGAATCATCAGCTGTAATAATCCTACTGTTTTCAGAGTAATTGATTTTCCACCGGCATTAGGCCCGGAAATACAGATGATTCTGTTATGTTCTGTTAAAGCAAGAGTCTGGGGATGAATCGTTTTATTCTCTACTTTATTTCTCAACCATAGCAATGGATGGTAAGCGTCTTTAAGCTTCAATGTCTTATGACGGTTGATCTTTGGAAGAATTCCATTCACTAAATCAGCAAATTTAGCTTTCGCTCTTGTAAGATCCAGGTCAAAAATATAAACCTGATATCTCCATAGCTGAGGTTGAAACTCTGCCAGTTCTGTGGTAAGCTGTCGGAGAACTTTGTCGATTTCTTTTTTCTCTTCTTCTTCACTTTCACGAAGCTTGAAGTAATGTTTTACAACACTGTCCGGCTGAATGTAAGTAATGGAACCTGTTTTGGAAATTCCCAACGTTCTTCCGGCCACTCTTTTTTTGAATCCTGATTTTACAGCCAGAACTCTTTGGTCATCAATAATTGTTTCCCGGATATCATCCAAAAAGTCACTCTGTCCATAGGTGGTGAGTGCACGGTTGAAATTTTCCTGAATTGCTTTTTTAGCAAGCTGAATTTCAGTTCTTATGCCTTTTAAGGCCGGAGAAGCTTCATTTTTTACTTCACCAAAACGGTTGAAAACCTTATCTACTTTATCAATGATCTCTTTTCTGAATTCCAGTACAGAAACTTCTTGTAATAAAGTAGGAAATGTTTCGGGCATGGTAGGGAAGAACTTCTGCAGTTTTCCGATCTGTTCCGTGATGGTTTTTATTTTGATGAAAGCAGCATTTTCCAGTCGGTAATTCTCAATCAGCATCAGTTTCAGCTCACTTTCAATATCTTCATATTCATCAAACGGAATCGCATTTGAACTTTCAAAACTCGACAGATATTCTGACGTTTTTTTTAACGAAAGTTCCGCCTCGTCTATTTCCATTGGGCGAAGTTGAAGAATTTTTTCTCTTGTTTTCGGAGAATACGCAAATGGGGAGATTTCCGCGAGCAATTGCGGAAACTCTAATTCGTCTAAATCTTCTTTATCTATATACACACTGCAAATTTAGTGAGAATTTTGATTATTACGTATATCCGAGAGATTTACAGAATAAATTAACTTTAAATCTGATGTTTTTTTTGAACCCTTAAAATGATAAAAGTTTTAAGGTTTACCGATGGATCTAAATACCTTGATACATAAAGTAAGTGATCCGTATGATTGAAAAAACAGAATAATTTTTTTTTGAAAAAGAAAAAGTTTGAATGTATAATGGTTAAGGCTTATATTTATTGCACTAATAACTATAACTATGAAAAATTTACTGCTTGCCCTTCTTTTTCTTTTGGCAGGTATTCAGGCTCAGGCCCAGATTCAGATTCAGAAAAATGAGATTGAAAAAAATGAAAAGAAATCCATTAGCAGAACTCCCCAAAAGACCGCTGGTAAAAAACTTCCGGTGAAAAGCTTAAAAAATAAGGACCGTAAAAAAATGGCTGGCCATAGCAATAAAAATAATAATGTCCGTAAAAAAGAACACAAAAAAAGTGATCAGGATAAAACAGAATCAATTGTTATTTACGAAAAAAGCTATACTGTAAAATACGGGGTGTATTTATTTATGAATCTGGACGCTGATGAAAGCGGATTCTCAGAAACCTTAGTATTAAGAGATATCTGAAATAGCTTTAGTAAACATAAAAATTTATTTACAACCACTTATCCTATCTGAACAATGAAACTAGAAACCTCAAGGTTGATTTTAAACGGTATCAATGAACAGCATACCGAAGATATTTTAAAAATCCGAAGCAATCCGGAGGTCAATAAATTTGTGAAAAGGGTTTCACCGAAGACAAATTATGATGCCCTTCAGTTTATTTTAACGATTAAGGAAAGAGTTCAGAATAATCAAACCGTGTATTGGGGAATTTCTTTAAAAGATCAGTTGAATCTTATCGGAACAATCTGTCTTTGGAATTTTTCTGCAAACCGGAAAACAGCAGAAGTTGGTTATGAATTATTGCCGGAATATCACAGACAGGGAATAATGTCTGAAACATTGAAAGCAGTTTTAGATTTTGGGTTTAACGAATTGCATTTACAGGAAATTGTAGCGATTACCAATAAAATTAATGAAAACTCAAAAGGACTTCTTGTAAAACATGACTTTATTTTGTTAGAGGGAAAGAAAGATGAAGGCTTTCCGGATAACATTATTTTTAGTTTAAAAAGACCGTCCGGTAATGAATAATATAAAATCTAACAGGTTTTTTCTATCTTTATCGCCGATTGAAATTATATATGAAAAATGAAATAAAATCTTTAACGGGGCTTAGAGGGGTTGTTGCATTATGGGTAGCTTTTTTTCATTTTAGTTTTTTTAGAAATGAATTCATTCAGGATATAGTAGGGAAAGGGTATGTGGCAGTGGATATCTTTTTTGTATTGAGTGCTTTTTTATTGACTGTTTCTTATTCTGGAAAATTTAAAGAACTTAATTATAAAACAATAGAAATTTTTTATAAAAAAAGAATCAATAGAATTTATCCTGTATACATTGTATCGGTTGTTTTTATTGCATTGTTTTTAATGAAGACTTCTATAGCAGGGCTTCTGATTAATGCGACCTTATTACAATGCTTTTTTAATCCTGATTACCTGCTGAATGTTGTCTATTGGTCGCTAAGTACAGAGTGGGTTTGTTATTTGATTTTTCCGTTTATACTATGGTTTGTCCTGCATTATAAAATACGAAGCGAAGTTTTAATTATTGCAAGTTTGGTTTTGAGATTTATGCTTCCCTATCTCCCAGGCCATTTGTATATAGGTTCTGAACATTCCATGGAAGTAGGCGAATCACCAAGATATCTTGATCTTCCTTATGGTCTTGTTTCCCTTCTGAGAACAGTATCTTCTTATTTTCTTGGAATTGGGGTTGCTCTTTTACCACTATTTAAAATGAAGAAGGATACCCTCGTTATTTATATCATTCTCTTACTGTTTGTATCTATGTTGTTTATTGAAAAAGGATTGTTATTTATTCCTTTATTATCAGCATTGATGATAAAATATCTGTATGAAGGAAAGCAAAACTATTTAAAAACATTTTTAGAAACCAAGGCAGTGTATTTCCTGGGGAATATTTCTTATTCGCTATATATTATCCATTATATTGTGAAGAAGCAGGATTTCGTTATTGTGCATTCTTATCATCTTAATAATCTGTTATTGATATCTTTTTCGTTGTTATTATCCTATGTTTCTTATATGCTGATCGAAAGAAAACTGAAGATATTTAAAGTATAATGCAGGCCCTTATTTTAATATTATTATTTTTGCAGTATGACGTGGACAGAAATTTTAGCCCCTATAAAGAGTACAGAATACTTTACAACCCTTTGGGAGAAAGTAAAGAATGAATATGCAACAACTAAAGTTTTTCCACCGAAAAATCAGATTTTCAGAGCACTGGAGCTGACGGCTTTTGATGATGTTGAGGTCGTTATTATTGGTCAGGACCCTTACCATAATGATTTTCAGGCCAATGGTTTGTGTTTTTCTGTTTCTGAACAGGTTACTGCACCGCCATCACTTAAAAATATTTTTATTGAGTTAAAGGATGATTTAGGAGTGGTGAGAACTTCCAAAGAATTGGATGACTGGGGAAGACAAGGTGTTTTGTTGCTGAATGCTACGTTAACGGTTCGCGCTCATTCACCCAATTCCCATAAAGATCTGGGTTGGGAAAAATTCACCAATTTTATCATTAAAGAAATTTCAGATAAAAAAGAGAATGTAGTATTTGTTTTATGGGGTGCTTTTGCACAAAAAAAAGCCGAACTCATAGATCCGGCTAAGCATTTTATTCTGAAATCGGCGCACCCTTCACCATTTTCTGTATACAGAGGTTTTTTTGGGAGTAAGCCTTTCTCAAAAATTAATGAGTATCTTGTTTCCAAAGGCAAGAAGCCTATTTCGTGGTAGAATCTGTTGATTGATCTGCCTTTTTTATTGTAATTCCGATTTTATATTTTCCGGCTAATGCTTTTGTTCCGTCCTGTTGTTTTGGATATGGAGCAACATCTTGTAAGGTAATGGTATACCCATTGAATTCTGCCGACTGGCGGTAATTCCTTCCCGGATAATCTATGCTTGCAAGATTCAGAATCATAGGTCGTGTAGAAGTTCCCATTACTTCCACCTGAGCAAGAGCGGCTCCGGCCCAGATACAATTGACTCCTTCAGGACAACGGCTGTCTTCAGAAACCCCTTTGAATGTCACATTCATCTGGTATTCTTTTAAAAACTTATTTTCTCCTTCATTCAGGTATATAACACCATCTTTCTGACTATTAGTGCTTGTTGTTTTAGTACCTGCAGGCATTTCAGTAGTTTTTGTGTTAATCTTAGATTTCTTTTGGGCATCGCAACCTGTTAATGCGAAAATTCCCAGACTGAGTATGATAATTTTATGGAACATAGTTTCTTATATTTTAATTAAATAACGTTAAACATATTAAGAAGTACTACCAAAAACATTGCCACTCCTACCACAAAACTGAATCCGGTTCCGTAAATGAATCCAATCAGTGCTCCTTTGGTAGATTGTAAGGCTTTATTCATATCCTTACTGTCATGAAGTAATTCACCAATAAATACCCCTGCAAACATTCCTATCAGGAAACCCAGGGGAATCGGAATAAATATACCAACAATAGTTCCTATTACAGACCCGATGCTTCCCCAGCGTGTACCTCCATATTTTCTGTTGGTTTTTGCAGGAATGACATAACTTAACACTACAGATGCTGCTGTAAGAATTCCGAATGCCCAGATATAGATCATAGGAAGATCCGCATCCGTCCCGAATTTATAGATCAGAAGCCCGCAGATGCTCAGCAAAAGCCCCGGCAAAACAGGAAGAAAAGTTCCCAATATCCCTACAAACAGGAGAATAAGGCAGAATATATTAATAATTGTCGTATCCATTCTTTTAAAATATAGATGCAATATAAAAAAAGTGGCCTTATAAAAGACCACTTTGAGAACTGAGTTATAAAATTTTATTACAAATTTAAGATTACGTATTCCAGAATCGGTCCTGCTTTACCGATATTTCCACTGGCGTGGTTATGGAATGTGGTATAGTAGATATTTCCACTGCTTGTAGTTGCTGAACATGATCCCACATAATCACCATGTGCCTGGTGGGCGTTCCATGCATTCTGATTAATGGTAATGGTAATATTGTTACCACTTGCCGTATGATGGCAGATTGTCATCTGATTATTGTTTAACGATGTTCCGACAGGTGTTTTAGGAGCTGTTGCATTTACATACTTATTGGTTCTTATCATCAATGGTTCATTATCTTTCTGTACCAATACTTCCCAGAACAAAGGATCATAATACTGGATTTTTTGCCACAAAGGCTGATCATACTGAATATCTAATGTGCTAAATCCTATTGCTGAAGCCATAGCAGTATTGGAAACGCTACAGTTATTATACATCGCACTATTACCATTGGTATTAAAACAGATCTTTGTAAGATCCAGAAAGCCTCCATAAACACCGCAGTATGGTGCATTTTTATCTCCACCTACCAGATAGGCTGCAGCCCAGTCTGAAGTATAAATGCTTCCACCATTCGTGATAAAAGTAGAGAGATTACTGAAAACAGAAAGGTCATTACTCGGATAATTGGTTCCTGAGTAATTGAAGTTACGTGAACCACAGTTCAGGAAAATAATATCGTACTGAGAAATGGTGTTGAAGTTTTTTAAATCCTGATAGCTAATTTCTGTTGCTGTATAACCAAGACTTGTAATTATAGTTTCTATTTCGTCATAACTGCCTTCTACATAAGCTATTTTTGCAATCTGATTCAGCTTTGAATCTTTGCTTGCTACACTGGTTGTTTCATTTTTTTTAACGGTAACTGGAACTTCTGTTCTGAAGTTTAAACCATTTCCTGTCTGAATGTGAAGTGTAGAGTTTCCTTCAGGTGCAGTTAGACTGAATGTACCATCTGCATCGGAATAGGTGTGGTAAACCTGATTTTTACTATCAATAGTAAATACAATAGCTCCTCCAATAGGTTTTGTTCCGTTTTTAGCAAATACTTTACCTTCTACTGTTCCGGTGGGTATCGGTTTGGTGTCTTCGGGATTGATTGACTCATCTCCACCTTTACAGTTTGCTAACAGTACAAGGCTGCACAGCATGATGAACAAGTAATTTTGTTTCATATTTAATTGATTTTTATGGGTTAGTTTTAATCAAATTTAATAATTTTTTAATATTAAAACGTTAAAATTGTAATTGTTTTTAATATTATTTACTTTATGTTGATTTTTATAGTTAAATTTTCATTTATAATCAGGGGTTGTAGAGGATTTGATATTTTTCAGTTTTTCTCAAAAATATTTTTATCAAATATCTTCTGATGAATAACTTTTGGGATGAAAATTGATTATGAATAGTAAAATGATGATTCTTAATTTCATAAATTTGCTGTAATGAATGACCAGTTACAAGAAACTAAAAACTTTATACAGGAGCTGAGCGAACAGCTTTACATTTATATTACCCAGATATCACCTTCCGGGTTGGACTGGGTTTTCCATATTATTGTAAAACTGAGCTTACTTGTTGTCCTGTTTTTAATTACTGATTTTGTTTTTAAGTTCATCATCAATTTTGTATTCAGGTTATTTCATAATGAACAGAAATTTCCCATCTTAAAATCTATTTATCAGGCCAAAATCACCAACTCTGTAGCTCATTTTGCTGCTCTGATTGCTGTAGCTGGCATCCAGGGATCCATATTTCCGGAAAATGCGCTGCCGAAGACAACCATTTTTATCATAAGATGTATCAATCTGGGATTGGTATTAATGTTAGCAGGAATGCTTTACAGATCACTGACGGCTTTCAGAAACTATTTCAGCATCAAACAGGATTTCTACAAGATTATGGCGCTTAATGCCATTTCAGAAACTGTAAAGATTTTAGGACTTTTTATATTTACCGTAGTAGGGTTTTGTGTGATTTTTGGGATCAAAGGAACCACAATCGTAGGAAGTCTTGGGGCGATTACAGCAGTGCTTGTACTGGTTTTCAGAGATACAATATTAGGATTTGTAACAGGACTTCACGTTGCCACTTCTAAAAATTTAAAAGTAGGAGACTGGGTAAGCATTCCAAAATATACTATTGAAGGGAATATTACGGAAATAAATCTTTTAACGACTAAGATCACCAATTTTGATAAAACGGTTTCCACTATTCCTACTTATGATTTGATGACCACTGAGATCAAGAATATGCAGGTGATGTCTGAATCTAATACCCGAAGAATAAAAAAATCCATTTACTTCAACATCAATTCTTTTAAGTTTCTGACTGATGAAGATGTTGAGCGCTTAAAGGAGATTAACCTGATTTCAGATTATCTGGAAGAAAGGACTTCAGAGATCAAAAAAGAAAAAGAAAGCCTTGAACATAGAGATAAAATTGTGAATGGAAGGCAGCTTACCAATATCGGTGTTTTCAGATATTATGCACAGAAATATATTGAAAATGATCCGGATGTAGACAAAAATGGAACCCGAATGGTACGTCAGCTAGAGATTACCCCGCAAGGGCTGCCCCTTGAAGTGTATTGTTTTGCCAGTGACTCTCAATGGGAACGTTTTGAACAGATTCAGGCCGATATTTTTGATCACTTATTAGTCGCTTCAAAAGAATTTGAACTTCAGGTGATGCAGGTAAGTGTAAAAGTGTAAAAGAGCTGGAAGACGGAAGAAGGAAGCTGGAAGTTTCAGAACCTTTTAAACAAATTTTAAATTAAATTTTTAAATGATCATAAATGTGGAAGACCAATAGAAGTACAAAGTCTGGATTTACTTCCAGCCCCATGCTTCCACCTTCTAACATCTTATATCTAACATCTAAAATAAAAAATGACAAAACTAAGCGTAAACATTAATAAAATTGCGACGTTAAGAAATGCAAGAGGAGGCGAAACCCCAAGTGTTACAGAAGCTGCTGTAAAAATTCAGGAATTCGGAGGGCAGGGAATTACCATCCACCCAAGACCTGATGAAAGGCATATCACAAAAAAAGATGTCTATGATCTGAAACCGTTAGTTACGACTGAATTTAATATTGAAGGAAATCCACATCAGAGTTTTATTGATATGGTATTGGAAGTGAAGCCGGAGCAGGTAACTTTAGTGCCGGATGCTGATGATGCAATTACATCTAATGCAGGCTGGGATACTAAAAAACATCTTGATTTCCTTACAGAGATTATTGCAGAATTTAAAAAATCAGGGATCCGTACTTCTGTTTTCCTTGATCCTTTGCCGGAGTTGGTAGAATATGCTGCTAAAACAGGCGCAGACAGAATAGAACTGTATACCGAAGCTTACGCAAAAAATTATCTGACCAATAAAGAACAGGCTATAAAACCTTATTATGACACAGCGGTTGAAGCTACCAATTTTGGATTGGGAATCAATGCAGGTCATGATCTAAGCTTAGAAAACCTGAAATACTTTGCAGACACCATTCCAAACCTGTTGGAAGTATCTATCGGACATGCTTTGGTTTCAGAAGCACTTTATATGGGATTGGAAAATACAGTTCAGGCTTATCTGAAGAGACTGGCAAAATGGTAATAATTAAGAAACCGGAAGTTAGAGATTAGAGGTTGGTAAAACTTCGTTTTTGGCTCTCATGTGTTTTGCAGGTTTATAATGCAAACAATGCTACAGGGACTTATTATCTGACTTCTGATTTCTTACATCTAACTTCTAATACAATATGGAAATTTTAAATTCAAAAATATTCGGCGAAAATTCAACTCATACGCCGCTTCTTGTATTTCACGGATTATTTGGAATGCTTGACAACTGGGGAAGTTTCGGAAAAGATCTGGGAGAATATCTACCCGTACATCTTATTGACCTTAGAAACCACGGAAGAAGCTTTCATTCAGAAAGTATGTCTCATGACGATCTGGCAGATGATATTGCACACTATATGGATCATTATGGAATTCAGAAAGCTCATGTTTTAGGACACTCTCTAGGAGGTAAAGCAGTGATGCAGTTTGCTATAAAATATCCTGAACGTGTTGAAAAACTGATTGTTGTTGATATTTCACCTAAAGCATATCCGCCACACCACCAGGGAATTATCAAAGCGCTTGAAATTGTTGATTTCAATACCGTAGGTTCAAGAAATGATGTAGAAGCAGTTCTGAACCAATATATTCCAGAAAAATCTACCGTACAGTTTTTAACGAAAAACCTGTATTGGGATGAAAATAAAAAGCTGGGCTGGAGATTCAATCTTAAAACATTATCTGAAAAATATAACGAATTTGTTTCCAATGCTGTTAAATTCGGTGTTTTTGAAGGTGACTCACTCTTTATTGCGGGCGAAAAGTCCAATTATATCCTGCCTCAGGATGAATTTGGGATCAGACAGCAATTTCCTAAAGCTAAGGTAGTTACAGTGAAAAATGCCGGACACTGGGTACAGGCAGAGAATCCGGTTGATTTCGCAAACGTTGTTAAAGAGTTTCTTGAATTGAATTAATTTTATTCTTTGATTTTTTATATTATGTTAAATTTTTATTAAAAACCAATATTATTTCTCCATGATTTGAATTTTTTGTATTTTGGATTTCCAAAACAATAAAAATATTAACTTATGGAAAACAAAAATTCAAAAAAGAAGCCATTTTTTGCGTCATTCTTAGAAAAACAGGTTAAAGATCCTGAAACAGTAAAAGGAGGAGGTATTACTTCTGTATTGGTAGATCAGATTACTACATCCCTTCAGGACCAGATCACTACACCTCTTAAGGATAATGTTACCAAGCCTGATAATGATAATGTAACGATGAAATATCCTTCTGATGGGGATGATGATGTTTTAGATGTGTAAGAATATACATACAGCTTAAGCTAAATTATATATCAAACTAAAACTAAACATTATGAAAAACCAAAACTCAAAGAAGAAGCCTTTTTTCGCATCATTCTTAGAAAAACAGGTTAAAGATCCTGAGACAGTAAAAGGAGGAACTGATATGTCAATTCCTGAAAGAGACGTTATTACAAAACCGGCAATAGACGTTGTAACTTCTCCGAAAGATGATATGATGCACACGCTGAAATATCCATCTGACGGTGATGATGATGTAATCACTATTCCACTATAAAATCAGTAGAATATTTAATAAATAGTAGGGGAAACTTAAACATTAAGTTTCCCTTTTTAATAAAAACCGGCAAATGATTCTCTGCATCACCCATTCACAGGATTTTTATAATATCGATATCTTTTTCGAATACCTGGCCTCCAAAAATATCCCTTATTTCAGACTGAATTCTGACCGATTGAATCACCTTCAGAAAATCAGCATTCATGAAAATTCATTTGAATTGACTGATGAATATGGAAATACTATTCATTCTGATGCGATCAAAGGAGTATGGCACAGGAAAGCATGGAGAATCAGTGCTCCTGAAGAATTGGATAAGGACTATGAACGAATTTTCCTGAACGAATATGGAAGCCTGCGTTACAATCTGATCACTGCCTTAGAGCATATTCCCTGGATCAACCCTTATGAAAATGAAAAAAAAGTAGATGGGAATAAGATATTTCAGCTGAAAATTGCAGAAAGAAATAACTTAACCATTCCCAAAACTGTATTTTCCAATGATGAAGAGAAAATAACAACATTTTTTCATCAATACTGTCAGGGGAAAGCAATTGCCAAGCTTCATGGAGTAACAGCGAAAACGATGTCAGGAGAAAATATGATGTCCACTACAATTATTGAAGAGGAATCACTTGAAAACCTTGCAGACATTGCTTACTGTCCAATGATTTTTCAACCCTACATCGACAAAGAATATGAATTGAGAATCGTCTATGTAGGCGGTGATTTCTTTACAGGAAAGATCAATAACAGTGAAAATGCAGATTGGAGGGTAGCTCGTGAAGGCTATTTCTGGTCAGCTTACGAACTTCCGGATTTCATTAAAACCAATCTCACTTCCATGATGAATGAAATGGGACTTTATATAGGAGCCATCGATATGATCAAAGGGAAAGATGGAGAATATTATTTCCTTGAAGTTAATCCACAGGGAGAGTGGGGAATGCTGCAAAAAGAACTGGGATTTCCCATTGCAGAAAGAATTGCCGATAATCTTATCAACAGAATCAATTTCCATGAATAAAATTTTAATTATAACCCATACCGCAGATAATTTTTCTATTGAAAAAGTAACAGAATACATTGAAAAAAATAACTGTGAAGTCATTCGTTTTGATGTTGACGTCTATCCTTTACAAAACAAACTGTCTACCATTTTTCAGGATGGAGAATGGATAAGTTTTCTTGAAACTCCAGATGCAAAACACCGTTTGGATGATATTTCAGCCATCTGGTACAGAAGAGCTTACAATATCGGAAAAGGACTGAAAGAGGAAATGGACTCTAAGTTTTACGGTGCGGCAATGGGAGAAATCAGAAATACACTTTTCGGTTTCTTTGAATCTGTGGATGCTTATTCTTTAGGAAAACCAAGTGTGTACAGAAGACTCGACAGTAAAGAAGAGCAATTGAAAATTGCAGATAAACTAGGGCTGACCATTCCGGCTACATGTCTTACCAACAATCCTGATGAAGCCAGAAAATTTATTCTGAAACATCAGAATGTAGTGGCGAAAATGCAAACCGGTTTTGCCATCTATGAAGACGGTGTGGAAAATGTAGTGTTTACTAACGTTGTCAGCGAAGATAAACTGGAAGAACTGGATTCATTATTGTACTGCCCTATGCAATTCCAGCAAATGATTCAAAAGAAAAAAGAACTTCGTATTACCATTGTGGGAAGAGATGTTTATGCATTTGAAATAGACTCCCAGCAATCTGAAGATGCCAAAGTAGACTGGAGAAAAGATGGAATTAATCTGATTGATAAATGGAACAGAACAGAACTTCCTGGAGATGTAGAAGCAAAACTGCTTGAACTTCTTGATATCTATAACGTAGATTACGGAGCGATAGACATGATTGTTTCCCCTGAAGACGAATATTATTTCATCGAGATCAATGCAGCAGGAGAATTCTTCTGGCTGGATAATCTTACAGAAGGAAACCTTATTTCCAAGAGTATTTCAGACGTTCTGTGTGACAAAGCTCCAAGGAGAAATAATGAGGTAATGGCTTAAGAACAAAGTGTTTTTAATCATAGAAGTCCTGAAAGTTGTATATTCTTTCAGGACTTTTAAATATAATAACCTGTTGTGATTTAAATTTTTCCTGTATGTTGATTTCTGAGTGATAATATTGGTTAAATAAAGTTGAATTATGCTTTAAAAATCGCAAATTTGCAGAAGCAGTTTTTCTAAGGAATTTTTGCCGGATCCGGAAGAATTGCCGGATAGAAAATATTGTTATATTTTAGTCAGTAATCAAGTAAAATAATTAATGATTTTTGTAACGGGTGCTACCGGAATTCTGGGAAGAATAATTGTACTGGAGCTTCTTAAAAGGGGTAAAAATGTACGTGCTTCCAAAAGACCGGGCAGCAATTTAAACGAAGTAAAGCATTCATACAGCTTTTATACAGAGAATCCCGACGATTTTTTCAACAAGATCGAATGGGTAAACGTAGATTTTGATGATCTCAATTCTCTGACAACAGCACTGCGAGGTGTGGATGAGGTGTATCATTGTGCCGCAAAAGTGAGCTTTCATCCCAAAGATGAAAAAGAAATGTACCGTACAAATATTAAAGGTACAGAAAATCTCCTCTTTGCATGTGAAGGATCAGACGTTAAAAAATTTCTTCATGTGAGTTCCGTTGCCGTTCTTGATAATTTTAATGAAAAAGGAGAACTGGACGAAGATTCTGACTTTAATCCAAAACTGGAACACTCTGCCTATGCTATTTCAAAACATTTATCTGAGATGGAAGCATGGAGAGCTTCAGCAGAAGGCTTGAATGTAGTTATTATCAATCCGGGAATGATCGTAGGAAGCGGAAACTGGAATCAAAGCAGTGGAGAACTTTTCTCAACCTTTGAAGATAACAGTTTTACTTTTTCAGGAGGTTCTGCCTATGTTGATGTAAGAGACGTAGCCCATACTGCAATCGGGCTCATGGAAAATAATCTTTTCGGAGAACGTTTTATCATTGTTGCTGAAAATAACAGATATGCCGACCTGGCAAAACAGGTAAGAACCCGTCTGGGGCTTAAAGATGCCAGAATTCTTTCACAATCCATATTAAATATCGGAAGAATAGCCAATATCCTTTTCGGATGGCTGATTCCCAAACTGAAAATGGCTACCAAATCAAATATTGAAGCCATTTCTTCATTCAACACCATTTCCAATCACAAAGTCAAAGAAAAACTGAACTATCAGTTTATTCCTGTAAAAGAAAGTATAGACTTTCACCTGAATAATTATATTAACGACAAAAAGCTGAAGAAATGAATCTTGCAGAGGCAATTATCCTTAAAAATGTAGAAAAACATCCTATAAAAGCAGCCATCGGATTTAAAAAGAAAGATGGAGCCTGGAAAGAGCTGAGCTGGAAAAAATTCAGTGAGGTTATTTTTAAAACAGCCAATGCTTTAAAGGAAGCTGGAGTTCAGGAGAATGACAGAGTTGCTATTTATTCGGATAACTCATCAGAATGGATGATCGTTG
Organism: Chryseobacterium sp. JV274; assembly: GCF_903969135.1. NCBI lineage: Bacteria > Pseudomonadati > Bacteroidota > Flavobacteriia > Flavobacteriales > Weeksellaceae > Chryseobacterium > Chryseobacterium sp. JV274. The sequence goes on along the minus strand of NZ_LR824569.1, from coordinate 1,662,598 downwards.
ACCTGGCTTCAATGGCCATTGGCGCCGTTACGGTACCTATTTATTCAACCAATAATGCGGAGCAGGCAGAACATATCATTAACGATTCCGGAGCTAAAGCTGTTTTAGTAGGAAATCAGATGCAGTATGATGCCTGTCTTGAGTTTTTACATAATGAAGAAAACAATCTTGAAACCATTATTGTTTCTAAAAAAGCAGTATGGATCAAGAAAGAATTCAATAGTTTTTATCTTGAAGATTTTATCGCAAAAGCTTCTCCGGAGCTGGAGATATACAAAAAGGAAAATGATGATACTGCTACATTGATCTATACTTCCGGAACTACCGGAATTCCGAAAGGGGTAATGCTTACTCATGGAAATTTTATCAAAGCATTTGATTCTCATTTTGAATTTTTTAAGTTTAAAAACTTCGAGGAAGAACTTTCGCTGGCATTCTTACCATTAAGCCACGTTTTTGAAAGAAGCTGGAGTTTATTATGCTTATATGGCGGAGCTCGTGTGTATTTCCTGGAAGATCCGAAAAATGTAGCCAAAGCACTGGAAGAAGTAAAACCTACTGCCATGTGTGCGGTACCGAGGTTTTTCCAGAAAGTATATGCAGGAGTTCTGGAAAAAGCAGAAGAAGGTTCATCATTGAAGAAGAAAATCTTCGACTGGGCTCTTAAAACCGGATGGGAAACTGCTGAATTGAGAAGAAATGAAAGACCAATTCCTTTTGGATTAAAATTCAAAGAAGCTGTCGCAGACAGATTGGTTTTCAGTAAAATAAAAGAAAAAATGGGTGGAAGACTTTGGTTCTTACCTTGTGGAGGAGCTTCATTGTCACCGGAAGTTACCCGTTTCTTCGATTCAGTGGGAATTCACGTGACAGTAGGTTATGGATTGACAGAGACTACTGCAACATTGACACTTTTCCCTTTAACACATTTTGAACATGGTACGAGCGGAAAGCCTTTACCGGGTGTTGAAATGCGTATCGGGGAAAACGATGAAATTCAGGCGAGAGGAAATGGAATCATGAAAGGATATTATAATAAACCTGAAGAAACCCAGAAAGTATTCACAGAAGATGGATGGTTCAAAACCGGTGATGCCGGAAAGTTCGATGATAAAGGAAATCTTATTATCACAGATAGAATCAAAGATCTGATGAAAACTTCCAATGGAAAATACATTGCTCCACAACAGATTGAAAATCTTCTGACCAACAATAATTTTATCCAGCAGATTATGCTGATTGCGGAAGGAAGACAGTTCGTTTCAGCGTTGATTGTTCCAAATTTTGAATTTTTACAGGATTATATTAAAAAGAATGGTATTCCTTTCACCAATTGGGAAGATGCTGTAAAAGATGAAAAGATCATCAACCTTTATAAAGAGAAAATAAAAGAATTACAGAATCACCTGGCGGACTATGAAAAAGTGAAGAAATTTACTTTGATGCCGGCAGAATTTGATATCAATACAGGAGAAATTACTCCTACACTGAAAGTCAAAAGAAATGTAGTGATCAAAAAATACGCGGATATTATAGAGAAAATGTACTAAGAAGTACAGTTAAATTAGACTATGACGACACAAGATTTTATAGGAAAAGAAAATTTCACCATTCATACACAAACGGTTTCAGAAAGCTGCCCATCTAATATTGCCCTGATTAAATACTGGGGAAAATATGCGGATCAGATTCCTGCCAATCCGAGTATCAGTTATACCTTAAACCATTGTAAAACCAATACCTCAATGGAATTCATCGCGGATGGAGCTTTTTCGGTACAGACCTTTCTGGCTGGAAATGAAGAAGTGAAGTTTGCCGAAAAAATTGAGAAATATTTTAAAAATATAGAACAGTATCTTCCCTGGATTTTAAAAGGAAAATATATCATCAGAACAGAAAATACATTTCCCCACAGTTCAGGAATTGCAAGTTCAGCTTCAGGATTTGGAGCCATTGCAAAATGTCTGATGGCATTGGACACTTCATTTACAGGAAAAACTTCTGGAGAAGAATCTTTGAGAAAGGCATCATTTTTAGCAAGATTAGGAAGCGGAAGTGCATGCCGAAGTTTGTATAACGGACTTGTGGTATGGGGAAAAACTGATGAGGTAGAAGGAAGCTCAGATCTTTTCGGGGTACAGTATCCGGATGCTGAAATTCATGATGTATTCAAAAACTTTAACGACTGGGTTTTACTGATTCATGAAGGGCAGAAAAGTGTTTCCTCAACAGTAGGACACGGGTTGATGAATACCAATCCTTATGCGGAAAGAAGATTTCAGGAAGCAAGGGAAAACTTCGTCCCAATGAAAGAGATCCTGAAAAAGGGAGATATGGAACGTTTCATCAAGCTGGTAGAACATGAAGCACTTACACTACATGCGATGATGATGATGAGTGATCCTGCTTTTATACTCATGAAAACGGGTACTTTGGCGGTTATCAACAAAATCTGGGATTTCAGAAGAGAAACTGGCCTATCATTATTCTTTACGCTGGATGCTGGAGCTAATGTTCACATTCTGTTCCCAAATAATGGGACTGAAGAACAGATTAAAGCCTTTATTGAAGCTGAATTATTACAGCACACACAGAAAAATGGAGTAGTGAAAGATATTATGAAGTTCTAGTATGCAAAAGAAAAAACTTTATATTCTCATTGCTGTTTTTATTGCTGTATTACTTATGTTTTTTACTGAATATGAAGTAGGGACGGAAACAGGCAGCTGGGGTAGAAACAGAACTATTAACTGGGGCTGGAACTTTGGATTTTAATATAAAAATAGCATTGAATATTTAATAAAAGTGGGTTAAAGCCCACTTTTTTTATTAATCTTCAGTAACAACAGTTTCACGTTCGCCATCTTCTTTTTTTCCTTCTTCTATCATAATTTCAGCCTCTGCTTTCTCTTCGGAAGTCGCTGTTTCAATCAATTCTTCCTGTTCATCGTTGTGATGGTCTATGAAAAATTCGCAGTATACCGGAAGGTGGTCTGAACCAAAATTTTCCAATGTCTTCAGCTGTTTAATAAAAATATCTTCACTATGAAACATCAGATCGATAGGAAATCTTAAAAGACGGTATTTCGCATGGAAGGTAGAAACAAAAGAATGCCCGATTCTCGGATCTATCAGATGACTTGTTTTTCTGAAAAGAACAGATGATCTTGACCATGCAACATTATTGAAGTCTCCCACTACAATAACAGGTTTTTTAATGTCTTTTACACATTTGGCAGTACTTAGAAGATCGCCGTCTCTTTCCTTTGAAGTTTCTTCTTCCGTAGGACTCGGCGGCGGCGGATGAACCCCGAAGAAAACAAAAGAAAAACCAGCAGCTGTTTTCATATGGATCTCAATACTCGGAATATCATCAGCTACAAAATAATGGGTCTTTGCTTCTTTGATTTCAATTCTGGAATAGAAATGCATGCCGTAAGTATTTTCAAGAGTCACTTTATGTTGGAAGCCGTATTCTTTTTCTAAAGATCTCATAGCATTTTCCCAATCACCATTGCTTTCCATAGTCATGAAAAAATCAGGATTATGTTTTTTAATAAGTCCGGTGAATTTCTCATATTCTTTATTGAACTGATAAACATTGGCAGAAATAAAATGCAGTTTATCAGAAGATTTGTGACGCTGTCTGTGTTTTTTTACGGGGTAAAAACGGGTGTATTTGATGAGGGTATGGCTGTGATGAACAAATAAGACCAGCAAAAGCCCCTGGTAATACCATAAATATCCATTAGAATCAGTAAAAAGGCCTAACAGAAAAGTAAGAAATATAAGGTAGGTGATCTGTATTTTAGCAAATTCTGGCACCCTGAATATCCAGTGTGAATGCTGAATTTTTGGCAGTATTGTCATGACCAGCAGAAGTATGGCCAAAGTCAGATAAATAATCCACATAAAAGCTCTGAAATAATTTTGACCACAATTTAAGGAAAATGAATTTTAAAATTTGTTAATCAATTTAAATTTTATTTTATCTATTTTTAATTATCTAAATCTATACTATGAATAAAATAATTATATTTCTTCTTCTGATCAGTATTTCGGGTTTCGGTCAGCAGAATAAAGATATTGAAAAACCTATCCGTAACTTATTCCTTGGTATGAAAAATGCAGATCCGGAACTGGTAAAATCGGCCTTTGCTGAAAATGCCGTTCTTCAAACGATCACGAAGGATGGTGCTGTAAAAAGTGACAGCATACCGGATTTTGTTGCTTCGGTTTCAAAATTTACAAAAGGAGATCTGGATGAAAGGATTGTTATAGAAGCCATTCATACAGATGGAAACCTGGCCAGTGTATTTACACCTTACTCTTTTTACTTAAAAGGGAAATTATCACATTGCGGGGCTAATAGTTTTCAGCTGGTAAAGCAGAATAACGAATGGAAAATCCAGTATATTATTGATACAAGAAGAAAAGACAGCTGTAAAGAAATACAATAATAAAGTTCAATTGAAAATTAGTTTAAAATAGAAAATGAAGATCCATCATATTGCAATCATCTGCTCAGATTATGCCGTTTCAAAGAAGTTTTATACGGAAATTTTAAACCTGAATATCATCCGGGAAGTATATCGGGAGGAAAGACAGTCTTATAAACTTGATCTCGCTATCGGAGATCATTATGTGATTGAGCTGTTTTCTTTTCCCAATACTCCACAACGCCCGTCACGTCCTGAAGCATGCGGTTTAAGACATCTTGCTTTTTCTGTTGAGAATGTCTCGGAAAAACGGAATGAACTGCTAGGAATGGGATTGGATTGTGAAGAAATCCGTATAGACGAATTCACCGGAAAAGAATTTTTCTTTACCCAGGATCCCGACCAATTGCCGTTAGAGTTTTATGAAATGTAAAAATTAGTGTGCATAGCCTGCAAAGAAACTCACTGCCATAATCGCTAAAACAATAGAAGAAATGACTACATATACGTAGTCTTTTTCTTTTAGATAGCCTATTAAAGCGAAAACAATTCTCATTAAAGGGGTGAAGATCAACAGAAGAATTCCCAGCTGAATAATAGCCATTCCTTCTCCTTTACACAGGGAATTCCAGAAATGTCCCCATACTTTCTCTGAAGAAGTACCTACCACAAGGCTGGTATATTTTTCGGGCATTTTGAAACCCTCAAAAAATAACTTGATAAAACCAATCAGGGATGTTGCCACAGAAAGAATAACACCCAATCTCAGAAGGTTTCCTACGGAGCGGTTCAGATCTACATCTGTAAAATTCTTTTTCATTATCTGAAGCTTTTGTTGATACCGTTATACATCATATAAACCGAAAGAATGGTAATCACAATGGCAAAAAATACCTTTAATTTTTTTGTTTTTGATACCATCAGTGTTTTTGAACCAATAAAACTTCCGATGACAACTCCTATCAATACCGGAGCTACAATGACAGGAATAATTTCTCCTCTCTGGAAATAGATCAGTGCACTCGCTACTGCCGTTACTCCGATCATAAAATTACTGGTCGTTGTAGATACTTTGAAAGGCAGTTTCATCATATTATCCATTGCCAATACTTTCAGCGCACCAGAACCTATTCCTAATAACCCAGACATTGCACCGGCAAACATCATCATCAAAAATCCAGGAACTGTATTTCTTGCAGAATAGTTTTTCAATATTCCTTTATCAGGGAATGTTCCGTACAATTTCAGTTTATCTTCAAGACTTCCTTTGATCAGAGGTTCCTGGTGATCGGGCTTTCCTTTAAGATTTAAAATAACCGTTAAAAGAAGAATACTTGCGAAAATAATTCCGATTGTATTGGGGTTAAGCATTCCGGAAACCAGAGCACCCGCAATAGCTCCTGCTGTGGTGGCAATTTCGAGAAACATCCCGATTCTCATGTTGGTAAATCCTTCTTTGACGAAAGCTACGGCCGCGCCGGAAGAGGTACCAATCACTGAAATAAGTGAAGCACCGATAGCATAATGCATTGGAACGCCGAATCCCAGCGTTAATAAAGGAATGATAATAACTCCTCCTCCTAAACCCGTAAGTGAACCTAAAAGACCAGCGGAAATTGCGCCAAGGAAGAGTATGATGATTTCTGACATACTACAAATAATGTTACAAATATAAAATTATTGTAGTAGTCTGCCAAACATTTGAAAAAGATAAATTTAACGTATTTTTGCATGCATGAAAAATGTAATGAAATTATTTTATGTTATCCTTGGGGCAACTCCTAAAGGAAGAAATATTGAGCAGCACGATGTTTTCTTCGGAATAGCAGAGAATCTTAAAGATTTGATTCCGGATATGAAAGAGTTTTGGAAGGAAGCAGAAGGTAAAATTCACCTGGATTGTTATCAGGAAGTCAAATTTGCTGACGGCTATGAAGTGGAAATTGTAGAGAAGGAAGAGAAATCATCAGAAGACCAATTGTTTTTCCTCAATCTGGGAGGGTATAAGCCGGGGTTTTTTGAAGAATTCCATGAGCAGCATTTAATGGTGGGGCAGTCTATGGGAGAGATTGTAAAAAGGGCAAAAGCTACCGAGTTTTATCAGACAATGGGCTTTGAAGGAGCTGTAAGCCATATTGATGATAAGCATGGAGTGGATATTGATGATATTTTCAATGTGAGTGATATTCTTCCTGCCTATATGAAAGAAAAATACACTATCATTCTTAAAAAATCTGATGCAGAAAATCAGGAGAACCCGATGGGACTTGGGTATTTAAAAATCGATAAAATTCAATAAGAAGTAAATTTAATAAAAATAAAAAATGAAAATAGGAATTCTGGGAGGCGGACAGCTGGGAAGAATGCTGATACAAAGTGCACTGAAGTATGACGATGAGTTTTATACTCTGGATCCGGCTTCTGATGCGCCATGTCATAACATATCGTATTTTACACAGGGAAATTTTAATGACTATGATACAGTTCTGAACTTCGGTAAAGACAAGGATGTTGTAACCATTGAAATAGAACATGTAAATGCTGATGCATTGGCAGAACTTGAAAAGCAGGGAATAAAAGTTGTTCCTAATGCCAGTATCATCAAAACGATCCAGCAAAAGATCCTTCAGAAAGAATTTTATAAAAGCCATGATATCCCAAGCCCGGAATTTCAGGTAGTTTGGAATAGTGATGAGAAAATCATTATGCCATTGCCGTTTGTTCAGAAAATGAATACAGGCGGATATGACGGAAAAGGAGTACAGGTGATCAAAACGCAAGAAGATTATCAACACTTATGGACGGAAGCTTCTGTCATTGAAAGTCTGGTAGATATTGAAAAAGAGCTTTCCGTAATTGTGGCAAGAAATGAAAAAGGAGAAACCAATATTTTCCCGGTGACGGAAATGGTTGCTGATCCCAAATTAAATCTATTAGACTTCAATGTATGTCCGGTTCTTTTAACAGAAGATGTTCAGAACCAGATTGATTCCATAACAGAGAAATTTCTAAATGCGGTGAACTCTCCGGGATTGTTTGCTATCGAATTATTTCTTGACAAAGAAGGAAAAATATGGGTGAATGAAACCGCTCCGAGACTGCACAATTCAGGACATCAGAGCCAGGAAGGAAATACCAATTCTCAATTTGAGCAGATGTACCGAGTGGTGAAAAACTTACCTTTAGCCGATACTGATGCTATCACTTACAGCGGAATGCTGAATCTTGTTGGAGCAGAAGGATACGCTGGAAAAGTAGTCTATGACGGAATGGAAGACGTTCTTAAGTTACCTGAAACCTACATCCATTTATATGGGAAAACAGAAACCAAGCCAGGAAGAAAAATGGGACATATCAATGTTCTTGCAGACTCCAGAGAAGAACTTATGGAAAAGCTTGTTATTGTAAAAGGTATGATGAAAGTAATTTCCGAGTAATCCGTTTAAAATAATTAAAAGGGAGCTGTTTAAAAATTTAAACAGCTCCCTTTTTTGTTATACGGTTATTCAATAGGAGCGGGCTTTAGCCCGTTTATAAAATGATTATAAATTCAATTGGCTTTAGCCAAAACTTAAAAGCTAAAATCTAATGCTATTGATGATTTAATTGTTTTGATTTATCAAGGATTTTTAACCACCTCGATACTGTCTTTCTTATAATTGTATTTGATATAGCTTCCTAAAGCTGTTGACAGAACTGAAAATTCTTCCAGTTTTGTAAGCGGAGCATAGAGTTTAAAAGTACAGATATCCGTTGCAGAAATAAAAGGATTAGTGACTAAATGGCTGTGGGTAGCCATTGTTACAGTACCCCCGTTTTCCAATGACGTAAAAGCCGGAATAAGCCTTGAATGAAATTTTTTACTGGAAATAATAGTACCCTTTTTATCAGAAATAAAAAGATAATCATTTCCGAAGGGGATGACTCCGGACTGTGCAGTACCTGGTATTAAATATACCTTATAGTTTTCATTAAACGGAATAATAATCATATTAAGACTATATCCCTGTGGTACCGTTACCTCATATTTTGGATCATATAACTGTGGTATAATGGCTGATCGGATATTTTTTAATGTGCTTTCAGTTTCATTAAGTTCTCTTTGCTTATAACTTTCATCTATTGGTTTTGTTTGGTTATTTTTAAAAGAAAATTCGGCGATGATCAGATTACTGCTTTTATTAAGAAAAGCTGTTTTTATATTATTATCGTTGGTTTGATAGGTGATGTAGCTTCCGGTATTTTCAGCCAAATTTTTGTTATTGCCTACAAGATCTCCGGCATGCCATGATGCACTTTCATATGAATAGAGTAGGTTTCCTTCTGCTTTGATGGAATCTAGTTTCTGCCGGAGCTCCTTATCAGAAAGAGTAAGGCTTTGTGCAGAGATAATCATTGAAACTAAAAAGAATAATAATCCGATAGTTGGTCTCATAGGTTATTTTTTGAGCCAAAATACGAAATTGATAGATTCTAAAAAGGTATTGTTATCATTTTTCCTTTATATTCTCCATTTACAATTTTAAAAAGAGCAACATAACCTCCCGCTCCGTCAGAATTAATAGTTGTGATATATAACGTATCGTTTTTACGGTCAAAATGACATTCCGTAAATTCATTGTTAGGATTAAAGAGATTTTCAATCTCCCGGTTAGGAATCTGAACTTTTTTATCTCCAATCTGTACCGTAATAGATTGGTAATAGGTTTGAGGAATGGTGCCGTCTGTTCCCCATATGGGTTGCCCTTTATATTTATCCTCAATTTTTTGCCCGTTATAATCAGATGAAGAAAAGAATTTTTTATTTTCCTTGTAATTGAACTTCCCTGAAATGATATCTACCTTGATATTCCCAGATTTGAAAACCGCTTTATTTTCATTCCTTACTATAGGAGAAACAGGTTCGTAAGATTCTATCAATTGTACTCTTGAACTATGGATGTAGCCTATTATTTTGTCATTATAATAAACATTCAGCCAGTTTTTGTTCTTCTCATCCGGTTCATAAGCGTAGACAATTTCATCAGAATTGACCTTTCCTACAATCTTACTTTTAGCATCTGCATTCTCCCTCACATTTACATAACCATCTTTGTCTACAATTTTAGCAAACTGAGCAAAAGACATTTGTATGCTTAGAATTGCTACTAACAGGAATACTTTGTTTGCTTTCAATGGTTTATATGTTTTTTTTGTTAAAATAATAGTTGTGATGGAATCTACAATCAAGGCCGAGATATTTTACTAAAGAAAACTAAAAGAGAGAACTTATTATTCGATTATGGTAACTTCCAGCATCCCTCTTTTAGCTTCCAGCTTTAAAAAGCTTTATTTAAAAATCTTCTGAATCACATTTCCAATCTCTACAAAATCCCCATGATTTCCTACGGAACGTATTTCGGGACTGTTTTTATCATATTCTGAGAAAGGGAAAATCAAAAGATAATTGTTGTCTTTCAGATTTCTGTTGAGAAGTTCCGGGATCAGTCTCATTCGTGGAATATAGGATTTCATGCCTCGTTTTGCCATCAGGATAATCAACGCTTCATCATCTTTCAGCTGGGCAGCGGTTCTTTCGCCATCCTGCCATGTGCTCATAATGATAAATTCTGCTTCTATACTGGCCTTTTTCATAATTTTCTGTAGAATATCAATGATATTTTCAGGGGCATAAAAAACAACTGTAGCTCCGGAATTTCTGGCAATATTCCAGACCCTAAGCAATGCATGGAAGAATCCTGCATCCTTATCGGCATTCTCAGGAATCATGACGGCATATTTCTTTATGGTGGAAAGCGGTTGTGCAGCATGATATACCAGCACATTCACATCATCATTCTGCAGGTAACCGTTGTAAAGATTATAGACAAAAGAAGGTGAGAATCCTTTTTCATCCTCCAATCCGATGATGAGGTCTGTGATTTTCTGTTCTTTAATCACATTATTTACTCCATTGACAACATCATTGTCATATCTTTTTAGGGCTTGCAGTTTCACATCTGCGGCTGCGGCTGCATCTGCGGCCTGATGAAGAAGTTTCTCAGCATTTTTTACTGAAGATTCATTTTTATCTTCATTGATGACGTTCAGGGCAAACAGATCTTCTGTATTGGAATGTGCTTTAATCAGAATTCCAAGATTCACCATTCGCTCAACAGTAGCCTCATGGTTGATGGCCAACAGAATGCTTTCTTCTTCATGCGTATTTCCGGAAACGGTATCTTCATTATCACTTTCAGCAATTTTCTGAGCACTTGCCATAGAAATAAAAGAGGAAATGGTACATGAAATCAGGATCAGAAGGATACTTCCGTTCAGTACATGTTCATTTAGTAATCTTACAGGTTCTCCGGTTTCGGTTTCGGAAAGGATGATGTTGTATCCTACCATTACTGAAGCCAGTGTTGCAGCTGCAGAGGCAGAACTTAACCCAAAGATAAGTTTTCCTTCCTCTTTGGTCAGTCTGAATGTTTTTTGAGTTGCTACCGCAGAAAGATATTTTCCTCCTATGGACGCTACCAGCATAATTCCGGCAACTTCCAGTGTTTCCCAGCTTTTAAAGAACACTTTAAAATCAATCAGCATTCCTACACTGATCAGGAAAAACGGAATAAAGATGGCATTTCCTACAAATTCAACTCTGTTCATCAAAGAAGAAGTATGAGGAATAAGTCTGTTTAAGGCTAATCCTGCAAAGAATGCCCCGATAATGGCTTCCACACCCGCAAGTTCCGCAAGCATCGCTGCCAGATAAATCATGACCAATACGAAAATATACTGTGAGATTTTATCATCTACTCTTTTGAAAAACCAACGTCCTATAATCGGAAAGACAATGAGTACAATCAGTGCAAAAACAATGAAAGAAACAGATAGTTTAACCCAAAATTCTGTCCCTACATCTCCCTGGGACATTCCCACAATTATGGCAAGTACCAATAAGGCCAGGATATCCGTGATCATTGTACCTCCAACGGTGATATTAACAGCCTTGTTTTTGGCAATTCCCAATTTACTTACTAATGGATAGGCAATAAGAGTATGGGATGAAAAAAGACTGGCAAACAGAATGGAAGTCAGCATTGAAAAGTGCAAAATATAATATCCTCCAAGATATCCCAGTACAAAAGGAACGGTGAAGGTATAGATACCAAAGGTGAGACTTTTCCACTTGTTCTTTTTAAAATCTCCCATATCAATTTCTAGACCCGCCAGGAACATAATATAGAGTAGTCCGGTGGTTCCCGTTACAACAATACTGCTGTCTCTGGACAATACATTGAATCCGTTCGGACCAATGATAGCTCCGGCGATGATAAGCCCCAAAAGGTGGGGAACTTTAATTTTATTAAGAAGCAATGGCGCTGCCAAAATAATGACCAGTACCAACAGGAACTTCAGTACCGGATCTTCTATAGGAAGACTCAGGTTGTGTATACTCAGTAAAATCATAAGTGTTTATTTTGTGGAACGAACTAATTCAACAGAGAACTTAGCGGTACAGCCATCAGATGTGATAGTTCTTGTGCCTTTGATCTTGTTGTCTGAAATATCATTAAGAAGAACGTTCATTTCTACATTCTTTTTGGCAGTAGAATCTGTTTTGAAAGACAACCTGATCTCATTGTTTTCAAACTTGCCTGTATATAGCCTTACCAGATTATTGTTATTGATGATTTTGGTAATAGGCTGGGTAGAATCGTTATCAAACTCCCAGATGTCAGTACGCTGGTCACCCACAGCATACTCACTGCAGTTAGACTCTGTACAGATTACTTTTCCATTCCATGGACCGGAAATTTCAGCGGGCCATGAAGAAGTAATAACTACCGAATCTTTTTTAGCAAAAATACTGTCTCTCATTTTCAGGAGCGACTGATATTCGGATTCTTTCTTCGCGAATACTTTTTCTTTTTCTAATAATTGTTTTTCCCTGTCTGTCAGGTTTTTCTCCTTCTCTTTGTAATCACAGCTTACAAGAAAAAAAGAGGCGACCAGAAATAAAAAAAATGTGTTTTTCAGCATATTGTATAGGTTGGAGTATACAATATAGGAAAAATGGAGGGAATATGAAAATACTCCCTGATGATGTTCTTTAGTATTCTAAAGGAATAAAGACAATTCCCGACACGTCAAACCCTTGTATATTGGTCTTCCAGACAGGAGATGTTTTTACGATATTGGTGAGTTGTTTTTTGATGGTATCAGAAATATTCAAATTTTTTATTTCCACAAAAGTTGGAACTCCGTTTGGCTCTATATCTAAAATAAGAACAGAATTTCCTTTCTCTTTTTTCTTATATTTCTTTTCCAAGGCCGGATATATGTTTTTTTCAATCCATTGATACAATGCTGCTTCACCACCTTCGAATTCAGGATGCGGAGGTTTATTGTCTTTAAATTTTGGAGGAAGATCCTTGGGGTAAGAGGTCAGATTTGAATTTTCTTTGACTAATGTTAGCACTCCTTTTTTATTGGGACTATAGATTTTATGGTTGATTTTTTCTGTGGTAAGATCAATATCTACAAAATGAATTTCTGCGTTGTTAATTCTGTAAATACCTCTGTGAGTTTCTTCCCCAGATATTTTTTTAACAAGAGCATTTTCTCTGATAGTATCCCCTTTATTAGGAATCAGATATAATTCCTGATCCGTTTCTTTGTCTTTTTTGTTTTGAATATAGATTTTGTAATCAAAACTTTTCAGTTTGATATCTTCCCTGGGCTCTGCTTTTTGAGAAAGATAAAATGCAGGAAGAAGTAAAACAGTAATGATGGATAGTTTTTGCTTCATGGTTATAAAGTTGTGTTTGGACAAATGTAAAGAAATTCTGATACTTACCTATAAATTTTAATCGAATTTAATGGTTAGAAATGCAATACAGCAAATAAAAAAATGAGGAAATTTTTCACATATTATGATACTTTCTGCCTCCTGAACATCTCCGGTTTGTAATTAATAATAAAAACGCCACAGATGATCATAACAGCTGCAAGAATAAACTTGAAAGTCACTTTCTCATCCATAATCAGCCAGCCTAAAAATATAGCAATGATGGTATTGATATAGGCCAGAATAGAAACCTGTACCGGCGAAATTTTTGTCAGTGCATAATGGAAGGCAAAAAAAGCGGCTACTGAACCAAAAACAGAAAGGTATAACATGGCTGAAATACTCTTTACAGACCAGTTTCCAAAGTTATAATTTTCAGAAAACAGGAATGCAAAAATAATCTGAACAACCCCTGCAAACAGGAACTGATAGAACAGATTCAACGTTATATTTCCGCTCTGGATATTTAATTTTTTGGTGAAAATGGTTCCGGAAGCCCAGCCTGCAATGGCACAGAAGAGGAAAATCATCCCCATTCTGTAATCAGGGTTGGCAAGATCTTGCAGTCCATCCCAAAAAATAAAAAGAATTCCGCTGAAACATAACAAGACGCCACTAAGAGCCCGTAAACTGAACTTTTGTAATCCCACAGCTACACTTCCCAAAAAAACAAGGATAGGAGAGCAGGCACTGATCAGTGAGGCAAGACTGCTCGAAACAGTTTCCTCAGCGACTGTAGTCATACCATTAGCGACAACCAACATCAGGGAAGAAAAAACAACCTGATATCCTAAGCTTTTCCAGCCAATCCATTTGAATTCCTTTCTCGAAAGTAGAACGACAAGCATAATGAGAGAAGCCAAAAACTGACGGATTCCTGCTACAAACCAGGCAGGAATGGTTTCCACAGCTACACGTATAGCCAAAAATGTAGTTCCCCAGACCATAGCAACGGTAAGAACAGCAAAAATAAGTTTATAGTCTTTCAATGTAAATAAGTAGTGTAACACACAAATGTAGAGGTTTTGAAGAAAAAAGAATGGGTACAGTTGTTTTAATTTTTGATGATACAGATGGGAAAAGGGGAAATAATTGATGATTGATTGGATTTTGTTTGATTGTGATAAAAGAACTTCCTGCTTCCTTCTTCCAACTTCCCGCTTTATTTTTTTATCTTTGAAGATCTAATAAAATTGAAGATGGTAGGAATTATTATGGGCAGTCAGAGTGATCTGCCGATCATGGAGCAGGCTGCAAATTTTCTTAAAAGCCTGGATATCCCTTATGAACTAACTGTAGTTTCAGCACACAGAACACCGGAAAGAATGTTCGATTATGCAAAAACCGCTCAGGAAAGAGGGTTGAAAGTAATCGTAGCCGGAGCCGGAGGGGCGGCACACCTTCCGGGAATGGTGGCAAGCTGTACAACACTTCCGGTAATTGGGGTTCCGATCTTGTCCAGTAATTCAATAGACGGATGGGATTCTGTTTTATCTATTCTTCAGATGCCCGGCGGAATTCCGGTAGCTACTGTAGCTTTAAACGGTGCTTTGAATGCAGGAATTTTAGCGGCAAAAATTTTAGGAAGCGGAAATGAAGAAGTAGCAGCAAAACTTCAGAAATACCAGGATTCCCTAAAAGATAAAGTATTAGGAACGGTAGAGGATATCAAAGCCCAGCATCCAAATCATTTTGACAAATAGCTTATCTTTAAACTCAAAATAAAAGCCTCACTTTTCAGCGAGGCTTTTTTGTTTTTATTTCTTAATGAATTTTGAAGAAATTGTTTTTTCTTTTAGAATGAGCTGTAAAATGTAATTTCCTTTAGGTAAAGAGCTTACATTAATCATATCATTATTAGGATTTCCTTCTTTCACAAGCCTTCCGCTTGCATCATAAATTTTATAGCTTTTCATGTCCTTTAATCCTTCAATATGAATATCATCCACTGCTGGATTAGGATAAAGTGAAAGTTTTTTATTCAGTTTTAAATCAGATGAAGACAGTAAACAGTTTCCTACTGTATCACCGGTCATAATCCAGCCTTTATTGATAAGAATATCTCTTTTATCTGCCACGTTTGAAGCGTATTTAAATCCTGTTACAGGACCTAATGCAACGTTGTTTGCCGTATTGGGGTTGTCTGCCCATCCCAGAAGTGTTTTGCTGTAATTTTCACAATTGAGCGCAGCTAAATTTAATGCAGCATTAGCATTTGTAACAGAAGCTAAGTTCCAGTTCCCTAGGGGCTGATTATAACTTGAAGCACCGTTGAGAATCTGGTCTATTCTGGTGACCTTGGTCATGTCCCAGTTTTCCAAAGGTTGATTAAAGGTTGAACAACCATGAAAAACATGAGCCATATTGGTAACCTTAGACGTATTCCAATTGAGCTGCTGATTGAAAACAGGGATCACATGAAACATAAAATGCATATCCTCAAGACTAGAAGTATCCCAGTTGTCCAGACGTTGATTGAAACTTAAACACTGCCCAAACATCCAGCTCATATCTGTCACTTTTGAAACGTCCCAGCTATTGAGAGTTTGGTTAAAAACGGTCCTGTTTCCAAACATATAGCTAAGGTTTGTAGCAGAAGACATATTCCAACTGTCAAGATAGGGTGGATTAAACTGATCTGTAATTGTTACCGGAGAAACATCAAATAAAAGCGAAAACATAAAACTGAAATTTTTGATTTTCGAAGTCTCCCAGTTTTGCATGGAGCTGGCACCCATAAAGCTGGTTGTACCATAAAACATAAAAGAAGCATCATCAACATTATTAAGATCAGGACTGTCTGTTGCGGTAAGAATCATTAGCCTGCACAAACTGAATGCACTGTTCATTGTTGTCCATGAAATATTTCCCCATTGTTCTATTTCCAGTAATTTGTCTGTACTTCCATTGATCTGCCAGATAGGAAATAACTGCTCAGGAAGTGTCATCATCTGTGGTGACCCGAATTTTATTTGTTTGAATTCCCCATTTCCATTACTTACTTTTACTCTGTATTTTGCATCATTTCCGTCTGAAAGTGATATGCCAAAATCAATCAGGACCTGTTTCGTAGAAGTGACATTGGTAAGAGAGCCGTTGTGCTGGGGATAGCCTATTTCCTCCCAGTAAATATCATAATTATCACCAATTCCGGGAAACCATATTTGCTGAGGACTAGCCTGATAGGGAGCGTCTACATTTACTGCAGGTAATGCCGTAGAAGCAGGTTTCCAGATCGTGATAAATTCATCCTGAGCTCTCACCATGAAAATCAGTATTAGAAAAAAGAGTGTTGAAATTTTTTTTAATAGCATGTTCAGTGTTATTTCTTTATGAATTTTAAATTCCGGATATTCTCTTTTGAATAAAGCTGTAAAATATAATTCCCTGGAATTAAAGCTTGAATATTGATCTGCTCACTCACCAGATCTCCACTTGAAACGATTCTTCCGCTCGCGTCAATAATTTTAAAGTCTTTAGCATTGGAATTTTTTACATAAATAATGTCTGTGGCAGGATTTGGGTAGATATTGATTTCACCTTTTATCTTTACATCAGAAGTTCCAAGGAAGGATTGACATTCTCCGTTATATGTATCTCCACTGATTGCCCAGCCTTTATTGTTAATCAGATTGTTTCTCGCAGTTACTGCTGCATTATGGGAATAAGTAAGAGGAGAAATTGAGGTTAGGCTAATGTCATTTGGTGTTGAAGGATTCAGGCTCCAGCCATACAGCGTGCTGTCATAATTCTGGCAGTTCAGCGCAGAATTTTTGAACATATTGGAAGCGTACAATAATGAACTGAGATTCCATTTTCCCAGGTTCTGGTTGAAAGCAATGGCATTGTTGAACATGCTGTTCATACTTTTTACTAAACTGACATTCCATTTTCCTATATCCTGATTGAAGCTTTTTGCTCCGTTGAACATGTCCTGCATCCATTCTACTTTTCTGGTATCCCAATTGGAAATATTGCTGTTAAAATTCTCAGCATTATAAAACATACCATTCATAATGGTGACACTGCTTGTATTCCACATAGATATATCCTGATTGAAAGCTTTTGCACCATTAAACATATGATTCATTTCTATGATTTTTGAAGTATTCCAGTCTTTAAGGGGATAATTAAATTTCGTAGCCCCGGAAAACATAAACTCTGAATCAAGATTATTAGACATATCCCAGTTTCCAATAGGGCGGTTGAATTCAGCGGCTCCATTAAACATAGCCGTAGTAGAAGTTACTTTAGAAGTATCCCAGTTATCTAATGGTTGATTGAAAAGTTTAGCTACATTGAACGTGATAGCCATTATGGTTACATTGGAAGTGTTCCAGTTTCCAACCGGCTGATTAAAAACGAAACATCCTGTAAATGTTCCAAGTAATGTAGTTACATTGGATGTATTCCAGTTATTTATAGTAGGATTTCCCACTAAGCCATAACAACCTGAAAACATGTAAGACAAATCAGTTACCTCCTTCAGATCAGGAATGTCTGTGGCGGTAAAATCTAAAATTTTGCATGCCTGAAATGCCTGTTCCATAGAAGACCACTGAATATTTCCCCATTGTTCTATCAATTGTATTTTATGAACATCTCCTACAATTCCGTTGTCATTAAATATGTCCCAGTCAGCAAATCTTATCTGGTGAAAATTTCCGTTTCCATTACTTACTTTTAACCGGTAAGTGGCATCTGATGGATTGGGGTTGTGCGGAACTCCGAAATCGATCAGGGTCTGATAAGCAGAAGTTACATTCGTTAAGGTCGCATTGTGTGAAGGATAGCCTATTTCTTCCCAATAGATTTTATAGTTTGTTCCTCTTCCTGGAAACCAGATTTGATTATTATTTGAGTTAACAGGAATTCCTGCATAAGGATAGGAAGGCGGGGTAAGACTGGGTTTCCATACCGTGATAAATTCATTTTGTGCCTTTACCAGGAATATCAGCAAAAGAAAAATGAGTGTTGGAATTTTTTTTAAAATCATGATTATCGTTTTATGGTATTAGGTTATTGTTTAATGAATGGAAATGAATGAATCTTATTCTCTGTCAAGACCTGCAGAATATAATTTCCCGGAGACAAAAGTCTGACAGTAATTTCTTCATGTTTCAGATTGTCTTTGGCAACAGTTCTTCCACTCATATCAGTTATAATATAACTTTCCGGCTTCGGAATGTTTTTCAGATAAATATGATCTTTTACAGGATTGGGATAAATGGAAGCTGTATTGATGGTTGCCGTTTCAGAAGTTGAAAGTGTTTGATTGCAGAGTCCATTGTAAACATCACCGGATATCGTCCAGCCTTTATTATTGATTAAATAATTTCTTGCAGCTACAGCATCAGCATGAGAATAGACCAATGGTGATGCATTTGATAGATTAATATTAGCAGGTGTTGATGAGCTTTGACTCCATCCGTAAAGGGTTTTATCATAATTCAGGCAGCTCATAGCAGAGTTGAGAAACATACCGGTAGCGGTTGTTAATGAACTTAGATTCCATCTTCCAATATTTTGGTTAAAAGCGGTGTCATGGAACATTTCATTCATATTAGTGACATTTCCTGTATTCCAGTTTTGAATATCCTGATTGAAGTTGTGAGCAGTATGGAACATATGCTCCATGGTGGTAACTTTTGCGGTATTCCATTTTCCCAAAGGCTGGTTGAATGCTGTATTGTCAAACATATATGACATATCTGTAACATTGGAAGTATCCCAGTTTCCCAATGGTTGGTTAAAGAGATAATCATCACCAAACATATAATACATATCTGTAATTGTAGAGGTGTTCCATGTATTGAAAGAAGGATTGCCGAGTAATGAAGTACATAAATAAAACATCTGACGCAAACTGGTTACCATACTGAGGTCTGGTACATCAGTAGCTGTCACATCCATATAGTCGCAGAATACAAAAGCATTGTCAAAGCTTTTCCATTTTATATTTCCCCATTGAGTAATTTGTGTGATTTTCGTGCGGTCAGGGGCATTATAAGTGGGAATTATTGTATTATCAAAAAACCTCACCTGATCAAAGCTGCCGGTTCCGTCACTAATTTTGATTCTGTAGCTGGCCTGGGCAGAAGATGGATTTAATGGTGTTCCTAAGTTGATAGTAAATTCAGTAGTTGAGGTTACATTGTGCATTGTTCCGGTATGTTGCGGATATCCTACCTCTTCCCATGACACCTGGAAGTTAGTTCCTCGGCCGGGAAATTTAATGAGCTGTGCATTTTGGGGTTTCCAAATGGTGATGAACTCATTTTGTGCTTTTATTGTGAGTATCAACAATAGGAAAATGAGTAACGAGATTTTTTTTAAAATCATGATTATAGTTTATGGTATTAGTTTTAAGGTGAAAATAGAAATGAGTGAATATTTTTAATTATATCTCTATTTTATGATATAAATATACAGAAATTTTAAAATATTAGTAATATTATTCGTTAATGTTTTAAGTATTTTTTATTTTGATCAAATAAAAAACTCTCCGTTTTGGAGAGTTTTATTTTATTCCTGAAGCATATTGTCACGTGTATTTTTCTGGACTGCGATGGCTCCGAAGAGAGCGAGCAGAAAGGCAAAGGCATAAAAACCTTTTTCACTCGGAAGAATAGTGGCGTTCCAAAGTCCAATGGCCAGCAATACAATAGATGATAATGTAGCAAACCAGCAGATCCCGTAATAAATGTCTGTTACCTGAATATTTTCTAACCTGTCACGTACTGCTTTTTGTAGAGAAACAACGGCAAATAGGCCATAAAGAAGAATAGTAAAATAATATCCTTTTTCATTCAGCAGCATTTCAGCTCTTGCAAGACCGACGATGAAACCAATCATTCCTGCTCCCAATGCTACCCATGATGCAGCGACGAATGCATTCGATACTCTTTGTTTTTTCATAGTTTAATGTTTTATTTAAGAGGGCTAAGATATTCATTTTTTATAAATAGAGCTCTAGCAGAGGGGAAATATGGGAAAAATACGGATTGTTATATTCATGGATTTTAAGTTTTGGCTAAAGCCGGTTGATTTTATTATAAAAACGGATTCCCTTCGTCTAAGCTCAGGATTATAGTCCGTTCTTATTGAATATGTATAGAATACCTCCAAATTCATAGTTCATAATCTATAATTCAAAATTTTCCCCTAGCCCCGATAGCAGCGGTTACCCCGGAATTTGCGTTGAGACCCTTCGGCTTCGCTCAGGGTGACAGTGCTGGCGTGAGGAGTATGAGCGGATAGCGGGATCAGCTCATAAAAAAACTCCCCAAAATTGGAGAGTCTGTTATTATTGAGTGATATATTCGTAATTATACTGAGCTGAAAGGTTTCCGTTGGCTTCTTTTGAGACTACCTGAGTAGGTAAACCGGCGCTGTTGTATTCTATCGTAGAGGTTCTGGTTTGGTTTTGTATCCAGGTCCCGTTACTTTTGTAGCTTACCTTTTCTATCAGATAATTATTGGGGCTCATCACAATAGCTCTGCCCATCATAATTCTAATATACTTATTGAGATTGATATATGGGTTCAGTTTATCATCGTAGGAATACACAACTTTAGTGCTGGATCCTCCACCCTCTGAAATCTCTGATGAAATATTGTTCCCATTATAAGCATACGTATCAACGATGGGATTGGAACAGTCTGGCGACTGGCAAAGAGATGTAGAGATCACCTGTCCGTTGGTATTATAATTATAGGTAATCGTTCTGTTGTAATCCGGATGAGTGTTGTAGATTGCTTTAACGCTTGCCAGCTGATCTCCGTTATAATTAAAAGCAGAATAGTATTCCAGTGTCTGGTTGGTATTATAATGATTTATCTTTACAGGTTTCCCGTTATTGTATTCAAATGTGGAAGTTCCATAGGCAGACGAAGTTTTTATAAGCTGTCCCTGACTATTGTATTCAAGGGTTTCTACGCTGGTTTGAGGCTGTGATGGATTATCATAGTAAACTGTAGTGATTTTACTTAATAACATTTTTGGTTCGGAAGGATTATTGGTTCCCTCATTATCATCATTGCCGCTGCAGCTGTTAAGGAATACAACAGCGCTCATCATTCCCAGAAATAAGTAGTTTTTCATGTTATTTTTTTAGTTGACAAAAATAAGGAATTGCCCTGCGGCACTCCATAAAAAATCCCACTATCTTAGAAATAATGGGATCATATCATGTTTTATTTAAATCTTAGTATCTGTAGTATTCAGGCTTGAATGGCCCTTTTACATCTACACCGATATATTCAGCCTGCTCAGGAGAAAGAGTTTCAAGTTCTACGCTTAATTTCTTAAGGTGTAAAGCTGCTACTTTTTCATCCAGGTGCTTAGGAAGCATATATACTTCATTACCATAAGCTGCAGAGTTGTTCCATAATTCGATCTGAGCCAAAGTCTGGTTAGAGAAAGAGTTAGACATTACGAAACTTGGGTGGCCAGTAGCACATCCTAAGTTTACCAATCTACCTTCTGCAAGGATGATCACTTCTTTTCCTTCAATAGTATAAATATCAACCTGAGGTTTCACTTCAGATTTAGTCTGACCATAGTTTTTGTTTAACCAAGCCATATCGATTTCGTTATCGAAGTGTCCAATGTTACAAACGATAGCTTTATCTTTCATTTTAAGGAAGTGTTCTCCTCTTACGATATTGAAGTTACCTGTTGTAGTGATGATGATATCAGCGTTGTCTACTACAGTGTCTAATCTTTTTACTTCATACCCGTCCATAGCAGCCTGAAGCGCACAGATTGGGTCAATTTCAGTAACAGTAACGATAGAACCAGCTCCTCTGAATGAAGCTGCAGTACCTTTACCAACATCTCCGTATCCGCAAACTACCACTCTTTTTCCGGCCAACATTACGTCTGTAGCTCTTCTTACTGCATCTACAGCAGATTCTTTACATCCGTATTTGTTGTCGAATTTAGATTTAGTTACTGAATCGTTTACGTTGATTGCAGGCATTACTAAAGTTCCGTTCTTCATTCTTTCGTACAGTCTGTGAACACCTGTAGTGGTTTCTTCAGAAAGACCTTTGATATCTTTTGTGAATTCAGGGTATTTATCAAAAACCATGTTTGTTAAATCTCCACCATCATCCAAAATCATGTTTAATGGCTTTCTGTCTTCACCAAAGAATAAAGTCTGCTCAATACACCAGTCAAATTCTTCTTCATTTAAACCTTTCCAGGCATACACCGGAATTCCAGCAGCAGCAATAGCAGCAGCAGCGTGATCCTGTGTAGAGAAAATATTACAAGATGACCAGGTAACTTCAGCTCCTAAAGCTACCAATGTCTCGATAAGCACAGCCGTCTGGATTGTCATGTGAAGACATCCTGCGATTCTTGCTCCTTTCAGTGGCTGAGATGGTCCGTATTCTTCACGGATAGACATCAAACCAGGCATTTCTGCTTCTGCAAGGGTAATTTCTTTTCTACCCCATTCTGCAAGGGAGATATCCTTAACTTTATAAGGAACGTATTGTGTTGTAGTACTCATATGTAATGAATAATTTTAAATTCAATTGATTACGAAAGGCAAAATTACGATTAATAATTAAGATATAAAAACGGCAGATCAAGTTCAGTTTTATGAGATTAAACATGAATTAATATTATTTAGTCTTAATATAAATAATTAATTTTAACTGATAAATAAATATATTATGAACCATACCCATACAGAAAAGAAAATCAAACCTGTTGCTCCAAAAGTACAGGAACTCATCAATGCTTCAAAAAGTATTATTCTGGCTACTGTAGATGCAGAAGGGAATCCCAATTCAAGCTATGCTCCTTTTGTTCAAGTAGAGCATACATTTTATATCCTGGTATCTTTCATGGCAAAACATACTAAAAACCTTGCTGACGGAAGAAAAACATCCATCATGTTTATTGAAGATGAATCAGCAACGAAGCAGATCTATGCCCGTGAAAGGCTGACTATTGAAGCAGGAGCGTCTCAGATTGAAAGAGATTCTGAAGTATGGAATACTGTAGTTGCCCAACTTAAAGAGACTCATGGTAAAGTAGTGGATGTCATTTCTGAAATGGGAGATTTTATTTTAATTGCCTTGCAGCCTGTAAAGGGATCTTATGTAAACGGATTCGGAAGCGCCTATTTTGTAGATGCAAATCTTGAAATTGTAGAGCATAGAAATGATGTGAATCATCAATCTAAATAATTAAGCTGGATGTTGGGAGCGGGAAGCTGGAGGTTTATAAATATTAAGGAAACAAAGAGTTTGTTTTTTATCGACAATTTCTTTTATCTGGTTTACAAATTATTTTTATAACAAATAGTAACTTCCATTCTCCAGCTCCCAGCTTCAAGCTTTTTTTAGTATTTTTGTCTCATATAAAAAAGAATGCCACTCTACAGAGATTTTTCAGATGATAATGCCACCATCCTTGTTTGGAAGTATGATGAAAGTGAAGAATTGGATATCCATAAGCTTCTGGAACCGGAAAATGCTGAGAAGGTAAAAGATTATCATCCTAAAAAATTATTGGAAGTCCTGATGGTACGCAAGCTCCTGAAAGGATTAAAGCCCAATTCTAAGATTTTATATAAAGAAAGAGAGCCTTTTCTTTCTCCCAACGATGCAGAGATTTCCATTACGCATTCTTTTCCCTTTGCTGCCATTGCCATTTCTAAAAATAAAATAGGGATTGATGTAGAAAAGTTCAATCCTAAGATTTTAAGGGTGATCGATAAATTTACCTATGAAAATGAGCGCGGTTTTATTCCTGAAGATAAAGCAGATACTTTTTATACAATTATATGGAGTGTAAAAGAAAGTATGTATAAAATTCACCACTCAAAATATTGGTCTTTAAAGAAAAACTATGAGGTGAAGCCTTTCGAGCTGAAGCATCTTCATAAAATAAGCTGCCGTGTCTATGACGACCAGTTTTCAGATGAATTCAAGGCCAGGGTAGAGTTTTTCGATGACTACTGCTTTACGATTGTGGAGGAGTAGGATCTGTCTCGTTTTTGTACTTCTCGATTACTTTTCTCTGTTCTTTTGCTACATCATAGATCAGTTCCAGAATATCATGGATGTTTTTAAGCTCCGTTAAATGGGATATTTTATCTGGATCTCTTCTGTCTACAATGTCATTTTCCTCAATCTCGGTTTTTCTTTTCAGAAGCATATCTTCAATGGAAGAATCTTCCGGCTCAAGGCGGCTTTCCATTTTCAAGGTTTCGTTGATGTCATTTCCGTTGAGGAGGGCAGAAGTTTGCTGCATTTCTGCTTCAATCTTCCGGCTCCAGCTTTCAGCATCTATTTCAGGATATTGTTCATTACTCTTGGAATATTGAGAAAGAGAAGCGGTATATGCTGTGATCAGGTGTGATGTTGCCACAAACTGATGAACAACTTCCAGTTTTTTCTGCTGATTTTTAGGATCCGAAATCATTCTCTGAAAATTGTCAGAAAGGTTGGCCAAAGAAATGATCGCATTTTTTCGCTTTACCTTATAATCTTCAAGATCAAAATTTCCCTGTAAGAATTTGGAAATCACACTCTGAAAATAGATAAGGTTGTCTGCTGCAGACTTCTTCATCAGATCCAGGTTTTGGGTATGTTCCCAAACTGGCAGTACTATATAAGATACTACAAAAGCAATGATTCCCGCAATCGCTGTATCAAATATTCTATCTTTAAAAATGATATTGACTTTCCCTGGATTTAAAAAATTAAAACTCAGGAAAACATAAATTGTCATGAATAATACCGCCCAGAAATAACGTCCTTTCAGAAAACTGAAACACATAATCATACTGATAAGCAGAATAGCGAGTAAAACACCGTTAATATGTACAAAATGCAGAATGGCGTAAGCAATGCTGGCCCCTGCAATTGTGCCATAGAGACGGAGCAGGTTTCTCTGTTTCGTGATGGAGTAAGCTGGTTTTAAAATGGCTGTAATGGTAATTAATATCCAATACGTATGTCCCAGTCCCAGAACATCAAACATCGAGAAAATATACCCCAGCAGCAAAGCCGTTGTAATTCTTATCGCATGGCGGAAATGGGAAGAGGATAGCGAAATATTATTTCTTAAAACCTTAGCATTGAGTTTGGGCTCATTAGGCATGAATTTTTTCAAGTCTAATCCCGTGGATAAACTTTTTGCCAGTTTTATATTCTGAGAAAATACTTTATAGATCTCGTTGATTTCTTTCGTAATTTCATAGATACGCATCAGGATCTGGCGCAGGATCATGAAATTTTCCAGATTATCAGGAGAAAGCTGTTTATTTCTGAGTTCGAAATAATTGTAATTAAGACTTTTTAATTCCTGTTCCAGATTTACCATCGGCTTTGCTCTGGTACCACTTTGAAGGGCAATTCCGATATTGGTGATCTCCTCTGCCAAAAGATTGAGATAATCATGGATATTAACAAGGATCATACTGTCCTCAAAACTCTGCTGAAGCTTCTGATAATCGCTTTCGGAAGTCATCAGCTTCTCATGAAGGTCCATGGAATTCAAAAACATCAGCATCAATAAACGACTGGTTGTTGTAGATTCATTGACAATAGTTCTTGTTTTAAAAACAGTTTCTCTGGTGTCTTCCTGTAAGTTTTTTATTGCAATCTGTTTTGCAATAACCTGAGTGGTCAGTTTATTAAAATCCGGATTTTTCTGATAATAATTAGCTTTAATCTTTAAAAACTCGGCCAGCTGAAGATAATTTTCCCCAATCATCTGGCTTGCCAGTTTATATGGACGGATTGTCGTTACAATAAGGAATATGAGCAAAAACCAAATACAGCCTGAAGCAAAGATCAGCAGACTTTTAAAGATATTACTTCCTGTAAGATGACCGTCAATAAAAATGGCAAGTACAACGAGTGATAGTGAACCTACTGCCGCCAATCTCTGACCGTAAACTCCGATCAGGGAGAAAAACATCCCAAATACGATGACTTCCAGGATTACCAATATTTTGATATTCATCACAAGACTTGCGATGAGCGCGACAAAAACAAAACAGAGGATTGCAAAAGTAAGGGCATTCCTTCTTCTGATGAAAGGCCCGGGCTGATCTGTAAGAGCTACAAAGCTGGTTCCTAGAGGGAAAAGAAAATATTCCTTCAAAAGCCCGAAGTGGGCGAGGACTAAACAAGGCAGAACAGTAGCTAATGTAATTCTGATAGCAGAATATACATACTGGCTGGTTACAAATTTTTTTAGCTCTGCCGAATAGTTCATACTACAAAAATAGCTATTGAATTTAAGAAAATCGCCATAAAAGAAAGACTTTTGTAAACTTAAATATTATATTTTTTTAATTGAGCTGTAGTACTATTTAAAAATAAATTGACAGAAGAAACATATGAATGATTCACAACTCATAATTGGTTATTTTTAACACAACAGCTAACAAATCTTGTTCCACGAATTCTTACCTTAGCTTATCTCAAGCTTAAATTATCATTTTATGAAGATCATCAGTAAAAATATATTAGCCATTTTGTTTTCTTTTATCATGTTAAGCTGTATTTCACAGAAGAAAAGCAGTTTTAAGGCAAAGAAAATTTATGAATCAAAAACTCTGATCATCACCCAGATTTCAGAAAACACATTTATTCATACTTCTTTTAAGCAGACCAATGATTTCGGGAATGTTCCCTGTAACGGATTGATTGTAAAAGACCATAATGAAACTATTGTTTTTGATACACCTACTAATGATACAGGTTCAGATGAGCTGATACAATGGATCAATGAAAAACTTCATGCGAAAATCAATGCAGTGATTCCCACTCATTTTCATGATGATAGTTTAGGAGGATTGCTGGCCTTTCATAAAAAGAATATTCCTTCTTATTCCAATGCTAAAACAATCGAACTAGCCAAAGAAAACAATTTCGTTGTCCCTGAAAACAGTTTTAATGATTCTGTGATTCTGAAAGTGGGTGATAAGGGTGTTATTGCTAAGTATTTCGGAGAAGGTCATACAAGAGATAATACTGTTGGATATTTCCCAAGTGAACATATTCTGTTTGGAGGTTGTTTGTTGAAAGAGCTTGAGGCGGGCAAAGGATATTTAGGAGATGCAAATGTCTCTGCGTGGTCAAATACCATTGAAAAAGTAAAAAAAGAATATCCCGACGTGAAAATTGTAGTTCCGGGACATGGAGATTATGGAGATGGGAGACTTCTTGAGTATACCATTACATTATTTAAAGGTCAATAGTGAAATTTTGCTTCGCAAAGTGAATGGTGAATGATTGTAGTATAAAAGAAATTGACAAGTGAAGCGGATTGACCCCTTCACAATTGATATAAAAAAGCCTCAATACAATGTATGAGGCTTTTTTTATATAGCTGTAGCTTTTTTTAACGATCGTTGTTGGATGTTTCTTCTCCGATGTTCCAGGTAAGACCGAAACGAAGCGTGTTATCCAATGCACTGTTGATTTTAGACATGTTGATCAGGTAAGAAAGATCAAGTCCGAAAGAACGGTATCTTAAACCAACACCCGCTGTAGCAAACTGTCTTGCTCCCTGCTCTTCACTTTCATGGAAGTAACCTCCTCTTACAGAAAATGCATTGTCATAAGAATATTCTAAAGCACCACTGTACATGATACTGTTTTTATTTTTGAAAGATTTTCCAATACCAGCCATTGGCCCTACATTCGGGATTTGATAAATAGGCTGTCTTGTATTTGGATCAATTCCTGCATATTCAGATCCGGGAACCAAAAGTTTTGAACCTTCTACAGAAATTCCAACTCTGTTCATATCATCCAGGTACATGTCATACCCAACTCCTAATCTTGCCATTGTAGGAAGATAAGATCTTGACTCTTCATTTCCTGTATAATCCAGTTTCGGACCTACATTCTGAATAGCTAAACCTGCATTCACTTTACCATCATATCCTCCGATACTGGAGAATCTTGGTGAGGTATAGTATGCTGAAACGTCTACTGCGAAACTGTTTGCTGCTTTAAGTGTAGTGTCTGTGTTGAATCCTCCGGCTAAGTCTGAACGGATAAATCTACCGGTAACAGCACCAGAGAATGAATCAGAAAGCTTCAAAGCATAAGCAACGTCAATTGAGAATTCGTTTGGTTTTGATGTACCCATTGATGCAATTTCTGTACCTACCAACTGAGTCAGGTCTACCTGTCCCATGTTGAAATAATAGATACTTGCAGAGATTGTAGATCTCTCTTCCTGCCCCAAAAACTTATGGAACGAAGCATATAATAAGAATACATCATTGGTAAGTTTCCCCATGTAAGGCGTATAGTTAAGACCTACGGAAGAACTTGTTCTGCTGAAAGGATATTTAGCCGCATTCCAGAATTGTGAAAATGCATCCGGAGAGGTTACCACCCCTTGATCTCCCATACCTCCTGATCTCGCATCAGGCGCAATTCTTAGGAAAGGAGCTCCGGTAAGAACTGGGTTTACTTTACCTAAATCTTGCGAATAGCCTAAAAAACCAGCACTCAAACCAAATCCTAAAAGCAGTTTAGTAGTTAAATTCATATGTTGTCTTTTATATATTATCAGTTTTTTGTTAATATTATTGTCTATGTATTATTTAATTATTTCAAAAGTACCATTTTTTCTACAGCTGTAGCACTTCCTTTGCATTTTTCTTGATTTTGACTTTTTGCAAATATCTTAAAAATATACGTACCTTTTGCTACTGTTGACCCAAAATCATCTCTTCCGTCCCATTCTATTGCCTGACGAGGGGTTCTAAAGCCCTGTAGGAAAGGTTCTGCGACTACCGGCTGCGATAAAGTTCTTACCAATCTTCCGGTTATAGTATAAATTTGTACGTTCACATCCAGAATATCATCACAATTGTGTTCAAACTGAATATAGGTTTTATTTGTAAATGGATTTGGCCAGTTCAGCGGACGGTTGATCGTCAGGTGTTGGTCAGATTCATCTTTAACTTCAAAATTTAACGTAGCAGATGTAGAATTATTGTTTATATCCCAAACTTTAAATGTCAGTTGGTGTTGTCCAATCGCTAAATTTCTGAAAGGATAGGTTACATTTCCTTTTTGGTAGTCAGCAAGACTTGGATTTAAACATCCGTTTCCTTCTCCTGCAGAGTAAAAATCATTTAAAACAACGGTATTGATAATCTGCCCGTCCAGGTACGTGGTAATATCGTGACCTACCCCTGAACCTGTAGAGTTGATTCCTGTGTCATCTGTAAGACAGGCAAGAAGCATAGGATTCTGGTTGGTAATTCCACCATCTGCAAAGTTGGTGTTATTCATATACAGTTTTACTTTTGGAGGCTGGCTGTCATTGATTCCATTAGGGTTGATATCACCTACTTGCACCGCCTGGTTGTTGAAAACATCCGTTGACTTGTTGTCTGCATAGGCTAAAATTCTTCCCTGTCCCACCGCATAGTTGATATCTTTAGGAACATAGAATTCTGCAGTGAATACTCCGTTTACAGCAGTTCCGGCAGCTTTTACAATAGCACTTCCTTCCTCTGTATAATCTAAAACCGGAGATAAAACACCGGTATTATTTAATGTTTTCTTATTTAATCTCTTATCAAAAATATTGATGCTGACTTTCCCGTTGAAGGTATTGTTCAATGTTCCGTTCGGATTATTGATGTGTCCTTTTATTTTCACGAAATCCAATCCTCTGATCAGTCCCGGAACCGGAGTTTCAATATTATCAATGGTAAGAAGTCTTTGAGGTCTGCTTAATTTCATAGCAGGGTCACCCAGGAAGTTTACCTTTAAATGGTTATTGTTTGGTCCCTTCTGTTTTTTAGCCAGTAAATGGGCATTTCCTAACGTATTGAAATCGTCATTCGTTAGTTTAAAAATATTCTGGGTAAATGTATTCGTGAAATCACGTCCGTAATCTACACCAATAGCACGGCTGGAAGTAATCATTGTTGATGCACCTCCCTGTTTCATTTTGATAAACTGTTCCCCTACAGAATTGGTTGCAGGCTCATCCCATAATGTAAATTCACATGTGATGGTAGAAACAAACGGGAATCTGCTGTATACATTAGAGAAGTTATTGGCATTCTGAACCTCAGTAGTTGTTAATACTCTTTCCTGTGCCCAGCCATTGATTCCTCCATGTCCGAAATAAAACAGATATAAACTGTTTCCGATAGCATTGGAAATAGCCTGGTTTACCTGTGGATATCTTCGACCTCCAGAGGTACTCTGAGCGGTAAAGGCATCCATATATAACTTTTTAACATTATATTCTTTAAGTTCCGTCTGTCCCGGTTGTTCAAATATGCCGGCCAGAGAACTGTTCATTACATTATGAAACGGACCTCCTCCCTCATCATTATCATCCACTACAAAGTCAAGTCGCATACGCCAGTCTCCGAAAGGAGTTGACTGCCCCTGAAGTTTGTTGTAATAAGCCAATGTTTTATTGATCATATCTCCAGCTTCACTTGCGTTTGCAGCAGGAATTCTTCCCACAGGCAGATCCGGTAAATTATTTTCAATTAACAATGTGGTCTGCGGTTTGGTCATTACAATATAATCATCCGTTACAAATGAGGATACGTAATCTGAAGACTGTTCACTCTGGTAGCTGGCAACAACGTTTGTATTATTGGGAACTCTGTTTTTATAATCAAATGAAGCATCACCCAGGATAAATACGTATTGAAGTCTGCCAAGAGGAGTATTGAGTTTGCTGACGAAATCTCTTATAGCCGTAAGATCTTTACTTCCGCTGCCATATTCTTCATAGATTTTGTTAACGTCTACAATTTCTACATTATAATTATGAGCAGTCTGGTGATAGTTGGCAATTCTCTGTGCCTGGCCCATCATTTCAGGAACCGTCAGAATCAGGTAATCTATATTTTGTAAGGCAGAAAGATTTTGATTGGAAATTCTTCCTACAAACTGTGGGCTGAAAGCCGCATCAGCACGGAATGCCACAAATTCATTATTGAAATTCTGATCAGCAGCTGTATAAGCAAAGTTGAAAGCGCCGGCTCCGGCTTTATTCACTCTTCGGCTGGCATTGGTAATATCCGTTACATCCCATACCTGTTCTATATTAGCCGCATTGGTAATGCTGAATCCGTAATCTGTATTACTTCCACTTACAATTGAATAATCCCTGAAGTTCATCTGTGAACCATTGAACGCAAGATTTTCTTTGTACTGAACTTCTGCATAATCAAAATAGAAAGTTCCGTTAGGGTTTTTAGAAATATCAGGATTCAAAACCATTGTAATCTGATTTCCGGTAAGATTGGTAAGCGTTCCGGAATAGGTTACAGGGTAGAAGGTATACTGATAAGATGAAGTATCTGTAGGAATCGTTTGCAGTGGATGCGGATTTAAATTATTGATCTTAAAATCAATCGTATTCTGTTGCGAATTATAAGCTACCACCTGAGTTCTGTATCGTATAACATCACCGGCCTGTATTGGCGAGTTGGTGGAAAGTGTTATTGTTTTTTCATTGCTGAAAGGAGTGTCTTCCACCCAGGTTCTTCCTACTTTCAACAAGTTTTTCTGATCCTTGTTGATCACCTGGTAATTGTCATATCTTGTAATCAGCTGGGCAGGAAGGGTTCCATCAACAGTTGGAACTCTCTTCCCTGAACCTTTGTCAAAGTTGATATAGTAATAAGAAAAATCTTCATATATATTTTTAACGTTATTACTTCTTTCGCTGAACCGGGTATCTTTTCTTTTAAAACCATTTCCATTGGAAGTGTCGTAAAGGTTATATCCATCAGGACCCTGAGCATAGAAAAGAGCATAATCATTATCGTTCCATACCCCGTCATCTTCACCTACTACCTGAATGGCATTTTCCTGTAAAGCTCCATATCTTGCATCCTGATTATATTCAGGAAGCAGTACCCCTCCGTTTCCATAAATTCTGAAATTTTTAGGATTTACAGAGCCGGGATTGATTCCGTTATCTTTTAAAAACTGGGATGTGATTTTGAATACACCGGATTTGTCAACTTTTATTTTATAAAAGTTACCACTTGATAATGGGTTGCCGGTTGTTCCTATCTTATTAACAGTTCCTGTAGTATTTACAAATGAAGAGGCTTCTGAAACATTAAACGAAGATAATCTCTGAACACGGCCTTTTACATTTTTAAACAAAGCAACACTGATACTGGCATAGCTGTCTCCATCTAAATTATAATAAGAAACATCTGCTACATCATAATCAGGGAGTCTTCCTTTATCCAACTCAAATAAATCCTGAGTAGGAACGCTTTCCCAGACAAGATCTGAAATTTTAAGCTGCTTTTCTCCGATTTTTTGCTTGGTTACTATAAAAACATTATTTTGGCTGAAAGAAAAACCCTCATTTTTAAAATTAGGAAGATTTAATTTTGTGTCGCCAAAATCCTGAATTTTCGATCCATTCCATTCTATGGTGTTTCTTTGGGCGTAAAGTGTTGATGCAAAAGCGATTAAAGATAAAAGCGTAATTTTTCGTTTCATGTTTACTATTGAAATTGCTAAATTACAAAATAAATGAAAATTTTAGAATTAAATTGCGATACAATAAAATTAAATTGTTAACGTTTTTCAAAAAAATCAAATGTTTACTTGATTTATTGAATAATTTATTTTTTCTTTGTACTTTGAAAATATTTATATCGACTATGAAAAAACTAAAGTTGTTTTCATTAATAGCATTAAGTTCTACACTTGCATTAACCAGCTGTGGCGGATCAGGAACCAGCAAAGGTGGCGGTACCAAAAAATTTGTCAGTAAAACGGGTTGGAAACCAAACGAAAAACAAGGTTGGTTTTTTGCAGGAAAGCAACAAAAGCAGAAGGGGTGGCCTGGAATGGTATATGTAGAAGGTGGAACTTTTACAATGGGATTAGTGAAAGATGATGTTATGCACGATTGGAATAACACGCCTCGCAGGATGCAGGTAAGTTCATTCTTTATCGGAGAAACAGAAATTACTAACTACGAATACCGCGAATACCTGACATGGTTGAAGTATGTATTCCCACCAAGTGATCCTAGTTTTAAGGAAATCTATAACGGTGCATTACCGGATACCTTATTGTGGGACAACAAATTAGCAAGAAACGATTATAATGAAACGTATCTGCGTTCTCCGGAATTTGATTACTATCCGGTGGTAGGAGTTTCCTGGACTCAGGCAAACAGATACTGTGAATGGCTGACAGATAGAGCGAATGAAAAAGCTTTGATGCAGTCTGGTATTATTGCCAAAGATTTGTATATCAACGAATCCAACAACCAGGGAGGAACTGCATTCAACATGGATAAATTCAAATCGAATGATCCTGAAATGCAAGGATATATTAATGAAAAAAGAATGCAGCAAAAAACTGGTATGAAAACTACAAACCAGAGATTGCTTGCAGCTAACAGAGCTCCAAATTCTGCAATGGTACAGAAGTTCAGACTTCCTACCGAAGTTGAATGGGAATATGCAGCTCTTGGTATGGCAAAAACCAGAGAATATAACCAATACCTAGGAAAAAAACCTGAAATCGAAAGACTAAGAGGTACCAAAGGAAGAGACAGAGGAATGTTCCTTGAAAACTTCAAAATGGGTAAAGGTGACTATTCAGGGATTTCAGGATGGAAGAATGACGGTTCTGCACAGACTTCTGATGTAAGAAAGTATCCATCTAACGATCTTGGTGTATACGGTATGTTCGGGAACGTTTCAGAATGGACTGCGGATGTGTACAGACCAATCATTGATGAAGATTACAGTGATTTCAACTACTATAGAGGAAACATGCCTCAGGCTATCGTAAGAAACGGTGACGGAACTTATAAAATGATCGACGAAGGTACTATCAAATATGATACTTTGGCTGACGGAAGATTAGTTTACAAAGGACTTCCTGGACAATTCGAAAGACAAACTATCGCTGATTACAGAAACTACAGAGATGGTGACAGACAATCTTCTTTAGAATATTACAGAGCTTCTGATTCTGCTGCTGGGTTCGATATGTACAATGCTCCTAAACAAAGCTTTGTTGTAGATGGAGCTGGTAGAGTGAAACTACAAAAAGATACCAAAGACAGAACTTCAGGAATTTCTAACGAGGTTAGAGTTGTAAAAGGTGGTTCTTGGCAGGATACAGCATATTGGCTGGATCCGGGACAAAGAAGATATAAAAATCAAAACAGAGCTTATGGTTGGGTAGGATTCCGTGTTGCACAGGATGCCAGAACTAACGATAAGGGTAGAACTAGAAGATAATATTTATCAAAAAATACTTATAAAAAACCTTCCGAACTTTCGGAAGGTTTTTTTATTTTTGAACCATGAAATCGCTTTGGTTAAAAAGTCTAAAATACTCATATAGATTTGGCGATTGCATATGACCTCTTTTTAAAAAATATATATTTCCACATGAATATAGAACAGTTTTATCCTTTATTTCTGCAGGCTGCAAAAGTGACCATCGATAGCAGAAAAATAGCAGAGAATGATATTTTCTTTGCCTTTTCCGGTGAGAATTTCAATGCAGCTACATTAGCGGAAAAAGCCATAGATGATGGAGCTTTGGCCGTAATTGTTGAACTTCCGGAGTTTGAAAACAGAGATAAAAATATTTTCTATGTTCCATCTACCCTTGAGTTTTTACAGCAATTGTCTCTTTATCATAGAAGCAAGCTTACCATTCCTTTTATTGGGCTTACAGGAAGTAATGGGAAGACGACGACTAAAGAATTGATTCATGCTGTACTCTCAGAAAAATATAATGTACAGTATACATTTGGAAATCTGAATAACCATATAGGAGTTCCTTTGACAATTCTTTCCATTAAACCGGAACATGAAATGGCTGTGATTGAAATGGGAGCTAATCATCAGAAAGAAATTGAATTCCTGTGTACCATCGCTCAACCCGATTTTGGATATATTACCAATTTCGGAAAAGCCCATTTAGAAGGATTCGGAGGTTTTGAAGGGGTGATTAAAGGAAAGTCTGAGCTTTATGACTATCTTAAAAATGATAACAGAACTGTTCTTGTTAATGAAAATGATCCTATTCAGGTAGAAAAAACTGAAAATTATTTACCTAAAATTACTTTTGGAAAAGAGACATCAGATTACAATTTTGAATCTTTTTCTGCAGAACATTTTGTAGGATTGACTTATCAGGGAGTAAAAGCAGTTTCAAAACTGACTGGAGAATATAATTTCACCAATCTTTGTGCAGCGGCAAGCCTGGGGCTTCATTTCGGAATCAGTTTTGAAAAAATAAAACATGCGCTGGAATTGTACACGCCTACCAATATGAGATCTCAGGTGGTGAAAAAAGAGGGTAAGACTTTGGTTCTGGATACGTATAATGCCAACCCGAGCTCTATGACCGCTTCTTTGAATAATTTCATCAGTTTTGAGGGCAGTAAAACCATTATTATTGGGGATATGCTGGAATTGGGTGATGAAAGTGAGAAAGAACATCAGAACATCTTAAAACTGGCTCAGGAACTTAACTTCAATGAAATTATCACGGTAGGAAAGCATTTTAAAGAGGTTAATTCTTCAGATCTTGCTTTTGAAAATACAACAGTCCTGATAGAATATTTAAAACAGAACAAAATTCACTCTGAAAATATATTGCTGAAAGGCTCCAGGGGAATTGCTCTCGAGAAGCTGATCGAATTTATTTAACAGAGTAAGGAAGCTGGAGGCTGGGAGAGGGAAGATCCTGAAGGTAAGTGAAGAGTATTCTCTTTTTTATTCAACTTTATAAACTTCATTGTTAAATGATCCCCGAAAAAGTGGATTGCCGGATAGTAACTTCCAGCTTCACTCTTCCAGCTTCCAGACCTACTACTTATTTCTTCAAGTCCCAGAATTCCTGTACAATCAGTATAATATTTTTGAAGGTACTTGGGAAAACTTCATCCTCAATTTCTGCTGTTGTTTTCCAGGCCACTTCAGTAATACCTTCTTCTATTTGCGGCTTGGAAGTGTCTTCTCCGTCAAAGTTCATTTCAAACCAATGGGTACATTTTAAAATTTTCTCACCATTTCTTTCTATATAGATATGGTAAGTGGTATTGATGAATTTTACAAGTTCTACATCACTCAGACCGGTTTCTTCTTCTATTTCCCGTACTGCAGACTCTTCTCTGGATTCTCCTTTTTCCATTTTACCCTTCGGAAGATCCCATTTGCCAAGTCTTTTAATGAAAAGGATTTTACCTTCTGGATTATTAACTAAGCCTCCTGCTGCTTCTATAATTCTGAAAAGCTTCTGGAATTCCTGCCATATTTCATCCAAATTCTCTCCATATACGTTAAGTTCCTGCACAGAAGTATTCTCCAGAAGATCCAAAGCGATCTCTAAAGTTGTATAATTTTCATACTCAAGCTTTTTTTCAAGAGCTTCCGGATGCTTAGATATCAATAATTTTTTTTCGTTGACAAAAACTTTATACATTTTACTTGAAATTAAATATAATTGATAATCAGTAGTTTGTGATTTTTAAAAACATGAAAAAATGTCATTTTTACTATGTTTTTTACTATTTTTTTACTACAATTATTCAGCAAATATAAAAAAATAGATATAAAAATAGCCTCGTAATGAGGCCTTAGTTTTCTTTATTTACTGAAGATTGTTTCTCTTCAATCTTATTTGGAAATAAATTTTTAATAACTGTTAAGTAGAATATTAGGATTGATGCTGTTAAAGTTCCACATACAAACATAAATTCAGTTTCTGAGATTTTAAACTCTAATTCAACGGTCTTAAATAGAAGTGGTATTTTAAAAACTTTAAAACCGTGTAATAGTATAAAAAAAGCAATAAAAACGGCCCATATACTGGAGAACCAAAAAGCCTTTTTTGCATTTTCCTTTCTTAGTCTTCGTTCATTTTTTTTATCCTTAAATTTTGAATGACTTTCTTTAAGTTGAGTCTTCTTTTTCAACTTGAACTCTAAAACTTTCAATCTTAATTCCTCGTGTTTAATAAAATCTCTGGAATCTGTAGAAGTGTCAGACTCTACAATTAGTTCTCCTGATGCTTCACTAATTTCTTCTTCTCCAAGAGTTTCGTCTTCCGGATTAAATTCATTGAAGAATTCACTTACTTGTTCTGGAGTCGGGTTTTCATGGTTAGTTGGCGTTGTATTATCTTCGCTCATCAATTAGTTTTTTATAGTGCTCTTTAATTATTTCGTTACTAATAACTTTGTGGTACACTTTTGGGTCATAAGCTTCTTTCCATGGAGTGTTATTCATATGAGTTTTAGTTGAAAGCTGTAGACCTGTAAATCCTTTATAGGCGTTCCAAATTGTTTTTAAAAAAGCTTTATCTTCATTTGATAATTTATTTTCTGAATACAGATCGACAATTTCAATATCAACATTGCTATGTCCAAATCGTTTTGTAACATGATATAATTCAGGGATTACAGGGCCGTATTTCCAAGCCTGAACACTATTTTTTATCAAAGGTTTGTCGTAAAAGCCAAGAAACCAACCATGTGCAATGTAAGTTAACTTAAGAAGCTTCATTGGCTCAAGAACCTGTCCATCTTCTTTAGCTAACTTTAGAAATTGTTTTGCAACATCAAAGCAGTTATACATAGCATTTATTTTTTTTAAAGATACAATTATTAGCTCAAAAAGCAAAAAGTTTGCAAAAGTAGTTTATTTCTTCAAAAAAACGAACATTTGATACTTATTACTTTTCAACAAATATCACAAAGCATTACGACAAAACACGTCGTATAATAAAAGATGCCCCGTTTGGGGCTTTATTTTTACCAGTTGTTGGATGTCTCATGTTTTTTATTCATTGCTTCTTTTAAATCGGAAATTAACAATTTAATTTTTTCATCAGTTTTTTCTTTTATGTCATTCCATGGACCTTTTCTCAGAAAAACATCATTGGTTTTGTCGGGTTTATCATTAGTGGTTAACGGCCCATAATTTATTGCACTTTTTGGCCTGCAGTTAGTGCCCTCATGAACTAATGAGTGAATAATATATTTATAGCGACCATTTTTTAAGTATATGTTTATTTTAAAATTTACATATCCTATAGTACACAGAGCACCAACATATATTTTTTTTGTATAATATCTCAGTTTTCCACCGCCTGTTATTTCTCCTTCATTGCTATCTTCAATTGTAAATACTTCTCCGTCATCTTTCAGGCTTTTTGTAATCCAATCTCTCGCCCTATTGTATAACTCCTGTTTTGTCACTGTAGAATCAACCGGCACGACTTCTTCATATTTTAATTCTTGAGCTGAAAAAAAGGAAGTAGTTACTAAAAATATTATAACTATTATTTTACTTTTCATTTTCATAAGATTGTTTTTCGAAAGGTGTGTTTCGTATTTTTATATCAACACTGACAGGGGAACAAGATATGAGATAATAAGTATCTTTGTTTTTATATTTAGCCTCATAGATCCATTCATCTGATTTGAAGGATTTGCGTAACAAAGTAATGAGCTGTTGGTAATCAAGCCTATTTGTAGTTATTTTATCATCACGATCTGCCACAAATGATTTGATAAATTCATACTTTTTATTACGGTTCATTTCGGAAACTATGTTGTACCATATCTCCTGAATGTTTTTTATTTTATTTGTATAAATAGATATTTCTTGTATTGTTTTAATGTCGTCAGATTCTGAGACTATCACCGAGTATGTTTCAAAATCATAAGAACGGCGTTCAATACCTAAAGACGTTGTTTTATAATTACTTTTAATACTTAAACCTGATTCTAGATCTGAAAACTTTTTTCCCACATAGCTTGACAATTGATCAACAGAGGAAAATGTTTGTGATTTAACTATTTGAGTATTTAACAAAAATAGTAACAACATTATAATTGAAAGTTTCATGATTAATTTTTCACAAATATAAAAATTAAAAAATATTCACATTTTACGGATACCCGTAATAAATCCGTATAAATACGTATTGTGTGAGAAAAAAGATTTGCTATACATGTGTAAAAATCATTGTTTATTGAAATAATATATTATATTCGTAACAAGGATATGAAGTTAATAAGTAATTAGCATCACTATATAATTAGTATTTTTGAGTTTAATTTATAAATGATTAACAATGAAAACACTAAAACTAATTATTGCAGGAGTTGCTGCTACAATTTTAATTAATTCATGTTCTTCTGATCGTGATGAAGAGGTGAGGGAAGATGCAATAGAATCAGTTAAAAAGAGTAACCAAGAAAAATTTAAGTTAAACAAATCTGGTACTGAAAGTCGTGATGCTGAACCACAAGCAGTCAGTGATACTATCATTGTGAAAAGTGGTAACGCAACTATGGCAGATGATCCGGATACAAATCTAGATCCAGGAAATGAAGGAGATCCAAAAGACGTTCCTCCAAGAAAATAAAATCAAAAAATCAAAATCTGCAAAAATAGGGTCGGTTCTTTTAATAGTATCGGCCATTTTACCTTGTATAGATGTTGTTTTTAAAAGATATGTCCCTGGAATGGACACTTTAAAGGACTCACAAGGAGTGCTTGTTACGGTAGATATTTGGCTTGTTACGTTGTTTATTTCTCCCGCTTTAATACTACTAGCTGTATCATTTAGGCCTAACCCTAAACTTTATTTTTTTCCTCTATTGACCTCTTTTTATAGTGGCACTGTATATTTTTCTCCTATTTTAGGAGGAAAAGTTGATTTCTTAAAAGTAAATAGTTGGACTTTTTTTATTGTCTCAGCCGCAGGGGCTCTTTTATATATGTGGCTTTTAAAATACATACGATGGCTAAGGCTGGACGAAAATGCTTCTGATCATTTTAAAAATGACTTAAAAGAAGAAATAAAAAGATTAAAACAAGAGAACGAGCAGTTAAAATCCAACAAACACCAGATTTAAAGATGAAAAGCTACGATTATTTACTTTTAGAGAAGCTGCTTGAAAAAAACAGGAGAATGTTTCGAAAGAAATTGATTGAATCCGAAGAGTATATTGATAATCATGAAATAATAATGACTAAAATTAAAAAAGTCATATTTAAATTTGAGAAATATGATATTGATATATTGCAAAATATGGATATTGACGAAACACTTGAAAGGTTCCGAAGAGAGATATTTTTAGTTAAGTTTAATCTTAATTAAATACAGCTTAACTTTTCTCCTTTTTTTGCGTTAAACTATTTTTAAGATCTAGAATTAGATCCGAAACCGCTATTCTTTCCTTCTCTATAAATTCAATAATTGCTTTAGCTTGATCTTCGTTCTGTTTTTTTTGTGCTTCTAGGCTTTTCTTTAATTCTTTTACTTCTGATAATAGGGTGTCAAAATTAGAATCTGATTTAACTGCTTTATTATCTGTTTTTAAGTTTGTGGGTGTATTTTCTTTTTCTGATTGGTTATACATAGGCAGCTCGCCCAATAGAAGCCATTTTTTTGATACATTATATGTGTCAAGAATACTATCTATAATTGCTTTTGACGGTTCTGGATATTTGTCAATATTACCTCTTTTGTCAATCTTAAATAGCCTATCAACACTTTGTTGACTTATGGTTTTTTCTCCTTTAGTTTTCTTCTTTAGATTTTCACTAATTTCTCTTGCAAAAGCAGCAGTGTTTCCAAAAGTCTTTTCAGTTATAAGTTCTTTAATCCTTAAATTAATATCCGGTAATATACATACCGCGTTTGTATTTTCTTCTTTTTTCATATATTTGTATAAATATTAGATGGTTATGAACGACAAGGAAATAAGTATTGAGCTTTTAAAGCTATATCCCCAGTACGAACATGAATATACTTTTGAACAGTTTTTAAATTTATTTAACTCTATGAGA
The DNA here is from genome assembly GCF_903969135.1 of Chryseobacterium sp. JV274. NCBI lineage: Bacteria > Pseudomonadati > Bacteroidota > Flavobacteriia > Flavobacteriales > Weeksellaceae > Chryseobacterium > Chryseobacterium sp. JV274. Next base: position 1,621,472 of record NZ_LR824569.1, on the reverse strand, counting down.
CGTTTTGTTGTTAGTAGAAAAAATTCAGTCACAAGAATAACAAAGCAAAACCTCAAAACATTTGAAGAGAAACAAGAACCACAGCATTTTGTAATTGTTGAGTTTCAAAGATTTAAAGAAAACTAAAGCTTAAGAAGCGCCTTTCTTCCTTCTAGTGTTATCCGTACAAAAATTACCTCTTTCTCTTCGGTAGAATTCAATCTATTTACAAACCCTTTTTTAATAAGCTTTAAAACCTCGTTGTATTCAGCGGGGTTTTCGTCTTTATCAAACGCCATAGCGTGTTCGCTAATCTTTTCTAATAATTCTTTCATATAAAATTTTTCTCACTGGTTATCAATTAGTTAAGTGTTTTGATGGTAAAATAAACAAACAACGCTTGTATATAACAAACATTGTGTGTATATTTGTCTCAACAAAACAACAACACAAAGGTAATCTTTTTGTTGAATGCGAAAAAACAGTGATAAAACTAATTTTTAATTAAAACAAATAATGTATGGAAAGTTTAATAATTGGGAAAACGATAAGTGCAGAAATTTCCTACTACTTGAAAGAATATACAACGGCTCAGGATATTGCTGATGTTAATACCGAGACGGGGATAAGTACTTCAACTTTAAACTATGTAAAAAGAAGAGCGGGTAATATTTCAGAAGAAAATAAAAAGGGAATTATCAGTTTGGCAAAAAAAGCATTCAATAATGCAGAAGCTAAAAGAAAGGAAGCCCTTAAGTGTAAAAAAGAACTCAGTTTAATTCTTCAATCATGAATCTAGACTATCAAATAGCAGAAGATTATTTACTAAAGCTTCCTTCTGAAACAAGAGAGGAATTATGTAAAAAGATTTTGAGTGGTTTGAAAACAAGAAAAAAGACTAAGAAGGAGATTGAGCATGAATACGCAAGTTACTTAAGCAAGTCAAAATCATTCAAGGATTTCAAAGAAAAATATTTTACAAAAAAATGAGCCACCTCGGCAAAGGTGACTCGGCAAAAACGAAATAGTAATTAAAATCACTACATCATGAAGGCAAAAGTAAAGAAAATTTTGGACAAAGAGATCAAAGCTTTTGAATTTTACAAGCAGACTGATTTCAGAACTAACAGAGAAAGAGTACATGGGTTTGTGTGGTTGGAAGATGGGGAGAGAATCTATGTTAAGTTTAATGAGTTTCAAATATTAAACAAGCTCGGGCAAGTATCGGGAATGGTTTTAAAATCGAATCCTGGTTACAAGAGAATAAAGAGAATGATCGCTCGTTGGTTTTCTTCTTATCGCAAAGGGTCAAAAGGAGGTCAGATGCATCATGTTACATATTGGAGAAGTAGAGCAGTTGACGGAATGCACAACATTAATCTTTTCAAGAGCTCCGGAATTAGCTTTTCAGAAAACAGGTCTAACTTTTTAAGACTAGCATCATGAAAGCTTTATTTCTACTCAAATGCTGGTTTATATATCAGTTCATCTGTTTAATTGAATACTTACTTAAAAAACAATAATCATGAACCTAACAGAAATACTAAGTCCTGAATTTCTAATTGATAAGGACTTTACGAAAAAAGTTTCAGATGAAGTTTATTACGAATTACAGATAGCAAGCTCAGAACCTTCAGTAATAGTATATGTCTATAATAATTCTGCTTCGATATGTATCGGTACAGGTAGGGAAAAAGACATTAAGATTGAAAGTGAGTCTCAGTTCTCACGTTTTTTAGAAACCATTCAAAACACTTTATCATGAAATCAAAAAAAGTAACTAGATACTATTCAGATTGCGGTAGGGGATTTTGGAAAAAGCAAAAGGCTTTAAATCATGAGCAAAATTGTACTTACTGGAAGAATCCAAAATTTAGATCATGTCTGTCATGCATTAATAAATGTATTGTAATTGACCATAATGATATGGAAGAGCCTTATCGCCAAACATGGCAAACTAATCTTTGTAAGTTTTCAGATTCAGGAATTCCAGTACATCCTGATTTTGACTTCATAAGAAAAAACTGTAAACATTATTTACCTAAACAATCATGAAAGTAACTGTAATAATAGAAAACGTTGGTGGTGTTTTTTACGTAAACCACAAACGATTAGGCCACGATAAGCTTTCTGAAATGGAGACAACAGCCTTAAACGAGTTCATCAAAGAGTTTAAACAATCAAATCAATAATCATGACAAAAGAAGATAAAATTAGAAAGGCTTGGGAAAATTGGGAACACATAGCAGTAGACGGAGGAGTTGATGAAAATGGATGGACAAACTATGTGCAGTCATATGGCTCTTTTAATATAAATGACTTTGAGCAGAAACAATTTCTAACAGGGGCTTCTATCAGACCAAATGAATTATCTGGAATCGAAAACAACAATGGATGGATGGTTCTTAATGAAGAATCATATGAAGAGTTAGAAAATGGATATTACATGTGGTATAATAATACAAACGGAGATTGGGAAATAGATGATTTATCAGATACCCATATTAAAAATTACACTCACTTCCAAAAAATTACAGTTCCACCTAAACCACCAATTTATTAACCAAAGCAAAAATGATATGGATATTCAAGACTACAGCCGGGGGCGTAACAACGCAAATTCCAAACTGGCATTTCAACAAGTAAAGGTGACTATTCCTAAAATGCAGGATAGGGTTTTAAATGAAGTAGACGGGATTAAATCAACTATTGAGATTGCCAATATACTGGGAGTCCAGATTCACACAATTTCCGGACGCTTCTCAGAGCTAAAAGCAAAGCAAAAAATCTATCAAACATCATCAAAAAAGATCGGTAGTAAATCATATGCCGTGTACACAAAAACAATTAATTAATCATGGAAAAATTATCACTCTACCAAAAACTGCACAAAATCCAAAAAGAGCTTATTGGCTTAAAAAAAGATAAGAAATCATTTAACTATGAATATACTTCTGGGGAAAAAGTGATTAATCACCTTAAACCACTAATGAACGAATATTCATTGCTTCTAAAACAGGAAATTCTTTCTATTGAAAACGAACGTCAGGATTATGTAACGATAAACAAAGACAAAACCGAAAAAAATAACTCGGAAATTCTTTCTAAAGTTGAAATGAAATTTACATGGATTGATGTAGAAACAGGAGATACCGATATAAATCTTTTCGGAGCTAACGGCCAGAACGGATGGGATAAAGGCGTTGGTTCCGCTCTTACTTACGGTGAAAGATATTTTCTTCTAAAGTACTTCCATATAGACACTTCTAAAGATGATGTAGACGCTAAAAACAATATAACGCCTGAGCAGCAGGATGAAATTGTAAAAGACATTTTAGAGAGCATAAGTAAAAGCAGAACAAAAGATGAATTAATGGAGGTTTGGGAAAGTATTTCAGAAGAACAACAGATTAGAACCAAAATAGAGTTCTCTAAAAAACACACTTCACTTACAAAAGCTAAATAATGGATTTTACAAAATATATATTCAGATCTCATATGGTTGGCAATATAATTAATGTTCCTAAACCATTAACAGCAGATCAGGCTTCTACCTTAATAAAATACAGAGAAAGGAATTCTGGAGTAGGCAGGATCTTGACTGAAAAACAGAAAGACGATTTAAAAGACCTTGAATATAAGGAAATGAAAAGTCGAAAATTTGAACTTTCAGATTTCAATAAAGCTGAATTAACTAAGATTGTATGTTATGAAAAATCCGGGAGATCAAAAATACTTGAAAATGCATATCTGGAAAAAGGCTTAAAAGTTGAAAAATCGGCCAGAGATTTAATCTCTAAAGTTCTTAAAATATTATTGACTTCAGATGATGAAAGAAAATCAAATAATTGGGTGACAGGCAAGCGTGATGTTTTTTCTAAAAGTGTAATCCCGGATATTAAGTCTACATACAGTTATGAAACTTTCATTAAACACCTATTAGAATCGGCTAGTTCTCTTTATCTAAGACAGCTTGATAGCTATATGGATCTGTGGAAAATTTATGAATCACTGCTTTGCTTTGTTCTTATTGACACTCCTTCAAATCTAGTAGATAGGGAAATTATTAAATCTTCATACTCTAAAGATATTTTAACATTTGACGGTGATATTAAAGATTCAGGCATTGAAGATGTGAAAAGAATAATTACAAATCACATTTATACTAGAGCTGGCTTAGAAAAATATTGTACAGAATCTTCATACGCATACATTGAATGGTTTGATGATTTTGTAGAAATACCAGACGCTGAAAGAATTCATATGATTCCTCATTCATTTGATAAGATTAGAATAGAGCAACGAAACGAATGCATAAATCTCGGCAGAGAATTTATGAACACAGTAAAACCAATAAATAATATAATACAAATAATAGCATAGCATGGAAATACAAGGAACAATTAAAAGAATCGGAAATCCTGAAACATTCGCTTCAGGATTTCAAAAAAGAGAATTCGTAATACTAACTACAGAACAATATCCACAACCTATTAACATAGAGGTTATGGGAGATAAGATTGACATTCTTGACCCGATTAAAGAAGGTGATAATGTAAATGTTGGAATCAATATTCGTGGCAGAGAATGGACTTCTCCATTAGGCGAAACTAAATATTTCAACTCGATAGTTGCCTGGAAGATTCAAAAACTTTCCTGATGAAAGAAAAAGACGGATACTGGACTGGCCGAGATAGCAATGGCCTATTCAAATGGAACGAAAAACGCTTAATCCGAATTGAAAACGACAAAAAGAAAAACAATGAGAAATCCAAAACCAAACCCAGAAATTGAGGCAATAAGATTAAGTCTATGTAAAGACTTGGGTTACCTACCAGGTGATAAAATTCCAAATAGTAGTGTATCAATAGCATTAGGAAAAATAGATGCCGAAGCAACCCTAATTTACGCAAAAACACTTAATCGTAAAGCCAGATTCGCAAAGCCTGGAGAATGCCAGTACACAATTGAGTTGGAAGGCAAAAGACAGGTTAAACCTGATGATAAGCCAGAAAAACTATTTAATGGTCTTTTATCAACAAGACAGGCAGCAGAAGTACTTAAAATATCTGTAATGAATCTTCAACAACATCGAAGAATGGGAAAAGTTTCCGCTGAAAAAATAGGAAACAGAATGTTTTTCAAACCAGAAGAAGTTGAAAGATTTAGAATTCAAAGAGCTATTGATAAGCTTTAAAAAAACTACCATGCATTAGTGATGTTTTAGCATGGGTACCGAATTGAAATAACTTAAGTTTTAATGAATGATATGGCACAATTAGGATTTACATTTTATCCTAAAGATTGGTGGACCAGCGATTCGTTCTACACTTTGAATCCCTTTGAAAGATATATTTACTTGGAATTGTTGTTTATGATGTATGACAATTCAGGCTACATATTAAACGAAAAGATTAAAGTTGAGCGTCGTTTATCCACAACTATTAGGGAAGATGTCTGGTTAAAAATTACCGATTTAATGGTCAAAGAAGGTGACCAAATAACCTGCGACAGTGTTAATAAGAGATTAAAAAAAGCAACAGCAAATAGGGAAAACGGGAAAAAAGGAGGAGCGCCTAAAGGCAATAATAATGCTAAAAAAAATGAAAGTGAAGATGAAAAACAACCCAAACAACCCAAAAAAACAACCCAAAACAACCCACCTTATAAAGAGAAAGAGAATAATAATATAATTACTACTAACAGTATTAATAATCTATATAATTATTCTTTTGTGAAAATCGATGATTTCCACGAGCTCTATAAAAAATTTGAATTTGAGAGAAAGTATTTGTTTCTGGCTTACAAGTTTTGGGAAATGTGGAACAAGGAGAATCCAAATCAGAAAACTTTAACAGATGCCAAAATTTCAAAATGGTATGAGGCAATCAGGTTGATTGTTGAAGTGGATAAGCAAAAACCGGATAAGCTGATAGGTATTTACTGCTATTTTCAGAAATGCGCAAGTAAAGAATCTGGATTTGATGATTTCTGGTTCAAGACAGTAAAATCGGTTTCAGCATTCAGAAAGAAGGACAAAGACGAAGTTTACTACCTGGATAAAATCATCAGTCACGTAAACAACAAAATAGGCAAAGATCAAGATTTTTCAAGACTCGTACAGGACACAATTAAAAAATTCAACAAATGAAAGCAATTAGACACCTCAAAAATCGATTTGAATACGCTTTAGGTGGTTCTGGTTCAATTAAGGTAAATCAGAATGATATTGACGCTTTAAATGCGTTGATAAAAGAAGAAAATACAAAATGTAGAAATACTGAGCTTGAAGATTCATTGATTTTATTCTATCTTTTGTCTGCTTACAAGGTTCAAAACATTAAAAACAAAGCTTTTCTACAAGAGAAAAACGAAGATGAAATTAGATTTCCATTAGGAATGCCCGAGGCAAGTGTAATACTAAACAAATTATCCAGCAGAATAAATCCTAAACAGCAAATAATTCAAATGATTGCCGATGAGCTTTGGATTTATCAGGAGTACGAGAGAATACCGAAAGACAGGGATTTGTACATAAAGGAAATGTATTCAGAGCAGGATTGGGAGCAAAAAGATCACCTGTCGAATTTAAAAGTAACTAAACAAGAAATGATCCAGATAAAAAAGGAAGACAGGATTACTTTTGAGCAGGTAGAAGAGTTGTTAAATAAGTCCATTGCTTACGCTAAAGATAATTTTCCAATGTTTAAAAAGCTAGATCAAGGATTCGCTAAATTCATGAAAATAGAACCGTTAAGTAGTAGGGTATGATAGAGGAATTAAAGCCTATTGGACAGGTTGAAAAGCCAGCAGAAATCATAAATTTAAATGATTACCTGGTAAGTCCTGATGAAGATATTCCAGAACCCACTCCAATATTGTCAATAAAAGAATTTGGGCGTAAAATTCCAATATTCACAGAAGACAATGTTTCAATGATTTTTGGTCCTGCAAAATCAAGAAAATCAGCGTTGATCAGATCTATTTGTCAAACGGTTTTATCCGGAGAAAATGATAAAATGTTTTCAAATTATTACAGTAACAACATAGCTGTTTTTGACACTGAACAATCAAGATTTCATTGTCTAAGATCAACTAGAATAATCTGGAATATGACTCAACAGGCTATTAATTATTTCTGTATTTCGACTTTAAATAAAGATCAAAAGAAGAAAATAGTTGAAGACTTTTTAATGCAGAATCAGGATTGCGGAATGGTAATACTTGACAACATTGTTCACTTCGTTGGAGACTTTAACAGTGCTCAGGAAAGTTCAGAAGTTACAGAGTGGGTTTTGAATATGAAAAGCAAGTATAAAACACATATTCTGGTTGTCCTTCACGAGAATGCATCATCAGGCTTTATTAAACCAAGGGGGCATTTAGGAACTAACCTTATGAATCTTTGCGAAACAGCGATAAGAATACAGAAAGATCCGAATGATAAATTTCAAAGTATAGTTTCTGCAGCATTGACAAGAGGGAGGGGGTTTGAAGATTTTGCATTAACAATGGATGATCAAATGATTCCTTATCTGGGTGATTTAAGTCCATATGAAAAAGAAAATTTTAAATTATGAATTATTCAAAATTATTAAAAAATACGGCAAATAGAGTTCCGGTGTCAGTTTCATTTATCAACACCGCCCCAATAAAACAAAAACCACTGATAAAGCCTTTAACTGGACCGCAAAACTATAATGAAAAAGACCGTAATGAAGTTGAAAAGTGGTTAAGCTTCTGCGCTATCGGAACAACTATGGTAGATACCGGGACTAAGATGTTAAAAAACAAAGGTTTGATTCATTCGCGAGACGGAGTGTTTGATCTAATTACGGCTTTTAAACAACTTAATAAACATTTTACAGGCAATGAAAATTTTGATCAAAAAGAATTAGGGATTGATGATTTTGTTTTCACATTCTTAACTTCCACTGAAGAACAGCAACAGAGGGTGATTAAATTCCAGGAATCGCTTTTGAGAAAAAGTTAGTTTTTCTTTAAAACTCCTCTCCATTCTCCATTCTCATTATATGAATGTTCTGCGTACTGATCTGAAGCAATAAGTTCAAAAACAGAACATTCGAGAGCGTCGGCGCACTTTTGTATTAGCTCCATTTTAGGGCCTCTTTTTAACCTCTGATTAAAATCGATATAGCTTATGCCAATCCTTGAACACATTTCTTGTAATGTGATCCCCTTACGTGTAGCTACATCTTTAATTCTGAATTCCATATTGCAAATATACGATATAAATAATAATGTTTATACGTGAAGATAAAAATAAATTAAAAAGTTTATAATATATTTGTTTATATAAATAAATGTGTTTATATTTGTAACAGCAAAATCGAACAACAATTAAAATTTACAACGACATGAAAAGGTATAGATTTAAAATTACATCGAGAAATAATAATTCAGTATTGGGTACTGGTGCTTTTACTTCATCGAAAGAAATGAACCCTACAGAGCAAATAGATTTTTTCCATCAATATACAAACGGAAGGTATTTAAATCAGGAAAATTTTGTAATCATTGAAATTGGAGAAGAGAAGCCTGATTAAAATAAAATTCACATGGTTAGTTTTTCCGGGTGGCGGATTCCAAAGCCCGGTTTTATTTCAAACAAAATATTTTTTTAAAAATGAAAGATTATTTCAGAAAATCAAATCCAGAATACATCAATATTATTTGTGAAATTGAAACGATAGAAAGCAGAATTAATTCTGGTATTATCACAAATAATAAAACTCTAAAGTACAAAAATAGAGATCTTAAAAGGCTCTACGAAAAACTAAAAATAACAGATAAATATTTAGACTAATGAAAACTAAGTATATAAAAGTGTCGACAGCTGATCGACTGCCGGATGAATCCGATTACTTTAATACAGATGATGGATGGGTTCAATTTAACATTCACGATAAAAAATTTTGGTTAGAAGGTGTATATGAAGTACATCCTAAATACTGGCTAGAAGAAGTAAATGACTATGAGGATGAGATGATGGAGCTTCTAACCGAATTAACCGAGGCAATAGAATTTGAGTCTATTATCATTAAAGAAAACATTGATAATGATGGATGGGAAAATTTCGGAGGAAGACTTTATGACAAAGCAAAAAATTTACTAACGAAAATAAAAGAATCATGAGATATTTAAAGACACACTATGATCCTTTCGCAAATCCATCAGACGAAGAAAGCTGGAGCGAAACTGGAATTTGTGGGACTTATCTTAATGATGGAAATTCTACAAACGATAAAGATATGGTATCCTGCCAAAAATGTAAAAACCTATTCGTTAAATCAGATATAGAAGTTGCAAGAGCAAGACAGCAAGAGCTTGATGATATGCAGGGTTTCGTTGACTTTATGAACGAATCAAACAAAAAATAAAACGGAAACCCGGACGTATTCTAAAGGGGAAAACAACAACAATTTAAAGTAAGGTCAAAGTTCGCAAAACATAGCGAACGCACCAGACTTATGTCAAATTAAAAAAATATAACAATGGCAATAGAATATAATTCAGAAGAAATGCTTGAAAAGTATGGTTTAAATTCTGAGCAAAAAAAAGCTGCAAAAGCAGTGTTTTCAGCAATGCGAAAGGCTGGAAAATTAGGAGTTGAATTTTGGGATATGTATGGAACTCTGACAGCTTACAATGGGAAGAAGTTCAGGGGAATTTCAATGGATGACATTCCAAATGCGATTCAGGTTGTGAATTCAGAAGGTTCAGAATTGACATATTGGGAACAATTAGAAAATTTTAGTCCTGGCTGTTCTGATGATGATGCATTGACCTACATACGATTAGGTTATAATGGCTATTTAAATCTAAAAATTACAGAAAAACACAATGATGGTGTATCATTCGAGTATGAATATAAGTCCTCTAAAAGAAGAAGAAAGTTTGCCTACAGATTTAACTATGTTTCACAGTACTCGCCTAATGTCGCTCAGCTGGATTTTTTGAGAAGTAAAGGTTACGCTTTACCATGGATGAATCTAAATATTGATACCCTTGAAAAATACGGATGGATAAAACTTAAAGAAAACTAGCCATGAGTCACCAAGAGAAACAAGAGATCTTTGATCAGTATGCAAGAACCAGAGAATTTGAAAACTGGAATGATTTAAAAAATTGCTGTATAGAATTCGATATTGACTTAGATGAGTACATTTTCGAAGCCTGCGATTTCGTCCAGGAGGAACAGCAGAAGAGAATAGCGGAGAATGCTACCATAAACTATTCCTCAGAAGATCAATATTTTTTTATTGACGAATACTCAATCATTAACCCCGAAAACAAAATACAATAATGGAAAAGATAAAAAACCTAATGAAAAAAGCTGATGATTTATCTACTAAAGCTGATTTAGCATGTGGAGCAATTGTTATTGAAATATTAAAAAAATATAAGAAAACAAGAGATGCTGAAATTGAGAACAGTTTTGTTGAGGATTTAGGATGTTTTAGCCAGGCTGGTGATGGATTGGTTTTTACTGATGAAGTCGGAAGCAATGTCCCGGTATGTGATATTGTTGCATTAATTGAAAGTAATGGGTATTTCACGTATGATGATTTTATTAATTCGAGGATATGAAAGCACTAGAAGAACTAACAGCGGATTTACGGGGAAAATTGCCGAGGCTTTTAATTTCATTTTCAGGAGGAGAAACTTCAGCTTATATGCTATGGTGGATATTAGAGAACTGGAAATGGAGATATGAGATACAAGTAGTATTTGCGAATACTGGGCAGGAGAATGAGGAAACTCTTGAATTTGTTGAAAAATGTAGCGAATACTTTGATGTCAGAGTGATATGGGTAGAAGCTGTTTTTAATATGCAGTATCGAAAAGGAACTACACACAGAATAGTTGATTTCAAATCAGCTTCTAGAAATGGTGAACCTTTCGAGCAGATGATAAAAAAACACGGAATTCCAAATCAGACAACGCCTCATTGCAACCGAGAATTAAAACTTTATGCAATTAATTCATATTTAAAATCAATAAAGTGGAAAGATTACTATACAGCCATCGGTATCAGAGTAGATGAGTTTGACCGAATGAATGCAAAAAGAGAAGAAAATAAAATCCTCTATCCATTGATTAAAGAAAAACCTATGACTAAAAAAATGATTAATCAATGGTGGAATCAACAGCCGTTTAGGTTGAAATTGAAAGGTTATCAAGGTAACTGCAAAACCTGCTGGAAAAAATCAGATGCAAAACTGTTCACGTTGGCAAAGGAAAATGAGGGACAGTATGATTTCTTTAGAAATATGGAGCTAAAATATGAGAACTATGTGCCAGCAAGTAGATTGGATAAAATTAAAAAAAGAGGTGAAGTTCCAAATCTACCATGTCGATTCTTCAGAAAAAACAGAAGTGTTCAGGAGATGATTAATGAAGCAAAAACATTCAATAAAAGAGTTGTTGACGATGCGATGGAATTTCCAGAATTGAACCTATTCGATCTATTAGAAGAAGAAAGTTGCGATATATACTCTGAATGTGGGATTGATAATTAAAAGACCAATCCCCTGAACTAATAAACTTCCTTCACGGATTAATAAAAAAATAACGTCTTACTGACATTAGGAAAACGATAACCAAAAAAATAAAATAAAATGAAAATTAGAAGTAAAATATGCGAAATACAATATTTATCAATGTTATGTAAGACTATTGGATTCGATTGCTTTACTGACTTTGCTGCTCATGTAAATCAGTTTTCAGTTTCGCTTCACAATGGAAAATGGAACAGAGACAGTCAACCGATTAAAACAGAATTTTACGTTGAAGATTCTCATCATCCATTACAAAAGGCTGACAGTGTTATTTATCAACTAAAACAAATTTTAAAAAAGAACAAAATCAATTATTCTGAATTGATTGAAGTGGAAAGAATTGAAATAGACTATAGATTTTAAAAACAAAACAATGAATAAAGAAGAACAATCATGAAGCAGTTACAATTAGAACTAAACAAAAGGCTCCTTATTGTGGAGTATGAAACAGTCCATGAAATGGAAGTAGAATATTCACTTTACAAAGGTCTTCCGGAAGCTGATAAAGAAGTTTTATGTAAAGGCTCTGAAATAACAGAGGATATTATAAGCCCGTATGTAGAGAATTTCCTTGAAAATATGGATAGTTTAGCCGTTTATCGGAAATATGATGCTACTGAAAAAGACTTTGAAGAAGATCATTGGTCACATTGTGCTGATGATGCTGTAGATTCTTTCGTTTCTGCCGTCAGAGCTTACGGCTACCATTGGGGAGAGAATCCTGTGAAAAAACCAGTAAAAGATAACTACGGGTATCACGAAAATATTAATGTTTTGGATACTCCACCGGAATGGGATGAAGAATGCTATTATGAAGACTTGGATAAATGGCAGAAAGCCGAATCCCGGACGTTTAACCCTGAGAAATGTATAATATGTGAAATACTTAAACCATGAAAATAACATTTAAAAATTACTATGTAATACAGAATATTAATGGAATAATAATGCCTCATACTTTGAGCTATGAAAAAAGGGCATGTATATCTAATTTCATTGAAGGCAGTTCTATGATATGGTATGAAACTAAAAAAAATATGGCTGGAAATGTTTAAAAGTAAATGTGAATTTTGAAATACTGTAATTATGAAAGAGAGATATTTTTTTATTTCATATTCAATTAGAACTGATAAAATTTCAGGATATGGAAACTGGGGGTACATTACAAGAGACGGTAAGTTTTTTAACAAAAAAATTGTAGGAAAATCAATAGCTGAAAAGAGTGGGTTTAATGAGGAGAATGTTGTTATTTTAAATTTTAAAGAATTCAACAACGAGTCAGATTTAAATAATTTTTTTGATCTAAAAGAAAATTAATTACGGAAACCCACAATACCAAATCAAACAACAAAACTAAATTAGTAACATGAAAGAATTTATTAAAGACTGTTTATTGTTTCAGCACAAAGATAGGCAGATGAGAATTATCGGAGTTACAACCTGGCTGAGTATTCTCGGGTTGATAGGATTGTTTTACTGGATATTGTTTTAGTATATTTACTCCATGGAAAACATGGAAGAAATAGAAGCAAAAATACTTGAAAAAGTCAAAGCCGATCATAAAATAAATGGAGGCGCGAATGGAACGGATTTAAATGAACTGGACAAGATAATACAACTCCAAATACCCGAAAGAAATCAGTTGCTGGATAAGATGGTCGCCGAAAAGAAAATAGCTTATCTAAGGCCTTTAAACACAATACGTATTACTTTACCAAAATAACCCCTGCATTAACAGGGGTATTTTTTTGTCCAAAATTTCAATGTTAGTTTATTCAATAAAAATTGTTAGTAAAAACTATAAAAAAAGTTAGAAAATACTTTTTTAACTACACGATTCTTTGTAAATTTACTATAAAGCAGTTGGAAATGAAGGAGATAAAGCCTAAGAAGTGCGCGGTGTGTGGCGGGGAATTTATACCGAGTAAGACTACTCAAAAAGTATGTGATTGGAGCTGCGCAATTTCTTTAGGTCATTCAAATATTCAAAAGCAAAATGCTAAACTTTGGCAGAAAGAGAAGAAGATCAGGAAGGAGAAGCTAAAGACTCACAAAGATTATTTAAACGATTTACAGAAGGTATTTAACGAGTTTATTAGAATTAGAGACAAGGGTAAACCGTGTGTGAGTTGCGGGTGTATGGTTGATGGGAATGGACACGCCTCACATTTTTTTGCGGTTGGATCGCATCCGAATGTAAGATTTAGCGAAGACAATGTTCATGTTAGCTGTGTTGAGTGTAATTTACATAGACACGGGAATCTAGCTGAATATTCTTTAAGACTGCCAAGGCTAATAGGACAAGAAAGATTTGATATGCTTGTTGTGAAGGCTAAACAATCCTTACTTAAGCTTTCAATTCCAGAGATAAAAGAAAAAATTGAGTATTACCGTAATAAAATTAAGGAGATGAAGAAGGAATATGACGGTATTTGATATGATTAATTGTTGTTTAATTACCAAGCACAGATGATGAGTGCAGAAGGGGTGGTTAGTTGGTTGATGAAGTAGGGTGCTTGGTGTTTTTTAGAATTTTAAAATAAAAATATATGAAAGTATTTAATTTCGATATGCACCATGATGTGGTAAAAAAAAACAATGAGATAGACAAGCTTAGAAATGAGATTTGTAAATTATTAGGTAAAGATCTAGAGGCTGAAATATATGAAGATATAAAGATGTATAGCTATTCTTTAGCACTCAACAACTCAACAACTATTATTAGTTTTTTAAAACTAAAATTAAATCAGATTAACTCATGGAAATCGATTACGCCATGAATTTAAAAAAGTATTATTTAGTCTGGTTATTTAGATTTTCTGCGGTTTGGGATGTTCTGACGTGCAAGAAGTTTGTACTTGAATCTTATAAATGTTCAACAAGTAAAATTCACACGCGCACTAAGTTTGACTATGATGAAATAAAAAATACAGATACTAATAAACTGTAATAAACGTGATGCTAGCATATAGGTAATGCGCTACAGCCGTGGATAGGCAAATGAAGTTGGAGTAGAGAATCTGGTTCGAGTCCGGAGTATCAGCGAACATTTTAAGACGAGAGAAGTAAGAGCGACCTTACGACTTTACAATGAAAACAGACTGATCATCTGGATTGTGCACGATTAGAATTGTAAAGGTGGAAAAAGCAAAGCCACGGGGTAAAAGCCGTGGAAACGGGAAAGTAGCTCAGATGGTAGAGCAGTTTAATCTTTTAAAATAGGTGGGAAACCTAATCCATTACTAATGGAAAGTTAAGCGAGGCGGTGGTTCGAATCCATCCTTTTCCACAATAAAAGCAAGCAAGTGCTAAAAGCAATCCGGAGAGAACTGTGAACGTGACGGGAAAACGGAGTAATATTCCTAAGGTGAGAAGTGCGCCAATGTCAATAAGAGAAAGCATATTCAACAAACGAAGGTAACGTTATAGTTTGCTTTTACATGCGAAATGTAGCATAGTGGAATGCTTCGCTAAACGAGAACCTTTAATAGGTGACGTGGGTTCGATTCCCACCATTTCGCCAGTGAGGCATCTGTAATGCTGGCTGATAGGAAAGACTATCATTTTAGATTGATTTAATGCAGTAGGAATTTTTCATATTAATATTTTGTGATTTGGTGTCCCGCTGCTGTAATAGGTAGCGGGGTTTTTAATTTAGGGAGTATGGAGAACAGTGTAGAAAATAAAATTGCCTTTATGGCTCAGTATTACGGACAGAATGTGCTTAGAAGTTACTTTCCAGAGCAAAAAGGTTTAAGTAAGATAGGTGGCATGTGCTTTCATATTCAGCATTTGTTAAAGAACGGATATTTGGAGCTTAAGCGTCTTCCTGATTTAACGGATAAAGATGCGTTGAAAATCGCCGGAATACTGAAATGGAATCATTACACTAATGAAGGTAAAATAAAGCAGGTCAAAAACTTTATTGATTCTTATTTGGACTATCATTCAACAAATATTTCTCCAAATGAATATTTTGAAGTATTAGACTACTTGCGATCAAACGGTTATGCAGTTCCTTACAAAGGACTTACAGTTGAGCAACAAGTTGATTATTTGTGGATTAAAATAAGCTAATTTTCTATGGCAGAGGGAGTGACAGGGAGTGCGGTGAATAAAGAAAAAGAAAAAATTATTTATCCTGATTTCTCACCTTTAGGACAATACCGGAAGTGGGTCAAATACTTGGATAAAAAATACGGGATAAGAAATGGCAAAGAAGAAGAGTGAAGAGAATGAAGGAAGAAAGCCGGATGGAAAGTTTGCGGAGGGGAATAAGTTTTCACCTGGAAGAACACCCGTATATTCAAACGGTGAAGAGCTTGCTGAAAAACTTCTTGAATACTTCGAATGGATTAAAGGGGAGTTTATTATCGAAAGAAAGATAACAAGTAAAACTACCGGAAAAGGGAAAGATGCTGTTACAACGACCGAAGACGAGCCAGTAAAGATATGGACTCGTTATCCAGAGGAACCCACAATGACTGGATTAGCTATGTATCTAGGTTTTGAAAGCAGACAATCCCTTTACGACTATGGGAAAAAAGACGGTTTTTCTTACCCTATAAAAAGAGCCTTACTTGAAGTAGAAAATAATTATGAAAAAGGACTATTTGGAGATAAAGTTGTTGGCGTTATTTGGGGACTTAAAAACATGGGCTGGACAGACAAGACTGAAACAAAACTAACCGGCGATCCAGACAATCCAGTCGAAATAAAAGAACAAACAAAAATCATTTTCACACGTGGTTTTGGAGATTCCAAATAAGTTTGAGCCATTGTTTGAATGGTTGCAATATAAAAGAGGTGGTAAAGATGAATCTAAACCGCCTTTTTCCGTTGCTATACTTACAGGTGGACGTAATTCATTTAAATCATTTACCGCATCTGTAATGCTTGCTGAAGCAGTATCATCATTCAGTCATAGAATACTGTACACTAGATATACAATGACTTCTACAGAAGACTCTGTAATACCTGAATTTAAAGAAAAGCTTGATCTTCTCAATTATGGAGATCGTTTCAACATAAACAAAGACCGGATTATTTATAAAGAAGGAGAAAAGGAAGAGTCAGAGACTACACCAAAGGTTGTTTTCAAAGGGATTAAGACCTCTGCCGGGAACCAAACAGCAAACCTTAAATCTCTAAAAGGGTTTTCAATATTTGTACTGGAAGAAGCTGAGGAAATGCCATCGTTTTCAGAGTGGGATAAAATTCGAAAATCCATCAGAGCAAAAGATGTGTTTAATCTCTGTATTCTGATTCTCAACCCTACAACTAAGGAACATTGGGTGCATAAAGAATTCTTCGAGGAAAGAGGTATTCCGGATGGATGGAATGGTGTAAAAGATGGTGTTTGCTACATCCATACTACCTATAAAGATGGGCAAAGGGATTGGACGGCTGATCACATTATGGAGGACTTTGAGAAGACAGAAGACGCGTATCATCAATACTTATCGACTCCAATGAAAGAACGAGATTCTTTACCAGAAAAAATAAAGAAATGGCACAATTACTATGCGCATTCTGTTCTTGGTGGTTGGCTTGACAAAGCAGAAGGAGTAGTGTTTACAGATTGGATTATTGGTGATTATCAAGAGATTAATTCCACGCTACACGGCCAGGATTTCGGTTTTTCCGTTGACCCTACGACATTGGTCAGTGCATCCATTGATAAGGCCCGGAAAAAGATATATCTGCGGGAAGAATTATACAAAACACATCTTACCACCACGGATATTTATGAGGCTAATAAACGAGTTGCGGGAACTCGTAAGGTTTATGCAGATTCTGCAGAATCAAGACTAATTGAAGAGCTTAGAAAACGGGGAAATAATATTGAAGCAGTTGAGAAAGGTCCGGGAAGCATATCGGCTGGAATTGCTTTAATGCAGGATTATCAGTTGGTGATTGATCCGGGGAGTATAAACCTTATCAAAGAGCTGAACAACTATGTTTGGAGTGATAAGAAGTCAGGCGTTCCGGTTGATGCTTATAACCACCTTATTGATGCTTGTAGGTATGCTTGCTACAAAGAACTCAAAACAACTCGAAATGTCGATCTTAAAAAGCTTGGCAGAATGTTAGGATAATAAAAATACTATATATGGATTTGAAAGGATTAGATGCAGAGGAAATAGTAAAGAAGTTGGATAAACTAAGACCGAACACGGACTATTTATCGAAAGCTGTTCTGCAGTATAACGTGGAGACACACGAGATTTTCACAAATAAAACGAAATACCCGGATAAGCTCGTTGAAACTGAAGAAGGGACGTATTCGCAACCAATTAACAGAATTGGTTTTGCGTTTCAGCAGTTAATAGTTGATAAAATTGTGGCGTTTGGTTTTGGTAAACCTGTTACATACATTCCTACTAATGACAGTTTCTCATTGGTCCAGGATGTTTTAAAACAAAATAAGATCATTTCTTTAACACGTGATGCAGCAAGGGAAGTTTATGGAACTACAAAAGTAGCAGAGGTCTGGTATTTAACACCCGAAGCTGATAGATTGCGTGTTAAATTATTGCAACCAACAGAAGGTGACGTTTTCTACCCTGTT
Source organism: Chryseobacterium sp. JV274 (assembly GCF_903969135.1). Lineage (NCBI taxonomy): Bacteria > Pseudomonadati > Bacteroidota > Flavobacteriia > Flavobacteriales > Weeksellaceae > Chryseobacterium > Chryseobacterium sp. JV274. Next base: position 1,603,340 of record NZ_LR824569.1, on the reverse strand, counting down.
TTTGAAAATGGAGATATGACTGCCTTTGTTCGTGAAATTACCTTAAAGGACGAAAGCGATAAAGAAGTTGAATATAGGGAGATATACACCGCTGAAGAAAAGATTGTTCTAAAAAAGGAATCTCAATGGATTGAAGAAAGTAGAGAGCGAAATTTAATTGGGAAAATTCCGGTTGTGTATGGGTCACAAAAGAAAACCGAATGGGATATTGTGCAGGTTTTAATTGAAAGGATGGAAGAACTAGCTTCTGGGCATGCTGAAACTAATGACTATCATGCGGATCCAAAAGTTAAGGCGAAAGGTGAGTTAACTGGTTTTGCTAGGAAGGGACAGAAAGGGGCTATTTTCCAAATGGAAAAAGATTCAGAGTTAGACTATCTTACATGGGATAATAATACAGAATCTCAAAAACTGGAATTTGACAATCTCAAAGAATTTGTATACAAACTCACCCAAACACCTGATATTTCCTTTGAAAAACTTAAGTCTATGGGAGCTATATCTGGTGTTGCTGCGCAATATTACTTCATGGATATTCACTTGAAAGTGGAAATGAAGCGTGAAATATGGGATGATTATTTGGCGAGACGAATTAACATCATTAAAGCGTTTCTAGCGAATGTTCTGAGCACAAAAGATGCCAAAAAGCTGGAAGAATTAGAAGTTGATATTGTCTATAATCCATACATTATTAACGATAAAAAAGAAAAGATTGCTTATCTAATAGATGCAACGGGCGGTCAGCAGATTATGAGCACTGAAACCGCAATGCGAGAGTTGGGTATTGACGATCCAGAGGAAGAAATGAAGCGAATTCGTGAAGAAAACCAATATTCAGCGGAAACAGAGAATTCACAAACGTTTGGAGTATGAGTATTGCAAAGATAATTCAGAAGAAAGAATTTAATATTGCAATAAATATTTACAGGTAAAAATTAAAATTATGAATGGTCAACAAAGAAAAGAAATGTTCGACTTTTATAAAGAATGTATTGTAGAAATAATCTATACAAATAAAATTTCTAAATACTTTCGTATTATTTTCAGAGAATATACCTATAATATTTGTCTTTCTAATCATTTTGGTGAATATAGAAAAGGTTACAGACAATACATTACAAAAAAATTAACTCATTCAAATGCAAAACATTATGCATACCAATTACACAACTTGCAAAAAGCCGAAAAACATCTATGAAAAAGAAAACTATTAAAATTCCGATCTACTTTGGCGATTTAACCATTATTCATTCTGATGGATGGGAGGAGGTTAATAAGAAATATGAAAAACAAAGTGACTGGTCTTCACCGCTTGATAATGGTTACGAGGCATGCGTGTTTCCGGCACATTATAAAAGTGGGTATACGCAATATGTAGTAGCTTTTAAGAGAATCCCAAAAGGATCAACAATAGCTCATGAGTGTGTTCATCTTGTTAATCACGTCTTTCAAGATAGAGGGCTTGTGCTTGATATGTACAATGATGAAACACAGGCTTATTTAACGGGGTGGTTTTTTGAACAAATAGAGAGATTCTTTAATAACATTGAAAATGGAAAATAATAAATCAGGTGTTGAACCTAAAAACGTTTGGATTGCTAGAAGAAAAAAGGAATTGAGGTCAGCCATAATAGATATGCTTAACCAATATCATGAGTTGCCGAAAGAATGGATTGATGAATATAATAGTCATACTAAAAATAATCCGGCTGGTGTTATTGACACGATAAAAATTATAAAAGAAACTTCCGCCAAAAATTACGATGTTCAATTCGGAAATGGTAAAACAGGATCAATAGGATATAGTGAATTAGACTCTGAATTTCAATTGTTTGAAGCGAATAACGACGTAGTGCAAGCAATTCTTTGCAGAAGTAAAATGGAATTAACGGTAGGTAAATCTTTTATTCAAATAATGGTCAATTGGTTAACAAGTATTGGGTTTATAGTTGATATAGATAATGGACTTCGACAAGCAACATAGAAAAAGAGTAGAGCAATACTTAAGACGAGTTGAAAAGCTTTTCAATGACCTTGTTGAAAGCATTGTCTTTTCATCCCTGCCAGCAACTTTAAAGGAAGGGCTTTTTCAGTTTAGGAAATATCCAAAGATAACCAAGCATATTGAAGAGGTTTTTAATCAATTCAACTCTGATTTACGGGAATTAATAACTGTGTCTACTGCTTACTCATGGAATATTGGAGACTTGAAGAATGACGCTTTAAAACTGGCAACTTTAAACCGGATCTCAAAAGAAATACCTGCAGAGGTTTTAAATAAGCTCAAAGATGCTCCAATGCCAAGGAATGCAGAAGCTTTAAAAGCATTTCAAGAACGTAAAGTAGGTAAATTCAATATTTCAGAACGGGTATGGTCAATTACCCAAAACACCAAGAAAGAGCTTGAATTTGCACTTGATTTGGGCTTGTCCGAAGGTAAAAGCGCTCAACAGTTAGCCAGGGAAATAAAAAAATACCTTCGAGAACCGGATAGGCTATACCGAAGAGTCCGAGATAAGCACGGTAATTTGACATTGAGTAAGAATGCGAAAGCCTACAAACCGGGACAAGGTGTATATCGTAGCAGCATGGCAAATGCTGTTCGTCTTACTAAAGAGGAGAACAATTTAGGTTATAGAGAGTCAGATCAGCTTCGTATCATGCAGAATAACGACATTGTTGGTTATCAAATCCAGTTGAGCAATGCACATAAAATTATTGACATCTGTGATGATCTTAAAGGTTTTTATCCGAAAAATTTCATATGGAAAGGCTGGCATATCGGATGCATGTGTCAACGCTTCACAGTCCGTAAAACAGATAAGGAAATCATTGATGAAATAAACAAAGGACTCAATTTACCACCTGAAAAATCGGAGAATTATATTGCTGACGTTCCAAATCATTTTAAAACCTACATGGACGAAAACAAAGCTAAAATGGAAGGTTGGAAAACTCAGCCAGCTTTTATGGTGGATAATAAAAGCTATGTAAAATAGAATATTTAAATTTGCATTACACTTGTAGGTGGTTTTCTACTTGCTTCAGTAAAAAATGAATAAAGTGATTGCATATTTTGTGATCGCTTTTTTTGTTTTAATTTCGTAAATTTGCTATAACAGTAAACTCATTCAGGACGCTGAATCTTACAATTAGTTGCGCTACATGGGGTAGCCTTCGGGAGAAATCCGCATGACGTAAGCAGGTTCGAACCCTGCCGTTTAATTGTAGTAGTTTGCTGTTATTTTTTTATACAAATCCATGATCTCACACCAAGAACAAAAACTATATGATGAATTGACGGAAGGATGTAACTTTATGCCACTTCCGGACAAGCTTTTACTAATGGTTGAAAACTGCAACCTTACCGGAGAAATTCATCCGGAATTCCCGTTTATCTGCTATCACTTTCATTCATATTCATATACGAAGCAACAGTATGAAATGCTATGTAATTTTCATGTGAAATTGCTTAATAAAGTTCAGCAACATAAGATGTTGTCGGATAACGTAGCAAATACTGTTATTGTTCTAAGAGAGCCACTAGCACATTCAGGACAGTCAGAATACGAAGATAAAAACATTGCTTACTGGAAAGATATAGTGGAAAACACTCCCGAAATTAGATTCAGGAGTGAGTTTAGGAAATACTTAATTTAAAAAATATAAATACCATGAAAACACCAATTCAAGACTTCTTACTAAAGTCAAGGGGCTTCAATGCAAACCGTCCCGCTTATTTTATGTTTGTAATGGGGAACTCAACGGTTTTAATTAACAAAGAAAAAGAGTTGATTATTAAGACATTTATCGATGCTTTAAAAGATTCCGATTTATCCAAACAAGAAAAGGAAAAAAGAGCTGAAAAGTATTACATAGAAAATTACGTTGATGAAAAATAATAATTGGGTTTTCTGGTTAATAGGAATTGGATCGGTAGTTTTTATGAGTTTTGTTTTATGGCAAAATTATTTGTATGCAACTAATTTAGGAAAAGATTATCAAGGGCTATTTGGAGATATGTTCGGTGCATCGAATGCATTATTTACTGGTTTATCTTTTGTAGGAGTAATTATTGCTATTTTACTGCAGAGGCAAGAATTGCAACTTCAACGTAATGAGTTGGAGCTAACTCGAAAAGAAATGGAGCAAACACGTGATGAATTTGTGACTCAAAATTACACTTTGAAACTTCAGCAATTTGAAAACACATTTTTCCAGATGTTGAAAATGTTGAATGATATTGTTAAACGACAAAAATACTATGAAAGAGATCAGTTTTTTGGTGGAGAAGAAGTGTTTGATATTATTTTCAAAAATTATTACTCAGCAAAACATAATTATGTTGCAACAAAACTAGAACTAGATGATTTAGAAGCTTTTTATGATGAGACAAGAGTTAAGTCAGAATTCAAAAACTTGTCTAAAACAGAAATACTTACCATATACAGAGAATCAAGTCAGTTAATGGATAAAAAATTGATTCCATATTTTTCACACATTAATTCAATGTTAAAATTACTGAGTGATTCAGAAATAAAAAATAAAGAAGTTTACTCATCTATTTTAAAATCTCAATTAAATGATTCAGAACTTAGATTTATTTTTTTCAAATGTGTAACTGGTGACGTATGGAATGAGTTCTCAACAAATATCCAAAAATTCGGAATTTTAAACAGGGAAACATTACTTGAATTGGTTGAAAAACAGTTGGTTGAAGATTTAAAGTTACTACAAAATAAAACAGCCCCATAATTGGGGCTTTGTTATTGATTGTACTTAGCTAAAGAATCTTTGTGAAATTGATGATATTTAACATCATTTCCAGAAAACCAAGTACACCATAGTGAAACACCATCCTTGCCACTAACTGTCATTAAAACATTCATGTTTAAATCCGACTTTAGATAAACAACGTCTCCAATTTGTAATTCCATATTTATAAAATTTAGTTAAGTTTTAAAATTAATTTATTTATTGCTTCATTCATTACGGTTTCCCATATTTAATATCATTTATGAATTAATTATTTTTCTTTTCAAAACCGGATAGCGTTCATCGTTGTAGTCAGGTTCTGTTTTTTCTCCCGGCTTAGGGTTTAAATATTTTACCTCAATATGCATCGGAATATCAGTTACATCAAAATTATTCAAATACTCTTGAAGGTCATCTTCGTTATCAAATACGGCCTCTGTATCTCTATCGGCAAAATCGCCAATTATAAGCATATAGATTTTCTTTTCCATACTTTACTTATTAATTGCTAACTCTTTTCCTGTAAGTGTGAAAAAGAGGTTTTGGAACTGGTGGACATATTTAACATGTTTTAAAGGAATGCTCAATGATTGGTTAAGACTATCAGAACTGACACAAATTACGGTTCCGCGCTCTCCATATTCTATTTCCAATTGTAGATCCCACCCACCAGATTCATCAACCAAAGATTCTATTTCAACATACTGATCTATTTGAAATCCGAATTTAAGTATCCAATCCTCGGTTAATGGTATCGGCTCGATAGAGGCTTCTTTGTCTTCCTCTTTACATGCAGTCAAATATAGCAATGCATTAGCGGTGATTGAGTACACTACTTTGGTGACCTTGTCTTGGGTTAGATTTCCAATTCTCAATTCGTTTGCTTCCATATTAATTTCTTTGCACTTTTTTTAATATTATTTTATCTGAAAGATCCTTCATTTTATAGCCCAGAGTGTTGATTTTATGTGAAGATATAAATCCAATCTTTTCACTAAAATAAAAAACTGCTGATTCAAAGTTATCGATTATATCAGGAAATCCCAATTGTTTTAACCGCATTACGTCATGAGGTGATAGTCCGTTTTTCTTAATCTGCTCTTTGACTTGTATCAACTCTAGAAATTCACAGCCCAAAGCAAGAGAAATTTCCATCAGCCTTCCGTTTAATTCATATTCATTCATATTAAATAACATCAAGTTCAACTATTTTAAGCCATTTTTGTGGAGAATCATTCATTAATAACCAGTCATTTTTTAATTTTAATTGAACAGGTTCAAGCAGAACTTCTTCTTCTAAATCAATTCTTATTTTTTCAATCAAAGCTAATTTATCAGATGATACCCAATTGTTATAGATACTGTATTCCCTCTCAAAGGGTAAATTATATGACTTTACAATAAATAATTTACTATGTTCTTCTTTCATTTGTTGGCTCATAATTAATTCAAATTTATAACATAATACTGGATAGTTAATTTGTCCAGGAGTTTAGTATTCTGGACTATAAAATAGTTTCCACATTTAATCGGACGCATGATTACTACTTTCATCTAATTTATAATCAAAACTAATCTCAAATCGCTCAACAAAACTTAGAGGAGCTACTATTTTCAAACAATCTCCTTCAAAGTTCTCTATCGTTATGCTTGGTTCAGAGCGGTTAATTGTGACACAGCGAAAAGTCCCTTCCTTAATTTTCCGTTCTTTTAAAAGCCATTCCACTTCTTTTTCCGCAAAGAAATTGTCGATAGTAAAGTCAAAACTTAAACTTCCTTTTCTCACCTTCTCATCCATTCCAATACCTTTTGAGTGTCAAACAATAACTTCTTTTTACGTTTCCTTCCTTCATAGCCTCCTATGATTAATTCATCAGGATAATATTGGCATCTAAGAAGCGCATAGACTTCTTTCTGTCCCTTTCCTGTTACCTCGCAAAACTCCGATAAATCCATTGTGATTTTTTGAACCATTGCCAGCCTGTTAAAAGCTACATAAAGTTCACTTAGTGTCATATCCGACGTTCTCATACTCCCCAAATCTCCCCTCATAAAAATAATACCGTGGTTATAATAGTAAAATTACGAAATATCGTGTATAAAAGCAATAAAAGCTATTGAAAACAAACGATTTACGGACGAAATTTACGGTAATTAATAATAAACCTTTTAATATGACAAGAGAAACTATAATTGAAAAGCTGAGAAACAAGTATGCAAACCTGGGTCTTGGTGACGATATTTTAGGGTCGCAAGCAGATTTAATTTTAACCGGAAGTCCAACAGATGAAACAATTGATGGAGTAGTCGAAGGTGTAGGGGGATTATTAAAATCTATTCAATCAAGCTTGGATAAGGCAAGACAAAAGCCAGATCCTGAAAAGCCAAAGCCAACTGCACAGCCTAACCAAAATCCAGAACCTAAACCAGGTAATCAGGATCAAACATTAGCTGAGCAAGTTAAGGCCCTTACACAATCAGTTCAGGCATTAGTAACCAAAACAGCTACCGACGACAAAAAAGGAAATCTTGTTAAAGCTCTTGCTTCGAAGAACATTCCTGAAAAGTACTACAACAAGTTTTTGTCAACCGTCGATTATGGAGAAGGCTACTCTGAAGAAGACACAGTAAAATCTATGGAGACTGAATTTGAGGATTTCAAACAAGCTTTTGCAACTGAAGGTGCTCAAGGTGGAAAACCGCCTATTGGAACCGGAGGAACTGACCAAAACAACCAAGTATTGAAAGACATTGAAAGGTTAGGATAAAATCGAAAACAAAAATGAGCAAATTAGGATTAAAGAAGACGGTAGTTGCGGGAGATAAGACAATTTTCGCTCACGTTCTTGAAACTGCTTTAGGCGGTTTCGTATTAGATACAACAGGGCTTACTGTTGGAGATAAAGTACTTGCGGGTACTGCATTTTCGTATGATGAAGCAACGAGAATGGCAAAGCCTGATCAAGTAAATCCAAAGGGATTACTGTATGAAGATGTAGTTATTGACTCTGCAACTTCTGTTGATATTGTTCTTAGAGGAACTGTTTATGCAAACAGAATTCCAGCATTGACCGATGCTTTAAAAGCTAAGATGCCGCAAATCATTTTCTCACTTTCTAAATAATTAAAACTATGAGTGAAATTGTAACATCAATATTCGGACAATACGGTACAAGCGGAGCAATTCAGGCAATTATCGACAAAAGAATGGATAAGTTCAAAACCAGAGAATTCACCAAGTATCTTTCTTGGGACACTCCTCAGGTTGATCTTTCCTTTGCAGATGTAATTGGTAGAAGTAGAATTGAAGCAATCGCATCAGTAATTGGTGAAGATGCCGTATCTCCAGTAAGAAGCAGACAAGGGCTTGAAAAGTTAGAGGGGAAAATTCCTACTATTTCTCACAAGTACCTAATGAAATCTTCTGACTACAGAAACTACATTACTTTACAGAATCAGAATAACGTTTCTGATGATACGAAGAAAAAACAAATCATTGATCTTATTTTCAATGACGTAAAAAACGCTGCTGACGGTTGTACCGCTAGAGTAGACGTTATGTTCTTACAGGCGTTATCTACAGGTAAAATTGATTTGTCTGTGACTAACAATCCTGATGGAGTTGCTTACGGCCAAATTGACATGCTACTACCTGCAGATAATATCATAACAGCAGCCAAAGTATGGACTGACACAACAGCTAAACCGACAAGCGATCTTGAGGCAGTTATATCTGCAGCACAGGCAAAAGGAAATGGAGATTTTGCAAAAATTCTCATGACAAGACCAACCTTCAACAAGTTGAAAGACTCTGCTGAGATCCAGGCAATTTTCAAAAATTCGAATAAAGATAATTACGCTTTGGTAACTCTTGCCAGAGTAAATGATTTCTTTACTTCAAATGGATTACCTCCGATTGAACTTCAGGACTCTTTATTTGGCCTAGAGCAGGATGGGAATATCACCACATTCAAAGCATTTGCTGATGATGTGATTGTATTCGTTCCTCAGGGGCAATTAGGGACAGTTAAGAATGGTCTTGTGGTTGAAGGAGACTTAATGCAAGTATCCGGGCATTCATATGCAAACGTTGACAAAGTGAAGATTGCTAAATGGTCGAAAACTGAGCCAATGAATGAGTTCACAAGAGGACAATTACATGCTATTCCGGCATTAACTGCAATCGATGCTGTATATCATTTAAAACTAAAACTAGCATAATAAATGAAAGTTAGGGATTATTTGTCAGCAAATCTTGAGTTATGGTCGGTTGAAGTGTCCGATTCGCTTATTGATGCAGAATTGATTAATGTAGGATTGAATGGCGACTCTGAATACGAACCCGAATTAGAAGTAAAAACTAATACGCTGTTTTACAATTTAATCCCTAAGCTTTTATTATCTCCAAAAAGAGTTTCAGAAGGACAGTTTACAATCGAATATGATAAAGATGCAATGCTTGCATATTACCGTATGATTGCTGGCCAGTTAGGGCTTCCAAATAATCTGGAAAGGAACAAAATTCGTGATCGTTCAAATCTCTGGTAAATGGCAATTCAATATCCATATAAGTTAGAAGTATTTGTAAAAACAGATGCTGTAAAGGATGAAAACGGAAACTGGATTCCCGGAACTGAGGAATGGCAGGACTTCGGTAAATGTCGTGATGAAGACAGTCTTTCAAGTACAAAAACTATTTCTAACGATCAGATTAAGTACGAATACACCTGGCTGATTCAATGCCCTAAAAAACTTAAATCTATTGATAATGGTTCAAGTATAAGAGTTATAGGATCAAAAGGAGAAACAAGACTTAAAGGAGAGGTTTTAAGAGTTAAATACGATCAATTTCACAGTAGAATATGGGTGTAAGAGCAAACTTTAACATGCCGGGTTTAAACCAGTATCTCAATGATGCTTTGGACGCAAAAATCCAGAACATCATTAGAATTATGCGGGTGGTTGGTGAAGATGCTATAAACGAAGCGCGGTCTTACGCGAAAGATAAAGACTGGCAGGATGTAACCGGAAACCTTAGGTCGTCTATTGGGTATGTAATCACTTTGAATGGCAATGTTGTAAGTCAAGACTTCGAGAAAGTACAAGGACCACAGACAACAACAAAGGATGGAAAGAAAATAGGCTATGATTTGGCGATTGATATTGCCAAAGCTCTTCCTGAAATAGCTTTAGTGATTGTAGCTGGTATGAACTACGCTTCAACCGTTGAAAGTAGAGGTCGTAATGTCCTAACCAGCGCTGAACTCAAAGCGAAATTAAAACTCAATCAATTTCTAAATAGTATACGGTGAGAAATTCAGTAATAGAAGCCAAACAGTGGATTTACAATGAGTTGAAAAATGGTGGTGTTGGATCTATTATCACAGGAGATCTGTATAAAGACTTTAGACCATCCGGTAGCATCAAAGAAGATGTTGTTGTAAATGCTATCACTATCAATAATACGTTTTTTCAAACCGGCGCATTTAATGTGAATTGCTACGTCCCTTATTTAAAAGTTAAGATCAACGCAATTGATCAAAATGTTCCGAACGAAATTAGATTAAAAGCTGTTTCCGACAAAGTAAAACCAATTCTGGAAAGAAAATTCACTGACAAATACAATGTTGATATAGAATTCGAGCAAGCAATTATGGATGACAAAGATTGCTATATCAATTTCAGACTAAAATTAAACGCATTTAATAATTAAAATTCAATAAAATGGCAGGACAGATTAACAATGGTGTAGCGAAAATTGAATTAGCACCAGTTGCATCAGACGGGGGAATGGGCACCGTCTTTAAAAAATTAGGGGAAACCATGCTTGGGACTTTAAAAATCAATATGGAAGATGGTACAACTACAGATTTCAATGTTGAGGAATATGATGATCCCATTTTCACAAGAACTACTAAAGGAGCAATGTCTTTTGATTTTGATGTTGCTAATCCGGATGCTGACACCTTGGTTGAGGTTGGAGCCGGAACAAAAGACACCGACGGAAATTATATTCCTCCTATTGGAAATGTTACCGTAGAAAGATCATTAAAAATAACACCTGAAATCGGTTTTGGATTTGATGTAGTAAGAACTCTTATTACCTATAAATTCACCACCGACATGGGTAAAGACAACTTAATGGGAGTATCTGTAAACGCAAAGGTTCTCAGACCAACAAAGGAGAATACTCCATCATTTGAGTTGGTTAAATATCCAGTAACACCTTAATATTTTTCTTTTCAGCGCACTTGCTTAGGTGGGTGCGCTTTTTTTAACTACAAAAATTACAATTATGGAAGAAGAGAAAATATTAAGCGAAGAGGAAAAAGTAATTGCAGAAGAAAAGGAACTGAAGGTTTTAAATAGTGTTGGATTTGCTGTTAAAACATCATTTTGGGGCAAAGAATTGATCTGGAATGTTAATAAAATCCCATTGAAGGTAATGTTTGCTCAAAGTTACCGGTTTTTTAAACTTAAAGTCTTCCAGGAGAAACAGGAAAATGATGATTTCCAAGAAATATTAAACTCACAATTTAATTCAGTCGCTGATAATGCCAAGCTTTGCGCAGAAATTATTGCGATTACGATCCTGGGAACAAAATGGAATAACTGGCTTTTTAGAAAGCTTTTAACTGAGCATTTATTCAATAATATCAATTCAAGAGAACTTCTAGAATTTACACAAAACGTTCTTTCATTGAACGATTACCAGTCTTTTACGATCTCTACCACATTACTAAGCGCAGTAAGAGTGACGAATCCGATGAAGGTAGAGAAAACGGCCTAAAAACTATTTATGGTCTATGTGGTCAACTATGTCACCACTTTGGATGGACACTCGATTATTTACTTGAAGAGGTGGATTATGCTTTTTTACAAAGAATGCTGATTGATGCCCCTTCATATGATTACGATAAAGATGAAGATGTGAAAAAAGACTCGAATAAAGGTAAAACATTTAATTATTCAGAATTATCTCAAGAGGATTTTTTATCACAGTTGGAGCAATATAAATAATGAAGAATGAATAATGTAGGAGGAGCTTTAAATTTCAATGCGACGTTGAATTTGAACGAATGGAGGAGAAATGTTGATCAGATACGAAGAGATATTCTTGGATTAAATCAGCAAACACAGCAACAGACATCACAAATGGACACCGCTTTCCGGAATCTATCAATTGGTGTTGCAAGTTACTTTTCAGTACATGTTGTTCGGGATTTTATAAATGAACTTATAACAGTTCGTGGCGAATTCCAACAAATGGAGAATGCTATCGAAACCATTACTGGTTCGACATCCCAAATGAATAAGCTGATGGATGAATGGAAAGAACTTACTTTAAGGTCTCCATTTCGTTTATCAGAAATCGGTCAAGCAGGAAAACAATTACTAGCATATGGCATTGATGTAAATAAAGTTACACATGATATTGAAATGCTTGCCAATGTGGCTTCCGGGGTATCAGCGCCAATCGGTGATATTGCTTATGTTTATGGAACCTTAAAAACACAGGGTAGAGCATATACTAGAGATATTCTACAATTCACAATGCGAGGTATTCCATTAATGGATGAGTTAGCGAAAGTCATGAACGTAAATGTTTCTGAACTTAAAGGGCTAATTGAAGCTGGAAAAGTTGGTTTCCCAGAAGTTGAAAAGGCTATGAATAGACTGACTACTGAAGGAGGTAAATTCAATAATCTTATTGGCAAGCAAGCCACAACATTAACGGGTTCAGTAAATAGACTTAAGCACGAATTTGAATTAATGCTTAATGAAATCGGAACCAATAATGAAAACATTCTTAAAGGCGGAATTGACGCAATTACCCACTTGATTGAAAACTATCAGGAAGTTGGAAGAGTTTTGCTTACTCTAATTGAAATATACGGAATTTACAGAACTGCTTTATTGGTGACAACAGCAATTCAAAAAGCTTCAATTGCGGTAGAGGCTATCAAGACATGGATCTCATTGGCTAGAAGTATTAGAACTGCAGCAGATGCACAAGCTTTATTTAACCTTACCGCAAGAGCCAATCCTTATACTCTTATAATTACTGTAATAGGAGCTTTATTAGCAATAACTTACAATTATCGCCAGGAACTAGGCGAGCTTACCGGAATGATCGAAGAGCAGACAAACTCACAGAAAGCACAGGAGGAGGTAATGTCTGAATATCACAGGAATTTCGCCAAAGGTGTAAACGAAACCAAAGCTAATATTTCTGAGTTAATCGGCATTATCAAAAATGAGTCTTCCACATTAGAAATGCGTAAGGCCGCATATGAAAAGCTTATTAAGATTGATCAGACTTTCATCGGTGTTCTTGATGGTCAGTATAAAGCAACAAATAGGCTCGGACAGGCTTTAGAATATGTTACATCTAAAATTGATGCATTTGCAATGGCTCAGGCCAAGGCTGCTGCTTCAAGAAAAATACTTGAAGAATCATTCGAGGAGCAATTTAAGCGCGATGCTTTAAAAGTTCAGGCCGATTCAGCTCAAAAAGAAGCTGATAAGTGGAAGAAAATGGACGAAGAGGCAAGAAAGGCTGGAAAAGCGAGCCTAGAGTACATGAGAAATGCTTATGATGCTGAGAAGAGACGAGATAAGCTTCTTGAACAACTTGAAAAGCAAAGAAAGGTAGCCAACGAGAAAACCGGTATTTCTAACGCAATCATCAGGAGCAACCAGCAGGAAATTAATCAAAAAACAAAGGTTTTAAATCAACTAAGAGAAGAAGTTAGGCTAGGAAAACTAAATGGTGAACAATTAGAGCTTAAAAAGAAACAAATTGAAAAACTAGATTTTGAACTTAATGGTTTTAAGCCTCAAATTATTCAATCACCTGAAGAAAATAAAAAGTCTGAAGGATGGGCTGAAAGGATTAAAGCTCAAATTGAAGAATTGGAATCGCAGGCACAGAAAGCACCTACACAAGCAGCCTATCAAGCAATACGCAATAGAATAGACAAGTTAAATGAATTATTAAATCCAAAAAAAAATAAGCAAGAAAATCAAATAGCTGAAATATTACCAGAAGGTTCTATAAAAGAACTTGAAAGAAGAGCTCAGTTGCTAAATGATGCTATTGATACAGCTGTTAATGGTGTAGTTAAACTTCGAAATCTAGACAAGTTTGGACACGATAAAGATAAAAAAGGGAACCCTTATTTAACAGGCGAGACGGTATCTACAGAAGAAGCTTATAAAAGACTTCAACAAATACAGGATGAAATAGACTCCAAAAGGTATAAATCTAACAAAGATAGACTGGATGAAACTAAAACACAGTTTGAAAACTATTACTCTATTGCTTCCTATTACGGAAAAGAAATAGCTGATAAACAGTATGCTCCTCTAATTAGTAAATCAAAAAATTACCTTCAGTACGTAGAGGGAGAAGTTAATTCTATCGAAAAAAGAATAGAGAGTGGGGAGAAGCTTTCCAAATCTGATCAGGAGTATTTAGTTATGCTTAGAAATGAGATGGATTCATTAAATGGTTTTGAAGCCCCCATAGAAGCTTTTAAGCGTGAGTTTGAAAACACTCTAAAACTTATGACGTCATACATTGATCAGATAGATGCAATAGATAATGCGATAGATAAGGCCTTCCAAAAAGAAGGAGGAAATAGCAAACAATTCTTGGATCAGAAAAAGTATCTGGAAGAGTTAAGGAGAAATGCTGTTCAGGCTCAAAAAGAACAGTATGTTCAGTTTATCAACGAACATCAAACTTTTGAACAACGCAAAGTAGAAATAACAAAGAAGTACGATGATATACGTCTGAAGATTCAAAAATCAAATGATTCCGACTTAGAAAAAACAAGGCTTACTGACGAAGCAAATAAAGCTCAGGCTAAAGACATTTCATCAATGTCTGTCGAACTATTTCAGAAAACCGATTTGTGGGTTAAAGCTTTTGGAGATTTAAATCGTGTAGGGCCAAAAACACTTCGTAGAATGCGAGATGAGTTTAAGAAATTTTTAGACTCAGACGCCGCCAAAGCACTAAAACCCGAAGACCTTAAAACAGTACAGGATGCATATGATAAATTAGACGAGAGTGTTAAATCAAGAAACCCTTTCGCAGCAATAAGCATTTCAATTGGTAAGTATTCTGAAGAAAAGAAAAAGCTTGCAGATGCGGAGAAAAAATACGGAAAAAACAGCAAAGAATACAATGAGCAGTTAGAAAATACAAGAATTGCTTTAGCAAACATATTTAAAAATGGGCAAGATGCCGCTAATGCTGTTATTGGTTTTGCGTCAGATCTTGGTGGCGCATTAGGATTACTGTCCCAAGAATCTCAAGAAGCATTAAAAAATGCTCAACAATTATTTGATGGTATTATTAACGCTGTAACGGGTTATTTTTCCGGAGACTATGCTAAAATGGCAGGTGGAATTGTTCAAATGATTACATCTATTTCAAAAGCTATGAATGGTGATATTGATCGTAATAAATCTATACAACAATGGGGCATTGAGATTGAAAAGCTAAAATCATTATATGAACAACTGAATAAAACTATTGAAAAGACTGCAGGTGAAGCTCAGTTAAAAATGAATCAAGATCTCATCCAAAATCTCAAACAGCAACAGGATATTTTAGCTAAAATGAGGGATACTGAAAATGAGAAGAAGAATTCAGATACAGATAAAATTGCATCATATACACAACAAATTGAAGACATAAATAATAAGATTGCTGAGATTGCTGATAATTTTAAAAACAGTATCACAGGATCTGATTTTAAAGATTTGTCTCAAAAGATGGCAGAAGCTCTTACATCCGCATTTACACAAGGAGAAGATGCTGCAAAGTCATTTGATAAGGTTGTGGATGATGTTATGCGTAATGCAGTTCAAAATGCTTTAAGAATAAAATTTCTGGAACCCGCTGCTCAAAAGATAGTTGACCAGATTTATCAATCTATGGGATTTGGAAATGGGGATGCATCAACTTTAGAATCACAGATTAAACTTGCTGAAAAAGAAATCAATGATGTAGTAAACAAACTTAAAAACACTAGTGTACTTGACGGAAATTACCTAACACTATACAAAAAAAGGGAAGAATTAGAGAAGTTGATCAGCTCTTTAAAAGAACAAATTGCGACTTCTAATACATCAGGAGGTTTTGATGGCCTTACTCAAGAAGAAAGAGACAAGAATAAAGAATCGGTACAGGACGCCATGAAAAAGTACATGGAAGGGATGAAGCAATATCAAGACCTTTTCGGTCAAGCAGCAGAAAATGCTCAAGGCTTAAAAGGCGACATCAAAGGAATCACCGAGAAAACAGCTGGTGCTTTAGAAGGCCAACTTAATGCAATGCGCATTATGCAGGCTGAGGCTTTGAAACGCTTCAAGGATGGTTTAGAAGTTATGAGAAGCCAGCTTCTTGTTCAATCACAGATAGAAATGAATACAAGACCTATAAAAGGTATGTATGAAGAAATTAAGTCGATGAATTCTAAAATTAAAAATAGCCTAGCCGGAATACCATAATGAAAACAGATTATATTTTAAAAGAAATGAAAGCTTTCAGCCCTTGTAAAGGGGGCTTTGAAAAGGCTTATAAGGATGCTTCAATAAAGAACCTTTGCGAACTATTTTTTGCAAATTCTGATTGGGCTTTAAGACAAAATTTCCCGTCAAAAGAAGTACTTGAAAAATACCGTGGTTATTATGAAAATTACGGACTTTACTATAGACAAAGTACTATAAACAAGGCTGTTAATTTGGCTATCTTTGATAGTGAATCTGAAATAGAATACTCAGGATTTGATGTTTCAGATGTTTTTATTCGTGGAAAATCGAAAATCACAATAAAAGCTTCCGGATATTCTAAAGTATTTGTGACTGTTTTAGATGATTCTGAGCTTGTAGTAGATAGACGGGATTTTGCTGAGGTATTTGTTTACCAATATGGAGGAATGATTAATGGAGATTGTGTGGTAAAACAGAAGAAATGGGATTAAAGTGGTCAATCAATGGAAGGGATTTTGCGGACTTTGGAATTAATGTTCAAGAGTCTAAAAGTGTTCTTGATAAATTAAAGCCACGTGAAAGAAATTCATATACATGGGCTGAATACCACGGAAAGCAAATCGACTTATCTAAACCTTACTATGAAGCGCGAGAAATGGAGCTTCAGTGCTGGCTTAAAGCATCTGATTCAAATAGGTTAACAGAAAATTTTAATTCCTTTTTAAGCTTATTTGATACAAAATCGACAAAGCGTTTTACTATCGAACCTTTCGGCAATAAAGAATACGCATATGAGGTGTTGCTTAATGGTTCTGCTGAACTTATAAAAGAGTTTAGAAACGGTGAAATGTACGGCTCTTTTACGCTAAAACTATTAGAGCCAAATCCAATAAAAAGAGTTCTAAAAACAACTCTGGACACCTTCAAACTATCCTACGAAATAGATTCCGAGACAGAGATTTTCTTCGGTGATGGGACCAAGCAGACCGGACGTAGTAATGTAAGCCTTACAAAAGACTATTCAGAACCTTCTTATGAGAATTCCGGATTGTCACTTGTAAGTGTAAGTGGTTTTAATGATGAATATTTCGAGGTATACTCTGTTCCGGAAAAATCTACCACTTATCAGTTCTCGGTTGAAGTGACTTTAGTATCACCTAAAAACATAAAACTTTATGTAATCGGAAGAAAGCCTGATAATGTTTATGAAGTGGTTGCAATAAGTACAATTTACGAAGGCTTAATAGGCAAAAACACCATAACCGTGATTAAGGACGTCAATATACCGGTCTATGGGAAATTTATATACAAGGTTTTGGATTCAGACGGAAATGAAATTCCGGGAATGGTTTACAATAACCCTCGTATTGAAACCGCTGAGGTAGTCGGAGAGTGGCAGGACATGACAGGTAAAGAAAAAATAATAATAATTGCTGGAAATATTGAAGACATGAAAAACCTTCAGACACCAGCGGAAATAATTTGGGAAAAAATATAGAACTATGGACGAACAAGTAACGATTATAATTACAGATACAATACCACCGGCTAACATAGCGACTATCGATAAAGACCAATTAGTAGGTAATGCTGTCTCTAAAGAACAGTATGAGAAAGGCAAGGAGGAACAAGATAAAAAGCTTGCTGAAATAAAAGAGCAAGTTGAATCAGATTTTAAGGGAGTGATTTCACCAACTGATCCAGCGCCGACAGAAGACGGCAGTTATAAACCTTCTGTTTCATCAGCAGATCCTGGAACAAATTATCCAAATGCCGGAAATATGAAAGCAATTAAAGGATTTTCAACAATGTTCTATAAAAAGGGGACAGTATGGACGAAATCAGAAGAGGAAATGGCTAAGGCTGCGCAAAATTTAACAGCTTTTGAGGCCTTACAATTTCCAGCCACTGCCGGAACACAGGCCGTGTATCAGGAAGCTATATGGCAGGTTAAAGCAGGACAACAGGCAACAGCATCAGATATTCCTTCTTACACATCTACTGTTTGGATAAAAGTAGATAAAGCAGACAACTTACTTAGTAAGGTCAGTGAAAATTCTGTAGGCAATAAAACAATAAGTACAGTAACTGATAGGATCATTAGAAATAATACTTTTGACCAAACCTTTGAGATACCACCTAGAGTTGATGGTTTATTAAAAACCGGACAGTACATTAAACCTAATGGGACTATAACTACTTCAACTGGAACCCGCCAAACTATTGAGATTCAGTTGTTAGCAGGAGTTACGGCTTATTATAAAGGATATAACGTTGGAGCCAGCAGTACAGTTCCTAACGTTGTTTTCGTAAATGCCAGTTCGGTAGCTACCGTGGTTTTAGCAGGAGCTGCGAGTACAAGTATAGCAGAACCTTATGAGGGAAACTACACGCCAACTGTTAATGGCACACTCTACATAAACACAGATACAAGACCAGCGTATATTGACAAATATCTATTCTATAACGATAGTAGCGCTATTTTAACTTTATCGTATAGGCAAAAAATGCTATCAGCAAATAGGCTTGATTTGGAAGCTACGTCAATAGCTTATTGCGGTGATTCTATTACAAGATATGGACTAGATCAAAATTACGGTAAGGGCTTTCAGCTTGTTATTCAAGAGTCTGTCAAGTTCAAAACATCGACAACCTACGCCACTGGTGGGTTTACATTAGCGCAATTAAATGGGAGCTCAACAAATTGGGTTTCACATGACATTTTCTCGCTATTAATTGGAATCAATGATCATAGGTTGGCTACTCCATTAGGCGCATTAACAGACTTTGATAACGCCACTAATAATGGGACGTTCTATGCGGAATTAAGGAAATACGTTGACAAAGTATATTCGCTTAATCCTAAAGCTGTAATGATAATGTGTACGCCTACGCAGGTGAATACTTTTCCATTTACGACTACAAATCCTCGTAACTCATTCACTAAAAATGCAGTTAATTGTGATTTAAATGATTATGCAGAAGCTATCAGGACAATAGCAAGAAAGTATAGTTTCCCATTAGCCGATTTATTTAATGACGCGAATCAAAATATCCTTAATATTCAGCAATTGACTTATGAGGGCGTACATCAATTTTCTGAGGGCTACAGAAGACTGGCGAACATTATAATGAACGCAATTAATAAAGTAATTTAATTGAATAATATAACACTATACAGAAATGGATCACCCTTGTTTAATTTGATTGAGCGAGGGAAACGTTCTGTAGAATCAGCAACACTTAACCGGGTTATGCTTTCGGATGATTCAGTTTCGATAAAGCTAAATTCCCGGGAAAAGCTGGATATTCTGATCAATGATTATTTCATCTTGTTTGATTCAGTATACCGCATTAATACATTGCCGGCATTGGTAAAGAATAGCAATACCTCATATGAGTATAACATTACTGCGCAGGGTTTAATGTTCGATATGCAGCGATGTAAATACTTCAATGCAGATGCAACCGGATTTGGGCCGGATCTGGAATTTCCTTTGATCGGCACAATTGAGGTTTTCTTGTTGGCACTTAAAAACAATATGAAGCGTTTTGCTGCAAACTGGGAGCTGGGGAATTTTACCAACGGAGAAACCAAGACAATAACTTTCGGTGATGATACATGCCTATCAGCCATGCAGAAGATCTGCAATGAGTTTAAAACTGATTTTTGGATAAAGTATGAGAATGGTAAATATGTAATTCATACCGGAGACTACGGAAAGAAAGTACCGTTAAAGTTTGAGTATGGAAAAGGTAAAGGCTTATATTCTTTATCCAGGAATAATGTTGATGATAACGACATTGTAAACCGTCTATATGTTTTCGGAGGAACCAATAATATTCCTAACGAATACAGGAATTTTAGCAAGCGATTAAAATTACCTGGTGCTGACTTTTTAGAGGATCAAAGCTCAATTTCTGGTTTTGGATTAAAAGAAGGATCTATCACTTTCGATGAAATATATCCACATCGAACAGGAAGTATAACGTCTTTAGGAGATACGAAATTTAAGTTCTTAGATTCTACAATGGATTTTGATTTGAACGAGAAAGAAGCTGATGGGGTGACAACAAAGTATCTGATTGCAGGAACATCTGTCAAAGTACATTTCAATACCGGTAATTTGGCGGGATATGAATTTGAGATTAAAAAGGGCGGTTACAATCACTCAACGAAAAGCTTTGAAATAATTCCATTCAAAAATGATCAGGGGCAAAGCTTTCCGGATGAAAATTCAACTGCTTTTCAATTTGCTATTGGGGATGAGTATGTATTGCTGGATATTGTAATGCCGAAAACATATATAGATAACGCAGAAAACGAACTTCTACAGAAAGGACTTGAACAATTTGAGCTAAATAAGAACGCTAAGGTTTCCTACGATCTGAATGTTGATCCTGCTTACATGGAAAAAATAGGAGTAGGGAAGTTTGACATTGGTGATTACATTCAAGTTTATGATACAGTTTTGGGAATCGACAAGATTTTGAGGGTAAATCAGATTACGAATAGCTTTATTGAATCCTATGATTACAATCCATTTAGATTAAAAATTGTAATTGCAGACTCATACGAAATTGCATACAGTTCTAAAGTAGAGCTTCAAATTAAGGAAATAAAAAATGTTTTATCCATCACCAATTTAGGACAGATCAATTATTCAAAACTCGGATTAAAAACCACTGAAGAGCTTAAGAATCTTGTCTTTGATACGGATGATTATTTTAATCCGGAGAACATCCGTCCAAATTCTATTGAAACAAACATGATTTCAGTTGGCGCCAGATCTCAACAGATTAGCTGCAGCGTTGTTTTCTACGTAATGTTTGAGAATGATAAGAATAAAGTGAAAGTCAATCCTGGAATCATTTACTCTCAGACTTTTGACAAAGAGTGGAATATCCCGGAGAATATTGAAACTATTCCAGATGATCAGTTTAGATACGTCTATGGGAAATGCAGTAAAACCGATCAAAATGGTTCAATTGTATTCACGCAGGAGCAGATTAAATTTGATGCAGACGCTAATGATTATTACTTTCTGATTGGAATTCTCCATTCGGTAGTTGAAGGTGTTAGGGTGCTTTCTATTACTGTAGGAACAACCACCATAAACGGCGGACTGATCAGAACTGGTATTATTTCATCACTTGACGGCCAGATGACAATAAATTTGGACACTCAAGAAATCAAAGGTAAAATCAAGTTTACTGATGGTTCGGACGGTTTCACTTCAATTGATAATGGCTTATTGATGTCTCAGGTTATAGAGGTAGGAAATGAAACCGAAAGAAACGCCTTTATTTCTTCTGTTACAGATGCCGGCGGGGATAGTATAAGATTTGGAGCAGGCGCGGATTACGCTCATAAGAATGATGCAGTTTTTCAAGTGTTGCAGAATGGAAAAATGATTTCTAAAAATGCAGAGATTAAGGGGAATATCGACGCAAATACCGGGACAATTGGCGGTGTAAATGGTTGGTATATTACGACTTCAACTCTTACAAGTACGACAGGCAAAATACTATTTGGCACTGTTAACACTAATGGCGATCTGGTTGACGGTTTAATGATCTCAAGTGATGTGCATCCGAACAGCCAATATATCGGAAATTTCATTATTAATTCTTCCAAAGACGCTGGCAATGTAATAAATACGGGCGCATCAATTTCAGCATCAGGGAATAACGTTGGAAACACAGCGTTGGAGCTTTCAGCATCTGGCCCACAGGGAAATAATAACGCATTAACAGTCAATGATGGATATGTCTTCTTAAATAATATAGGCGGGGCAGGATTTAAAGGGTTTAAAGTTTATGTGACAGCATTAGGAGGACAAATAGCAGAAGGTTTTTCTGGACAAAAAACAATTGGAGGGACTATTTGTGTTTTTCAAAATGGACTTTTCATAGGGTAAATAAAATATAGAATAATGAAAGAATTTATATCAAATAACCTAATAACCATACACTCCGGAGGAATCGGAGGGAAGGTTTGGGCATCCTTTCAGCTGGCAGCAGTTCCGGCAGTTGGGTTTTCTATTTCAGAAAGGCTTACAGGATGGTACATTGAAAGCTATGTTTTTATTTTCGTTTTAGGTTTCGCGCTTATTGCTGATTTAGTGGCGGGAATATGGAAACACATGAAATTGGAGACATTTTCACCGAAAAAGATGATAACTGGTTTTTGCCAAAAAATAGGACTTGTTATTCTTGTCTACTTTTTAACAGAAGCATTCATACAGATAATTTCAGACGCTGACCTAGATAGTGTTTATTTCAAAGTAGCAAGTAAGATCATGATTTTCATTTACCCAGCAGGAAACGCTTTGGTTAATATTGGAATCATCACGGACGGTAAGTTTCCTCCGTTGGCTTTTTTGAAGAAATTCGAAAAGTTCAATAAGACATTAGACATCAGAGATCTTAATCTTAAAAATAATAGTGATGAAATCAAAAATACTGATAATAATCCTGCTGAGTAGTATTTTGCTCGGATGTAGGACCAAGCATAAAACGTCTTTCTATTCTAATGAAGGCCGAACAGATATTGAGCGTGTCACATTGGATTCTGTTAAAGAAAAAACAGTGAAGGAATCAACAAAAAAAGTGACGGACCAAACAGTTAAAAAGAAGCTGGAAGATTTTTCCGGAGATATTGTCATTAAAGGGAAATCAGACACTTTAAACCCACTTATATTTCATAATGTAGTTTCCGGAGATACACTACAAAGTATTATCATTCGTGGAACCGCTGATTATTATATAAACAATCACTACCAGAAGTCGGAAGAAGATAAAAAAGAAAACTCCAGCGAAGAAAAAACAAACATTATCCAAGATGCTGCTCGGGAGCTTGTGTCAAAAAAAACAATTAAAGCGGTAGCTTCGGAAGTAGAAAAGAAAACCAATGAAATAAAAGCTACCGGATTTCAGGCCGGTTTATGGATTGTCCTGGCTATTTTGGGAGTCGTTGGAATCGTAATATTTGGAATTTATAAATACTTTAAGAAATGAAAAACATTAAGCTATATAACGAAGATAACCTGGAATTAATGAAAAGACTTCCAGATGAAAGCATAGATGTGATCTGCATAGATCCTCCGTACTTGTATTTGAAAAATCAGAAGCTCGAAAGACCGTTCGATGAACATAAGTTCTTTTCAGAATGTAGAAGGCTTTTAACAAAAAACGGATTCATTGTGATGTTTGGTCGTGGTGAAAGCTTTTACCGTTGGAATACGATTCTTTCAGATCTGAAGCTCACTTTCAAGGAGGAAATTATATGGGACAAATCTTACACTACTTCCTCTATGCATGCAATTAGCAGGTGTCATGAAACCATTGTGATATTTGGAAATTCAGCAATAAATAATGTACGGGTGCCATATCTTGAGATTAAGCAAGAAAATACACCTGGCATAATTCAGGACATTAAAAGAATTAAATCAGCACTTAACAACACAAAGGAATTGGAAGCATTAGAGCTATTTATGACTAAAAAAATAGTAAAGTTTGGTGATGATAAAAAACGAGGATTTAATACCACAATACAAGGTGTAAGTAAAGAACAATGCCGATCGGTTAAAACTATGCAGTCGGTAGTGAATGGCATGAAAGAAAAAAGTATTATAACTGTAAAAAGAAATCATTTTGATAATATCCATCCAACACAAAAACCTGTACGACTATTAGAACGTCTTTTAGCTCTAGTTATTCCAGAATCAAAGCAACGTGAGGAAATTATAGTGGCTGACTTTTTCGCAGGCTCAATGAGCTGTATGGAAGCAGTACACAATATGGGAATGAAAGGAATAGCAAGTGAAATTGATCAGGAGTACTTTGAATTAGGAAAAAAGAGAATTGAAAATTTGATTCCGGTTCAAGAAGAGTTGTTTAAAAGAGAGGTTGTTTAAATTAAAATAGAATAAAATGAAAACATCACAAAAAGGAATAGACCTGATTGTATCATTTGAAGGCTTCAGCGCTAAGCCTTATCTGGATTCTGCAGGAATTCCGACGATAGGGTATGGTAACACTTACTATCCCGGAGGAAAGAAAGTAACCATGAAAGATCCTGCAATCACAAAAGAAAAAGGAGCAGAGCTATTCGCTTCAGTTTTGCCGACTTATGAAAAGATAGTGAACTCGAAAGTGAAAATAGCACTTAATCAAAATCAGTTTGACGCCCTAGTTTCTCACACTTACAATACAGGAGGATCTGACACTCTGTTTTCTTTGATCAATAAAAAAGCAACGGATTCAGAAATTAAAAATTGGTTTACAAAACGATATATTACCGCAGGCGGAAAAACATTAAACGGACTCATCCGCAGAAGAAAGGCTGAGGCTGATCTGTTCTTTGCGAAATAAAAATTCCCCGCTGTTTGGTGGGGAATTTTTATTTGTCATTTTTAGTTTTATCTTCTTTTTGTCTCTCTTTTTCTTTTTTTTCTTCGTAAAGAGTTATAAAATTAGCAATTGGAATAATTAACGAAGCCATGCCAGCTTTTGCAGATATTGTTGCGATATTTTCTCGTATAAATGGAAAAATCATAGCCGCGGCATTTACATTAGAGAATCTTTCAGCCAATAATAAATCATCGTTGTTTTCAATATCAAATTCGCTTAATTCAAACTGAGCAACATGCTTGGATGAATATGTTATTTGATTATTTTTTTTATCTTTTTTGGAGTAATAGAAAGAAGCATTATAAATAAATTCAACAACAAGAAAACTATCTTTCACAATTCCATGTTTAATTTCAATTTCTGTGCTCAATTTAAGCTTGTCTTCAGGCTTCATACTTCTATCTCTCTTAAATGAAGTTTCAGCTAAAATTATAGTTTGTAGGTTTGTTTTCATTTTATTTATGCAGCAAAGGCAAATTCGTCATTATATATGCAGGATTTCTTTTGCCCCTCAATATTTGGAGTTATAATTTGTTGTTCTTCGTAGATGAAATCAGTGTTGTATTTCATTGCAATTTTAGAAATATAATCAATAATATTTATTGTTTTTTGATTATTTTCACATGACAAATTATTTATGCTTAAGATGGTATCTGTTTTTAAGCTATAGTTTTTAACTTTTACAACACAATTATCAACATTTGTATTGTCGTATAAGCTTTCAAACTTAAATTCGTATTTAGTGTCATTGTCAAAAATAGCTACAATAGAATCTGGGAAAAATTCTACAAAATTCAAATACATACTATCACTAATGGCATTTATAGTATCCTTATCTAATGTTTTTGAATACAAAAGAATAAAATGAACATGTACATTTGAATTATATTCATATTTGATAAGAAGATCTTTATGGATTTTTAGAATTTTACCAATCTCTTCTAATAAATATTTAATTTGCTTATTCATAATATTTTATTTAACTGAACCATTACGTTGTCACATAGTCCTTTAGATTCAATGCTATCATCATCATCTAAAAGGAATTCTCTATAATCTGCTAATTGTCTTTTTTCTTTTAGTTTCATAAGATCGACAGTTAGAGCATTTCTTGAGCTTAATCCGATTATTTTTACTAATCGATTGATTGCATTGTTGTGCGATTCACTTGTTTTAGATAGGTCTCTAATTTGAGAATCTGTTAGGTTTTCTTTAATATGGAAAACATGATTCATGGCCTGCATACAAGTGTAGTAATAACAATGTATACTTGAATTAAACATGTTATTAGACCGTAACACATCACCTGAATCATACGTGTTTTGTGATTTTTTCAGATAAGAATGCGACATTTAATATGGCTTCTGTTTTAGTTTTATTGGTTAATTAGTTAGTTTTTTTAAATAAATGTTGCATATTCAAATTAAATTTAATATGCATGTATCTTTCTGTGAACAAAAATACGCAATTTTCGTTCCGATGATTCATTCATGTACTAAAAAATGTTATAACATTGTTTGTTGTAACAATACAACAAACAAAAAATGTAATACTGCGGCATATTTTACACGGTTATTGATATTATCTATTTGTTTCCATTTTGATTACTTAGAAGGCTATTTCGTCGCATTTTTGAAATACAAACAGCTTTTGTGTATCAATAATTATAGCGAAAATAACACTTCAACGCGACAACACATGTCGTTCTGTATAATTTTTGGTGAATCTACAGAATAAAACGTTACTTACATTACGGTTTCCCGTAGAGTTATTACTACAGTCTATCCGTATATTTACGGAGTTTTTTTTAAGAGACAAGAACAAGTCAAGTTTTTTTAAGTATCCTCCCGCGTAGAGGGTTTTTTGTAGAAATAAAAACTCTCCTTATTAGGGGAGAGCCGATTGTACTGTAAGATTGTACAACATTTATTATTAGAAAGTAAATGTATGCGTGAATGAATTTCATTTATATGCTTGCGATCATACGATGTTAATTATTATTGTCGTATATGTATAATAAATAAAATATACCACTAAAATAAAGATTTAATTAATAGGTGATTAATTTGGCATATTGGTTGACGTGATCATGAAAGCTTATTTAACACCAAATCTTAACTCATAATTCATTTTACACTTTTAACCTCCTAATGCCATGGGAGGTTTTTTATTTGTTGGGAGTTTGGTTTTTGTGATCCTCAATTTGCTTTTTTGTTATCTTCTCTTTCTTAGCCTCATTTTTTAATGCCTCTTCTATTACCTGAGCTTGAGAATGATCGCGCTTTTCGCAGATTATTTCCAATATAGCCTTTGCGTCGGCATTCATTCTTATGTTTTGCTGTTTCTTTGCCATGTTCCTTGTTTGCAACAAATATAATGAAAAAATGTATATCAAAATAATTTACGAATTTAACATTTAATATTTGTTTTGTATATTAAAAAGATATACATTTGTGATAATAAAACGACAATCATGAAACCAAATTTTAAAATATTTATAAAACACATTAAAGTATCTAAAAATACTATTAATTCTTACTTAGAGATACATTTAAATAAGGAAGCTATCGCACATGCTGAAGTAAATGGCAATAAAAGCATTTCAGCTTCAGGTATTTCAATAGGGGATGCATGGTTAACGACTATTAAAAGCAAGAAAGATATAGTAGATTTATTTGGCGAATACTGGTCCGCAAGTGGGTTAAGAGCGGTTAATAAAAAATTATATAATCCTGATCTTATATTATATGAGACATTTTTAGAACATAAGAGAATAAGTAATATGACAATAGATGATCAATATTATTACTTATACGAAGACGATGATAACTATAAAGAATTTGTAAAAAGTGAAGCGGAAAGATTTGAGGAGGAATATCCAGAACTTATATATGGCCCATTAAGAAAAAGGCATTCATTGGTGAGAAAAAGAAAATATTATTTTCTTCCAAAAATGGTTCAAGTAGGAACAAACGACCAAGTAAATGAAGCGCTAAAATTTTGGAAAGAATTTAAATAACTTAAACTATAATAGTCATGAAACTAATCCCCCTTTCTGATTTTGTTATGGAGCAAGAACGAATTTTAGAAGAAGTCTATTCTAATTTTGAACACCAGTATGACTGTGATAAAGCTAGACTTGAATTCGTTGTACGAGTAACGAACTACACTAAGTTTCTAAAACAGCCATTGAAGATGGGAATGTTTTTGCCCATGGATAAACACGGTGTTATTTTAGAACCTTTACAATTATGCTGTAACAGTTCAGATTGCGGATGCATGGGAATGCCGGTAAATGTAAGTTCTCAGGAAGAGATAGACGAGTATTATCAATCGGAGTATAGAATTTTGTTTGAAGGTTTTCGATCTAAACCAGCATTAAACGAAGTTTTTAATGACTCATTGAAATTGACAATTTATTTAGAAAGGTTTCAATTCATGAATGTTCACGAAAATGGATTGGGAGGCGGTGATCTTATTGGAAACACAATAGAGGCTTTGGCTCATGCTTATTTAGGAATTGAACTAACCCCTTCCGCTTTAGAGGCTATAGGACTAAAAGAATAGAGATGAGAACTAGATCTAGTGTTAAAAATCAAAACGCATTATATAAATATTTAACTGGAAATAGAGTGAAAGTTGATAATGTTTTCCTGCAGCAAAAAGACAATTCAATTGTAACTGATTATACATTCGATATTTCTGTGCATAAATTTAATTCTACAGAAGATGCGATTAAACTTAGAGATTTATCAATGGGTAGGTTTCTGCGAATAATGTTAGATCCTGAATACAAAGCAACAATTGATGAATTTTACACTGTGAAAGATACCTTTATGGAAGCAGTTGAATATTTAAACCCCACGGAGTAGTCTCCACAAAATATAAGAATATGATACTTACAAAAAATGCATTAGCTGATTTCGCAAGATGGTCGCATGACAGAACAACATCGCAGACACCATTGCCTAATGATTTGTTTGAGCTTTTACAACAAAGTTTAATTATTGAATGGTTTGACTTTGTGGAAATAAATATCCATGTTGATATTACAAGTTCTTACTATTTAGGAAAGATTTATGTAACATCTTTAGATACACCGGATTTTCAGGAAAAATATTTCCATAATGTAGATAGGAAGCATGTTACAAATAGTTTGATTCAAAAGGCAAACGAAATTTACAATACAACTCATTAATTTGAGTTTTCATGGTTATTAGTTTTATCCTCGGTTTTCCGGGGATTTTTGATTTAAAATATTATATTTGATTTCTCATTTTCTATGAAATGAGTTAGTAATTAATATATCCTCGATTTAGGTCGGGGATTTTTTTGTGGATAACTTTTTAATGCGTCAAGTTCTGACGTATAAAGGGTTTTGCTTTGCCGGAAAATTGTAAATTTAATTATGCAAATTTCTGGTGTTGTTTTGAAAATTTTTGAAGAAACTGAAAAAGATGATTTTACAGAGAGAATCATCAGGATAAAGTCATTTGAAAAAGATCAGCTGCTAGATATTTATGCATACAATAAACTTGCATTCAGAACTGGATTCTTAAAAATAGGTGAACAGGTTACTTTCTCAATCATTTTAAGAGGTATTGAGGTTGGTAAAAAACAGGAAACACAAATAGTATTGCAAAAGCCTATTAAGCCGGATTTAATACTTACAAAAGACCATCCTATTGATGGTATTGAATGGATACGGAAAGATTCTAGAATACCAAAATAAAAGGCGTAACATTTTAGCTACGCCTTAAGTTTAATACTCGTCTAATACAACATTTTGCGCCTTCTCGAAACGAAGTTCTTTTATATAATCTGCATACAACTCTGTCATTTTTTGTCTTGAATGTCCAAAAATTGCCGCAATAGTTTCAATATCTATACCTGCTCTAAGCTTATCACTTGCGCCTTTATGCTTGTTTGAATACAATTTCTTATTAATTTTTAATCCATCAATTATTTCCCTTTTCCATAATTTAGTAGGGTAAGCCCTATCAAACTGATACTTATTTGGACAGAAGAAATTTTCTTTCAAAAATGGCAATTTGCCAGGGATAGGGTGTCCAAAAAGAAATAAATCAGGATCTGAAAGATCAAAAGAATATATTAGCTTCTTTATTGTTCCTATAATTGGAACAACTCTTGTTTTTTTTGTTTTGGAATACACCGAATTAATTTTAATTATCTTCCTTTCAACATCCACGTCCTTACATCTCAATCGTAGTAATTCACCTGGACGTATTCCCATATAATAAACTATTGAACAAAAAACGTAGTAATTGAAGTTTAGCTTTTTCAAATGACTAAACGCCTTTTTTTGCTCTTTCTTTGTCATGACTTCATATCCACCTCTATTCTCTTCTTTCAAAGACTTAATATCTCTAGCTGGATTAGATGTGATTATTTCCCACTCAATTAACTCGGAGAAGATAGAACTATACCTTCTTAATGTTTTATTATAATTCATAGATGACCAACTCCTGTCATTTCTTGCAGCATTTAAAATGGTCTTAATGTGATAACGCTCGCAATTTTGAATAGAAATTTTGTCGAATCCTTCTATAGCTCCATAGTGCTTAAAAATATTCACTGCAATAGAATATTCACCATATGATCCGGAGGCTAAAGATGCCTTCTTTTTATCAAGACCAAATTCCAATGCTTGGAATATCGTCATTGATTGGTTCTTCTTTTTGGACTGAGGATTCCATCCTTCATTGATTTCTTTTTCGATAATCCTCTTTAAAGTTTCAGCCTTTATCATTCTTTCTTCAAAAGAACGCTCAGAGTTGATGCCTTTGTAGATTTTTTTTATAATTTTGCTATTGTGGTAAATGTAGACGTACCATTTTTCATCCATGTTTTTAGATGAAAACACTCGTACTTCGAAATTTTTCATGTAATGTATGTTTTGGGTTTTTACTATTTTTTACTATCAAAAATTTATGTAGTAAATAAAGTATTGATTATCAGTTAATAGTAAAGGTACGCAAAAACTTTATACATTTGTAATAGTTAAGAATTTAAATACAAAAATAAAAAATGAATTTAGAAGGACGAAAGATTATTGTCAATAAATCATCTAAAGAACTTACCGAGTTGTTAAAATCACCTGAAAACTATAAAGATTTTATGCCGGATGGTCTTCAAAAATTTGAAACAAGAGATAACGGATTTAAATTCGGATTACAGGGAATGCCGGAAATCGCGTTAAAAATAGACGAAGTAGATGATCAGAAAGCTGTTTTAAAATCTGCAAGTTCAAGCTTGGATTTCACATTAACAGCAACTTTAAACCCAATCAGTGATAATCAGACTGAAGTTCAGATGTTATTCGAGGGAAAATTCAATCCATTCATCAAAATGATGGTGGAAAAACCTTTACAGAACTTTATCAATACGCTTACCGATAAAATCGAAGCCTATAAATAACAAAAAAACCTTCATTTTTGAAGGTTTTTTTATTTTGATATGAAAATTGTTATGCAATGACCCCTGAACAGTGGTCATAGGAACTTCCTGTAGCAGAAGACAGTACATTCACTTCATTATTTACTTTTAAAACACCCATGAAAGCGAAGATCAGGGCTTCCTTATAATCAATGATTTCTTTTTTAGGGATAATCACTTCAGCTTGTGTTTTTGATCTTATTTTTTCAATTAAAAATGAGTTGTAAGCACCTCCGCCGGTGATAAGAATATCCTTTATATTATTTTTATTGATAACATTGGCGATCTGCTGTGCGGTGTGTTCCGTAAAAGTGGCAAGGGCATCTAAGATTTCAATGTTTTTAAGAGCCGGAAATATATGTTTATTGCACCATTCGATTCCCAAAGATTTTGGGTGTGAATGCTGGTAGAAATCTAAAGTATTAAGATCGTTCAGCAAAGCTTCATTTATTTCTCCTTTTTGAGCAAGCGCTCCGTTTTCATCAAAACTTTTGTTGATTTGTTGTGCTAAATGATTCAATACAATATTAACCGGAGCTATATCAAAAGCGATTCTTTTTCCGTCTGAATGTAAAGATATGTTGGAAAACCCGCCAAGGTTTAAGCAGGCGTTATACTCTGAAAAAAGTAATTCATCACCTATAGGAACCAACGGAGCTCCGTTTCCATTCATCAGCACATCCTGGCTTCTGAAATCATAGATAACGGGTAATCCTGTTTCCAGTTTGATTGCTCTGCCGTCTCCTATCTGAAGGGTAAATTTTCGCTTAGGCTGATGGAAAATCGTATGACCGTGAGATGCAATCATGCTGATGTTTTCGAGCTGATGCTTATGAATGAATTTTTTCACCTGCCGGCCAAGGTAAAAACCATATTCTGAATGCAGTTCCAGTAAATCTTCAGCAGAAAGATGAATAGAGTTTCGAAGTTTGTTTTCCCAATCCTCAGAATAGGGGATTGTCTCGGCTTTCAGGATCTGAAAGGTCCATTTGTCTTGTTTCTCAAATTCAGCAAGACAGATATCCAAACCGTCCATACTTGTCCCGGACATCAGTCCAATAGCCAGAGCTTTCATTATTTTTTTGGATTATTTTTTATTCTCAGAAATTCTCTTTGAACTGAAATCTCCTGAGTTGTTATAGAAAGTATATTCTGAAAAGTCATCCTTTGCAGTCATTCCATTGGCGCCTACCAGCGTAGAGCCGTCTTCCATGGTAACATATACTGTATCTTTAGTATAGATTCTGTTCTTTCTTTGATCCCAATAAATACTCTGCATTGCAAATCTCTGTCCTTCATTGGTTTTTATCCTTACGTCACCTTTGGCTTCGTAGAATTTTTTATATTCAAAGATACGGGCGTATTTAGCTGTAATCCTTCCCGGAACTTTAGGTTTCTTTTTATCAAAAAACTCAATGTCAATTCCTTTTCTGGCTACTACATAAGGGCTGTCAATCAGCTCATACTTTTCAATGATGGGTGCTTTGGCTTTTAAAGTGATAAAGCCGGAGTCACGCTGTATAATATTGGCGTTGTTGATAATTTGTGAAGGGAAATTTTTGCTTTGGCTGCCATTTCTTTTGGTAAGATCCTCTTCACAGGATGTCAATATAAAAAATATAGCACAACTAAAAAGGCATGCTATATTTTTATATGATATTTTTTTTGAAAAATTCATTCTAGTTATAAAGAGTCTTTCGGAACCATTTATCAGCAAAATTAAAGCCGATTTTCAGGTTGACAAAATTTTGATTGATCAGGTTGTTTTTAAGAGTTCCTCTTTTACCTACTTCCAGACCTATTTCCAGACCACTCATTCTTGTGATACTACTTGTTTTGAATGGAAGCATTACCCCGGCAGAAATACCGAATTTGTTGATGCTTGTTCCTTCCAGTTTAAGGTTTCCTCTTTCATAGAAAGCTCCATATCTGTAGATTACCCTTGAAAAGTAGTTTCTGAAGTTATTATAGTTAGGAAGGTACCATCCACCGGCAGAAACTCTGTACGTATCCTGAAAGTCGAAAGTTTTACCAAAATAAGAGATATCTTCTCCTTTTTTATAATCCACCTGTCCTGATAAGAACCAATGGTTTTCACTTCCATATCCAACCCCTACGGATGCTTGTAATGGAAGAAGGTTTTTAGATTTTGTTTCCTGCTGATCTATGATTGTCTCATATACCTTATTGGTTTCCTGAGCATCAGAGTATCTGTAAGTACTGTTGACGTATTCAGTAGTCATATTACTTGTGTTACCAAAAGTAGCAGTTGCTCCTACTGTGAATTTCTTATCAGTACGGGTATTTAAAGTCTGGTAGCTTGTACCAAGCGTAAAATTAAAGTTTCTGACTCTGTTTTTAGTTTGATAACCGTTAACATATTCACCAGCATAACTACCTGTAGCAGGGTTGTACGCACGGAATTCATTAAGGTCATTAAGGTCTCCAAAATAAAGGTTCGCTCTTGCTCCCACAGAAAGTTCCTGATTAATTTTATAAGAAACAGCAACCTGTGCAGCATTCAATGTTCCGCTGCCTTTAAAGTTATTTTTATACATTGGAGTTCCGTCTGCAGCCAATTGTTCATTTACGATATCGTAACTTTTAGAACTGTATGGCTGGTATGAAATCCCCATTTTCACTTTTGGAGATAGTGGAAATGCAAGAGAAATATTGGAAAGATACGTAGAATGCTTTGTAGATTTCATATCGTTATAGTTCGATTTGAAATAATTGTTTTCATTGGTAGCCTCCAGTCTGATACTCGTAAGTTCAAAATTGGCGTTGTTTGCCGGGTTGGCAAAATTGAAACTACTAGTGAAATCACTTATAAAAGCAGTTGATATACCTCCCATAGAAGTAGTCTCGATCGTATTATCATATTTCACATCTCCAATTCCATACGTTGCATAAGGCGAGTTGCTTAGACTCTGTGCATTTAGAAAATATCCAACTGATATGAATGATACTACAAAGATTTTTTTCATTCTTTATTTTTAAAACAATGCGCAAATATCTTAAATATTAATGAATTGTAAAAATTATATGTGGTTAAAGTTTGTTAAGGGCCTTTCTTTCAAAGAAAAATGCAAATTTTCATCAGTTAAAATATCAGTTCTATTATATAAAAAAGGCTGTTCTATATTGAACAGCCTTAGTTTATAGGACTTATTATCTCTATTTATTATTTTACCTGAAGCACGGATCGGCTGTGGCTAAAGCTTTCAAAGCTGAACTTTCCATGATATTTTCCCATTCCTGAAGTTCCTACACCCCCAAAAGGTAAATAATGCGAACCCACATGGATAATTGTACTGTTGATCTCCGCATCTCCGCTTGTGGTATGATGCAAAACGTTATCTGCAAATTCCTGGTTTTCTGTAAAAACATATAATGCCAGTGGTTTTGGGCGGCTGTTTATTTCTTCCAGAGCCTCATTAATATCACTATATGTCATGATAGGAAGAATAGGGCCGAAGATCTCCTGCTGCATTACCTGATCATTCCAGGTGATATTATCCATTAAAGTAGCTTCAAAATGACGGGTTTCCAGATCATAGCTGCCCCCATAGATCACTTTTTCAGGAGCTGCTTCCAAATAACCGGCTAGATGTTTAATTTGATTTTGGCTCACAATTTTCCCGATTTTCCCTAATGACTGACCTTCATAAGTAGTATTTAAATGCGCTTTAAACTTTTCAATAAATGCACCCTTTATAGATTCATGGATGTAAATATAGTCCGGAGCAACACACGTTTGCCCACAGTTAATCCACTTTCCGTAAGATATTCTTGCTACCGCCTTATCAAGATCTGCATCTTTGTGAACAATCGTTGGCGATTTTCCCCCAAGTTCCAATGCCAGAGGTATTAATTGCTCTGCGGCTGCTTTCATCACAATTTTTCCAACATTCGGACTTCCTGTAAAGAAAATATAATCAAAAGGAAGGCTTAATAATAGAGTATTCTCTTCAATAGCTCCCTGAATGACTGCTACATAAGATTCATCGAAAGACTCTTTTACAATATTTTCAAGAACCTGGGCAACATGAGGTGTATTTTCAGAAGGTTTTAGAATAGCTGTATTTCCGGCTACCAAAGCGCCAATAAGCGGACTGAATGTAAGCTGAACCGGATAGTTGAAAGGGCCAATAATATAGGTAACACCATAAGGTTCATACATTACTTTGCTTACCACTTCAGCTCCTGATGGATGTGGCTTTGAAGGGACGGAAGTTGGTTTTGCCCATTCATCAATATTCTCCAGAAAATAATCCAGCTCACTAATGACAATTTGAATTTCCACATACTCTGCTTCCTTTCTGCTTTTTCCCAGATCAATAGACAGGGCTTCACAAAGATCATCCGTATGCTGCAAAAAAACTTTACGGAATTTTCTTAATTGCGCTTTTCTGAATTCAATATCTTTAGTCTTATTGGTTTTGAAAAAGGTTTTCTGCTGTTGAAATATACCTTTGATTTTTTGTTCCAGGTTTGTATCCATTGGTGTATGATTTTTACTAGTTGAAAATGATGTGAAACCGTAATGAATTTACGAAAAATTTCACTCCGTAAATTTATTGCTTAAAATTAAATTGTGTAAAATTTAATTTTAAGTTTTATTCTAATCTTATTATTGATATTTCCTATAATAGGATAGGAGTGATCTCTTTTGAAATTTGTAATCTATAGTTTTATACATTTTAAGCAGACTTAATTTTATAAATTGAGATAAGATTTTTTATCTTTGAAACATGAATTGGGAGAACATCGCCGGACAGACGAATCTGAAAAAAATTCTTAGAGAAAGCATTGCCGAAAACAGAGTGAGCCATGCCCAACTTTTTGTAGGAAAAGAGGGATACGGAACTTTACCTATGGTTTTAGCCTATGCAAAAGAGATTCTAAATCGTGAGAATGAACATGCTGCAGCGAAAGTAGAACATCTCAATCACCTGGATCTGCATTTCAGCTTTCCTGTTTTTACGGATAATAGAAATTCTTTAAGTAAGAATAAATTTGATGAATTCAGAGAAATGATCATGGCTTCTCCTTATGCAAGCTATGATGACTGGACTGCTTTTTTAGAGTCGGAAAATAAGCAGCTGTTTATTTCCGCAGATGAAATTGATGACCAGAACCAGAAGTTTTCTTTGAAAAGTTTTGAAGGAGGAACTAAAATTCTTATCGTCTGGAGAGCTGATAAAATGAATATTGCCGCTTCCAACAAGTTTTTGAAATTTTTAGAAGAACCACCGGCTAAAACAATCATCCTTCTTACTGCGGAAAGTACCAATGATATTCTTCCTACCATCCTTTCTAGAACGCAGATTGTAGAAATCCCGAGAATACATGATGAAGATATTGAAAACCATCTCAAAAAGAACTTTTCTGTTTCAGAAGAAAAAGTGAAAGAGATTGTTCATGAAGCGCAGGGAGATCTCAATGATGCCATAAAACTGTTGAATTCTGGAGATAAAAGTAATGAATTCGAAAAGCTCTTTGTACAGTGGGTGAGAGATGCATTTATGGTGAAAAAGAAACCTGAGTATCTGAGAAGTATCATTCTTTGGGCAAGAGAAATAGCAGGATGGAACAGGGAAAAGCAGAAAAATTTCCTGAACTACTGTTCTGAAATCTTCAGACTGGCATTACTTCAGAATTATCAGTCCGAAAATCTGGTGTATAAAAAGATTAATGCGAACGGCTTCAATTGGGCAGGGTTTTCAAAATTTATCAGTGGCGCCAATATTGAAAGTATTCTGGAAGAAATCAATACTGCGGATCTGCACCTTACCCGAAACGGAAATCCTAAAATTGTCTGGACCGATCTTGGCATAAAATTATCAAGATATATTCACAAAAGCACATAAATAAAACTCCGGTAGCAGCCGGAGTTTTTTGTTTCTGTTTTTCCTTTTTTTTAATACATTTTACATTAACATTGTGTTAAAGATTCACATTTTGCAGTGAAATTTCTCTAAATACTCCATTATTATTAAGCTTTCTGAGGTTGTTTTTGTCTGAAAACAGGCTTTCCAGCAGTTTCAGTGCCCATTATAGAAAACGTCTTTTCTTTACAATAAATTAAATCTATATTAAAAAATCAATCAATCGTTTGATTTGTGTTAAAACTTGTGTACATTTGCGCCCTGAAAAATGAACACTAACATGATTTCAAAAGAAGAAAATATATTATTCGCAGCCGAGAAGCTTTTTGCAGAAAAGGGATTCGAAGGAACTTCCACCCGTGAAATTGCAAAGGATGCTAATGTAAATATTTCTATGATTTCGTATTATTTTGGCTCTAAGGAAAAACTTTATGAGAAATTAGTAGAATACAGAATGAATGAAGGTCAGTTTTTTTCAAAAGACCTTTTGGGAAGAACCGATATCAACGAGTGGCAGAAGATTGAAAAAGTAATCGATCAGTTTTCTAACAAGATCCGTACTCAAAAATGCTTTTACAGGATTATGCAGAGAGAACAGCTGTATAGTAAGAATCCTCAGATTATAGAATTTTTGAAACAAACTAAAATGGGATTCCTTTCTATGTATTCACAAATATTGGAAAGCGGTCTTAAAAATGGAATTTTCACCAAAAATCCACCTATTTATCTCCTTCATTCCACTATAAGCGGAACCTTATTTTATGCATTCAATGCAAAAGAAATGTATAAAGAGTTTCTGAATGAAACAGAGGATGAGGAAACTTTTGATGCAAAATACTATACAGAACTTAATAAACATATTAAATACTTACTAAAAGACCTTTTAGGTTATGAAGAGAATAAATAACTCAGTGATTGCATTATCACTATTCGTAGGAATAGCAAATGCAAATGCTCAGGAGAAAAAAACACTTTCTCTTGACGAAGCTGTACAGTTGGGAATCCAGAACAGCAAGAATCTCAAGATCGATGCAGCCAAGATCGAAGAGGCTACAGCTGATCTTTTGGAAGCTAAAAACAGACAGTTACCGGAATTGAAAGTATCAGGCAGCTATATGTATCTTCCGATAAAACCGAATGTAGATATCAAACTTCCGGGTGTTTCAGGAGCAGGAGGTCCCGAAGTACATCAAGTACTTTACGGTTCAGCTAATCTTAGTGTTCCAATTTACAGCGGAGGAAGAATCAAGTATGGTATTCAGTCAGCGAAATATTTGGTAGAAGCTTCGAAATTAAGCACTGAGAACGACAAAATTGCGATTGCTTATAATGTTGCCCAGGCTTACAACAACTTATTTAAAGCCAATCAGTCTATTAAAGTTTTTGAAGAAAACCTTGCTGCTTCTCAAAAAAGAGATGAAACATTCCTTAAAATGGAAAACAATGGTTTGATTGCGAGAAATGACAGATTAAAAGCAAACCTTCAGACTTCAAATATCGAACTTCAGCTATTGGAAGCTAAGAACAACTACAATATTGCCAACATCAATATGGATTTGTTGCTAGGAATTCCTGAAACTACAGAGTTAGTAGTAGATGAAAACTATATTGAAGAAGGTTCAGATGTGAAACCTGTTGATTTTTATGTAACTGAAGCCAGAGAAAACCGTAAGGACTTACAGGCTTTGGCACAACAGAGAAAAGCGGCAGAGTTGGGATCAAAAGCGGCAAAAGCTGAAAATCTTCCTTCTATTGCATTTACCGGAGGCTATGTAGCCGCAGATATTCCTAAGTTTCTTACTGTATACAATGCTATCAATGTAGGAATCGGGGTTTCTTATAACTTATCCAACTTATGGAAAGAAAACTCTTCATTAAGACAGTCGCAGGCGAGAGAAAAACAACTTGCCGCTACAGATGAGCTATTGAATGATAACATTAAGCTTGATGTCAACAGAGAGTATCAGAATACAGACTATTCAAAAAAGAGAATTGTTGTTTTCGAAAAATCTGCTGAGCAGGCAAATGAAAATTACAGAATTACAAAAAATAAATACGACAACGGTCTTGCAACCATGACAGAATTACTGGATGCAGATGCGGCTCAGATTGCAGCCAACGTTGGAGTGATCAATGCTAAAGCAGATGCTGCCTTAGCATACAGAAAACTATTACAGACAACAGGAACTTTAACAATTAAATAATCAGATCGAAACCAAAATGGAAAATAATAATACACAGGCAGCTGAACCTAAAAAGAAAAAAAGTTTAGTTTTTCCTATCATTTTAGCGGCAGTAGTAATCGGAGGAGGATTCTATGGTTACAGAGCCTTTACTTACGGACAGTATCATGAAGAAACTGACGATGCTCAGATTGCTTCCAATATGTCACCGGTAATTTCTAAAATCTCAGGATATGTAGCTCAGGTAAAAGTAAAAGACAACCAGTTTGTAAAGAAAGGAGATACGTTGGTGATTTTGGATAACAGAGATCAGAAAATGGCTCTTGAACAGGCTCAGGCAGCATTATCTACTGCTAAAAGCAATATTTCAAATGCAGAAGCTACTACAACAGCTACTTCTAAAAATATCGGTTCTTCAGAAGCGGCAGTAGTAACTGCTAATGCTCAGATAGAAGCGGCAAAAGTAAACGTTTGGAAAACTTCTCAGGATTTGAAGAGATATGCTAATCTTGTAAAAGATCATTCTATTACAGAACAGCAATATGAGCAGGCTTTAGCTGCAAAACAATCTGCAGACAGACAGTTACAGGTTTTAGTTGATCAGAGAAATCAAATTGCTCAGCAAACCCATATTGCTTCTTCTCAGACAGCCGCAAGTTCACAACAAATCAGTGTTGCCGGATCTGTTGCTAAGCAAAGAGAAGTAGATGTAGAAAATGCAAAATTGAATTTATCATATACCGTAATTCTTGCTCCTGAAGACGGACATGTAGGAAAAGTGTCTACACAGGCAGGTCAGTATCTGCAGGCAGGATCACAGTTGTTTGCTTTGGTTAAAAACGATCAGAAATGGGTTGTAGCCAACTTTAAAGAAACACAGGTAGATAAAATGGTAGAAGGACAGAAGGTGAAAATCGAGATTGATGCTTTCCCTGATCAGGAATTTGAAGGAGTGGTAAGTTCATTCTCTCCGGCTACAGGAGCTACTTTCTCTATTCTTCCTCCGGATAATGCGAGTGGTAACTTCGTAAAAGTAGTCCAGAGACTTCCTATAAAAATCGATTTTGTAAATCTTGACAAGAATATTGCAAAAAGACTGAGAACAGGAATGAACGTGAAAGCAGAAGTTGCTTTGAAATAACATTTAAAATTGTTGAAAGTCAATGGCGAACTTCGTTGTCAATAGTGAATCAGTTTTTGTAGTCAATTTAAAATAGACTGCTTTATAATTCAGGATTCACTTGTGAAACAAAATTCGCCATTGATTTTTTACATCATAAAAACTTATGCAAGATTCATTAGTAGAATATGGAGCGCGTAGAGTGATCATTACGATTACTGCTATCCTTTGTGCCCTTCTTGAAATTGTAGACTCCACGATTGTCAATGTTGCCTTGAATGAAATGAAGGGGAATCTTGGATCTACACTTTCTGAAGTGGGATGGGTAATTACGGCTTATGCCATTGGTAACGTAATTATAGTACCAATGACGAGCTGGCTTTCCCAGCAGTTTGGACGTAGGAATTACTTTGCGGCATCCATCATTATATTTACCATATTTTCATTTTTATGTGGAAATGCGACCAATATCTGGGAACTCGTGTTCTTCAGATTGATGCAGGGAATCGGTGGGGGAGCCTTATTGGTAACTTCACAGACGATTATTACGGAATCTTATCCGATTGAAAAAAGAAGTATGGCCCAGGCTATTTATGGTCTGGGAGTAATCATTGGTCCTACATTAGGTCCGCCTCTTGGAGGAT
Source organism: Chryseobacterium sp. JV274 (assembly GCF_903969135.1). NCBI lineage: Bacteria > Pseudomonadati > Bacteroidota > Flavobacteriia > Flavobacteriales > Weeksellaceae > Chryseobacterium > Chryseobacterium sp. JV274. The sequence continues at coordinate 1,562,368 of NZ_LR824569.1, read as the reverse complement.
ATATCGTTGACAACTTCAGCTGGCCATATATTTTCTATATTAACATTCCGATTGGAATTGCCGCAACCTTGATGACGCTGCAGTTTGTAAGAAGTCCGAAATATGCCGAAAAACGTAAGGTCTCGGATGTAGATTGGATTGGAATTGGTTTACTGGCGGTAACGGTAGGTTCATTACAGTTCATTCTGGAAAGAGGACATGAAGAAGACTGGTTTGAAAGCGGAATGATCGTAGCCTTCACAGCAGCAGCAATTTTAGGATTTATATTATTCCTCTGGAGGGAACTTACCTTTAAATATCCAATTGTTGAGCTCAGGGTGCTTAAAAACAGCAATTTAAGAATCGGAACCATGATGTCATTCGTGCTTGGATTTGGGCTTTATGGTTCCACATTCATCGTTCCACTGTATACCCAGAGTATTTTAGGGTGGACGGCACTTCAGTCAGGAGCTTTGATGATTCCTGCAGCTTTAACGACGGCCTTCATGATGCCAATCATTGGTAGATTGCTAGCAAAAGGAGCAAAACAGCAGATCCTGGTTTCTTTAGGATTGTTCATCTTCTTTGTCTATAGTTTCTGGGGATATAAAATTCTGACACCGGACACCAGTAAAGATGCATTTTTCTGGATGCTGATTGTAAGAGGAGCAGGATTAGGACTACTGTTTATTCCAATCACCTCTTTGTCCTTAAGTACATTGAAAGGGCAGGAGATTGGTCAGGGAGCAGCCTTTACCGGAATGATGAGACAGCTAGGAGGATCTTTCGGGATTGCAGCAATTACAACTTTTATTGCCAATGCAGGCCAGAAGTACAGGAATAACCTGATTTCCCACCTTGACGAAAACAGTTTTGAGGTCCAGCAAAGACTCGCAGCATTGAAGGCAAGTTTTGTAGCGAAAGGAATGACCCCGGACGCCGCGATGAATGCGGCTTATAAAATGCTCGACATGTCAGTAACCAAGCAGGCAACGGTATTGTCTTACATGGATGTATTTCTTTACCTCGGAATCGTATTCCTGATATGTATTCCGTTTATCTTACTCGTAAAAGAAAGAAAGAGCAAAGAAAAAATAGATTTGAGTGAAGCCATGCACTAAATTTTAATTAAAAACCTTCGATATTTTCGAAGGTTTTTTTTTGTTCATTTCTGTCATAAAAAAATATCAGACAATAACTTTTAGTTTTAATTCTGTTAAACAAAAAATAATATCACTTATTGGAGAGTTTAATTATTTTTTCTAGCTTTACAAGAACAAATGAAAAAATATGAATAGATTCCCTAATCCCTCAAACCCTCTTCAAAAAGGTGTTTTCCCAATAAAGTACCGGATTTTTATCTGAATATCATTTTTAATATCAATTGATTGAGCACTATCATCCACTTTGTTTTTATATTCAATAAAGACAATGTCCTTATTTCTGAAAGCTTTATTAAATATTGTCTTTCGTTTTAATAATTAACTAAACCATGATCTCAACATACTTACAAAATATTAAATATGAATCAAATACAACTGCCGGAAACCTATCTGGCATTATCAGATTTCAGAAAGCATGATGTCTATCTTCCTGAAATGAATCAGGCTCAGATTATTTCAGATTTTTTTCCCGGAACCTTTACAGAACTTACCCAGCGCCTGTCTGATATTACAGGAGCTTTTTATGGTGGAATGCTTAAGCAGATTGGCAGACTTTATGGAGCCGAAGCTATTGAACAGCTTTCCAGTACCTTCATGTATGATCTCGGATCCAGAATGACACTGAGAAATCTTGAAACAAAACCTAATCTGCAGCCCGGTATTCCGGCCGCAGCCAAAATACTGATAGGAGCAATTTTTACATCCAGTCCCGAATATAATTTTGAATTTAAAGAATTAAATGACCACCAATGTGAACTGCTGATCAAAGGAGTAGACCGTTACCATAAAATAACGCAGAGCCTGCAAATCGCTGGCCTGTTGAAATGGCCGGTCATAAAACCATTTTTACAGGGAGTTTGCGATACCCTGGGGCTGGATGTTTTACTTGAAATAAAAGTGCTGAAACTTGACCCGGACAGCTCATGCAGTTATCATATAATGGTCTCAGAGAAATAAGATTCTTCAAAAGCATTTCGCAGATTTTGAAGATTTCGCAGATCTTATTGTAATCAATTTTATCTCAAAATATTAATAAAAGCGGACTAAAGTCCGCTTTTACCATTATAAATTAAGGATCGGCTTTAGCGAGAACATAAAACCCGCACCCCGAATCTTGAAATTTAATCTACTTCATCCTCTCTATCCACTCAATTCCGCTCACATCAATCAGTTTCAGCGCATGAATTTCACTTTTCTGAAGAATATCATCAATATCCAAAGTTACATCAGCCTTTGCTCCCAAGGGAATTACCAAGCTGTGCTTTCCGGGTTTTACTTTGGTGACATAATGATTCTGTATATTTTCTTTAGACAATTCAGAAAGTTCTTGATGATTCAGTGCTTTTAAAATATTTCCATTTTTGTCCAGAATATGGATGCCTATCAGGAAAGAGCCATAAACATCGGCCCCTTCCGTCCTGTAGACTTCAAATTTTAAATCCGAATTAGTATGGGAAATATTTGAAATTTCCAGTTTCGGTTTTACCGATTTATTATGCAGGGTTCCCCATACACCTCCATGGAAATACTGATTGGTAAAAAGAGTCAGCCCGAATATGATAAGCGAACCTGCCAGTACAAGAACTTTTGGTTGTGAGATAGGAAAGTTTCCTGAGCCAAGCCACTGAAACCCTCTTTTTTGAGTGAAGATTTTGTTATTCTTCATGAAATAGTAATCCAGTGAATAAGGACCGCTTCCGGTAAGAAACAGAACAAATCCGCCAGCAACTCCTAAAACTCCTATCTGCCATTCATCAAGACAGGTTGTTCCCAGCCAGCCGGAACCCAATAGAATCCCAAGGGCAAGACTGAAGATGCCGATGCTCATCAGCCGTGTAAATAACCCGAGAATAATGAATAATCCCACAATAGCTTCAATAATAGTGAAAATCATCATGGATCGCTGTAAGGCATCAGGATGGGTGACCAGATATTCAATAATAGGTTTTATACCGAGTGCATTCGGTAAAAAGTGATTGAATTTTTCCCCGATATATCCCTGCTCATCAGGAATAAGCTTGTTTTCGAGGATAAGTCTGCGCCAGAAGGCTGAAAAGTAAGTCCATCCGATCACCATGCGGAGGGATAAAGCATATAATCCGGCCATGTCCGAAGACTGGCTGTTTAGAGTATGTTTCATTGAAATTAATATTGTATTGTAAAAAACTGATTTTTAATTAGGTTAAAAAAGTTTAAACCAGATTAAGCTTCAGTCTTTTAAACAGAATATATTTCGGCGGGCTGTTTCCTGTAGAATGCCCTGAGTATTCATTGAAAAAAATCTTCTCTTCAGCAGAAACCTCTGCAGAAGAATAAAAATTGGAAAAAGAATCTTTGTATTGGCCCTGAATGTTAGCTTTTGAGACTGAAACTCCTGCTGAAGCGGATGCAGCATCACAGCTGGAAGAAAGAGATGAAGTTATCTTTACCTTATTCAGCCCGCTGATATACTGAATATCAAAAATATCAAGAACATTTCTTTTTACAGAACACGGTGATAATGAAAACACCAATACAAGCATCGTAATGACAGCTTTATAGGTTTTCATATGGAGTCCTGAATGGGGCATGGTTACAAAACTACACTTTATTTTAATGTAAGCTTAATAAATTGTAAAAAATCCTCCTGCTGGTCTACAAATAAATAATGGGAACAGTTGTCGATAAGTCTGAAATTTTTCACCCCAACGATATTTTTAAGATCATTCAGCTGTTTTTCTGAAAATATTCCGTCATCCTTGCCATACACTGCAAAAATGGGAATTCCTTTTTTTCGGATGTCTTTTAGAACGGGAGTATTATCCAGATTGTTCAGAGTTTCATTTTTATAGAATTTAAGGGGTGAATCAGGATTTCTTATATTGTTTTTATAAAACTCACCTGCCTTGTATTCGTTTCTCAGCATTTCACTTTTGGGAGTAGGATTGGGCATATCGAAGAAACTCAGCTTACCGGCCATTTCATAACATCTTTTTCTATAGGCCGCAGAATTTTTATCCAGATTTTCTATTTCCGAAATCTCTTTGAGCTGTACAGAATCATTTTTAAAATGTTCTTTTGCCTGTTTTAAAATATGATCATAAGTTTCCTGCTGGGTAAATAAAGCTCCGGCAAGAGTCAGAGAATTTACTTTTTCAGGAAATTGTGAAGTGAATAGAGTCCCGATAATTCCACCGAAACTGTGAGCAAGAATATTTGCTTTTTTAATATGATAAGCTGTGTAAATTCCTTTTAAATCTTCAAAACTTTCTTTAAAAGTCATAGTGGCATTTTCATCTTTTGAACGGCCTTCACCGCGTCTGTCATAGACAATGACATAAAATCCTTTATCAGCCAGCTTTTGAGCTGTAGTTCCTTCAAATAAAGTGGCATTTCCGCTCGGTCCTCCATGAATAAAAATAACAGGAATGTTTTTTGGATTTCCATAGGCTTTAGAATATAGATTCTGTGCATTTAAAACAATAGAACATACAATAAAGATAATAGAAAACAGTGATTTCATGATAGCGTTTTAGGATCCTCTAAACTACTGAATATTCTGTGAGCAGGATAAAATAAATGGAATTATCATTAAATTTAAAAAATAAAAATCACTACTGACGGACAGTTGTCACAAACCTGATTTATTTTTACAACATTATTTAGAATTTAAACAGAATATTGTAATGAGTTATTGTTTAGCAATAGAAGGTATGCAGCCCGAAAGCAGAAAAGAACTGCACAAAAATTATCATGACCACTATTATGGATTTTCAATTCATGATGATAATGAATTGTTTGGAAGGCTGATTCTGGAAATCAACCAGGCAGGCTTAAGCTGGGAAACCGTTCTGAAAAAAGAAGACAGTTTCAGAAAAGCCTATGATCATTTTAATATTCAGAAAATAGCAGCATATACAGAAGAAGACCGCGAAAGACTGTTGAATGACAGCGGAATTATCAGAAATAAATTAAAGGTAAATGCTGCGATTGAAAATGCCAGAACGATTTTAGAGCTTCAGAAAGAATTCGGGTCATTTGAAAAATGGCTGGAACATCATCATCCTAAAACATTGCAGGAATGGATGAAGTTATTCAAAAAAACATTCAAATTCACAGGTGGAGAGATTGTCAACGAATTTCTCATGAGTACCGGATATCTGAAAGGAGCCCATCATGAAACCTGTCCGATACATTCAAAAGTTTTGGCTCAAAAACCTTTGTGGAAGAGAAGTTTGGATCAATAATAAACATAAATTCCTACGGAATGACAGAGTGTGTAAATAATGTCAAACACTTCTTTTTTGTCACTCCGTAGGAATCTCAATCATTCTTTGTAGCTTTATTCACTACTTCTTTATGCTCATTTCCCCATTTTTCAAACTCGAGGATAATGGGTTTCAGCTTGTACCCGATTTCTGTAAGCTCATATTCTACCCTTGGAGGAACTTCGGCAAATACTGTTCTGGTAATGATTTTGTCCTCCTCCAGCCTGCGAAGCTGAAGAGTAAGCATACGCTCTGTAATATTCTGAAGCTTTTTTCTCAGTTCTCCGAATCTCATTTTTCCATTGATCAGATAACAGCAGATAGCCAATGCCCATTGTCCCCCGATAATGTTGGAAGCATAGATTTCCGGACATTCATCAGCAAGCGCTTTTTTATTGGCAAAATTCGTTGAAGTTTCCTTTATTTTAGTCATTACTTACATTTTTTATAGTACCATACAATGGGTGGCTAATGTACAAAATGTAAGTTACGTATCGTAATTTTGTAATAGAAATTTAAACATAATGAAGACTTTAGTAATTATTATCCATCCTGATATTGAAAAATCTGTGATCAATAAAAAATGGACTGACGAATTAAAAAAATATCCTGAAAAATATACGGTTCATCAATTATACGAAGCTTATCCTGATGGAAAAATCAATGTAACTCAGGAGCAGAAGTTGATGGAATCTTATGATAAAATTGTATTTCAGTTTCCTTTTTACTGGTTCAGCAGCCCGCCACTTTTAAAACAATGGTTGGATGAGGTGGTTTTATATGGTTGGGCGTATGGAAGCAACAGTGGTTTCAAGCTTGCAGGAAAGAAAATGTCACTGGCTGTTACTGCTGGAATTGATGAAGAAGGATACAGTACATCCGGAGAGTATAAATATACCATGAAGGAGCTTTTCAGGCCTTATGAATTGACGTTTGATTATATAAAAGCAGATTATAAAGAACCTTTTGTTTACTACGGAATTGAAAGAGATTCTTCCGATGAATGGATCAACAGAAGTGTTCCGATGTATCTGGAGTTTTTGGATGCTTTATAACAGAGTAAAAGTAAAGTTGGACTTTAATTAAATGAGTTCAACTTACTTTTCTATGTATTCAAAAGGTTCTACATTCCAGTCCTGAATATATTTCTTTATTGTATTACTATCAATATTAAAAGGGACATCTTGATATTTCCAGCCTTTTGCGGGAATTTTTAAATCTATAAGATAATTCTCAATAGAATAAATGTCAAGAACTTTTGCATTTTTAGGTTTTATAGAATCAAAAATGATGAGAAATTTATCTCCTTTTTTGTAAGAACAATTTGTTGTTTTATAATATATTTTATTACTAACCTGATAGCTATAATCTGTTCCTACACCATTGTTATTCTTTGGATGCCAATCCGTAATAGCCTCTCCAATTGTATATTTAGGACTTTTGAGCATTTTTTTTACCCATAAATTCTCGTCTACCATGCAGAATATGATCAATCCTAAAGTGAGTACCAAAAGAATAATATGAAATTTTTCAGAGATAAATTTTTTCATGTTCAACTCATATATTTTTCATTGAACTTTTGCAGATCTACTGCCTGTTCCTGAAAATATTCTTTAAATTTATCTGAAAGATTTTTTTCTTTAAACTTTACTATAGTATACCCGCTATCAAAAGCAATAATTTCTAAAATACTTTCCTGAATTAAAAAATGATTAGGTTCCCAAACGATGGAATCTTCAGCAGATAGTTTAGAGATTAATGAAGTATCTGGTACAATATTATTTGGAACAGCGGATATTATCCCCCAAATCATCTGAGTATTGCTTTGATAAAGCTTTTCAAATTCCCGATGATCCAAAACAAAAAAATCTTCATCAAAATTAATGGGAAGTGGCTGTTCAGATATAAAATCCAGATCAGTTAAGATCCAGTGATAAATAGTCAGATCATCCCATATAGGCTTTAAAATTTCCTGAAGATTGGTATGGAATTTTACTTTCTTTGTACTTCTGATAATCCAGTTCATTTATTCTTTATTTAAAATCCTGTTGATTCTTTTCTCTGCTTCTTCCTTTGTAATTCCATTATAAAAATCATGTACAAAAGGATGTTCATAGCTTTGGTGAGGATAAACAAATGGCCTGCCGATTGCATTATTTACCACCACAGTTGTAGGAACGCTTTCCTGAAAATCATAATCCGGAAGATAGGTAGAAAGCCATCCGAAATATTCAGCTTCAAATTCCTTATTATCGTAATTCTCAACATATTCATTATAGCTCTTCTCACTCAATGAAACCCATATTCCATAATCCAGATCTCTGCAGTCATCATTAACTTCCTGCACAAGAACTGTGCGGATAAATCGGTGTGTATTTTCAGGATCTTTGACGACACACAGGTCTGAACTGAGTTCAGCATTTTTTAATTCTTCTTCGGATAAGCAGGAATAAAAATAAGGGTATGAATAGGCTATTGCCGGCCAGTCTTCTTTTTCTTCCCCGCAGCATTGGCAGATGTATTTCATGATTAAATTTGCTTTTCGGCTAAAATACCTAAAAATCCTTATCCCACCGTCGGCGTATCCTCTTCTTTCAGTATTTTCTTCTCTTTCATGGTGAGCATCATGCGTTCATATTTGTATTTTTCCCAGTCGAAACCATTGAGAAAATCAAGGGCTGCCTGGAAACCTCTGTTGAAAAGTTCTTCCTTTTCCTCTTTTTTCATAAAGAAATTCAGCCAGCTGCTGGTACCGCAGTTCACACTCTGTATACTGTATAAACGGTAAAAAGTATGTTTGGTAAGGAAAGTTTTGTCATTAAAACCTTTCAACGTACTGATGATATTTCCGGCATAGCTGAAGGGTGTTTTCATGATTTCTGCACTGGTTTTCCCTCTTTCCGAAAGAATAGCAGAATCACTAGTCAGCTGTACTCCGAAAAGAGGCATTCTTGGATAAAAAACTTCATCGGCATGAAACAGGTCAATAGGAAAGTTGGAAATACTGCCTCCATCAATGAAAACCCCGGCAGGGTTGATATCTTCCGGTTTGGTATTCATCCAATATCTCCAGGCGTATTTTACAGAGCTGTCATCTTTATTGATCTGTTTCTGAAAAGGTTCAAAGAAAAAAGGAACAGCCATAGATGCTCTTACAAATTCCGCCGGGCTGATGTGCTTCAGTTCCTCTTCGGACCAATAGAGATTGGCCATTGTAGGAAGTTCCACCTTAATTTTAGCATTGATATCGGTGGTAATGACAACATATTCAGATTTGAGAAGGTAAAACGGATTGTTTTTATAATAATCATTATTGAGGGCACTTTCATAGAAAATTCGATATCGGGTCTGATCAATATGTTCCTTATTTTTTATTTTAATCTTTTCGATATTCTGCAGAGTCACTATATAATATTCCTGACCGTTTCCATACCGGTAGTTGAGGTTAAGATTCCGTTCTTTCTGAATAAATTTCTCGTTGAGGTGGGCCACCGTTTTGATTCCAAATTGATCCAGTGCATTTTGCATGGTATTCTGGAAAACATTTCCGGGATTGAGACCGCTGTTTTCTTTCCTAAAATTATTATACAGTTTTTGAATGCAGAAAAAGAGAATGACAGCCGGAATCAGAGGAATCAAAAACATCAGTTTGGCATTCAGTATAGTAGCTGAAGAAACCAAAAAAGGAATACTGATCAGGATAATGAACAGGATCGCAGCAATAATGGCATTGATCTTAAAAAAATCCTTATTGTTAAGCATTGCATGCAGCGTCGTTTTTACATAAGTTTTTCCATCCATAAAATCGGAAAAATCCCAGCTGAAAAGGATATCTTTGATAAGCTCACTTTTGGGCTCTTCTTTGGTTTTACAGGCCGCAATGAGCATCGTATTAATGGCTCCGGCACTCGTTCCGGCTACTTTCAGAAAACGGATACCAAATATTTCCAGTCCGTAAAGATAGCCTACCAGTGCACTTCCCCAGACACCACCACCTTCCTGCACAAACTCTATATACTGATTCCCAGACTGATCCAGGAGATCAGAGAATTCTTTGGCAGATATATTCTCATGCAAAGCAGCCAGTTTATCTTTGGAGGCCTGCGAAAGAGAAGAATCTTCCATGATTTTGTTGAGGTTTTCGGAGGTCATGGTATTTTGTCTTGATGGTGTTTGGGTTAAAGGCAAAAAGCAATCAACCGGTTTATATTTTTATCGAAGATAAAATCTTTGCGTCTTTGTGCTTATATAAAAATTAATCACCATTGTTTACGTCTTACATAAATAAACGTACTGATCATGACCGTAGCCATAGCTCCCAGCGTTATAAAATATCCGTATTTATGATGAAGTTCAGGCATATTATCGAAATTCATCCCATAAACCCCGGCAATAAAGGTGATCGGTAAGAAGTAAATAGAATAGATAGCCAGAACTTTCATAACCTGGTTGGCCTTTTGATCCGAAAGTGCCAGGAACATGGAAATAAGGTTGGTGATCTGAATATTCAAGTGATCAAAATCTGCCACTACATCTTTATGTTTATCTTTCAAATCAACAATTTCGGAGTCCTGTAAATTCAATAATTTAAATTTATCAATGGCATCCGTAGAAATCACCAGTACCCGTGAATTCAATCCTGATTTTCGTTTCAGTTTATAAAGGCGGCGGATCTGGCTTGTATGATTGGTGTTTTTAAGGAAAATCTCATTCTCTATATTGTCCATAGTTTCAAACAGACTTAAAGATTCATCATCAAAACTTTTCATGATCAATATAGCAATCATCAGTGTGATCTGCTGAGGATTAAGGTCTTCCTGAATTAAAGAAACTTTCTTCTTGACTTCGGTGATACTTCTGGTTTTCATCCTGTGGATGGTGATAATGGTATTCTCCACCAAAAAAATCCCGATCTTGGTACTGATGTCACTGATGGTATTCAGATTCTTTCTTTCCAGTTCTGTACTTTCACGCAGGAGAAAGAATTTGATATTTCCGTCCTCTTCATATTTGGGAAGGTGGTTGGGGTCCATGGTATCTTCCAGAAGAAGATTATTGATTTCATATCTTTCATGAAGAAATTTCAGGTCTTCTGCAGTAGGAGCCTCTACATCTACCCATTCGCACTGGGAGGTTCTGTATATCGTATCAATTGGCATAAAGTAAAAATACTAATATTTTGAAAAACTATGTGTTAAATAAGTTTTATCTTTGCCAAAATTAAAAAACTATATGATTAAAAGTACAATAAAAGGTGTGGGATTTTATGTTCCAGATAACGTTGTTACAAATGATGATTTAGCAAAACTAATGACGACCAATGATGAATGGATTACGGAAAGAACGGGTATCAAGGAACGCAGACATAGAAAAAACAGGAATGACGCTCAGGAAACTACTGCTTATTTAGCGTTTAAAGCCTCAGAAAAAGCCATTCAGAACGCAGGTCTTACCTCAAAAGATATTGATTTTATTGTTTTTGCAACCCTTTCTCCGGATTACTATTTTCCTGGGAGCGGAGTATTGCTTCAGGATATGTTGGGATGCGATACAATTGGAGCACTGGACGTGAGAAATCAATGTTCGGGATTTGTATATTCTATGAGTGTTGCCAATGCATTTATTAAATCAGGTACTTATAAAAATATTCTTGTTGTAGGAGCGGAGGTTCACTCTTTCGGATTAGATTTTTCTGATGAAGGCAGAGGAGTTTCTGTTATTTTCGGAGATGGAGCAGGAGCAGTTGTACTTTCAGCTTCAGAAGATGAAAATTCAGGAGATATTTTAGCGGTGAATATGCATTCTGAAGGTAAATATGCAGACGAACTTTGTACGCAGTTCCCGGGTTCAAAATTCGGATGGAGTGACAGAATGAGAAAAGAGCCTGAAAATGTAACCAACAAAGAAGTATACCCAATCATGAACGGTAACTTCGTGTTCAAACATGCGGTGACAAGGTTTCCTGAAACGATGATGGAAGCATTGAACAAAGCAGGGAAAACAGTTGAAGATCTAGATATGTTCATTCCGCACCAGGCGAATCTTAGAATTGCTCAGTTTGTACAGGATAAATTCGGATTACCGAATGAAAAAGTCTTTAACAATATTCAGAAATACGGAAATACAACCGCTGCTTCTATTCCTATTGCTTTAAGTGAAGCGATTGAACAAGGGAAAATTAAAAGAGGTGATTTGGTACTTCTTTCAGCTTTCGGAAGCGGATTTACCTGGGGAAGTGTGCTGTTTGAATACTAAGAGAAGAGAGTAAATAGCTTTTGTATCTATAAAACAGAAAGAAAGCTTTATTTTCCACTTATATTACAGCTGAAGACGTGAAAATTCCCATCCTTTGGAGGGGTGGGGAAAATTCAAAGAATTTTTGACGGGGCGGTTGGCAACATCTATTCCCTAAACAATATAAAAAAACCGCAGAACTGCTAAAGTTCTGCGGTTTTTGGTTTATGTATTCCTATTAAAGGCTTTTCAATAATTTTTCGGTATCAGTAGAATCCTGTCCTGTACTTTTTGCAAGCTCAATAGATTTTTCAGCCCATGTTTTTGCATTTTTCTTATCCCCAATCTTATTGTAAAGATTTGCCAGAGTATCTGTATTAGCAAAGTTCTGATCTTTCTTTACAGATTCCTGTGCCCATGCAATTGCTTTTTCAAGAGATGTTTTATTGCTTACGTTTTCAAAGAAGTTCCACGCAAGAGAATTCAGTTCTTCAGAACCTGCTGCAGAATAGTCTTTGTATAAGTCAATGATCAATTTTTCATACTCAGGAATATCTTTATTCTTTAAAGCTCTGTTGGCTTTCATTCTTTTTAAGATCTTGTCAGCCTCTTCTTTGCTTAGGAATTTCTGAGTTTCAGACATGAAATAGTTGTCGTCCCATTTTTTTGTATCTGCATTATATGCTTTTTTGGAAACGGTATTCAACTTGATGTTTTTGTCAAACTTTTCATACTTATCTTCCGGGAAGAATTTAACGATATCCGCTTTCTTATCCTGAAAAATTTTGTACAAAGGGCTGTCTATAGTTTGAACCCCTGAAAGAAGCATTTGAACATCTTCCTGATCTAAACTTGGTTTCTGCTGGAAATAACGGTTAAGTACTTTACCGGCAAACTCAGCATCATTATACATTGTAAGTCCTGCAAGATTCTTTAGAAACTCAGGATCTTTTTCTCCTTTTTCAAACTGCTCTTTTAAAGAAGTCAGTCTTTTGTTTGGATCTTCGGCATCTTTGGCAAACTGGATAAAGTCTTTTTCTTCAACATATCCTAACGTTCTGTGTACTGCTTCACCGTTTCCATCAATAAACAGGTAAGTAGGGAATGCTTTTACATTATATTTTTTAGCCAACTCAATTCCTTCACCTTTTTCCATGTCAATTTTAGCATTGATGAAGTGAGAATTATAGTATTCACCCACAGACTGAAGTGGGAAGATATTTTTTACCATCAGTTTACAAGGTCCACACCATGAAGCATATGCATCTATAAAGACCAGTTTTTTTTCTTTTTTTGCTTTGGCAAGGATAGACGCAAAATTGCCGTCTTCAAATTTAATTCCCTGTGCCCATGCAAGAACTCCTATAAAGATTGAGGAAAGTATTGCTATTTTTTTCATAAAAACTTTTTATTCCCTGCAAATGTAATAAATATGATGACACATGAGCCGTTCATATTGAAAATAATTATAAAGGAATTTTGGTTTTAAAACAGGCATCGGTTCATATGAAGGATAATCATTTATTATTTCGGTCTAATTATTAAAATTAATGTAAATCGCTGTTTTAAGTTAAATGATTAAATTTCAATATAATATTTTAATAAAAAATAAAATATCACTAGTTTTGTAAAAAACAAAAAGACACCCAGTGAAAATAATGATGAATTATTATAAAATAAAAATAATAATTTGTTTCTGTATGTCTAAAAATATCCTGAAATTTTTGTTTTTGCTGGTAACAGCAGTCCCAATATTCGCTCAGAAAAAAAACAACTTTGAGCTTATCTGTGAAAGAACGTCTTCTGTTACCGCACATAAGGATTTACCCAAAGCGATCAAGACCGCAGATTCTCTTTATATGCTGGCACAGAAACCTTCTGAGAAAATACAATCTCTTATTCTCTCTTCAGAACTTTATCATCATGCCGGCGAGCTTAAAAAAGCAATTTGCTATAGTGAAAACGCCCACTCGATAATCAATCAGATAAATGACCCGGAACAGATGGCTGTGGTAACCCGATTACTTGCCAGGCAATATAGACAGGTAGGGTTGTATGAAAGGTCTAAAAAATACATTGTAAAAGGACTGGAAGCTTCCGGCAGGATTACTGATTTTCAAAAAAGTAATGAGGCGGCAGGACTCCTGAATCAGGAAATGGCTTTCTATGAAATGGAACTGGGCAATTACTCAAATGCAATACGATTTATAGAATCTTCTCTGAAATATTTTGAGAGAATCAACAGCCGTAATGAAAACAGAACAGCTGCTGCTTCCTATCAATTGCTTGGTGATGTCTATTTCAAACTGAATGACTATCCTGTTTCTGAAAATTATTACAGGAAAGCTGAAGGTTTGCTCAAAGTCGGAAGCTGTACGCTCGGATTGGTTTATAATGGTCTGGGAGGAATCCGTCTGAAGCAGAAAAACTGGAAAGATGCGGAACTATACCTGAAAAAAGCAGAAAAAATAGCAGACACCTCCAGAAGTCTTACATTGAAAAAAGCAGTATACTCCAATATAAATGATTACTATGAAGGGATGGGGGATAATTTCAAAGCTTCTTTATATGCTGTGAAATATGTACGGACATACGACAGTATTGCAGCTCGTAATCAAAGCTTCACAATGAAAGGAGTAGAGGTTTCAAAAGGGAAGACCAGTAAGAAGAACGGACAGATGAATCTGGTGAAAAATGCCACTATTATTGTCCTGTTTACATTGTTGGTTGGTTTACTTGTTTTCTTCAGAACGAAACAGAAAAAACAACGTTCAAAGTTCAGAAATATCATAAGAACTCAGTTGAAAATGATCAGCAGCAGAAGTAATCATCCTTTAAAACAATCCGATGGTTCTGAGTTTTCCAATATATCTGTGGAAGAAATTGATGAAAAAGATTCTGAAACAGACCGAAGACGAAATGATTCTCTGATGACTTCCGAAACAGAATCAAAGCTGCTTGAACTTCTTGAAGATTTTGAGAAAGGTGATCTCTATAACAATAAGGGAATGTCTCTGTCTTTCCTTGCAGGTGAATTGAATACCAATACAAAATATCTGTCTTATGTAATCAATCAGCATAAGAGTGCTGACTTTAAATCGTATATCAACCGACTGAGAATCAGATATATTGTGGATAAGCTGATCAACGATGAGAAATACCGACAGTATAAAATAAGCATCCTTGCTGATGAATGCGGCTTCTCTTCACACAGTAAATTTGCTGCAGTTTTCAAAGCGGTCACAGACTATTCTCCATCAGCCTATATTAAATATCTTGATGCTGAAAATCAATCAGATAAAAATGTTCATTTTCCTGAAAATGATTAAAAATAGATAGGTTTTTAAATTCTATCTTACTGTTTTCACGAAAATGAACAACCTATTGTTTTACAGGAACCCTTTGCTATCCTATCTTTGCGCCAGTTCGAGGGACATGAATACAATCATACTACAGCTTATCTCTTTTATTTTTTGAAGGAATATTTCTTTTCCTGAAATAATATTATAGTAAGAAAATCATCCCTAAGCTGAAAACTAAACCATGAAAATTTATATATGGAACGCGTGTATATTTCATCATTGAAACAGCCACGGTTCCTGTTTTTATCTTTAAAGGAAGTATTCTGTTCACAGAATATAAACCATATCTTATAATCGGGGTTGATTGCCCGGTTTTTTTTCAGTCAAGTTTTTTTAAGTGCAAATCCACAGAAGTCTGTGGATTTGTGATTTTATTTAACTTTTGGACTGTCGGGTTTGGTTTTTGAAGTATCAGCTGCCGGAGCGGGTATAGAATTAGCTACAGCAGAATCACCCATTTTGTTTCTTAAAGATTCCTTGTTGTGGGCATCTTTATATTCCTCTCGTTTTTCTTTATTTTGAGCACAACTTCCAAGGAAAAGAAGTCCAAGAACTGCTCCTATCCAGAATTTTTTCATAGTAGTATATATTAATGTTTGGTAATAATCAAATATAAGATTAATTAAAAGATAAAAGATAAAAGATAAAAGATAAAAGATAAAAGATAAAAGATAAAAGATAAAAGATGTTATTATTAAAATTCAATAGGGGGTGGATTTTAACTCACTAACAAAAAAATATTCGTCCCATTGGCTTTATCCAATAAAAAAAATCTGCAGCGATTTCATCTGCAGATTTTCCATTTTTAAATTGAACGTATATCAATACTATTTGACTGGAGACATTACCGCTGAATCTTTTTTTATCTTGACACTGTCAGGATTTGTCATTTTTGTAGTCATTGTATCAGTGGTTGTAGGCGGTATACTTTTTTGAGTATTTTCTACTGTCGCTGAATCACGATTGCTCGATGACATTGTCGATTCTTTGGTTCCACAGCTCACTGCAAATATTCCTATTCCAATGACTGTTAGCAATAACTTTTTCATACTATTTTATTTTGGGGTGTATACCTATTCAAAATCAACAATTATTCCTAAGAGGGTAGGGAAAGTCGTAAAATATAGGTAAAGTTTGTTAAAAGATGTTAGGTAAAAGGTAACAGGTTGTAGGGATTAGGGGAGAGAGTATTGAAGTATTGGAGAAGTAAAAGTATATTTCTGGCTACCAATAACCTTAAACCTTAGACCTTGAACTTTAAATCTTTAAACCTTGAACTCTGCATCCCACAAAAAAGCCCCGAAACCGAAATTCCGAGGCTGTTCAATCATTTATCAATGATCATTTATCTTTTATTATCCCAAATAAGGATATTTGTAGTTTTTTGGAGAAACAAAAGTTTCTTTTACACTTCTTACAGAGGTCCATCTCAGAAGATTCATTTTAGAACCTGCTTTATCATTTGTTCCTGAAGCTCTACCACCACCGAAAGGCTGTTGTCCTACTACAGCACCTGTTGGTTTATCATTGATGTAGAAGTTACCTGAAGCATTCTCTAAAGCTTTATAAGCTTCATTGATCGCGTAACGGTCTTGTGAGAATACAGAACCTGTTAATGAATAAGGAGAAGTAGAATCTACAAGTTTTAGCGTTTCTTTCCAGTCCTTATCTTCATATACAAAGATTGATAAGATTGGCCCGAAGATCTCTTCTACCATACTTTCGTAGTGAGGATTTGTAGTTTCAATTACTGTTGGGTGTACAAACCATCCTTTAGAATCATCAACTTTTCCACCGATTGCTACAGAAGCTTCATCTGAAGCATTTGCTCTGTCGATATATCCTTTACATTTCTCGAAAGAATTTTTGTCAATTACTGCGTTTACAAAGTTAGAAGTATCTTCTGGAGAACCTACTTTAATAGAATTCATCTGAGTTTCCATTACTTTTTTCACGTCAGCCCAAAGAGACTTAGGTACATAAGCTCTTGAAGCAGCTGAACATTTTTGTCCCTGATATTCGAAAGCACCTCTTACCAATGCAGTAGCTACAGCTTCTACGTTAGCAGATGGGTGAGCGATTACAAAATCTTTCCCTCCTGTTTCTCCAACAATTCTTGGATATGTTCTGTAGTTGTGGATATTATCACCAATCATTTTCCACATTCCCTGGAATACTTTTGTAGAACCTGTGAAGTGAAGACCAGCAAAATCACGGTGTGCCAATACTTTTTCAGCAGTTTCTTTTCCATCTGTAAAGATCATGTTGATAACTCCCGCAGGAAGACCAGCTTCAATTAATACATCCATAATTACTTTTGCAGAATATACCTGCTTGTCAGACGGCTTCCAAACTACAACGTTTCCTAACATTGCCATACAAGTAGGAAGGTTTCCGGAAATAGCAGTAAAGTTGAACGGAGTTACTGCAAAGCAGAATCCTTCTAATGGTCTGTATTCAACGCGGTTCCAGATTCCATTGTCAGAAACCGGCTGCTCAGCATACATTTCTGTCATGAACTCTACATTGAATCTTAAGAAGTCGATGAATTCACAAGCTGCATCAATTTCAGCCTGGTGTACATTCTTAGACTGTCCGATCATTGTTGCAGCATTAATCACATCTCTGTAAGGACCAGCCAAAAGATCAGCTGCCTTTAAGAAAATTGCTGCACGCTGTTCCCAGCCTAGTTCATTCCATTCTTGTTTAGCTGCCAATGCCGCGTTGATAGCGTCATCCACATGCTGCATACCACCCTGATAATAGAAACCGAAGTCATGAGCATGATCCTGTGGAGACTGAAGCTGTACTTTTGTATCAGTTTTCACTTCTTTTCCATTGATAATCATTGGAACTTCCACCTTTTCAGCCCACATTTTTTTATAAGTGTCGATAAGGCTTTTAACTTCCGGAGATCCCGGTTCATAAGAATTTACCGGCTCATTTACCGCTAATGGTACTTGCGAAATTGCTTTTGACATATTACGTTTTATTATTTTATTAAATTAAATAAGATGTGTATACAAATTTACGATAATTATAAGGAAAGAAAAAAATACCGCCTGTTTTTATGAAATAAAGCTTATTGTTAAGTAATAGCTAATGAATAAAGGATTTTTAACATGTTGTGTTGATAATATTGGATGTATTTACTCGATCTTTTAAATAGAAGGAAAAGATAAAGTGGAATATCAGAATTATAGGAATAAGGACAATAAAATATTTGTCATAGTTCATAAACTATGCTTAAGTATTATAAATAAGGGATTTATCATGAAATGTTAAAATTACATAAAATTGTATTTGTTGCGATTTTGAACATTTTAAATAATTTTTTTGATAGCCAAGGTTTTAAGATTGTTCTAATTTTACACCATTATTAATAGTATGAAAAAAAGAGTTTTATTTTTCTCTTTTCTGATGTTTTTCTCAGCGTTGTGTGCAGGTCTTTTTGCACATAAAGGGAAAACTCAGTCATACTCTGATATTATCTCAAAAATCAATCTCCTTCAGCAGAAATCCGATCAGCAGACCCAGCCTGAAATGTATAGTTTTTCAGATGTGCAGGATGTACAGGATTCCAATGACTGGGAGAAAGTGAAATTTGATTACTCAGTACTTGCACAGCAGTGGCTCAATTATTTCTTTGCAGGCTACACTTACAATACACAGGTTGCGGCTGTTCAAAACCGTACCTACATTACAGCACCAAGATACATTCTGTATCACTGTCTGCAGATAGCGGGCTGCTAATCCCTTTTTTAAATTTTTAATGATCCATTGTGGTTTGTATTCACTCAATACAGATCCGTAAAAATCATTCCCATTTTACATTTTTTGAACATGTCTATTTGCCTTTATGGAGAGGTGAACCAGTACTGTTTGTCCAATTTTAAATAAAAATACTATGCACTTAACACCGAGAGAAACGGAAAAGCTTATGCTATTTCTGGCAGGCGAACTCGCTCTAAAAAGAAAGGCAAGAGGCCTTAAATTAAACTATCCTGAATCAATTGCACTCATCAGCCACTTTTTGCTTGAAGGAGCAAGAGATGGAAAAAAAGTAGCCGAACTGATGCAGGAAGGCGCTAATCTTCTTACTAAAGATGACGTAATGCCCGGCGTATCAGAAATGATCCACGATGTTCAGATTGAAGCCACTTTCCCTGATGGGACTAAGCTGGTAACCGTACACAACCCAATCCGCTAATACTACTGATTATGATACCAGGAGAAATTTTTGTAAAAGAAGGTACAATTATCTGCAATGAAGGCAGAGAAACTGTAAAAATAAAAGTAACAAACACCGGAGACCGTCCTATTCAGGTGGGTTCACACTTCCACTTTTTTGAAGTCAATAAAGCGATGAGCTTTGACCGTGAAAAAGCTTTCGGAAAGAGACTGAATATTGTAGCAAGTACTGCAGTAAGGTTTGAACCGGGAGAAGAAAAAGAAGTGGAATTGGTAGAAATAGGAGGAACCAAAAAAGCAATGGGCTTCAACAACCTTGTCGACGGACAGATAGATTCCGAAGAACAGAAAAAGGCAAGCCTTGCAAAAGTTGAAGAATTAAACTTTAAAAATCATTAAGATGAGCTTACACGTAGACAGAAAACAATACGCCAATATATTAGGTCCTACAGCCGGAGACAAAATCAGATTGGGAGACACTGAAATAATCATTGAAATTGAAAAAGATTTCACTCACTATGGAGACGAAGCCGTTTTCGGAGGAGGAAAAACAGTCCGTGACGGAATGGGACAGAATGTTACTGCTAAAAGAGATGAAGGTGTTCTGGACCTTTGCATCACAGGAGCTGTCATCATTGACCATTGGGGAATTATAAAAGGTGATATCGGAATCAAAGACGGAAAGATCGTAGGAATCGGAAAAGCAGGTAACCCTGATACAATGGATGGTGTAAGTCCTAATATGATTATTGGAGCTTCAACTGAAGTCCACGGTGGAAAAGGATATATCGTAACAGCCGGAGGTATTGATACCCATATTCACTACATCTGTCCTCAACAGATCGAAACATCTCTATACAGCGGGATCACAACAATGATTGGCGGTGGTACAGGTCCGAATGACGGAACTAATGCTACAACAGTGACTCCGGGAAAATTCAATATGCAGAAAATGCTTGAGGCAGCAGAAGAATATCCTATGAACCTTGGTTTCTTCGGAAAAGGAAACTGTTCGGCAGAAGAACCTATTGAAGAGCAGGTAGAAGCAGGTGCTTTAGGTGTGAAAATCCATGAAGACTGGGGAGCAACTCCCGCAACAATTGATGCAGCACTGAAAGTAGCGGATAAATATGACGTTCAGGTTGCTATCCATACCGATACGCTGAATGAAGGAGGATTCCTTGAAGATACAATGAGAGCAATCAACGGAAGAGTGATCCATACATTCCATACAGAAGGAGCTGGTGGAGGTCACGCCCCGGATATCATTAAAGCAGCAATGTACCCAAATGTACTGCCCGCTTCTACAAATCCTACACGTCCTTATACAGTCAATACGATTGATGAGCACTTAGATATGTTGATGGTTTGTCATCACCTGAGCAAGAATATTCCTGAAGATGTAGCTTTTGCAGATTCCCGTATTCGCCCTGAAACCATTGCAGCAGAAGATATTCTTCATGACATGGGCGTTTTCAGCATCATGAGTTCGGATTCTCAGGCGATGGGAAGACCGGGAGAAGTGATTACAAGAACATGGCAGACGGCAAGCAAAATGAAGGAGCAGAGAGGTGATTTAGCTGAAGATCAGGATAGTGGAAACGATAATTACCGTGCAAAAAGATATGTGGCTAAATATACCATCAATCCCGCTATTGCACATGGTATTTCAGAATATGTAGGATCTCTTGAAGAAGGTAAATTGGCAGATTTGGTGATCTGGAAGCCTGCATTATTCGGAGTAAAACCGGAAATGATTGTAAAAGGAGGGTTTGTGATTGCTGCTAAAATGGGAGATCCAAATGCATCTATTCCAACACCTCAGCCAATTATTTACAGAAATATGTTCGGAGCTCATGGAAAAGCCAAGTTTGGTATTTGTGCGAATTTCGTTTCTCAGGTTTCTATCGACAACGGAACCATTGCTTCTTACAAATTGGAGAAAATGATTCTTCCGGTAAAAAATTGTAGAAATATTTCCAAAAAAGACCTTATTCATAACGATAAGACTCCTTTAATTGAAGTGAACCCTGAAAACTATAAAGTAACGGTAGACGGTGAGTACATCACTTGCGAACCTGCGGAAACACTTCCTTTAACACAGCTGTATTACTTATTCTAAGATCAATTTAAAGTACAGTATCTGAAAGCGAAACTATTGGGCTTTGTCATTCTGACGAAGGAAGAATCTCATAGGGATTCTTCACTACATTTCGTTTAGAATGACACTTTCAGGTACTTCTTTATCCCAGGTTTACTCACTGAATTTAAAATAATTATAGAACTAAGTTTAAAATGAAATATTTAAATAAAACAGTTGTTTCTCTTGTTGTAGCCGGAATGTCTATGCTTTCAGGAAATCTGAGCGCTCAGTTTTTGGGCGGGCACAGGCTTAAAAGTGATGAAGATGGACCAAAAGGGCAGTTTATGGTGTATGGTTCATTAGATTACTCTAAACTTACAACTCCATCCAGCAGCAGCAGTACTGTCTCAAGCGCACCACTTGGAGTAGGGTACTTCATTAACAATAATGACCTTATCGGAGTCAATTATGCTTACTCACAGAATACAGTTGATCATAATGTAGTCTACAAACAAAATGAAGCAGGTATCTGGTACAGCCCTTCATTGATGCTTGGAAAGTACTTTGTACTGATCGGGCAGGTAGATGCTCACTATGTTTGGGGACAGCAGCTGTCAACGGCTGCTGATGCAATGCAGAACTTTAACGGATTCCGTCTTCGTGCCTATCCCTTGATTGGAATATTACTGGGAGGAGGCTGGGCCCTGAAATTCAAATTTGCAGAACTTTCAATGCTTCAGACTAAAACCAAAGAAGAAGGCTGGACGAAGAACTATGTAGCAGGAATCAGTGGTTCAACATTCGGGGTAGGAATCTCCAAAAACTTAGACTTTAGAAAAAAATCCAAAAATGATAATTAATCAAATCACAGGCAATCTCTCTGAAAATCCTACAGGGAAAACCATAGATTATCTTGATCTGGAATGGTTTGAAACTACCAAAAGAATCCAGCGCAAAAAAACCAGACAGGGAACTGACGTTGCGATCAAGTTTCTCAGAGAAGGACAGCGTTTGCGTGAAGGAGATATTCTTTTTGAGGATGCGGAAAAAATAATCGCGGTAAATGTTCTGGAGACGGAAGCGATCGTGATGTCACCTGCTTCGCTCCTGAAAATGGGTACCGTATGTTATGAGATCGGAAACAAACATATTCCGCTCTTCATTCAGAATGATAAAGTATTGCTTCCTTTTGAAATGCCGATGTTCAGATGGCTGGAGGCAAGCGGTTTCAACCCGGAGAAACAATCTGTGAAACTGCTGAATCTTCTTAAATCCAATGTAGAACCCCACGGGCATGGAAGTCTGGGATCAACAATCTTTACAAAAATCTTAAAAATGGCAGCTCCGAAAGATGAATAATATCAACATAAATTTCCTGTCAGGACTGCTTCATCTTGCAGATCCGACACTTCCCATCGGAGGGTATACTCATTCCAACGGACTTGAAACCTATGTGCAGGAAAGGATTGTACATAATTTAGGTACAGCCAAAGAATTTGTGCAGAATATGCTTCAGTACAACCTTAAATTTAATGATGGGGCTTTTGTAAAACTGGCGTATGAAGCAGCGGAAAAAGGAGATTTGCAGGCATTGTTACTTCTTGATAATGAGTGTAACGCTATAAAATGTCCGAAGGAAATCCGCCAGGCCAGTCAGAAATTGGGGATCAGGCTGATCAAAATCTTTAAAAGGAGAGACCGTTTCCCTTTTATGGAAGCGTTTGAAAAAGCAGTGCAGAATAAAGAAGCCAATTCCCATTACTGTATTGTGTTCGGAGTGTATGCTTACCTAATGAAAATTCCTTTGTATGAAGCTCTTTTAGGATTCTATTATACCTCAGTGGCGGGAATGATCACCAATGCGGTAAAGCTTGTTCCTCTTGGACAGCTGGATGGACAAGATATTTTATTTTCCCTTTATCCTGTAATGGAAAAAACAGTCTGGGAAACCATAGAGCTGGACAGAGATATGATAGGACTTTGTAATACCGCTTTCGATATCAGGTGTATGCAGCATGAGAGATTGTATTCAAGACTTTATATGTCGTAAGGAAAAGGTAAATAGCTGATGATGCAGAATACGATGCACATTGCTGAGTGAAACGCCTTTGCGATCGTAAAATATTCACGGTAAAAAACTTAGCGTCCATAGCGTTAAAAAACAATTAAAATTTTAAAAAAATGGAAAATAGAAAATATATAAAAGTAGGAGTTGCAGGACCTGTAGGTTCAGGAAAAACTGCATTACTGGAACGTTTAAGCAGAAAATTATTCGGAAAGTATGACCTTGGAGTAATCACTAATGATATTTATACAAAAGAAGATGCTGAATTTATGGCAAAAAACAGTCTTCTTCCCCATGATAGAATTATCGGAGTAGAAACAGGAGGCTGCCCACACACTGCCATCCGCGAAGATGCAAGTATGAACCTTGAAGCCGTAGATGAGCTTGCAGCACGTTTCCCTGAAATTGAACTGGTTCTTATCGAAAGTGGAGGTGATAACCTTTCAGCGACATTCAGCCCGGACCTTGCAGACGTTACCATCTTCATTATTGACGTAGCAGAAGGAGAGAAAATTCCTAGAAAAGGAGGTCCTGGTATTACAAGATCAGACTTGTTAATTATCAATAAAATAGACCTTGCCCCGTATGTAGGAGCCAGCCTTGAAGTAATGGAAAATGATGCCAGAAGAATGAGAAAAGGAAATCCTTTTGTATTTACAAACCTTAAAACAGATGAAGGACTGGACAAAGTAATAGGTTGGATTAAAAAATATGCTCTTCTCGAGGAAATTGAAGAACCGAACTTAGTAAGATAAATGGACAGTCGTTTAAATATTATCGCAGGATTTAAGGGAGGAGAATCCTATGTGAAAGACCTTTATGTCTCACTTCCTTTCAGAGTGGTTTCTGTAGGGCAGCGGAAAAGTGACAAAAAACTTTATCAGATGGTGATGAGCTCCTCTCCGGGAATTCTGGATGGAGACCACTACCATCTGGAGGTTGCTCTTGAAAAAGGTGCTGCGCTTCAGCTGCAGTCACAATCCTATCAGAGGCTTTTCAATATGAAGGATAAAGCACTTCAGGAGCTTAATGTTTCTATGGAAGATGAAACCTCTTTTGCTTACGTTCCTCATCCCATAGTTCCGCATGAAGATTCCAATTTTAAGAGCAAAGCGAATATTCATATTGGGAACAACAGCCAGATCATCATCAGTGAGATTATTACCTGCGGAAGAAAACATTATGGAGAAGTTTTTAAACTGAAGCGTTTTCAGAATGTGATGGAAATCTACCACAACAATAAGCTGGTAGTGAAAGATAATGTTTTCATTCAGCCTGATATGATCCCGATCAGCAGTATCGGAAATCTGGAACAGTATACCCACCAGGGAACCCTGATCTTCTATAGTACGAAGGGAAATGTAGACAAGAATGGATTGATTGAAGAGATCGTTGAAGCAGCGGCACAGCATCATGAAGAAATGGAAGTCGGAGTCTCTGCAATGGATGACAATGGTTTTGTCGTAAGAGCTTTGGGACACGGAGGAGAGTTGATGTACAACTTCTTCCTGTATATTCAGGAAATTCTCTGGTCACTCGAGTAAAAAAGGGAGCCTTGTCAAGGTTCAAAACCTTGACAAGGCTCTCAAGTAAAACAAAAAAGTAAAAAATGGATAGTACAGTTTGGGCGCTTCTTTTGAGTGCCGTTTCAATAAGTTTCATACACACCGCTTCAGGGCCGGATCACTACCTGCCATTCATTGTGATTTCAAAATCCAAGAAATGGAGCGGAATGAAAACAGCAGTATTAACGGTTGTCTGCGGTTTCGGACACGTATTCAGTTCTCTGATTTTAGGCTTTATCGGGGTTTTCCTTGGATGGCAGCTCAATAAGATCTCCTGGTTTCAGGATATCAGAGGAAATTTCTCAGGATGGGCACTGCTTATTTTTGGAGGAGTTTATCTGGTATATAGTTTCATTCAGGCCATCAGAAACAAGCCTCATAAGCATTTTGATGTAATGGGTGATGATGTTTATGTATACGAACATAATCATAGTGAAGTGGTAATGCCTCAAAAAAGAATAAAAGTGACTCCGCTTGTACTTTTTATGATTTTCGTAATGGGACCCAGTGAACCTTTAATTCCTTTATTATTCTATTCGGGAGTAAAACATTCAATGTCTGAAATTGCTGTTCTGGTAACGTCTTTCACCATAACTACCGTCCTGACAATGCTTGGAATGGTTCTTCTGGGACGTTATGGTTATTCAACACTATTCAATACTGAAAAGCTGGAAAGATATATGGGAGTGGTGAGCGGGGCTGTGGTAACCGTTTGCGGAATAGGAATGGTCTTTCTTGGATGGTAAACGAGTTTCAGGATTCAGGATTCGGGGTACGAGTGGTAGAGTTTGAAGGTCAGAGAGAATGAGAGTTTTAGTGTAGAGTCCCACTTCCTGCTCCCAATTTCTAGCTTCCAGCTATTACTTTTACTGTCTCACTCAAATCATCAATACATTTTACATTGTACAAAATACATTATACAAAAAAACTATGAACGAATTTTTCAAAAAACTACCTTTTATAGACCATGTTTTGAAAGGAATCGGACAGATTATGCTTCAGGAAAACAGATGGACAGGACTTCTGTTTCTTACAGGAATCTTTATGGGAAGCTGGCAGTGCGGGATTGCAGTATTGCTTTCAACGGCGGCCGGAACTTTTACTGCCATGAAACTTAACTATGCTAAATCTGAAATCAATGCCGGGCTTTACGGCTTCAGTGCGGCACTTGTAGGAGTAGCGTTGTCCTTTCTATTTGAAACTACATTGCTGATCTGGATTTTAATAGTGTTGGGTGGAGCATTGGCAGCTGTTATTCAGCATTTCTTTATTCAGAAGAAAATTCCGGTGTTTACCTTTCCTTTCATTATCATTACATGGATATTGGTATTTGCACTCCATCATTTTACGCATATTCCGCCATCTGCGATGTTGAGCAGTGAAGTGGTGCCCACAGAATATGATGATTTTCTTGCCTGTACCAATGGTTTTGGCGAAGTAATATTTCAGGGTGGAGTACTTTCAGGAATGATTTTCTTTCTTGCCGTTTTCATCAGTTCTCCCATAGCCGCTTTATATGGGCTGGCAGCATCTATTCTTGGTGCAGGATTATCACAGTTGAACGGAGAGCCTATTAAAGAAATCCACATGGGATTATTTGGTTTTAATGCCGTGCTTTCAGCAATTGCTTTTTCCGGAGTTAAAAAAACAGATGGTTTATGGGTACTTATTGCCGTTCTTATCACGATTGCCATTGATGATCTTTTGATTGACAATCATTGTTTAGATATCGTGGGTGGAGTATTTACTTTTCCATTCGTAGCCGGAACGTGGATTACGCTTTTAATTCAGAAAGTATTTCTTAAAACTAAAGAATAGAGTTTTAGAAGGGAGTTCAAAGTTCAAAGTTTAACGTTCAAGGTTTAAAGTTTAAAGTTTAAAGTTCTCCTACGAATGACTGATGATTCACTTGTCTTTCATTTGACTTCTAAAATCATTAATACATTATACAAACAAATAAAAAATGAAAATAACAAAAATAGCAGCCGTATTTCTGGTCATGGCATTCAGTGGAAAAATGATGGCGCAGGAAGCAGAAAAACAGTTGCTGATCAAAGATGCAGATGACAAATTTCCCATTGCAGATGCTTTGGTAAAATATGACCACGGGAACAGCCATACTCATACAGCGGCAGATGGTATATTTGCCATTCCTGTAAAATCACTTCCTGATACCCTTGTGATCAGCCGTCAGGGATATGATGAGGTAAAATGGGTGGTGACCAGCGATGAAGATAAAAATAAAGTTATTTTTTTACAGCATAAGCCTTTTCAGATTTCTGAAGTTGCCATCAATCACAGTTCATTTTTATCAGCCATTACAAAGGTTGATCTGAATAAATTTCCGGTAAACTCAGCGCAGGATTTATTGAGAAAAGTTCCGGGATTGTTTATTGCACAGCATGCTGGAGGAGGAAAGGCCGAACAGCTTTTTTTAAGAGGATTTGATGCCGATCACGGTACCGATGTCAGCGTTAATGTGGACGGAATGCCGGTGAATATCGTTTCTCATGCCCATGGTCAGGGATACTCAGATTTACACTTTGTGATTCCTGAAACGGTAAACAATATTGACTTCGGAAAAGGAGCCTATTATATGGATCGCGGTGATTTCAATACGGCAGGATATGTAGATTTTCAGACCTATAATGGATTGAAAAACAGTATGATTAAACTGGAAGGAGGCTCTTTCAATTCAGAAAGAGTTTTGGGAATGTTCAATATTCTGCATGATGATCTGGGAAGAAAAAATGCCTATATCGCAGCAGAATACAACTATACAGACGGCCCTTTTGATGTAAAACAGAATTTCAACAGAGTTAACATCTTCGGGAAATACAACCAATGGTTAACTGATAAAGACTATTTCAATATTCAGTTTTCAACATTCAATTCTTCATGGAATGCTTCCGGACAGATTCCGGAACGTGCCGTAGATGAAGGAATCATTGGCAGATGGGGAAGTATAGACCCTACGGAAGGCGGAAAAACTTCCAGAACAAATCTTCAGATGAATTTCAAGCACATTATATCTCCTTCTGAGCAGATTGATGCCATGGCTTTCTATTCAAAGTATAATTTCAATCTGTATTCTGATTTTACCTTTAATTTAAAAGATAAAGATCATGGAGATGAAATTCAGCAGACCGACGGAAGAAATATCTACGGTGCCGAAGTGAAATATACCAAAGCTTTTGCCCTGGCTAATAGTTCTTTAAACTGGACTTCTGGAATAGGGTTAAGGAATGATGATATCAATACTTTACAGCTTAACCATGTGTATCACAGAGATATGCTGCTTGACAGATTATCCGATGTGACAGGGACGGAAACCAACCTTCATGCTTACTCAGGATTGGTATGGAAGACAGGAAAATGGACCATTAACCCTGCTTTGAGAGTAGATCATTTTATCTTTAACATGCATAATCTGCTGGATGTAGAACAATTGCCGTCCGGACAGTCAAAAGAAGCAACAAGACTAAGCCCGAAATTGAATTTCTCCTACGCTCAGAATGATAACGTGATGTGGTTCCTGAAAACAGGGATGGGCTTCCACTCCAATGACCTGAGAGTAGTCGTTCCCAATAAAAACGAAAATACCCTTCCATATTCTATTGGAGCAGATTTTGGGGTGAGATTACATCCGTTCAAATCATTGATTATTACTCCGGCATTATGGTATATGGATCTGCAGCAGGAATTTGTTTATGTAGGAGATGATGCTGTAGTAGAACCTTCCGGAAAGTCAAGACGTTTCGGGGCCGATCTTGGAGTTCGTTTCCAGCCGTTGGAAAACTTTTATCTGAATGCCGATATCAATTATTCTCATGCAAGATTTACCGAAGAAGAAAAAGGACAGGATTACGTTCCGCTGGCTCCTGTAGTAACCAGTACAGGATCTGTAAACTGGGATTTCCTGGATGGCTTTTCTTTAGGACTTCAATACCGATATCTGGGAGCAAGACCAGCAGTAGAGGATAACAGTATCAGAACCAAAGCTTACTTTGTAAATGATCTAATGCTTTCTTATAACCGCCGGAAATGGGGTGCAAATGTTCAGCTTAACAACCTTTTCAATGTAAAATGGAATGAAGCCCAGTTTGCAACAGAAACCCAGTTGAAAGGAGAAGCAGAACCTATTACAGATCTTACTTATACACCAGGAAGTCCTTTTGGAGTAAGGGTAGGAGTGTATTATAAGTTCTAAATGAATGAGTGGGAGAGTATAAAGGGGTGAGAGAGGAGGTTGCTGGATGCGGGAGTTGCTTTTGCCCTTTTACTTTCCACTGATTCGGTGTTGAGTCTTAAAAATATTTTGTATAACTTTAAATAATCATAAAAAGGATATGGAAGTTCTATCCAATTTTCAATATAAAAAACTCTTTCTTCCGAATATTACGGACAGGATATTAGCCAATAATGCTGATATACAGCTCTATCGGATAGAAAATTACCTTAAAGGCATTCTGATGCCGGTCATTCCGTATCGTACAACGTTTAATTTTATCATTTTCGTTACCAACGGTCATATCAGACAATATCTTGAAAATAAAGAATATCATGCTGGGAAAGGCGGGGTTATCTTTATCAAACAAGGAACCATCACGGCAACTGTAGAATTATCAGACGATATTGAAGGCTTCTTCCTGGCTTATGAAAATAATATCCTGTCTGAACAGGAACTGCCAAAGCATAAAAGCAGTATCTTTTTCATGACTCCTTTCCTGAATCTGGACAGCCTGACTTATGGAACCATTACCCAGCTTCTTCCTATCATGGAGCAGGAGTTGTGGCTAAATAATCTCAATATCAATGATGTAGTAGTAACGATGCTTCATCTTATTTTAATCAAAATGCTGAGCACAGATTCTGATACCCATCACAAATCTGCGACGCGCCCTATGGAATTGTCCCTTCAGTTTCGGGATCTTTTGTTTAAATATCATGTGGGAGAAAAGAGAGTGGCGTTCTATGCCGATAAACTATCTGTAACAGAAAGCTACCTGAATAAATGTGTAAAAGGTGTTACCCAGAAATCCCCAAAACAGTGGATCAATGAGATAGATATCAATTACAGCAAAGCATTACTTCACTCCAGTAAAGATATTGCTGAAATTGCTTACGAACTGAATTTTCATACTGCTTCCCATTTTACCCAGCTTTTCAAAAAAATTGCAGGTATTACTCCAAAGGAATACAGAATACAGTTTTTGAATAACAACAGGATTTCAATATAATAAGGCTGGGAGTAGGAAGCCGGATGCTGGAAGTATTGCAGAAGCTTGATCAAAATGAGTTGAAAGTTCGGAATTTGATTTCAGAACTTCCATCTCCCTGCTTCCTTTCTTCCATTTTCTCACATCCTCTCATTTTCAAGAATTTTCAGAACCAGCCTTTCCTCTTTTGTCAGATCAGCTTTTCCATCATTTTCTTCTATAATTTCCAGTTCGTCAAGGTATTTTTTGATGGTATTGTTTTCGTAAAGATTAATAACTAAAGGATGAACATAATATTTTCTGCAGACAGCTGAGGTATTTCCTAAGTTTTCTGCAACGATCTCCAGAGCTTCTTTTACTTTCTTTTTATATTGAGTATCATTTTCTGCATACCCGATCTCTTTAAAAGCGATCAGAGCACTTACCGTTCCAGACCAGGTCCTGAAATCCTTAGCCGTAAAATCTTCGCCGCTGATCTCTTTTATATATTCATTCACCATACCTGAATCCACAGAATGGCGGTTTCCTTCATCATCAAAATATTGAAAAAGTTCCTTTCCCGGAATATCTTTACATTTCTGAATAAGTCTTGCCAGCCTCTTACTTCTAAGGTCAACGTTATGCATAATGCCTTTTTTGCCTTTAAAAGAGAACGTAATTTTCTGTCCTTTTACCTTGACATGCTTATCCTTTAAAGTAGTCAGTCCAAAAGAACCGTACAGTTTTTCATAAATAGTATTACCAATACGGATATTGGTTCTTTGCATAAGGCTCACAATTAAAGCCAGAATTTTTCGCTTTTCAAAATTTCTCAAAGCAAGATCCTGTTCTATATGCAGCCGCATTTCCGGTAACGCATATCCGAACTGAAGCATTCTGTAAAATTTCGTATGATTTCTTAAAGCGCTCCAAAGAGGGTGGTAGCGGTATTGTTTTCTTTTTTTGATGTCAAAGCCCGTTGCCTGAAGATGCCCGTTGTCAAGGGCGCAGATCCATACATTTTCCCAGGCAGGCGGAAGTACCAGGCTGTTGATTCTTGTAATTTCTTCCTTATCCTTGATCTTTTCACCGTCTTTATAATAGGAATATTTCTTTCCTGTTTTCTTACGGGTAATTCCGGCGGTCTCTGCATCGGTGGTATATACAAGATGTACCGCCTTTGCAGAAGCTTCCGGGTCCTTCATTATTTTAACAATTTTTGAAGGCTTAAGGTGAGAAATCATCTCCAGATCTGTATTCTTCTCCATAAAGCATGGTTACGAGTTTTTACCCCTCGAAAAAATCAGTAAAAGAATCCCTACTATTATACAGACTAAGAGAATTCCCCACCACATTCCTGCCTTAAAAATTGTTTCTACTGCTTCACAACTTGTTAGTGTCAACAAACTTAATATCATAATACTGTAAAAGCTCCACTTTTTCATAACCATATATTTTGTTGAGGTGTTAGATTCTGAGTCGGTCAGCCCTCCATTTTTTTATAGACCGTTTAATTTCATCTCCTGAGATGTTTTCGTGAAGAGCTCTGTATAAAAGCTCTTTGAACTCATCGTCATAGGTAAATCTCAATGCAGCAATCTGATCAAATCTTAGTTTTTCAACAGTTTCATCCGATCTTTTATTGAAAATTTCAAAATACCGCTGTTGAAATTCCAGAATTACCATTCGGTTTTGAAGCCCCAATGCATAATGCTGCCGCGTCATAAACGCCAGATAAAAAAGCAGAAAAATCACAATAGAAAATAAAATCCAGGTCAGCTGATTTCCCGGGTCATCCCAGATTTTATAAATTCCAAAAATCTCTAATAAGATGAGTAAAGGGAGATAGATAAAATGATGAGGTGGATAAAACTTCCTGTGGTTATTGTAGTTCTGCTGTTTCATGGAATTGAATACAGCAATAATCTTTCCAAAAATTTATTATTTTGATAATGTGGTAGTTTTTTTTAGATGAAAATGATTTATTTTATTAAATATGTTTAAGGTTTTAATGTTTTTAAATTATAAATTTATTCCCAATCCATTTACATGTATTAAGTGTCAGAAAGCTTAAATATACTTTTCAAACACAAGGATTGTCATTTAAAAAACAGAATATTAAAAAAGATTTTGTGACTTTAGGGGGTAAATAATCAATGTCTTTTAATACAAAAACATATAAAATTAAACCACAGATCTCTTCAAAAAGAAATCGGGATAAAATAACAGATTATTAAGTAAAATAGCCGTTAGATTTCAGCTCCAACTTCAAATTTTTCGTAACTTTCGGTGTTTAAAAAAGAAAAGAATGACTTCAAAGGAAAAAGTTGCTGCGCTTCGTGAAGAAATGCAGAAAAATAATGTTGATGCATTTATAGTATATTCTGCAGACCCGCATATGAGCGAATACCTTCCCGAAGAATGGCAGGAGAGAGCTTGGTTGTCAGGTTTCTTAGGTTCTGCTGGTTTTGTGGTAGTTACCAAAGACAAAGCCGGACTTTGGACAGACGGAAGATACTTTACACAAGCTGCTATCGAGCTGGATGGTTCAGGTATTGATCTTTTCAAAGAAGGTATGGAAGGAACTCCCAACTATATCGACTGGATTATTTCAGAAATCCCTTCAGGAGGTAAAGTGGCTGTAAATGCTTTAGCAGCCTCTAATGCAAACTGGGAATTGCTTTCTCAGAAATTTAATTCAAAAAATATTACGCTGGTAGATTTTCCGCTTTTAAAAGAAGTTTGGAAAGAAAGAGGAACACCATCTGCTAACCCTATTTTCGTACATCCGGTAGAAAGAGCGGGAAAATCCGTCTCTGATAAAATTGCTGCCATCCGTCAGAAAATGGAAGATCAGGAAGCTACCGTACATATCATATCAAGTCTGGATGACGTAGCATGGACGGCTAACCTGAGAGGAAGTGATGTAGAAAGCAATCCTGTGTTTTTAGGATATATTGTGATTACTAAAAACGATGCTGTTCTATTTACAGGATTAGAAAAAATGGAAGTAGGAGCAAGAAAACAAATGGATGATTCCTTTGTGAAGATGATGCCTTACGAAGAATTCTACAATTACCTGAAGACCTTCAAAAATGAAAAAGTACTGGTTTCTCCAAACAGCAATCAACAGATTTTTGAAACTTTAAAAACAGACAACCAGTTTATCAAAGCTCCGGTTCCCGGTAATTTGATGAAAGCCCAGAAAAACGAAGCTGAGCTGGAAGGGTTCAGAAAAGTAATGGTAAGAGATGGAGTCGCTATGGTAAAATTCCTTTATTGGTTAACTCACAATGCAGGAAAAGAAACGATGAATGAATATTCTATCGGACAGAAACTAAGAGGATTCCGTGCAGAAGGTGAAAATTTTGTCGGAGAAAGCTTCGGTTCTATCGTGGGATATAAAGATAATGGTGCCATCATGCATTATTCTGCCAAAAAAGAAGGAAGCAAAGACGTAACCAATGAGGAAACAATCCTGGTAGATTCAGGAGGTCAGTACCTTGAAGGAACTACAGATATTACAAGAACTTTCGCCTTAGGAACACCTTCGGATGAGTTTAAAAGAAATTCAACATTGGTATTACAGGGATTGATCCGTTTATCAATGGTAAAATTCCCAAAAGGAACAAAAGGAGTGCACCTTGATGCTATCGCAAGACTTCCTTTATGGATGGAAGGTAAAGACTTCAACCACGGAACAGGACATGGTGTAGGAAGCTTCATGAATGTACACGAGGGACCCCAAAACATCAGAAAAGACCTGAACCCTCAGGAACTTCTTCCGGGAATGGTATGTTCAAACGAACCTGGATATTACCTTGAAGGACATTATGGAATCCGTCATGAAAACCTGATCGCAGTAAAAGAAGCAGAAAAAACAATTCACGGAACATTCTATGAATTTGAAACCTTAACATTCTGCCCGTT
This sequence comes from Chryseobacterium sp. JV274, assembly GCF_903969135.1. Classification (NCBI taxonomy): domain Bacteria; kingdom Pseudomonadati; phylum Bacteroidota; class Flavobacteriia; order Flavobacteriales; family Weeksellaceae; genus Chryseobacterium; species Chryseobacterium sp. JV274. The sequence continues at coordinate 1,528,351 of NZ_LR824569.1, read as the reverse complement.
CTTCAAAGATACTGTAGTGAAAGAAATCCTTTCAGAAAGTGAAATCGCATGGTTGAATGGTTACCATAAAACGTGTGAAGAAAAGCTCGCTCCTTATTTGGAAGGAGAAGTTAAAGACTGGTTCCTGCAATTGGTAAGCCCTCTTTAATAAAGTTTAGTTAGGGTTTAAAGTTAATGAAATCATCACTTTATATCTTGAGCTTTAAACATTAAACAAAAGAATTGTTAGATAAACCAAAGTCCTGTAAGGTATTTCCTGCAGGGCTTTTCTTTTTGTACAACCGTATTTTTACGGATATAATTCTAGGGATTCTACTGATTGATAAAAAACTGCGTTGACCTATCTTTGTCCCAACAAAACATCATTCATATCTTCATAAATAACTCAAGTAAATTCAAAACGGTAAATCATCTCGTCCTGAGGTGATTTTTTTTGTTCTCAATTGAAACTTGCATGGCTATACATTCGCTTAAAAAGAATCAATGAAATTGATCTCATCTTCGCTAACTTAAAATAAAATCTTAGAAAAAATGAAAACTTTGCGTTTATAAAGCATGTTGCATTCATCTTTTATCTATTTTCGTGATTCATTAGAACACCCTTATTTTTAAGAATGATGATACAGGATTATTTTCGAAGCTTTAATCTGTTTTCAGAGAACGAAATTGAAGAGTTTCTACAACTTTTCGAAATCCGTAAGCTGAATAAAAACGACTTTTTCGTACAGGAAGGCGAGCGGTGTAGAGAAGTAGCTTTCATAAACTCCGGAATTTTCCGGTCTTTCTATACTTCCGGTGACGGAAAAGATATGACTTATTGTTTCAAGTTTCCGAGCACGATGATTGCGGCTTATTCATCATTTATTTCAGGATGTCTCAGTAAAGAAAGTATTCAGGCTATTACCGATGTAGAATTATTGATCCTGAAAAAAGAAAAAATGGATATTCTGGTTCAGGATGCACTGAACTGGACTCAGTTTTTAAAAATTATTGCTGAACAGGAATATCTTGAACTGGAAAGAAGATTTTTTCAGCTTCAGAGAGACAGTGCGAGCCAAAGGTATGCAGCACTTCTTGAAAATTATCCTGATTATATTCAGAAAATTCCATTACAGTATTTATCTTCTTACCTGGGAATTACACAGCGGCATTTGAGTCGTATCAGAAAGGAAGTTTCTTTTTAGACATTTGTCCTGTTCATTGAAATGGGAGCGCTATACTTTTGTCAAAAAAAGTTATGGAGCAAAATATTTTAATCATTGGAGGAAATGGATTGGTTGGAAAAACTATTTCCCGCATTCTGAAATCAAGAAACCCTCATCTTACCATTTTTATTGGAGGAAGAAAAGGTGGACAAACGGATAAAGACCTGAGAATCGACGTTACAGATCCTGCTTCTTTTAAGGTTATTCTGGAAAAAAAAATAAACCTCATCATTCTTTCTGTGAATGATAGAGAAGATCATATACTTCGTTTTGCGATTGCTCATCATATAGATTATCTGGATATCACCAAGCCTACTCCGGCCTTGGTAAAAGCTTATGCTATTGCCGGAAAAGCAGACGTGAACAGCAGAATTGTTTTCAGTTCAGGATGGATGGGCGGAATTGTACCGGGATTGGTCAATACTCTTTCCAGTTCAGATGATATTAAGGAAGTAAAGGTATTTGTTTATTATTCGGTAAAAGATCTGGCAGGAGAGAGTTCAGCTCATTTTATGGCAGAAAACGTAGCCGTTCCTTTTGTACATTATAAGAATGACAGACCTGTTTCTATCAGACACTTTCTGGATACGGAACCTTTTAAGTTCTCTTTTGGAATAGGAGAGAGAAAGGCTTACAATTTTGATGTACCAGATCTTTATATTCTTAATAAGGTGGAACGAATTCCCGGAGTAAGTGTAAAAATGACCTATAATTCTAAATTCATTACATGGCTGCTGGGATCCTTTCAGTACCTTAGAATTTTTAATATTTTATCATTAAAAGAAAGAAAAATGATTTTTGGATCCAGTGGAAACGGAGATCAGTCTGTGTTTGAAATTGTGGTAAAAGATAAAGAAGGTCAGAAGAAACTGAGCTTACGAAGTATGAAAGGACAGGCAGAACTTACTGCTTTATCTGCTGTTCTGCATACCGAAGAACTGCTGAGAAATCCCCATGAAAATAATGTGTATTTCAGCCATCAGCTGCATGAGCCTTTATCATTAATGACACAGCTTCATAGCTATGAAACCATCAATATCAATATCACACAATGAAAAAAATAGCAATTATCAACGGGCATCCCAATAAAGATTCTTTCAACTTTGGCGTGGCAGAAGCTTACAGTGCAGGAGCTGCAGAAACAGGCGCAGAAGTAAAGGAAATTGTTATAAGAGATTTAAACTTTAATCCTAATCTGCAGTTTGGATACCAGAAAAGAATGGAACTGGAACCGGATCTGATGAAAGCATGGGAGATTATTCAGTGGGCTGACCATTTGGTGTGGGTACATCCTGTCTGGTGGGGAGGATTTCCAGCTTTGATGAAAGGATTTATAGATCGCCTTTTCTTACCGGGAATGGCTTATAAATACCGGGAGAATTCTGTGTGGTGGGATAAACTTTTAAAAGGTAAAACGGCACATGTAATTACTACTTTAGATCAGCCGGGCTGGTATTACCGTTTGTTTTTTGGCAGACCCAGCGTGAATCAGCTTAAAAAATCCATATTGGAATATTGCGGCGTAAAACCTGTAAAACTGACCTATATCGGGATCATCCGGAATTCTAAAGATGAGCAGAGGGGTCAATGGTTGAGAAAAGTGAAGGAATTAGGGAGGAAACAGAAATAATCTATAAATTTTAAGATGTAGAGTTGATGATAACTTTATCCGGTAATAATTGATTTTTTATTACCGGATAAAGGTTTCTCTGTTAAAGTAAAAATACTGCTGTTTTGCCATTTTACAATCCTTTTTTCCCCTCAATCCAGTATGCCTGTGATTTTATACATTTGGGAGAAACTCCTTTGGCCTTAAGAAACTTCCTGATCAGAGACATTCTTTCTCCGTTTCCGGTGAGGTAGAAAACAGCATCATCATTATAAATAGCTTCTTTTTCCTCCCTCAGAAAATCATTCAGCGCTTCAATCATCCTCATGGTATTGTTTTTGGGGCTGTGATAGCCATATAAATTCAGTTTTTCAAGAGCAGAACATTCTTCCAGTTCATGAAGGCAGATGAATAAAGAACCATTTTCTTCCACGGCTTCTTTGATCGAAAGTGAACTTCCCAGTGAAGTTTCGTCACCCACAGAAAAATGAATTTTTGCATTGGGAGCAAAGAATTGTTTTCCTCTGGGCATTAAAAGCTTTATAGAATCTCCGGCAGAAAGCTGGGTAACAAAATGGCTTCCGGCGGCAGATGTATCATGAAGGTGAAATAGAACATCAAAAGTGCCGGCCTCCTGGTTGAAATTGAAGGGAGAATAATTCCGGAAATCGCGGCCATTGATTCTTATCGCTATTGCATACGCAGGTTCGTAAGAAACATCCTGTAAGTCCGTTTGAAAACGGACAAGACGAAGATCATTCGTTATTTTTTCTATCTGGATAACCGTACAGTCTTTAAATTTTGAGGACCAGACATTTTCTACAGTGTCGTTGATCCATTTTGGTAAACTCGGCATAAATCATTTTTATTGCAAAGGACGTTGCAAAATCAGAAAATACCGATAGCTGTTTCAGGGGAATAATTGGACTATTCGTGGTTAGTGTTTGTTTTGATGCAGATTCCGGAATTCTGATGGAGATTGGTCTTCCAGTTTGGAAAATAAGCGGCTGAAATAAGTATGGTCACTATATCCCAATTCATAAGCGATCTCTTTTACACTTAGGCTCGTAAAGACCAGTAATCTTTTAGCTTCAATTAAAATCTCCTGATGAATCCAGTGTTGTGCAGGTTTTCCGGTTGCTTCCCGGACAGCCTCCGTCAAATATCCTCTTGTGATATTTAAAATTTCTGCATATTCGGATGGACTTTTCGAGGTTTTGAAATCCTTTCGAACCAAGTTTCTGAACGTTCTCGATAACTGTAAAGCCCGGTTTTCACTGGAAGCAGGAGGTAGATTCTTCTGGGAATAAATCAAGGCAAACATACCCAGGAATGCATTAAGCAATGAATGAACAACCAGAAATCCTTCTTTGGAGGAAAGCATCTCGTTTGTATAAGAGGCATGAAGCATACTGGCTGTTGTGGTTATTTTTTTAATGAGTTTTTTGTCAATAAGCAGTGGCTGTATTTCACCCAGAGATTCATCAAAAAAAGCACGTACCGTATCAGGAACAAGTTCCGCTTTTACAGCTACAAACCATCCGCAAACGTCTTTCATCAAAAGTCCCTGATGGACCTGCCCCGGCAATACACAGAAAATACCGGAATCTTTTGATTCAATTGTTTTAAAATCTACCATCATTTTTACATGACCGCTTTCCATACAGGTGAAAATGTAATGACTGTCCCGGTGTATTCCTTTGTCTAAAAGAATATCTTCAGCATCCTGAGTCCGTTTATCCATTCTTTTAACATGGAATCTGTGGTGAGAAATGCCGTTTAAATCGTAAGTAGGAATAGTCTGTTTCATCTGTAAGCCAGTTGTGATGAGGATAAATACGCAACCGTAAAATTACGTATTTTCACGGTTTTACATCCGGAATATTAATCTCAAATTCGCGGTGCATAATGATAATATTTTCTTTAGATCAGATTTTATATGAATATACAACGGGATTCGGAACAGAAAGAAACCTGTTCCGGATTTTATTTTGCTTTTGAAAATGCCATTTTTATCGCTAAATAGGTTAACACACTGGCCATAAACCATTTCTGAATCTTTATCCAGACCGGATTATTGGAAAAGAATAAGGCAACTCTTGCAGCAGTTAATACAATGATAAAGTTAATGCTGAAGCTGATCAGAACCTGAATTACTCCAAGTTCAAGGCTCTGCGTGAATACGGAACCATACTCAGGTTTGATGAACTGAGGAAAGAAAGACAGGTAAAAGACAGCCACTTTCGGATTTAATACATTCGTTAAAAAACCAATGGTAAAAAGCTTTTTGGGACTGTCATGAGCAACATTCTTATCAACATCAAAAATATTCCTGCTTTTTGGTTTTACAGCCTGATAGGCCAGATATAAAAGATAGACCGTTCCCAGGGCTTTAAGAACGGTATAAGCCAATGGAACAGCCAGCAAAACTGCAGTCAGACCAAAAGATACCATGATAATGTGGAACAAAAACCCGCACACTACTCCGGCCAAGGAAATAAATCCGGACTTTTTCCCTTGTGTTATAGACTTTGAAATCAGGTAAATCATATTAGGACCGGGACTGATCACTAAGATGAGTGCAGCCAGGATGAAAAATATAAGTTCGTGAAATGGAATCATTGACAGTAGTTATTTAAACGGGAGTATTCCCGGCACAAAGATACAGACTGTCCCTGATCCGATATTATAAAAAATTGCAGAAATATTAATTTTTACTCAATTAAATTTTATTTTCCACTTGAATGTGATTTAAAATAAATAGCAGTCTGTTTTTTTTGTAAATTTCAACACATAAAATAATTATCATTCACAAATAAATAGTATCATGACTACTGAAAACATCTTTGAAGCCATCAGAAAATGGAAAAATCTTATTGATTCTTATAAAAACGGAATTGATACAAATGGGGCAGAAATTTTGAATTTTTTAAATCAGGGAACTCATTTCAGTGTTTCAGGTGACGAAATTGAACAATGGAAACAGAATCTTGGAACCGTAGAATTGAAGACAATTCATGCGTATGTAGGTATTCATGAGAAGCAGCTGAAATTTTTTCTGATTGATTCTAAAAGTGATAAGGATGCCGATTTTAGTACCATCATTATTAAAGAATTTTCAAGCAAATTTCCTGAAGAGAAGATGGAGAGCAGCAATGACCGAGAAGTGATATCACCTCCAATTACGTCTGAATCAGCCATTAACCGTAATTTCAGATGGAACATGTTCGGTACATCATGGATACAGGCTCAGAAAACAGAAGCTATTTTTCAGCTGATTTCAATTCCGTTTTCAGATTATGATAAAATGGGAATTACAGGAGGACAAACCTGTACCAGTTTCTTTGGACTTACCGATGATCTGGAGAAAAAAGATCCGGAGTTTCCTTATCATATCGAAATTATAACAGTGAAAAGCCTTGCGATTAATCATATGAGTGAGACTGCAGAAAATTATTCTACTCCAAGACCTCCTTTTACCGTTGATACTCTTAATGATTATCAACTTTTGAAGCAAAGCACCAGTGTTTTCGTATAACAGCTTATCCCTGTATTTACAAATTATTATTAACCTGGTCTTATGTACAGGACTGATTGTATTGGTAAGAGAAGGGATAAAAACAAAACTTCCTGTGATTATACTTCTCTCAGGAGAATTCATGCTGGAGCTGACGGACTTGGCGGACCGGCTGATGAAATTAAATACACTCAATATTTACAACTATATATTGAGCCAGTTTTTTGGCTTAATGATTCTTACTGTGATTTATAGCAACTACTACATCCGGCTTTCCCGTGAGTTAAGGTGGATGATCTATGGTTATGCAATATTGATACTGATTATTAATGTGTTGTGTGTGCAGGATAATACACAGGTTACTTTTTATTCCAATATTATCACCAGTATTATTATTTGTAGTTATGCCGCCTCTTATTTTATGAAGATCATAAGGGAAGGGAAGGCAGATCGGGATATGTTTATCGTGAACGTCATTGTTTTCCTGTTTTTTTCTATTGAATGCATCATATCCACGACCTTTAATTTTTTAATCAGCAACCATCTGAGTTGGGTAGCACCTATCTGGCTTTTTAGAGGCATCTTGCTATTGTCTTTTTATATTGCTTTTATTAATCTGGGATGTGGCGTTGGGAAAATCAGGATCAGATAGTTCTATGGATATGGATCGGTATTGGACTATTTTTTTTAACAACGTTATTCATTACGTTATTGGTTATTAATTATTTGAAAAGTATAAAGAAAAATAAACAGAAAGTATCTCAGCTGGTCCGGAATACAAAAAAGGAATATTGGGAGAATACACTGCTTTTACAGGAACAGGACAGGGAGCGTCTTGCAGAAGAACTTCATGATAATATTATCTCACAGTTGAATCTCATCCGTCTGAATCTTACGGATAAAAACCCCGAAGAGCTTAATCGCGATCTAAAAAAATCCATGCAGCTGATAAGGGAATTATCTCATAATCTTACACCGCCGGATCTTGATGAAGTTGAGCTGGAAGATTTGATTGCAGACTATCTTGAACAGGTTAATAAAAATATAGAAGTCATTTTCCGCCATATTACGATAAGAGCTCCGATCAGCAGTCCGGTAAAACTGAACCTTTTCAGAATTGTTCAGGAACTGATCACCAATATTCTGAAACATGCTGGAGCTACCAGAGTAGATGTATCCCTGAGAATATCTCTAAACTATCTGATGCTGACCATAGAAGATAACGGGAGAGGTTTTATCATGGAACCCCACTTAGGAGGTATAGGATTGAGGAATATTCAGTCAAGAGCACAAAAAATTCAAGCCATTTATAAACTTAAAACACAGCCCGAAAAAGGCACAAAATTCATAGCCTGTATGGCCATACAATAAAATAAACATGGAACACACAAAAATTAAAATCGGAATTGTAGATGATGACCTGCTGTTTGTACAGCTTTTGAAAAAATATATTGATCATAATGGAGAGTATCAAGTTACGCTGACCTCAACAGGCGGCTATCAATTTCTCACCGAGGATTCCGTATCTTTAGATATTCTGATTCTGGACCTGAGAATGACGAATGGTGATGGCCTTGAAGTAATGTCTGAACTGGCCAAAAGAGAAACGGAGACAAAAATCATTGTTCTTTCCAGTTTTTACCGCCGTTCATTTATGGGACAAATGCTGAAAATGGGAGCCCATGCTTTTTTACCCAAAGAAATTGAATTAGAAGAATTATTGGCCGTCATCAAAACTGTTCACCACACAGGACATTACTTTTCCAATGATCAGATTGATGTCATGAGAAGTCAGCTTTCCAATAAGCTTCCGGAGTTTCATTCCTTTTCAAAGAATGAGCTTACCGATAGAGAAGTGGATGTTCTGCGGCTGGTTTGTCAACAGCTCAGCACTAAGGAAATAGCTGATTCTCTTTTTATTTCTCCCAAAACTGTAGAAACCCATAAAACCAACCTGATGATCAAAACAGGAGTGAAAAATATGGCAGGTCTCGTTATTTACGCAGTGCAGAATCAGGTTATAGATCCGAACGAAATCGTATTATTTGATAAATAGTTTTATCCAAAAAAAGAATCAGGGAGTACATGAATGCACTCCCTGATAACAAGAAATCTAAAAATACACTATAATTTAGGATTCAATACTTTAGCAATAGAAACCGCATCTGCTACCGTATCCAGGCTGTAGATCTGCAGAATACCCTGAGTGGTAGCTGCCTGACCTAAAATGTTCTGTTGGTTTTGTGCATTCACTGCATTTTCAAACATAATTCCTGTAGAATGCGCTGCAGATTGATATACGTTACTTAAAGCCATTGCAGGAGATTCTGCGACTACTTTTACGTTCGATTGTGTTACTGCGTCTGTGATTTGTTCGTTTACTGGCATAATGATTATTGTTTATTTGGGTTAAAAGTATCCGGATTCTCCGGTTGTTTAAAATAATTATTTAAGGCTTTCCTCAAAAATGAATTACGGATTAAGGATCTTAGCCATAGAAACAGCATCAGCAATGGTATCCAGACTGTAGATCTGTGCGATACCCTGTGTAGTAGCTGCCTGAGTTACAATGTTCTGTTGGTTTTGCGCGCTCACTGCATTTTCAAACATAATTCCTGTAGAATGTGCTGCTGTCTGATATACGTTGCTTAAAGCTACTGCAGGAGATTCTGCAACTACCTTTACGTTCGACTGTGTTACTGCGTCTGTGATTTGTTCGTTTACTGGCATAATGATTATTGTTTATTTGGGTTAAAAACAACCGGCTTTTCCGGTTGTTCGGGCAATGGTATTTAAGCTTTTCGCAAAAATGGATTAAGGATTAAGGATTTTAGCCATAGAAACAGCATCAGCAATGGTATCCAGACTGTAGATCTGAGTGATTCCTTGTGTAGTAGCTGCTTGAGTGACAATGTTTTGCTGGTTTTGTGCATTTATTGCATTTTCAAACATGATTCCTGTAGAATGGGCTGCTGATTGATATACGTTGGCAAGTGCCATTGCAGGAGATTCTGCGACTACTTTTACGTTCGATTGTGTTACTGCGTCTGTGATTTTTTCGTTTACTGGCATAATGATTATTGTTTATTTGGGTTAAAATAACCGGGTTTTCCGGTGGTATAAAATTGTTTTATTTGCGGTCTGCAAAAATGGATTAAGGTTTAAGGATTTTAGCAATGGAGATGGCATCAGCTATAGTATCTTTACTGTAGATTTGAGTGATCCCTTGTGTGGTAGCTGCTTGCGTTACGATATTGTGCTGATTTTGAGCAGTCATCGCATTTTCAAACATAATTCCTGTAGAATGGGCAGCAGATTGATACACGTTACTCAAAGCCATTGCAGGAGATTCTGCAACTACCTTTACGTTCGACTGTGTTACTGCATCTGTGATTTGTTCGTTAACTGGCATAATGATTATTGTTTATTAGGTTAAAAAACGACCGGATTTTCCGGCTGAGAATTACTTTTTATCAAAAAAGTGTAAAAATTAAGGCTTAAGAATCTTAGCAATGGAAACCGCATCTGCTACCGTATCCAGGCTGTAGATCTGCAGAATACCCTGAGTGGTAGCTGCCTGCCCTAAAATATTCTGTTGGTTTTGTGCATTCACTGCATTTTCAAACATAATTCCTGTAGAATGGGCTGCAGATTGGTACACGTTGGCTAAAGCCATTGCAGGAGATTCTCCTACTACTTTCACGTTCGATTGCGTTACTGCGTCTGTGATTTGTTCATTAACTGGCATAATTGTTTTTGTTTTTTGTTGAGATCTGATCTCGGTTAATAATTATTGAGGTAAACTAGTTTTGTATTTTATTTTAAACTCACTACAGATCCTGCAGATGATACATTTCAAAGGCATTGGTATTGACAGGTTATGAATAAATTAGACTTGAAGGGTGGCTCTGAATACAATGGTTGAAACCCTTATCTGTAAAATCTGTGTGAGTTTAAAGCATATTTCCTGATAAAAGGATGTGGCTTTTATTTTTAATATCTGTCTTAAAAATAAATTTCTACTGCAGGTATACTGGCAATGCTGGATTCCTTTGGGCTAAAGATGGATTCTGAATGATTGCTTCTGTACATAGACAGCATCTGAAAGACGGTGCAAATAAATGTTGACCTGATTGTATTTATGTTGAGGGCACCGGATTTCATCTCTGCAGGGAAATAAACCACATCCGTAGTTTGGGTTGAACTGAAATTAGAAACGTCCTTTCCTAATGGTCTCCAGTTCTTTTATTTTCATATTCTTTGGACTCATTTTTTTTAGACCCATGACATAGCTGCCGATTGCCGTCATGTTATTTCGTTGCTGGTTCAGGGCAGAATTGATCTGCATTGCACCTGTAGAATGCGCACTTACCTGTGTTGAAATGGCGTTAGGTACAGCGGTAGACATTCCCATAATTATAGTATCGATTTCGTTCATAATATCTGTTGGTTTTGATGTTTTTAAGGGCGGATATTACCAAATCTGGCACTCAGCTTATTCATTCGGTCTATTATTTTGAGCTCTTTCTCCTTTACCTTTGCTGTTGAGGCCTCCTGAAGTCTTTTCAACTGTTCTTCATAGTTCATCATAGGAGGATCAGCCTGAGGTGGTGGTATAGTCTCCTGTGCCTGAGGTGATTCTTGTTGTTTCACAGCTTCTTCCAGCTTTTCCAGCAAAGGGCCAAGTGATTTCATGGTCTCTTTGACGGCTTTATCTCTGATGTAATTAATGATTTCCTCTTCATGTCTTAAAACAAAAGGCATGATTTCTTTTTCGACGATTTCAGGTTCCGTTACAAGTACCGGAGGTTTGTGAGCGGGTGCCTTCTTGCGGGTTCTTCTGCGCATAAGTACTGTTTTTATAATGTTGGAAAAAGTAAACGCTTACTTTACAGCAGATAATTAATAAATGCAGCTGCAGCCTTCCAGTCGTGGTTGATATCTTTTACTACATTATAACCCGTTATCTCCAACGCAATACACGCTGAAATAGCAGTGGCTGACAACATTTCTTTTAACTGGTTCGGAGGAAGGGTAAGGATATAATCATCCGGAATTACAGGAAGCCTGCCGTTGTTTGGAGGGTTTTCATTCACTACAATACTCAGGATTTCCTGGAAATAATGGGCAATCAGCTTAGAAGCCTGGAATTCCAGCTCTCTTTTTAATTCAATTATTTCTTCCTGGCTTACCAGTTCGGCAATAGCAGCTACATCCACATCATGTACAGAATACTGAGCTTCTCCCGTATCAGATGGAGTGATCGTGATATCTGTTTTGAGAATCCATTTTGCCTTTTCAAGATTAATGGTAAGAAGTTTTGAATCAAGATCTGAAACTGCAATTTCATTTAAGGTGGTAAAAGGTAAAATTCTCACATTACAATAAAAAGCTTTCGGATCATCCAGCTTGACCATGATGACGGCAATTCCAGTTGATCTGTCTATAGGTTCCACTACAAAAGACTGGAAATGATTGTATCTTTTATTTCCTCTGTTGATGCAGTTCACCAGTCTTATGGCAGGCTGAATATTAATGTTTGAGGTCTGAAGATTAAATACAACTCGCTCTGCATTATGTTCCGTCTTTTTAACATCAGTACTTCTCGTGTCAAAATAAGAAATATCACTGCTTCGGGTCAGGTAAAGTCGTTCATTTAAATCATTTAAATTTTCTAGATTTAAAATTTTGGCGGGTTTGGTTGTTGAAGAATAATTCATCTTTTATTTATTTTAATTTTTTCAAGGAGTTGATTTATTATTGTTTTTTTCTTGCGGTTAACTTCAGGTTCTACTGAAGGAATTACTGCTTCCTTAATCTCTGGTTTTACGAGTGGCTGTGTCAGTTTTACTGACTTTAATACTAATTTTCCCCCATGATCAGCCGTGATAAAGCTTTTTCTCATACCTTCCTTTTCTGATGAGACTTCTTCCGGAACCGGATCTACTCGTTTTTTTTTTCAGGATCTTCAGTCTCAGGAGAAACTTCCGTAAACGAGGGAGGAGAAGGAAGAGCCACTGGAACCGGAGGCGTGTTGACATTATAAATAGTATTGGAAATTTTAGCCTTCACCTCAGCATATTCACTTACCATTTTGAACAGATCTTTCATCATTTCATTTCCCTTTCCTGCATCCTGGCCTTGCAGGTGCTCTGCCATCTGAGTGGAAGTTTCTTTACTACCAGGAGCCGGACCGAAAGTCGTTCCATACGTCAGTAGATTATTGGCCAGCCTGCTTAATGCAATCAAACCTACCTGCTCAAATCCTTTCAAAAAAGACTGTAAATCCTGAACCATCATTCCTGTAGACTGTTCTATCATTACTTTTGTTACTCCGGTCATTGGGGAAGCCTTAGGAGGGGCCAGTACCTCACTGTTCACAAATACTACAGCTTTCTCCGCCGGAGTGGTAGCATTTGCTGCCTGGGATTGTTGGGTTTCACTGTTGTGTTCACTCATGATTGTAAGGTTTTATATTATCCTTTTAAAATTTTAATGGCATCTGCAACAATCGCAGGGTTGAGCTGGTTCAAGTTCTGCTGGTTTGTTACAGAATTCTGAATAGAAATTCCACTGGCATGCGTGGCCATCTGGTAAAGCATACTCATAGCCTGTGCGGGAGACTCACCAAGTACGGTAACATTGGTCTGCGTTACTGCATCTGTAGTCTGGGTGTTTACGGTTTCTGCCATATTCTGGTTTTAATGGGTTACTATTATTTTTTATTTTCAAACATCTTCTTTCAAAGTCTTTGTTTCAACTCAACCTTACTGTTAGGTCTTGGTTAGGTCTTCACTGTGAGACTGTTGATCTCTTTTGTCTGATACAAATTTCATCAAACGGAATAAATCTTCATTAAGGGAAAAAACTGAATTTTAAAAAATAAGGGAATTCTCCTACGAGTGAATTTTTTAGATAACCATCGTGTCAGTAAATAACAGAATCGGAAAATAGAACAGCCCATATAACTGTATTTCTATCATCATTACTACATGATACACAAATACACTATCTGCCCATAAGGGGAAACCCTGAATTTCTAAAAATGGGTAGATCCCCTCTATTTTGTCGGGAGCTTTACCTTGAAATTTGTTCCCTAACGTATTATAATAAACGATATGATAAGAAATAGAAAAAAAAACAAAGAAGCTGTTTCCAATACAGATGCTGCTGCTCGCAGACCAGCACCAAGACCTGAACGTCAACGTGGCCCCAAACCTGAATTTAAACCTAAAGTGCTTATCCAGCCCGGATATGCCACCGGTGATATGTTTGGAATTGCCGCGACTTTAATTGATGATGAGGAGCTTCATGTTGTCATTTCAAAAGGCGACGGCACGGTCAAAGACCATACCGATAAAGCAGATTCTATAAAAAAATTCTATAGAGATTCCGGGATAGGTGAGGACAGAATACATGTTGTAGAAGTAAAACAGTTAAGGGGAGATAAAGCCGGTAAGAAAAAATTAGAAGATGAAGCACGTAAGTATCAGCGAAAGGGATATATTAAAGGGGTGAACTATGGAACAGATTACATTGCCAGAAAATACTCGCCGGCCTTACGGGCTAAGCTAAAAGAAAGATGGGAGGTCAATATCAACACCTATGAAGATGACGCTATAAAAAAATGGCTGGAACAACAAGGAATACCCACCAGTGGAAACAACTTACTTATTTTATGGTCCCGTTTCAGTGGGAAAGGAGGAGATATTCATATAGAGCACGATACAAGTTATACAGGGATCAGGCAGATTGTTTATAGAGTAGCAGAGATGTATGATGCAATTATTATTACCGGAGATAAAGGCTATGTGAAAGAGAGAGGATCTAAGTTTGATGACATTGTCAATGAGGTCAAAAGGTATATTCATCCTTCCAAAGTATTCAACATCACCGAATTTTGGGATGATAAAACACCATCTTTATTAGCATGGGGAGGTAATACCCGTTTTGGGCAGTTTAAGCTGTATGAGTATTTTGAGAAAAATTTCACCCATGTAAAGCATCTGGGCTTCAGAAGCGGTAACCTTGAAGTGATGGCGATGTTAGGATACACGGTAAGGTACATGGAAGAAGAAGGCAGTGAGAGCGGAGGCAGAATGCTTGCCTGGAAGAAGGAGAATGAAGGTAAGACTAAAAAAGGAGGTGATGCCACCGGATATGAACGTTTGTTGCTGAGTGAACCACCAACACGATCAGGTAAATTTCTTCAGGAAAAAATAAAAGACATCAATCAAAGAATTGAGTACGAATTAGGTGAAGAGATCAACAAAATAATAATGACCACACCTAAAACAGAAAATGAGATAAAAGAATTGAAGCAGCAGCTTAAACCTACTATAGAAGCAAAATTCAGAGGCGAAAAAAGAGATTATACAGGGGCGCATTTCGCTCCGCGTAGAAAAGATGAAAAAGCCTTAACTCCCATACCAAAAGAAGAAAAAAGCAGGTTTAATGAAGGATTTAATGACAAAGATATGGAGCTTATACTCTCATTTTTAAAGCCTGAACGCTGGGTTGACAAAGAAATTACGTATAACCCAATCATCCCACAGAAAAGAAAAGATTACAAAAAACTGTTGGAAATTGCTGATTAAACAGTAAGCCCGGACTCTAATGGTTAATTACAATACAAATTTTCACAGATATTTCAAAAAAACAGCCTTCTACACAGAAGGCTGTTTTTTGATGAATAGTGCTATGCTGAAAGAAGGGTATCTTCAGTTTCCTTTTCAGGTAATTCCTTTCTCTTTCTCCAGAAGAAATAGGCAACAACAGCGGTTGCAATGGGCAGGGCAATCCCAAACTCATCAATATAATAATTGGTATTTCCCGTATCTACCGTAAGCGGTGTGAAAATAGACTGTATAAAAAGATTGTGGCTGGCATGTAAAACAACACCTGTCCATAAACTTCCGGATTTTAACCGTAACCAGGTGAAAATGAAACAAGATGCAAATATCATGATCGTAAAACATAATAGAGCCAGCCATTTGGGACCGCCCGTATTATAATTGGAAAAAAGCAGAAGAGGATAATGATAGATAGCCCATATGAGACCCATCCAAAGGGAGGTGGCAGTATAAGAATTGATCTTTGCTAACTGCGGAGTAAGAAATCCCCGCCAGCCTATTTCCTCACCCAATGCCGATCCTACAGAACGTACCATACCAAAACTGCTCATCAGAATTACATACAGGATGACGGTCAGACCATCAGAAAGATTCCAGCCCATACCTTTACCGGCTTCAGCTATAAACTCATGATTATAAAAGCCGCCAGCTCCACTGATCCAGATGATAAGGTAAGGAATAAAGCTGTAAAGAACAGGAATACAGTAAGCCATGATCTGGTATTTCGTAAGGCCCCATTTCCAGCCCAGGGAAGAAACAGGAATTTTCCGGATACGGCAGGTAAGAAGTGCTGCAATGGCCGGGCACCACATCACAATGGTAGCATAGGATATAATTCCGCCACCGAGTTTTCCGGTACGAATACACATATAATAGACCGGGAGACAGAAAAGCAGGGTAAGAAACAGGTAAGTGGCAATATTCTTCCTGATTTCGGATTTGGATATTGTATTTTCCATAAACTGATTTGGTGTTGTAGTTTATAAATAGTTGAAAAATAGAAGGTTATTTTTTAATAAAAGTACACTTATTTCTTATATGAATATTAATTTTAGCACTGTTCAATTTAAAAAAGAGGTCTTCCGTTTTTTAATAATGGAAAACTGTAAATTAGCCAAAACATTTTTTTCAGAATTACCTTAGAACATGTCCAGACTAAAAGCGATAAGAGAACAAAAAAATCTGACTCAGGAGGAACTGTCAGAAAAATCAAAAATTTCTGTAAGAACTATTCAGCGGATAGAATCCGGAACAGAACCTAAGGGACATACTTTAAGAACGCTGGCGCAGACTTTGGAAATAGAGGAATCTTTATTATTGCAAGAAGAAATCATCATTTCCCAGGAAAATAATGAGGTAACAACAGAAACCGCAGAAGAACCTGAAACGATCAATTATTCTTTGGTTAAAATGATCAATCTCTCTTCCTTATTATTTGTGGTTGTACCGCCATTAAATATTCTGGCTCCCTTTCTATTAATGTTTATCATGAAGCAGAGAAACAGTCTCACCAAACAGATTATTTCACTGCAAATGTTTTGGACAGCTATGGCACCCATTGTATTTATGCTCGGTATCTTTTTAAAGCTCGGAAAAGAGTTTACTCTTATTCTGATGATCCTTATTGTACTGTCCAATGTATTTATGATCCTCCGGAATGCTGCAGAGATTGACCGCAAAAAGAAACTGTATTTCAAATTGAAATTCAGTATGTTATAATTTGTGTCGTGGCTTTGTCGGGTTTTTGTCGGGTTCATTTTTATTAAAAAAACAAAATGAAATTGAACCTTTGTCAAAAAAATAACAATGACAAAATCTGCACAGCTTATCCTTCCTTTTTTTATTCTGTTGATGAGTATCGTTCATGCACAGACAGAAAAAACAGATCCTCTTTATAAAACAATTATATCGAAAGACAGCTTGTTTTTTTCAGCTGGCTACAATACCTGTAACATCGGGAAGATGGAAAGCATGTTAAGTGACGAGTTTGAGTTTTATCACGATAAAGGCGGCTTTGAGGACAAAAAGAAATTTATTATTGATTTTAAAAACGGATTGTGCAAGTCTCCGGAAACCTACCAATTAAAAAGAGTATTAGTTGATAAAAGTACTGAGATTTATCCCATGTATAAAGATGGAAAAATATATGCTGCCATTCAGAACGGAGATCATCTGTTTTATGAGAAGGTAGGAGATCAAGCTGAAAAATTAGTCGGGGAAGCAAAGTTTACTCATCTGTGGATCCTGGAAAATGCTGAGTGGAAACTTAAGAATTCATTGAGTTTTGATCACCATCCGAAGCAGACTACTGATAGTGAAACAATGTTTGATAACGATCAGTCGATGCAAAGCTGGCTGAAAGAAAATAATATTCCAACGATGGGATTAGGAATTATCGAAGGAGGAAAACTGCAACAGATAAAAGTTTTTGGAAATACTAAAACAGGAATTTCATCTCCTCTTAATGCCTGTTTTAATGTAGCCTCTCTTACCAAACCTGTCACGGCAATGGTCGCATTAAGGCTTATAAGCTTAGGGAAATGGAAGTTGGATGAACCTTTGGATATATACTGGACTGATCCGGATATCATCAACGATCCGAGACATCAGAAACTGACAACCAGAATGATCCTGAGCCACCAGACCGGCTTTCCCAACTGGAGATGGATGAACACTGACAAAAAACTGAATTTTCAGTTTGATCCCGGTACAAAATACCAATACTCAGGAGAAGGTTTTGAATACCTTCGGAAAGCGCTGGAAAAAAAGTTTGGAAAATCACTGGACCAGCTTGCGAAAGAACTTATTTTTCAGCCTCTCAAAATGCATAACACAAACTATATCTGGGATCAGAATACAGATGAATCAAGATTTGTAACAGGATACAATGAAAAGGGAAATGCTTATCCTATAGAAAAAATTAAAACAGCCAATGCTGCCGATGATATGCATACCACGATAGAAGATTACGGAAATTTTATGATCAGCGTTATGAAAGGAAAAAATCTGAAGCCGGAAGTCTTTCAGGAAATGATCAAAAAACAGGTAAAAGTAAAAGAAGGTAAATATTTCGGGTTAGGTTTTGAAATCTATGATTTTGGGAATGGTGAATATGCTTTATCTCATGGAGGTGCCGATCAGGGAACAAGGTGTATTGCCATTGTACTGCCCAATTCAGGAAAGGGGATTGTGATATTTACCAATGTAGATGATGGCTATAAAGTCTATGAAAAACTGGTAGTTCACTATCTGGGAGAGCAGGGAAAGAAAATAGTTGACATTGAACAGAAATAAAGTAAATCCTCTGGATTTTAGGACTTCAAATAGATTTAAAGTCTGATAACACTTATTTTTTTAACCATTTGAGCAAAAAGAATAAAATAAATATGGCTACAACACTAATAATTAGATTACCTATTGTATGGTCAAATCTTAATCCACGTTTATATTCAACATTGAAGGAATAGATTATTTTAATCAGGATTAAAATAATAACAATACTTGTAAAAATTTTTGCACCTAAGGATTTCATTTTTGCCTGTTTTAAAATATTGTAATAAAAGGATAAGGGTAAAAAGTTTAAAAAATTCCATTGTAGAGCTGCAAAACAAAGAATACATTGTACTCAACTGAATTAACTCAAATTCAATGGCAATTTATTAAAAAAAACTTACGTTTAAAAGAAAAATCCCTGTTGTCAAAGTAAATGAGAGCAGGGATTTGTTTTATATTGATTTTTAAAATCTATTTTACTTTTTCCAGGAGATACAGCTTAGCTCCGGAAAACCCCAGCTTAGGCATCAGGTTTCCTTCCAGAATCATCGTCTTATTATTAGCATCGATGACAGAAATATAATTGTTGGAATTGTATTCTATATAATTTTCCTTTTCTTTCGTTGAAGGATTTTTTCCGAACTCCATAGAATACTTTACCCAGTCTTCATCTTGTGAACTGCAGTGTACAGGTTTGAATTTAGACTTTTTAGCCTTGAAAACAATCTGGTCAAAACCTTCCGTACATTCTGAGGTGAATGAGCCGTCAGGATTCTGATCTTTTGAAAAATCCTCGAAAGAACCACGGTAAACACCTACCACTTTCCAGGTTCCGTCTATACGGTCTTCATCAATTTTCCCTTTCGCTTTGCTTACCGCCCAGCTGATTCCGTTTACGGTTCCTTTTACAGCTTTATAACTTAAGCTTACAGCGCCTGAAACTACTTTTGTAGCCGTTCTTACCACACATGAATTGAGAACAAGGACAGCCGAAGCCAGCAATACTATTTTCTTCATTTTGTCAAATTTTTTCAGATACGAAGATACTGTTTTTGGAAAAACTGTTGAATGATGAATTCTGTTTTGCCTATTTTGATAATCATTTCATGCATCTTTATGTATTCTGCTGTCTGGTTTACCGTGCGAAAATCAGTATTCACCGTTCAATATGGCCTGTTCAAAGTATTTACACTTATTTCTATCTCTGTTTTGCAATAATTTTACCATTACAAAACATCACTATTATGAATACTACATTGAACTTCAGTAAAAAAGTACAGGCCATTTTATCCTTACTTATTTTTATAGGAATGGGATTATGGTCTCTGAAAGCACAGACTTATACCGCTGGCGAAAAAGACATTGAAAATACAGCTGTCAGAGCAGCTTTCCAACATACAAAGAAAATAAGAGCCGGATTGCTGGATGTAGGATATGCGGAAGTAGGACCTGAAAATGGAAAGCCCGTTATCCTTCTTCATGGATGGCCCTATGATATCCACAGTTTTGAACAATCTTCAGCTATACTTGCCGGAAAGGGCTACCGTGTTTTAGTTCCTTATTTAAGAGGCTATGGTACAACTACCTTTGTATCTCCCAATACAAAACGCAATGGTCAGCAGAGTGCTGTTGCACTAGATATTATTGCTTTTATGGATGCCCTGAAAATTGATAAAGCGATCATTGGCGGCTTTGACTGGGGAGCCAGAACTGCCGATATTATGGCTGCATTGTGGCCGGAACGTTGCACTGGCCTGGTTGCCGTAAGCGGATATTTAATAGGAAGCCCAAAGGCAAACGAAAAACCTCTCCCTCCAAATGCCGAGTTTTTATGGTGGTATCAGTATTACTTTTCAACTGAAAGAGGGTATAAGGGATACAAAGCCAATACTGTGGCATTTAATAAACTGATCTGGAAAACAGCTTCGCCAAAATGGGCTTTCGATGATCAGACCTACGAACGCTCTGCCGGAGCATTTGATAACCCTGACCATGTTGATATCGTAATCCACAATTACCGCTGGCGTCTGGGATTGGCGAAAGGAGAAAAACAATATGATGCGCTTGAAGCTAAACTGGCAAAATCTCCGTCCATTACGGTCCCAACAGTTACCCTGGAAGGTGATGCCAACGGAGCTGCGTTTCCTGCACCGGAAAGTTATGCCTCCAGATATACCGGAAAATATGCCCATCATACCCTGACAGGCGGAATTGGACACAATTTACCACAGGAAGCTCCCAAAGCATTTGCAGATGCCATTATAGAGGTAGATTCTATGTCGCAATCTAAATAACATCTGTCGGATTAAATAGTATAATGTTGGAAAGAAAGAATTAAAGGATTTTGATATTCAATTTATACCCTGAACAAAACAAAACCACTACTCAATAGCAGTGGTTTTTTATTTTTATCTAACTGTTCATTAGCCTTTAAAACCTTCTTCAAGCTTCAGTTTATTCACCAAAGGATTGGCATACATCGCCAGGAAATACTCCTTAGACACCGGATCAGACGGGTCTATACGCATCTCAAGTCTTCGGATAAACAGCTGTTTCTCCTGTTCGGTATATTGTGAAGCATACGTATCTGTATTGTGAATCAGATCGTAGGCTATATATTTTGTCGGCCAAAGCTTATAATTTTTAATGATTGAATGGTCAATCACCTGTGCAATAGCCTGCAACTGTTTGTTTTTATTCTCAATAGTAGCGGCAATTTCATCCAGTTCGGTATCAATAACATCCCCGGCATGCAGATGAATTCGTTTCTTTTGCCCTAATATTCCGCTGAGCATGGTGGTAAAATCTTCATTTTTACCTTTGATGTATTCCTCATCCCTGTGTTGTGCCAGTAGCTGAGGCATTTTTAAAGAATCTGTAGGGTCATATTCATAAGAAATGGATATAGGAACAATCTTTAAGGTTTTAAAATACTCTATCAGTGACTGATCTCCGGATGCCATGGCAAGCATTTTTAAAACACCCTGTTGAGTGGCATCATTACCGTTTTTGGTACGGCCTTCACGCTGGGCGATCCATACAGAACGGTTTTCATGATGCAATTGATGATCAATATACTCAGACATGGTTTGTGAACTTTTAAGCTGGTCGCGAAGAGACAAACCTCTTTGAACTAAAAAGTTGCGGTTCAGCTTTGCCAGTACATTCAAAAAGTTTCTTTTCACAAGATTATCACCAATGGCAGAAGCTGTCATAATATGGCCGCTTTCCAGAAGAGCCAGATTAAGCAGTGAAGTATCCAATACAATATCTCTGTGATTTGAAATGTAAAGGTAGGGCGTATTTTTATCCAGCTTATCGAAGCCCGAGGTCGTTAAACCTTCAGAACTTTTCGCAAGGATCTGACGAACGGTATGTGCTACAAAATGATGCTGAAAATCACTTATAGAGTGGATCTCTTTAAACTGTTCCAGCCAGACCTGCTCATCCACACCGGGAAAAGTAAAGTTCATCAGTGCTTTCATCATGGGATCACGGGCTACACTCTGCAATCTTTCATTCACTTCATGATCATGAAAATACCGTATTTCATCAAACTTCGACATGCAATTATTTAAAAATTAAAACTTTTTGCAAAAGAACGAAAATTTATCTGGGGAATGGGTATAATGGATGTTAAAGTATTATGAAGGGCGTAGGAGTTAGTTGAACCGTGTATAACAAACGATCTACATACGCGTTCACCTTATCATTCCGTAGGAATCTAAACTGCTTATTTTCTCATCACTTATTATCCAAACCATTGTCTGGATTCCTACGGAATGACAAACTTCGTGGATAGTCTAAGCGGGTGGTTTGTATTAAGTCAGGAGCAAATAAGTAGCTATGCACACATACATACATACATACATACATACATACATACACAAAAAAAATATGCGCCCACCTTGTCATTCCGCAGGAATCTAAACTCTTATTCTATCATAATTTATTATCCAAATCTCTGTCTGGATTCCTACGGAAAGACAAACTGTGTGGATAGTCTAAGCGGATAGTTTGTACTTCATTATACGACAAACAATTTTGTCATTTGATATGAAATACTACTCATATCAAAGCCAGTTTTCAAACAAGTAATTCAAAAATTCTAAATTAGGATTTGTCTTCCTTATAAGCTCAAGCTTCTTAATTCTTGACCAGTTTTTAATTTCCTTTTCTCTTTCAATGGCATGATAAATCCAATCATATTTCTCGTAATAAATTAGAAACTCAAGATTATATCTTGCTGTGAAGCTACTTGGATTTAGTCTGGTTTTGTGTTGAAACAATCTTATGTGGAGGTTTCCTGTAACGCCAGTATAAAGTACTTTTCTATTTTTATTGGTAAGAATATAGATATAGTAGGTATATCTTCCTGTTGAAAACTCAATCATTTGTGTATTTGTTTTATAAAAGTTACAAAAAATATTTTTCAACTGGATTTTCAATTGGATTTAATCAAAGTATTGAAAGAAGAATGATAGCTTCTTTCTCAATTGAGTATGAGTTTTTATTTGTAAGAAAAGGTGAAAGGTATACTACGAACCAAACAAGGTAATGAGACACAATCTTTGTCATTCCGCAGGAATCTAAACTCCTATTTTCTCATCACTTATTATCCAAACCATTATCTGGATTCCTACGGAATGACAAACTTCGTGGATAGTCTAAGCGGATAGTTTGTATTAAGTCTGGAGCAAATAAGTGGCTATGCACACATACATACACAAAAAAATATGCATTCACCTTGTCATTCTGCAGGAATCTAAACTCTTATTCTATCATAATTTATTATCCAAATCTCTGTCCGGATTCCTACGAAATGACAAATGGTATGAATCTTCTACAGATCTAGTTTTAAATTTTCAGGAGCTTCTATAACCGCAATAATAAAATCTTTCATAAATTTTTTAAACTTGCCATTTCTTACATCAATCCAGAATGAAGCATCATGTTCTATATTAGCATATTGTAAGAAAAACAGAGGCCACCAATGTGATGTTCTGAACTTTATTCCTAAATAATTTCTAAGATCAATCAGATATACTTTATCGTGGTGTGAATCCTTATATTGAGGTGTTTTTACCAAACCATAAATAACTCCACCTTCTTCATAATTGAATTTGATGAATAAGTTTTTAAAGACAGGAATTTCAAAATGATGAAACTGTTCATTATATGTGATACGCATTTTTAATTCTTTGGTTAACTCATCTGTCAGTTGAAGCATCTGCTGGTCAACAAGATTTTTCATTTCCTGTTTAATCGAATTTAAAGTGTTGGATACTTTAAAAGCGGTTTCTATATTTTCTTCAGTTTCTGTGATAAAATGATTCAATGAACCCATATCTAAGTTTTCTTTTCCCATATAATTTTCAATAAGTTGACTTTCAAAATCTACCAAAAAAGAACGCACTCTTTCATTTTCTGTATTTTTTATAAATTCTTTTAATATTGGTATAATATGTTCTTCGTAGTTGATCAAATAAAGCTTTCCTGTTTCTATTAGTTTTTCGATTTCTTTTCCGCCGCTGTATTCTGTTAATTCCTTTGATTTCGGGGTTAAATAGAGAAGCTGATAATGGTTATTACTGATATACTGTAAATATTTCAAATAATCTTCAACCTGATTTTCCTGATCTTTTGTCCAAGGGTAAATTTTATTTTCAATTCCCAGAATACTTGACTGATCTTGATTCTTCAGAACAATGTCGACCCGTCGGTTTTCAAAGGTTGAATCCTCTAAAATAACCTGAACTTTTTCCGGAGTATCATAAGGGAAATACAATCCTAATTCTTCTTTGAAAAGCTTCAAATAAATATCACCCTGACCATGGTTTTCATTTGGATTTAGAAAAAACGCTAATATTTCAGAGACTTTATTTTCGTTCCAGTGGAGGAACTTCATCGCATTAAATTTAGAGGCCAGCTTTTTAGAATGTCTTTTTTCATATTCAATTTCAAACCTGGAGTGGGCCTGGATCTCTCTGAAAAAAGAAATATAATCGTTCATGATGTATTAGTTAATCTTGTTTTTAAAACTTTTTTAGCAATGATAATAAAAATCTCCAGCTTCTGCTTAGGGGAAAGCGTAAATTTTCTTTAAAAATACCATAAATAGTACTCAGAAATACCTGGAGCCCCTTCCGAAGTCCCTCTAACCCCTTACCCAAGCCTCTGGAGGGACTTATATAAGGGGATAGAGACCGTTACTTAAGAGGGTAGAGACCGTTGCTATACTACCTGGAGGGTGTTAGTAAAGGGGGTAAGAGGAGTAAAGTACCATTGTAAGAATCATGAGCACTATCCATCCGGCTTCATCAGTGGCACAGCCACCATTCCTTTGCTCCCTCAAATCATGTATTTCTATCAATGAAGCCTTTGCGTTAAAAAAATCACTATAAATCTGCAGATATAATGACTTATTCTTTTGTTTTAAACGCAAAGACGCAAAGTTTTTAATATTGATATATTTTTTTAAGGCGCAAGAAAATCAAAGATTTTCAGCAAGTGAGTATATCGGGATATAAAAATTTTATCTGAGATAGAATCCTTGAGCCTTAAAAAGCATCCCCATGATAAGACCTTGCGCCTTTGCGATTTCCAACCCAAAGCAAGCAGACGGGTAACCACAAAAAGTTACTATAAACCTGCGGATAAAATGACTTATTCTTTTGTTTTAAACGCAAAGACGCGAAGTTTTTAATATTTATATGTTGTTTAAGGCGCAAGAAAATCGAAGATTTTCAGCAATAAACAAGGAACAGAAATTTTATCGGAGATAAAATCCTTGCGCCTTAGAAAGCATCCCTATGATAAGACCTTGCGCCTTTGCGATTTCCAACCCAATCAAGCAGACGGGTAACCACAAAAAATCACTATAAACCTGCAGATAAAATGATTTATTCTTTTGTTTTAAACGCAAAGACGCAAAGTTTTTAATATTGATATGTTGTTTAAGGCGCAAGAAAATCAAAGATTTTCAGCAAGTGAGTATATCGGGATATAGAAATTTTATCGGAGATAAAATCTTTGCGCCTTAGAAAGCATCCCTATGATAAGACCTTGCGTTTTTGCGATTTTCCTACCAAAATCAAACAGACTGGTAACCACAAAAAATCACTATAAACCTGCAGATAAAATGATTTATTCTTTTGTTTTAAACGCAAAGACGCAAAGTTTTTAATATTGATATGTTTTTTTAAGGCGCAAGAAAATCAAAGATTTTCAGCAAGTGAGTATATCGGGATATAAAAATTTTATCGGCGATAAAATCCTTGCGCCTTAAAAAGCGTCCCCATGATAAGACCTTGCGCCTTTGCGATTTCCAACCCAACCAAGCAGACGTGTAAGCACAAAAAAAGCACGTTTTCACGTGCTCTCAGAAAAAGTGTTTATTCTTACTGATTGTTGTTTGAAGTAGGTGGAGGTGTTTCAGTAGGTACTGAAGTTTGTCCAGCCACAAAAAACTGCTTCATTCCTTCGTAGATCACATTGGTACCGGGTACATTTTCTTCAGAAAGGTATCTGATGCTTCGATAGAAGCTGATGGCGTTATGATAATTATCGTGGTCCAGTAATACCTTGGTATCGGAAAGTTGTTCGATCACAGAATCTAATAGTTGCAGTCTTTGCTCTATCTGCTCTCTGGCTGTGTAATCTCTGTCGAATTCTGCCTTATCAAGGAAGTTTGGAACATGTTGAACATTTTGTTCCATATAGGTTTTGGCTTTATTCACAAAGAGTTTGTTCTGCTCTGCAATTCTTCCGTATTGCTGTCTCTGATCCGGAGTAAGGTTGATGGTTTTCCCTGTAAGGACAGTCTGAATGTCCTGAATTGCTTTGTCAATGGTTTTTAAATCGCTTTCTGAAAAGCTTACACTGATTAAATTGTCTAGTGCCATATGCTTGTGTTTTTGGTTGTTGTTGTGATCAAATATAGTAAGCGTAAAGCATAGAAAAATAGGGCGTTGTAAGATTTTAAGGGAGCATTCATCAGAAAATGCAAACGGGATAATGAGGTTTGTTTTTTCTGATTTTTTGAAGAAAAAAACAGTGTGTAAAGAAAGAAATAACGAAATAGGAGAGGAGTCCATTTTAACGATTCAGGGAAATGCTGGGCATCAAGCAGGAAGCACTGGCTTTTGACCTTGGGACTACTGGAACCAGAAGAAAGTTTCTCTGCTGGAACAGAAAGAAATTATTGAAGATCCTTTACTGAAAGAATTTCTGAAGTATTGAAAATTCTGGTGGAAGCGTTTCAGAATTTTAACGATGAACAAGCAATCAATATCATTTCAAATACTTTCCACGACTTTAAAGATAGCTCTGTTGCTTCTGCAATGAATTATAACTGTACATTTAATCCAATAGATAAAATTGTAGAGTTGTATGATGAAAAGATTGAGCTTTATGAAAGGATGCTGAAGGAGAAAGATGAGATGATGGTGAGACTGGAGAGGTTGATTGAAAAGGGATAAACTTGCAATATTATAAGTGAAAAGCTCAACAGAATGTTGAGCTTTTCATATTTAAATTTATACTGTTATCTGATCTTACTTAAAGCTTTCCTCCTATTCCTTTGAATTTTTCGACAAAGGCACTAATTTTTTGAAAAACACTTTGTTTCTTGCTTAAATACTGTGGATTTAACGGGCTCATTTTAGGTAAGATAGCGTTCAGTTCTGTTCCGTTTTCACTGGCAAATTCACGTTTTAGTGATGTAGCTATATATCTCTTTGTCGCCTCCTCATTTAAATTCTCTTCTGTTATCAGCTCAAAAGCTTCAGCTCTTTGTTTCTCACCTGCATAAGTATAAAATGCGTCTAAAATATTTGGTTTTTCTTGTATTTTATCAAGATCTGTTTCATTAATAAAGTCGACTACAAGACTCTCTTTTGCTCTTTGTCCAATACTGGCACGAATTACTCTACGAATTTCATCAATTAAAGCAGTTTTATCTTTTGTCTTTTTGTTATGTTCAAAAATTAACTCTAGAATGTAATCCAGGTTTATTTCCTGAGATTTTAATAAGTCTATTTCAAAAACAACATCATCCCAATCAATTTTAGATGCTTCGGCTTCATTTCCATTTTTCTCTCGTCTTAACCAATCGCGTATGTCATTATACGTTGAGCGATAATCCTGAGCGGTTCTTTCTGGTAATAGAGCGATTTCCTGCATTGCTGAAATATCTTCGTCTGTCACAAAATAAGTTTCTTTGAATGCTTTGATTGCCTCAGGATTATTTAGATCTATAATCTGTAATGCTTTAAGGTGAGTAAATTCATCGTAATTTTGCAAAATATTTTCTACACGTAGATATTCACCAAAAAGTTTCGTAAATTCTTTTTTGTCTTTTTCTGTAATGATTTCATCAGGATTGGGAAACCTTTCATTCAATTCATTTACAACATCGATATAACCTCTGCGGGCTTCACCAGTAGCAACATCTGTAAAACCTTCCAAATATTCTTTATAGCTCTTTTCAAGCACCACGTTTTTGGTATTGTTATCTCCAAATAAAGTGATGGCATCAATGGTTGCCTGTTCTAAATCTCTAAATGTAACAATGTTACCAAAGGTTTTTGTAGCATCATAAATACGATTGGTTCGCGAAAATGCCTGCATTAGCCCATGATAGTGCAGATTTTTGTCTACAAAAAGCGTATTCAGTGTAGGGGCATCAAATCCAGTAAGAAACATGCCGACTACAATGATAAGGTCTAATTCTTTGCTCTTTACTCTTTTTGCAAGGTCGCGGTAGTAGTTTTGAAATTCTTTACTTTCAACTCCAAAACTGGTTTTGAACATAGCGTTATACTCATTGATTGCTTTGGATAAGAATTCTTTTGCACTAATATCCATTGCTGATGGTTCAAAAGTTTCATCAGGAATTTCACCAATGGCGTTTTGTTCTTCATTGGCTGCAAAAGAAAAAATGGTTGCTATTTTCAACGGCTTTTCACTTTCTTTTTGCAGGTGATTCAGTTCTTCATAATAACATTTGGCAGCATCTACACTGCTTACGGCAAACATGGCATTAAATCCTTTGTTGCTACCCTGATTTCTATGGGTTTTAATTCTGAAATTTTGCAGAATGTATTGCGAGATTTCTTTAATACGGGCTGGATGAAGTAATGCTTTTGTGTTTTCTGCAGCGCTCAGTTTTTTTTCATCCTGCTCTTGCTCTATTTTCTTAAATTGTGGACGTACATTGTTGTAATCTACTTTGAACTTCAATACCTTTTCATCTCTAATTGCATCGGTTATCACATAGGAATGCAATTCGCGACCAAATACACTTGCTGTAGTTTCAGCGCCTAAAGCGTTTTTAGGAAAGATTGGTGTACCGGTAAACCCAAACTGATAGAATTTTTTAAATTTTTTCTTTAGGTTTTTCTGAGCTTCACCAAATTGAGAACGGTGCGCCTCATCGAAGATGAATACTACTTGTTTTTGATAAATGGCTAAATCACCTTCACTTTTCATGAGGTTGTTTAGCTTCTGTATGGTGGTAACAATAATTTTGTTATCTTCTTTTCCTATGTTTCTTTTTAAACCGGCAGTACTATCGGAACCGTTTACGCTATCGGGCGAAAAACGCTGATATTCTTTCATGGTCTGAAAGTCCAAATCTTTACGATCCACAACAAAGAATACTTTGTCTATAAAGTCAAGCTGTGTTGCCAGTCTTGCCGCTTTAAAACTGGTCAGGGTTTTTCCTGAGCCTGTGGTATGCCATATAAATCCGCCACCTTCTGCAGAAGACCATTTTTTTGTTTCATAAGAACTTTTTATTTTCCACAACATTCTTTCTGTTGCTGCTATCTGATACGGACGCATGATGAGTAATGTATCGCTAGTATCAAAAACAGAATAGGTGAGTAATACATTTAGCAATGTATGTTTCTGAAAAAAAGTGGCTGTAAAATCTTTCAGGTCTTTAATCAAAGAGTTATCCGCTCTTGCCCAGTTCATGGTAAAGTCGAAACTATTTTTATCCCGCTTTACAGTGTTGGCAAAATAACGACTGTCGGTACCGTTTGAGATAACAAATATCTGTAAATATTTAAAAAGTGAGTTTTCGCTGTTGAAGCTTTCTTTACTGTAACGATGTACCTGATTAAATGCTTCACGGATAGCAACTCCACGTTTTTTTATTTCTACATGTACTAAAGGTAAACCATTCACCAAGATGGTTACATCATATCGATTGGCATGCGTTCCTTTTTGTTCGAATTGTGAAATTACCTGCACTTTATTGCGGACAACGTTCTCTTTATCTACTAAATAAATGTTTTGGATGTGACCATCGTCAAATACAAAATCGTAAATATAGTTTTCATGAAGCTTTCTTGTTTTATCAACGATGCTGTCTCCGGGTTTATCCAAATATTCTTCTACAAAACGAATCCATTCCGCATCTGTAAACTCCATATTATTCAGTGCCTGCAGTTGTTGCCTTACATTAGCCAACATAGCTTGCTGTGTAGTAAGGTGAGATGGTTTTTCGTAACCCTGAGCGACCAAGTCCCGGATAAATTCCTGTTCAAGGGCAACTTCCGTCTGATAGACCGCAGGTGGTTCGTTCAATGTTGAATATTTGTCGTATTTATCGAGAACGATGAAATTGTTGGTTTCGGTTATGGTGTTATACTGTGCCATTTTCTTCTATAACATTTGGGTTAATAGTTGATTTGAATCCATATCTTCTTTTCACTTCTTCTACCAGAAAGCTCAATACCCGCTTATCATTTTCTTCAATAATTGATATTTCTTCACCATGATGTTTAGAATGACTGGAGAGATTTATTATTCGTTTGTAATATGCTTCACGTGATTCTTGGGGTAAAAGGTCTTCCCATTTATTGTGTCCCAAAAAGGTAGAGGTTTTTTCTAATATATTACGAAGAAAATTGAAATGAAACTTTTTTATATCATTTGGCGATTGTATAGCTTTTTCTAATTCAGATAAAAGAAATAAATGATACGAGAATGGAGAGTCGCTTACTAGCTCATTTATTGAAAAAGTTCCATCATCCAGTTTTTCTAAACGCCATTTTATTGTGTTCTTTACTCCGTTAAATTCATTAAATAACACATTGTAGAATAATGGATTATGAGTAGTGATAATGAATTTTAATCCTGAATTACTATACTTAATCAACTCAGCTATATTTACAGCCAACTCGATTAAGTGGGTATCATCGAGTGAACTTACCGGATCATCAATAAATACATAATCCAAATTATTAAATAGCCCACCTAAGTTTTTGAGTTTTTCTTGTGCTGTGTTCAATTCAATATTAGCCACTTCCGCTTCATTTCTTAATACGTCTGCTTTGTTAGCGTCCTCTTTGTTTCTGCTTTTTTTAGCTAGATTTTCTGCTTTTTTTGTGTCTTTGCTTTTTGATTCGGCTATTACGGTCAATGATTTTATTTCTTCTTGTGCCTCTCCTAATGGGATTAATGCCTCTATAGCTTCCTTTAGTAAACTATAAAACACACTCCAAATAAAACAGCTCTCTTCGCCTTTGGAAATTTTCACAAATTCGGAGGGCTCATCATTTCCACGTTCAAATGAAAAGCTTACTTCAGAGTAAGGAGGAATCGTTACATCCTTATTGTCTTGATCTTTAATAGTGTATTCCTCATTAAAAGTGGGTGTTAATTTATCATTAGTATAACGCTGGAAATGAGCTGCTATATTAGGCTCTTGTCCTTGATCCTGAAGTATCCATTTTGTATACTCATTGGGCTGAATTTTCAATTTCATTAAATCATTATCCCAATAAAACAAATCTTCGGTAAATGCATTATAGTACATTATCTTGATTTCTGTTTCCTCTTCTTCGGTTTCTGGATTTTTGGGAGCTATCAATTCTTTAAATTCACGTGACAAACGTGTTTTACCAGTACCATTAAAAGCATAAATTAATTGCACTTTTTTATTGGCATCTCTTAAAGATTGTGCTATTTGGAGTAATGACTGTGCCATATTATGCTTCTATATTATCTTTTGGAAAGGTTAATAACAGATCTCTGTAATATTCATACTGTTTTTGTCGTAATTCTATTTCTTTTGGTAAACCTTCACTTATTGAATTAGTTAGAATATCAAATTTGTCTAGAATAGAAACGATGTGTTCTTGTTCTTCAGGAGAAGGTATTGGAATTATTGTCTTTCCTAGCCCTTTTGCATTAATAGCAGAAATTTTACCAGAAGATATGTGCTTTTTAATCTGATCGTGGAATTGTTTGGTTCGTGTAAAATAAGCGACAAACTTTGGATTTAAAACGGTTTTATATGAAAAACAAGCATCATGAATAACCACACCTTCGTCACCTAACCAAGCTGTCCCTTTTCCAATATCTTCAATTGTTTCACCAGCCGCAACGATAACCACATCACCTTTTTGAGCTAATCGCAGATTTTTATTTTTAACGAGCTCTTCACTCACAAAAGATTTTGTTTTTTCCGTCCAAGTACCATAATGTGTGTACATTTCACCATAATGAATAGTAGGAACTCCTTGTGTAACCAAATCAGTTTTTACAAAACGTTTGCCTCTTTGAAACTCCCCAATACTTTCATCATCCATTTGCAGATGTTTCACTTCATTTTCATTAAAACAGAACAACTCTTCCCGATAATAATTATACTGTTGTTTACGAGCTGTAAGCTCTGTTGTAAGCTCTGTTGTAAGCTCTGTTATAAGTTCTGTAAACTTATCGAGAATATTAACTATTTTTCGTTGAATATCAAGTGATTTTTTTATATTTTTTGGGCAAGGAATAGGAATAAGTGTTTCTTTTGCAGAAGACCAATGCCTTTTATAATTATTCTCTCTCTTATAAAAATTCACCAACGCATAATAGATATATTTAGTATTATATGCTTTTGATTTAAGAATCTTCAAGCCATCAGCACCTTGTATAAAAGAAAAATCGATGTATTTTATATGCTCGGAATGATCACCAAAAATGACATACTCACCTGCTTCAACCGCAGCAATATCTTCATCTGTGTAACCAGCAATAAAAGTTATACCTTGGTCTATAATTGGGGTCTTTCCAGTATCACCATAGGTATTTTTATTTAGTTTTACAGGAGCTGTAATTGTCAAAACAACTTCATTTAATGTTTTCCATTTCACCTCCGCACCATCTAATAATTTTTCTAGATAACTCATCCTTCAATTTCGTTTATAATGGTAGCAATATCAGCACGAAGCTTATTGATTTTTTCTACAGTTTGGGCAACTTCCTTGTTCAATTCAACTATGTTGATCTTTTTTTTATTGTCTTTAGCTTCTACATACCGGCTTACCGATAGATTATAATCGTTTTCTGCAATTTGAGAATTATCGATAGATGCTGCTATATGGGCTTTATCTGTTTTGCTATCGAAGATTTCCATTATCTTTTCAATGTGTTTGTCTTCCAACACATTGTTATTGGTTACTTTTTTAAAGAAATCTTCACCCGTGGCATCTATAAACTGGGTTTTGGTATCAGTTTTATGTTTGGAAATCACCAAGATATTTACCGAAATAGAAGTACCATAAAACAAATTAGACGGTAAAGCGATAATGGTTTCTACAAAATTGTTATCTATCAAATATTTTCTAATCTTTTGTTCCGCGCCACCTCTGTAAAATATTCCAGGAAAACATACTATAGCTGCTCTTCCTTTGCTAGAAAGATAACTGAGTGCATGCAACACAAAGGCAAAATCGGCTTTGGACTTAGGAGCTAATACACCAGCAGGCGCAAAACGATCATCATTAATCAAGGTGGGGTCATCCGATCCTATCCAATTGACCGAATAAGGTGGATTAGATACTATGGCATCAAAAGGTTTTTCATCTCCAAACTGAGGATCAATCAAAGTATTACCCAATGCAATATCAAACTTATCGTAATTGATGTTATGCAAAAACATATTCATACGAGCCAGGTTGTATGTCGTATGGTTAATCTCCTGTCCAAAAAAACCTTCTTGAATAATATGATTATCAAAATGTTTTTTGGCTTGAAGCAACAAAGATCCCGAACCTGCTGCCGGATCATATATTTTATTAACCTCTGTTTGCTTATGCATCGCTAATTGTGCTATGAGTTTAGATACGTTTTGTGGAGTAAAGAATTCGCCACCGGATTTTCCGGCATTTGCAGCATAATTGTTTATCAAAAATTCATAAGCATCACCAAAAAGGTCAATTTGATTGTCTTCAAAACTTCCAAAATTCAATTCTTCTACACCCTTTAAAATAGCAGCTAAACGGCTGTTTTTGTTTTCTACTGTATTTCCGAGACGCGTACTTGTTGTATCAAAATCAGCAAAAAGTCCTTTAATGTCATTTTCAGAAGGATAGCCATTTGCAGAATTCTCGATATCATCAAAAATAGCTTTTAAGTCTGTATTGAGGTTTTTGTTTGTGTTGGCTTTTTCAGCAATGTTTACAAACAATTGACTAGGATATATAAAATAGCCTTTTGTTCTTACCGCATCAGCTTTAATTTCAGGTGTTATTACTTCATCTGGTAGCTTTGCATAATCAACACTCTCATCACCACCTTCCATATAATTTGCAAAGTGTTCACTAATATATCTATAAAAAAGTGTTCCTAATACAAAATGTTTAAAGTCCCATCCGTCTACAGAGCCACGTACTTCGTTGGCTATTTTCCATATTTTATTTTGTAATATATCTCTTTGAGCTGTACTTGTCATTTTTTGTTTTTTATATCTTATACCTTATACCTCCTCATTACATATAACATAACAGTCTTTAAGGCTATTAATAGCAATGTTTTTATAACCTATTTGCTGTAAAAAGAAGACAAATTTACTATAAAAATATTGTTATAATACCTTTATCTACGAAAATTAAACTTGTAATGATGACCTATTTATTTAAGATTATTTTAAAATTGCACAAATTCTACTTGGAAACTAATTTATAATAGATCTATAATTAAATATAACGCATGGCATGATTTAAAAAGCCTAAATAATTTAATATTTAGGCTCTTATCTTTAATTATATAAATAAAATTTAGTTATTCAATTTCCAATGACACCGTATCCATCTTCCTACACATCCACCTCCTCAATCTCCAAACCGGCAAATACACAAACACCACAGACAACACACCCGCCAACGTTCCCACCACCACAGCCATTGCAGTAGCATCCAGCTTATAATCCTTTGAGAAATTGTACTGTCCTATAAAGAGTAGGGAGAGTACCAATGAACCTGTAATTAAGCCATGTATAATGCTTAGTTTGGTCATTAACTTTTTAATATTCAACTGCTCGTCTACGGTAAACTCTATGGCTTCCTGGCTGGCGGCATCGGTTACTCTTTTGATGATGTCAATGGTAAGGACTACCGGAAGGAAAATAGCCATCGGGAGGGTAAGACGGGCCAGGTTTTGGGTTCCTGAGAAGAAATGCGTGTAGCCTAACTCTTTGAAGCTGGCATACGCAATGATGAAATTAAAAAATACATTCGGGAGGACATAGTAAATCGTACGCTTGATGAGAAAGCGTTTCAGGGTAGTTTTTTTGATGGGTTTTGGCTTTGGCGGCTTTATTTTAAATTTCATACAGAGGTGGTCAATAGCTCAATGGCTTTATCTTTTATCAGATGGGCTTCTTCTTTGGGAAGAAAATTTTCATTGGACATGAAGGTGAAGTCCATTTGCTGGTTGTACGTACTGGCAACTAAAGTATTTGAGTTCAGCCATGGGAAAGCCACGGTAGGACTGAACACGGTTTCCAGATTGAAATTGGTGTAATCATTCGGGATATTCACCTTTCCCATATTGGATAAGGTCACATCATGTCCGCCTTCGCTGGATTTCAGCATCCTGATCATACGGCTTACAACAGGGTGCATATGTTCTCCCATCCAAAGAAGTTCACGGGCTTCCAGCTTACTGATTTTCTCAATAAGGTCTTTTTTGATCTGCTTGGCATTGTCCATAACATTCCTGTTGTCTTTTTTGATGGAAAGCTCTACCGTTGGGGCAAAAGCAAACAAATGATCTTCCTTGATTTCCGGAATGAAATGGCGTACATCCACAGGACTGATCACCTTACCTTTGGCACGCTCTCCCTGAATATCACGGAAGGCCTGCATCACGGAAGAACACAGCAAAGCGTGGACGGAAATTCCGTTAGCTTTACATTTTTCAGTAATCAGTTTGGTATCTTCAGGAGTCATTTTCCAGTGGATGGCGTAGCTTTTTCCAAGGTTTCTCTTTTTACTTTTTCGCTGGATAGAAAAAAATATTCTGGCAAACAGCAGATAAAGACCGGCCTTGTATTTTTTGATTCCCGTATTAAAATCCGAAGGCAGAAAATCATCTACCGATTCAAAAGCAACATAAGGAATTAATGGAGAATAAGGATTGTCCAGCAAGCTCAGAAGTTCACGCATTAAGGTCACTCCGGTAGTTCCGTCTGAAATGCAGTGCGGCATGATCCAGAGGATTTCGGAATGGTCATGTCCCTTCACCCATACTACTTCGGCCAGAGGCTTTTTGGGTTGATCAAAAAGTTGGAACCATGCTTTTTCAGATTCTTTGAACCAATCATCGTCTGTCTTTCGCTCTACAATACGGAGTGGAATAGGTTCAATATCTTTCTGTCCCATAAAAAAAGGATAGCGTCCGATGGTATGATCAACGATAGCTCTCAGCATGGGATGTTTCTGCTGGATTTTGATTAAAGCTGTTTTAAAAGTCTCCTCAGAAATCTGTCCGTTGATTTTTGCGGTATACACACAGTTTAAAGGCGTTTCAGGATCTACATACATGATCCTTTCCACCATCATTAAAGGTCTCTTGATCATGATACTACGGTCTGTTTAATTTGTGAATAAATCGTCTGCATAACCTCATCGCGGATAGCCAATGCCTCTGTATACGGTAAATAACCTTCGCTTCCCATGAATGAAAAATCCATTTTTCCACGGTAGGTAGAAACCACCAGGGTAGTGGTATTTCCCAAAGGACCAATCACTGACGGACTGAAGATCGTCTCAACGGTAAATTCTTTATACTCATGAGGAATCTGAATACGTCCCAGATTGGAAAACATACAGTCGTTGGAGGATTTTCCGTTCTTCAACAGTTTTGTGAAACTATTCAGCGCATCATGCCCGGATTCCATGACCATCATCGTGATATAAGGATTCAGTTTTGAGGTCTTTTGTTCCACAGATTTCTGCATCGCGCGGAGGTTGTTCTCAAAGCTTAGTTTTTCATCAGCTGAAACCACAATCATCAGCCCGAAAGCGAAGATATGATCTTCTTTAATCTGACTGGCAAAACGTCTGATATCTACTGGACAGGAAACCTTATTGAAGGATTTTTCAGCCCTTACTTTTTTAAATGCCTGCAATACGGCTGCACTTAAAAAGGTATTCACGGTCACTTTCTGAGATTTGCAGTAAGAGATTAATTCCTTGCTTATCGTTTCATCCAGTTTCCAGTTGATCAGGTAGTCATTCTGTCTTTCTACCGCTTTTTTGCCTACAGGAATCCATTTGATGGCAGTAGCCGCCAGTCTTCCTATAAATTTTGCTTTCAGTTTTTGTCTGCGGCTGTTCAGAATGTGGGCAGGAACTACATCCTGTATTCCCAGAATCGGATTTTCTGTCCCGATTTCAGCAGCCGGATTATCCAGCACTTTCAGAAACTCATTCAGGAAAGACATGGCAGAACCTCCATCACATAAACAGTGGTGGAAGGCAAACAGCATATCGGAAACATCTTCCCCTTTGATCCAGATAAACCGGATCAGGGGCAGTTTTTCATAATTAAATGGAGTGTTCCATTCTCTTCTGGATTCTTCCTGCCATTGATCTTCACTCTGTCGGGTGATAATCCTTACAGGAATAGAAATGTGTTTTTCCGGAACATTGAACCACGGAATATTTTTTTCATCATGGCTGATCAATGCTCTCAGCCATGGATGTTTATGTTGAATTTGAGCCAGAGCCTGCTGGATATCTTTTAACGTAAAAGTACCTCTCAGTCTGAACGGGATGACCGCATTAAAAGGTTCTGTTCCGTCCCCCAATAATATGCGTTCACCAAATAATAATCTTCTTTTCATGTGTTGATTCATAGGCTATACGGGAGCTAGTGTTGAATGTTCCTGTACAAAATTCTCTAATAATTCTACTGCCTTATCGTTACCTCCGGCAAGGGTAAATGTGTTTCTTACTTCCTGAGCAGCAATTCTGTATTTAGGATTTTCCAACAGTTCAAAAACGGTTTCACGAAGCGCATCTACACGCAGTCTTTTGTATCGGATACTGATTCCGCAGCCTGCCTGCTCAATCAGTTTTGCAATATGGAAATGATCATAAGCAATAGGGGTGATCAACATTGGTAATCCGTTTCGGAAAGTATCATTTACGGTATTGAATCCACCATGGCAGATCACCATGTCCATTTGCTGCATCACTGCAGATTGAGGAACAAAACTGTTCACAATAAAATTGTCCGGCCATTCTTCAAAAATTTCTGGTGGAGTAGCGGCAATTACCGTAACTGGCTGGTCTTTAAATGCAGCAATAATTTTTTCAAAGAAAGCTTTTCTGATGTCTACCAACAATGTCCCCAATGATACAAATATCTTTGGAGTGGTAGAAGCATTCAGTTTATCCCAGTCAAATGGAGCATCGTTCGGACGGCCTTTTACCGGACCTACGAATTTCATATGAGACGGAACCGTTTCAAAGCCGGCAAAGGCCTGTGAGGTAAACACCATATTCAGTTTGTGAGAATGGATATAAATACCTTCTTCATGAATGCCTACTTCTTTTTGAAGGTCTTTGATCAGGTTTTGCTGCCATTCCCAGATTTTTGGGGCACTTTTTTCCGTATCTCCCATCACATCCGGTGGAACAGGTGTTGTCGTTACACAAGGAATATTATTTTTGTGAGCGAAAAGAGCGCCTCCGAAAGTAATACAGTCATTCACGATAACATCCGGCATCCAGCTTTCAGTAAGTCTGTTAAGTCCCGGCATCATCATTTTAGCGAAAGGAACATAGGTTTCTTCCAATGCCAGTTTCATCACTTCAGGTCCTGAACAGGCTGGTCCGTCATCCTGTCTCTTTAAAATACGGGCAATTTCCTCCTGATACGGAACAAGATCTTCTTCAGGATAGAAATAAGAACCTCCTTCCGGAATATGTTTATTGTCTAATGGGGTAATTCCGAACCATTTTACTTCGTGTCCACGGGCAATAAGACTTGCTCCAACACTTAAAGTAGGGCTCACATGTCCGAAAAACGGAGGAACTACAAATAAAAATTTAGACGGTTTTTCAGGTTTTGAAGCTTTCAATATTGCTTGTTCCAATAAGTTGGCCACTGTAGCAGAACCTCCGGCTTCTACAAAAGATTGTCCCACTTTCTGAGCTGCTTCTTTATAGCTCGGATTGTTCAGAACCTGCTGTACAGCTTCTCTAAGGTGATTTCCTTTAAATCGGTTAAAATTAAGACGTTCACCTGCTTCTGTACGTACAACACGTCCTGCAACGTGTGACTGGTCATAGGCAATAGGGATCACGACCAAAGGAATACCGTGTGATAATGTTTCAGATACGG
The DNA here is from genome assembly GCF_903969135.1 of Chryseobacterium sp. JV274. NCBI lineage: Bacteria > Pseudomonadati > Bacteroidota > Flavobacteriia > Flavobacteriales > Weeksellaceae > Chryseobacterium > Chryseobacterium sp. JV274. Next base: position 1,489,474 of record NZ_LR824569.1, on the reverse strand, counting down.
TATTGTGACCGCCATGGCAAACCACACCGTCAAGATGAGGTAACAGATCCAATTGTGGAACCTGCTGATACACCATAAAGTTATCCGGCCATTCCTCGAAAAGTTGAGGATCGGAAACCACTACAACGGTTAGATCTTCATCTTTAAAGGCATCAATTACCTTTTGGAAGAATGCTTTTTTATGATCATGATCGAAGGTAGTCCCAATGCTTACCAGGATCTTTTTGTTGTTTTTGCTTTTTAACTTTTCCCAGTCGAATTCACATGAAACACGTCTTTCTGTAAGAACGGGACCTGTGAACTGATATTGAGAAGGCAGATCATCCATTTCACCAAAGAAATAACTGGAAGTCAGAACAAGGGTCAACAGGTCTGAAGTCGCCAGGGAACGTTCTTCCTGGAAACCCAGTTCTTTCTGTAAATCAATGATCTGATTCACTTCCCACTCGTGTACCTTAGGCAGTTCATTCATAATTTTAATGGCGGCCGGAGCGGTAACGGAAGTCGCACAAGGAATTCCAAGTGTTTTTGCTGCAACTGGGGCTGCAAATAACTGATGATCCCCGATAATCAAATCGGGTTGATATGTTTTTAATAATGAAACAATACCCTTATAGCAATGTCTGTTCAGCGGGATAAGAACCTCTTCGTAAAGGAACTTCACGCTGTCTATGCCATATACTACTTTTTTGGAAATAATATCGAGATATTGTTCACTTTCTTTCTTTTCTTCGTCGGTCTGATCGTATTGGATCAGTAATAATTTTCCTCCCTCAGGAAGTTTAGCCTCTAAAGTCGGGTCAAGGCTGATCCAGGCTACTTCATGTCCTCTTTCCAGCAGCGTAGCACCGATGCTTAGGGTAGGGTTGACATGTCCTGTCAATGGTGGAACTATAAATGCAAATTTAGCCATGGTTTTGTGTTAAAATTTTAGATAAAAATTGAGCGATTGTTTCCGCAATCAGATTGGGTTCCTGGATAGGAATATTGTGATCACCCGGGATTAATTCAAGTTCAGATCCGTTGATTTTAGACTGAAGCCACTCTCCGGTAGGTCTGCAGTTGGAATCAGCTCCATAAAGCAATAAAGTAGAAGCCGCCAATTCACTGAAACGGGCTTCACCAAGGAAATGTTTTTCCCTGATCATATCTGCTTTAATGGTGGTCTGATTAAACAGAAATTCATACATACGGTGGTTTTTTTCCATTTGTCTTTTACCCATCTGTACTTTGGTGGTATCTGTAAAATTGGCGACATAATGCTCAAGAAATTCTTTGCTGTATTCATCAATGATGTTACGGGCTTTTTCGTCCTGAGGATCCGGAGCTTCCGTCACCACGAGCTGATTCACGCGGTCAGGATATTCTAAAGCTGTTTTTAAAGCGATAAGACCTCCGAAACTATAGCCGACAAGGTGTACTTTTTCCAGTTGAAGGTGATCTATTAAACCTATTAAATCGGATGACATATTGTCAAGATCGTACCCATCCAAAAAGCGTTCACTCATACCGTGGCTTTTCAGATCGTACATCACCACATGGAAATGCTTTGCCAGCACAGGGGCAATATTAAAATAGTAAATGGACAGGTTACTGAACATACCGTGGATCAATACCACGGTTTGTTCGGCTCCTTTGTTGAGTTCCTGTATATGAACTTGTCTGTTATTGACAGTGATTATTGGCATTCGTAGATATAATTGATGATCATACTAAGGTCAAGATTAATAAGCTGGTCAAGATCCATAGAAGATAACCAACCTGTAAAGTCGATCTGATCGCCAAAATGCGCTTTGATTTTTTCTGAGAAAGAAACAATCTCGATGCTGTCCATTTCAAGATCTTTGGTGAATGAACTTTCCGGAGTAATGTCCATTTCTTCTACAAATTCAGCCCCTATCACTTCAGTAATAAAACCTTTTAATAAAGTGAAAAGTTCTTCGTGGTTCATTTTTAATGTTGCGTTTACAGTGTCCATCCGATAATATAATTTTTATGTTTAATAGTTTTGATTTCAATATTGTTGATCCACAGGTGATCATCTTTTATCATTTCGACTTCGAAGGCTTTAGGATTTCCTTTCAGTCCTGTTCCCATGAACTTTCCGTAGGCTTCCTTGGCTACCCAGAAACGGGTGGTCCATTCTGCCTGATCTCTGTCTTTTAATAAGGCTAATTCGTTGTCGGTAAATACCATATCGTAGAATCCTGAACTGCGTTCTTCCATCAGTTCCATATCGATTCCTACAGATTTTCCATATCTCGCGATTCCTACGGCTTCTTTGCCTTTATGAGCTAATGAAATATGAATGTCTTCTGTAAAATCACTGATGAGGTAAGGTTTCCCCACTTCATCGGAACGGATTTCAAAGGTGATCGGGAAACAGGCATGATTCTTTTCCTGACGAAGAAGATTTCTTACGGCATCTTTTACCGCTACACGGCTTACCATCCAGTTTTTCTTTTTGTTGGGTAATAACTGCTGGTGATGTTGTTTTTCCGTCTGGTTAAAATACCTTTTCAGGATAAAATCCCATGAAGCCACTCTGGTATACGCCTGGTGGAAAAAGAATACTTCGGGAGCAATCTCTTCCGAAAGACGGTTGTGCAGCGGTGACATGGAAACATTCCACAAGGCGGCATCAATTTCCAGTCTTCTGTTCTGCCAGCCGGTGATGGCACACCATACTTTTCCGTCTCTTTTCAGGATGATATCTGCGATGGCAAATTCATCATTAAGTTCTGTCAGCATGCATGTACATTCAAAAATACCTTCCTGATCATGCATATCTCCGAAGAATTCAATATCTCTGATTTTTACAGGGAATGCAATACGGTCTTTCACCAAAGTAAGCTGCAGCCAAAGTCCGAATAACTGTCCTGCATTGTCCAGTAAAGAACCTTTACCGCCGTTTCCTTTTATTTTTCCGATAATTCCTTTGTCTCCAACGGCTGAAACTTCAGTGATTCCCTGGTATTTGTCTCCATGGAACATATGCATGTCATAGATTTCTTCAGGAGTTCTTTCGATAGGTAAAAGGTTTCCAATGGAAATATTGAAATTAGGTGTTGGAACAGAAGTAGATTTTAAGATTACTTCTGCATTGGCAAAGTTCTCAATATCAAGATAGGCGTGGTTGGGTGAGCGCCATTCTCCTTTCACTGTTTTCTCGAAAGGTTTGGCTACGTTCATCCATTGGAATACACTTACATTCATGATTTTATGGACCAGCGTTCCCGGAATTTCGGCTTCTGCAATTTCAGCAAGCTGTTCAAAGATCATCGTCATCGGAATTACCGGTTCCATATCCGCTACATGAGCCCATCCTTTAGGCTGTCTCAATAAGCTGTGGTCAATCAGATAAGGATGACTTTCCAGGGTTACATACAGGTCTTTCGAGAAGGTTGTGCTTCTTGGTGCTTTCGGAGCAACTTGTGCTGCCGGAGCTGCAGGGCGCTGAATCGTGATTTCCGGGCGGTTCTGGAATAAAGTCAATACTTCTTCCTGCATACGGATCATATCGGCTACATTATCCTGGAATGCCTGTACCAACGGGTGACCACTTTTGGTGGCAATTGCTGAAGCTGTTGCTGTATATTGTTTTGGTGCATCAAAGGATTGAGCCAAAGCTTTCACTTCTTTAAAATTACGGATAATAGGAGAACCCAATTCCAGCTTAATCCCTTTTCCTGAAGTTCTTTTTGTATGATTCTGTATCTCTAAAAAGTCAAGAGCAATTGTTTTACCTTCTACAAATAATGAAGCGACAATACGTTGTAACTGCGCTAATGCAGAACGGGTAGGAACACTGGAAGCAATTGTACTGAAGGCTTTTCCTTTCAAGGTATCATCAATAAATCCTATCAATCCTCCTGTACCCACCTGAATGAATACTCTTGCGCCTTCTTCATATAATGTATCGGTCAGTTCACGGAAACGGACAGGCTGAACCAAATGCTCGGCACTCAGTTTTCTGATCGCTGCCTGATCTGCAGGATAAGGTTCTAATGTTGTGGCTGACCACAATGGAATTTTTGTCTTCTGGAACTGCGCTTTTTCCATTCCTGCAAGGATGACATCCAGTTTATCAGCGATAAAAGGAGAGTGGAATCCTGATTGGAACGGCAATACCTGATGGAAAATCTGATTGGCTTTTAACAAAGGAACCAATTCATCCAAAGCGGCATTACTTCCACAAAGAATTACCTGATTAGGGCAGTTGTCATTGGAAATATAAAGGTTTGAAATTTCGTTAATAAAAGGTTTTATAACATCAATTCCGGCTCCTATGGCGATGAACTTGGAGTCTTTTAATTCAAAAGTTTCAGGATTCAGCACATCAATTAATGCTTTTACAGAGTTGGCTTCTGCTAATTCGGATGAATATCCTGCCAGCCATTCTCCTAAACTGTGTCCGGCATTCATATCCGGGATAATTCCCAGTTTTTTCAGTGAATTATCAAGGATACTGCAGTTGTTGAAAATATTTAAAGCATCGGTTAAAAGTCCTTCACCTTCTGTTTCGATAGGAGCTGTTAATCCAAAATAACGACTAACGCTTTCTACTTCACCTTTTGCAAGACCATCTAAGCCAGGAAATACAAAAGCTACTTTACCACCATCCTTTAATAATGGGGTATAGGTGTACCAGATATCCTGCTTGTTTTTCCAGATGATATTTTTGGAAACTATTTTAATGGCTTTTTCTACTCTTGCAGGTGTTGGGTCGAATATAGCAACTCTGAAATCTCCTTCACCAATGGCTGTTTCATTATTTTGTAATGCTGAAAGCAGTTGTTCATGAGTAGGTCTGGCCAATATCAGCACCTGATCTTTTTTAGGCATATCATAGCCTTCAAGAACTACGTGTGCATTGATTCCTCCAAATCCGAAAGCATTCACAGCAGCTACTTTTGGAAGTCCTGTTTTTGACCAGTTTTTGGCTTCCTGTACAGGCTCAAACCTTGTGTTCTGCATCTCTGCAGTTGGATTCTCACAATATAATGTTGGCGGCAAAGTATCATGATGCAATGCCAGACAGGTTTTAATTAATCCTGCAATCCCGGCAGCCGGCATAGCATGACCGATATTGGACTTTACAGAACCAATACCTGCCATCGGAGCAGCTTCTTCTTTTCCGAAGAATTGAGCTAAGGTCTGAAGTTCTGTTTTATCTCCAAGGGGTGTTCCTGTGCCGTGAGCTTCAAGATATCCCACTTTATTTTTATCTAAATCAGCGTTGATCCATGCCTGTTCCAAAGCTTTTAACTGACCTTTCACGGACGGGCTCATCACGCTGGTTCCGGTACCGTCACTGCTTACTCCAATCCCTTTAATAACAGCATAGATTTTATCCTGATCGCGAACGGCGTCTTCTAATCGTTTTAAAACGACAAAACCACAACCTTCACCAATCAGTAGTCCGTCAGCATCCATACTGAACGGCTTGATCTGCTGTTGACGGGACATGGCTCCCAGCTGGGCAAAAATACTCCAGAACGCAGCGTTCTGTCCTGTGTGTACTCCTCCTGCAATCATGATGTCGGAACGTCCTCTCTGAAGTTCCTGTACAGCATGGTCTACAGCAATCAAAGCAGAGGCACAGGCTGCATCTACAGTAAATGCGGCACCGCCTAAATTGAAACGGTTGGCTACAAGAGAGGCTACAAGATTAGGAATTAATCCCATAGCAGTATCTGCTGCAAAACGTCCTTTGCGTTCCTGAAAAGCATGTTTTACCTTTTCAATATCGGAAGTAGAAACGTGGGGCAGTAATTCCTGCAGTAACGAAGAAATCTGTTCGCCGGTTCTTACAATTTCAATAGCGCGGGTAGCTCCCGGACCGGTATAGTTTCCTTTACCGATAATAATTCCTGCTTTTTCAAGGGAAGCATTCTTTTGAAATACACCAGCATCTTCCAATGCTTTCTGTACCAGATCAAGGGTAAGCAAATGGTCAGGTTCCGTTCCCTGAACAGCCAATGGCAGAATACCAAACGCCGTAGGATCGAATGTATAATCAGGGATAAACCCTCCGCGCTGACAGTAGAAACGGTCAACGGGACTTGTTGCATCACTGAAATGAACCGGATCTATCCGATCAGCCGGAGCCAGCTCGGTAGAATCGACTTTATTGACAATATTCTGCCAAAAAGTGTTGGCATCCTGTGCCCCGGGAAAGACACAGGAAAGGCCAATTACAGCAACATCTGTTTTTTTCATATTGAATTTATGCAGCGTTTTACCAATTATTTCCTGACATGATCAGCACCTGGCTTTCAGTTCCGTATTTGATCTCGTTAAGAAAGATTTCTTTCCCTTCATCCAAAGGAATCATGGATATTCCTCTGCGTTCATATTCTGATTCCAGGGTGGAAGAGACCATTCCGGCTCCTTTCCAGGGTCCCCAGTTGATAGAGATTACTTTTCCTTTTAATCTTTTGTTTAAAGCATTCGCGTAATCATCCAGTACACTGTTTGCTGCGGCATAATCTGTCTGGCCTTTGTTACCGTATACGGAAGCAATACTTGAGAACAATACTACAAACTGACAGTCTGTACGAAGCTGTTCAGCCAATACACGAAGTGGTTTTACTTTGGTATCAAATACACGTCCGAAAGAACTTGTCGTCTTTTGTTTGAATAGTTTATCTTCTAAAAGACCTGCTCCATGGATTACTCCGTCCAGACGGTTATATTTTTCATAAATACTGCTGATCAGGTTGCTTAAACCTTCTTCGTCACAAAGATCCAATGATTGGTAAATAATGGTATTTCCAAGTTCTTCCATATCACGGATTGTGCGTAGGATCTGATTGTTTTTGAAAATCTTCGTCGTTTCTTTTTCTATTTCTGCAGGAGAAGTGAATTGTCCGGATCTGATCAGGAAACCTCTGATTTCCTCTTTTGTTTTCATACTTTCAAATTCTTTAGCAGAAACTTCATTTCTAGGATCTGCAGATCTTCCTACCAGAATATAAGTACAAGGATACGCCTGAGACATGTGTTTTGCCAATTCTGCAGTGATTCCCTGTGCACCTCCCAATACCAATACCACAGATTTTTGATCTAATTGAATTTGAGCTTCACTCAGACTCGTTGACAATGGGGAAGGGATGATATCTACTCTGTGTCGTTGGTCATTTTTGTAAATGATCTCAGCGGGTTTATCATTTGTAAGGATTTCCTTTAATGTAATTTCAGCAATCTGATCTACTTCCTGAGGAGTACTCAGGCTGATCAGTCTACATGTTGTATTATCAAATTCTCTTGCTAAACTTTTGAAAAGTCCCGGATATCCCTGATGGTGGCGTAATATACTTACATCAGTGATTTCCTGAAGATGAGCCGTGATGTCTGAAACTAGGTATACCCATTTAGCTTTATCAAAATCCAGTTTTTTGATCAGATCTACGTGATCAATAATGCTTGGTTTATCAACTGCTGAGAACAGGTCCAGCATAATTAATCCCTCAATGTTTGAAAGATCTTTTTCTGTATCTACTATTTCTACAATTGCACCATGTTTTTCCAGAGCTTCTTTGATCGCTGAGGTTTGTTTTCTTTCATCCTGAGTAATTGCGAAACGTTTTCCCTGCAATATTTCTGTGTTTTGTACTAAAGAAGCGTCAGTAGGAGTGATATCAAAACGAAGACGTGAAAGTACATTTTGAGTTGGTTCTGCAATGTTTGTTTCCTTGGTTTCGCTTTTTGTTTCGTTCGCTTCACCATTCATTTCGTTGATCCAGCCTGCCAGACCACGAAGTGTTTTAATTGCAGCGAGTTTTTCCATAACATCATCAGCCTGTTCAAGGTTTTGACCAAAACCGATTTTGGTTTTAAGATCACCGATAATTTCCATACGTTTAATGGAATCTATACTCAAATCCGCTTCCAGATCAAGATCAAGACCTAACATTTCTTTTGGATATCCTGTTTTATCACTTACGATATTCAGAATAGCATTTTGAAGGTCTTCAAGAGAGAATTCCGGTTGAGCTTGTGGTTTTGAAGCTGTTGATTCAGCTGCAGATCCGTTTTTTTCAGGGGCAGCAGTTGTTTCAGCTCCTGAGAATTCAGTAAGCCATGAAACAAGACCACTTAAGGTTTTTATTCCTGCTAATTGCTCCATAACAGTATCTTCACTGGTGTTTCCGTTACCCAGAGTTCCAAGTTCGTTACGAAGTGTTCCGATGATTTCAACTCTTTTAATAGAATCAATACTTAAGTCAGCTTCAAGGTCCATTTCCATACCCAGCATTTCCTGAGGATATCCTGTTTTATCACTTACCACCTGTAGTAATAAGGATTTGATATCTCTTGAAGGGGCCTGTTTCACAGCAGCAACGGCTACGGGTCTTTCCTGTTGAACAGGCTGAACCGGAATGGTAGATATTGGCTGATGAGCAGGAGTCTGTACTGGTGAATGATATACAGGAGCAGGGAACGCCTGAGGATTCTGTCCCATAAAGGAAAGCATCACATCACGCTGTGCCTGTATCATTAATTTCATGCTGTTTAAATATTCCTGCAGCATACGTTCAGCAGTAGACTGAGCTTCAGTTGCAGGGGGTTGTGGATTATTAGTAAAATTGTTCATGGGAATAGGGTTTATAAGTGGTAAAGCACCATTAGATGGCAGATTACCATTAGTTGGGTGGGCAGTTTGCCCGTTTACACGCCAGATGGCAGGGCTTTTCTTGTAAAGCTCAGGTTGGTTAAGATCAATTACCTTAACGCTTCGGCCATCAAAAAGTTTATCGATACTGAAGCTTCGGCCTGTTCCTAAATATTGTGCCAGCATACAAAGAAGATGGCTGAATTTATTACGGCTGTTGTCTTCAACATATAAGGTCAGCTGATCTTTTTCAAGGCAGGATTTGGTTAATCCTGTAAGGACTTTTCCTGGTCCTACTTCGATGAATATTCTTGCACCGTCATTGTACATCGCCTGAAGCTGTTCTACAAATCTTACAGGCTGTACCAGATGATCAGTAAGTCTTTCTTTTATTTCTGATGGATTCGACGGATATACCTCAGCTGTAGTATTAGACCAAACAGGAATCTGCATTTCCTGGAAAGGAACATCTTTCAATACCTGAGCATATAAATCCTTGGATTTTGCCAATAATGGGCTGTGGAATGCACACGCAACTTCCAGTTTTTTAGCAGAAATACCTTCCTGTTTAAGAACTTCCAGTAATTTATTGATCGCTTCAGTACTTCCTGCAATGACACATTGAGCAGGAGCGTTGAAGTTTACAGGATAACATCCTTCTACTTTTGCAATAATCGGCTGTAAACGTTCCGCTGTAGCACTTGCAGCCAGCATTGAACCAGGATCTCCACCTTCTACTGAGTCTAAAATAGACTGAGCTCTCTGAACACTTAAGTCAACCAGTTTATCTTCTCCAAATACCCCGGCAAAACATAAAGCCGGTATTTCACCATAACTATGACCTGCCAGCATATCAGGAATAATGCCTAATGATTCTAAGAATTTAGCCAGTGCAAGGTCTACAATTCCTAAAAGAGGTTGCGCTAAACGGGTATCTTTAATGGTTTCTTTTTGTTGTTTTAAATCAGCTTCATTAAATGTTTTAGATGGGAAAACTACTTTTTCAAGTTCAGGATACTCATCAATAATCTTACGCATAGCAGGGAAAACGACGAATAAATCACGAGCCATATTAATTCTCTGGCTGCCCTGTCCTGGGAATGTGAAGGCTACTTTACCTTCTTTCTTATTCACAGTAAAGGTATCTTTTGTCTCAATCCCTAGTAGTACTAGTTCAAGCTTCATCATCAGATCTTCAGCGGTGTCTGCAACAATACTGAACTGGATTGGTTTTTCTGAACTGATGCTTAAACTGTAAGCAAGATCTTTTAATGGAATGCCATCATTGATTTCTAATAAAGCTTTAATCTGGCTCGACTGTCCTTTTGCTTCTTCGTAAGTCTCTCCACGGAAAACAAACAGTTCTGAAGGCCACGATTGCATTGCGATTGAATTATCCTGTTTAGGATGATTGGCAATTACCGTATGGAAGTTCGTTCCTCCAAATCCAAACGCACTGATTCCTGCATACCGGTTTTTCTCCGCCCACAATCCACTTTCTGCATGGAAGGCAAACGGACTGGTTGCTGCATTATAATAAGCATTAGGCTGCTGAAGGTGAAGGGTAGGTGGTTTTACCCCGTGATATACGGCAAGGGACGCTTTGATTAATCCTGCTAATCCTGCCGCACATTTTGTATGCCCGATCTGTGTTTTTACAGAACCTAAATGAGTCTGTCCCGGTAATGCCCCTGAACGGCTGAATAAATTAGTTAATGCACTTAATTCAGTTTTGTCACCGACTACAGTTCCTGTACCGTGAGCTTCTACAAGACCTACAGAAGCAGCACTTATACCAGCTTGGGAATAAGCACGTTCCAACGCTCTTACCTGGCCTATCTGTCTTGGAGCAGTCAATCCCAGAGCTTTTCCGTCACTGGATCCGCCAACTCCTTTGATCACCGAATAAATACGGTCACCATCGCGTACAGCGTCTTCATATCTTTTTAAAACAAGGATAGCGATACCTTCTCCAAGGGCAATACCATCTGCATCACCATCGAATGTAGCACATCTTCCTTTTCTGGAAAGAGCATGAGTACTGGAGAACATCAGGTAATCATTGATTCCGTTGTGTAAATCTGCTCCTCCGGCAAGTACCATATCGGATTTTCCTAATACAAGTTCCTGGCAAGCAAGATCAATAGCTGCTAATGATGAAGCACAAGCAGCATCTACGGTAAAGTTTCTGCCGCCAAGATCCAGTCGGTTTGTGATTCTACCTGCAATAACATTGGCAAGAATACCCGGAAATGAGTCTTCTGTGGTATGTGGGAAGGCTTCTTTTACTTCTTCGTGAAGTTCTCCGAAAACCTGCTTATAATATCCTCTGAAACTATAGCTGTTGGCAAGATCATTTCCTCCTTCAGCACCTATAATAACAGAAATGTTTTCTCTGTTGATGTGTTTTTCACCATATCCTGCATCTTCCATGGCGCGTTTTGCAACCAATAAAGTTAACAGCTGTGTAGGTTCAATGGCCGCAAGAGATTGTGGCGGAATTCCGAATGCCAATGGATCGAAATCGATTTTAGGAATAAATCCACCCCATTTTGAGTGAGATACATCCGGTCCGTCAGAATCCGGGTGGTAATACAATTCTTTATTCCATCTTTCATCCGGTACTTCGGTAACACTGTCTTTTCCTAAAATAATATTTCTCCAATATTCATCAAGGTTTTTAGCACCCGGGAAAATACATTCCATTCCTACGATAGCGATGTCCAGAGGTTTTTCTGTAGAAACCGGTTCTTCCGGTAACGCTGCCTCCTGAATATGCTCATAGTTGTCTACAACACTTTGATGCAGAGCCGCTAATGAGATCACACGATTGTGCATGGTAGCTACCTGCCCAATCATATACATTCCTAAGTCTAGTTGGTCATCTTTAGGAATATTGACAAGTTGATCACCCTGACGCTCTATACCTTTAGCCGCAATTCTTAAACGGCCTACGTTTAATTTCTCGAGCTGTTCCCACACTTGTTTTTTATCCATTCCGGCAGCAAGAAGCTTTGCTTTTTCTGTATTGAAATGGTGGGCAAATGCTGTATTTAAACAACGGGTTTCATGTCCGGGAGCTGTTTCCAGTAGAACTGTATCTTTTGCCTGCATAGCCTGCGACTGAAATTCTTCCTGAATGGCTCCGGTCTGTACAGCTTCATTGGTATAGAGATAAGCGGTTCCCATCAATACACCAATTTTTACTCCTCTTGCAGCTAACGGTGCAGCCATGATAGAAACGAACGCAGTTGAAAAGGCGTTATGAATTCCTCCCGCAAAAAAGACACTGATGTTTTCAGGGTGTTCTTCTTTTAAGATACGTTCAATTTGTTTTTCCCAAAGAACCATACTTGAAAGGGGACCTACATGGCCTCCGCACTCACGCCCTTCAAAAATGAAGTTTCTGGCACCTTCTTTCAGGAAAATATCCAGAAGGGCAGGGGAAGGAACGTGTAAGAATGATTTTATTCCGGCTTTTTCAAATACTTTAGCCTGGGCTGGTCTTCCGCCTGCAATTAAAACGACAGGAGGTTTAGCTTCTAATATATATGATGTCTGTTCATCTCTTAATTCCTGTGGTGCGAATCCCAGGATTCCTACACCCCAGGTTTTTTCACCAGCCAGTCTTTTAGTATCCATTACCAGAGATTTTGCAGATTCTCCTTTCAATAAGGATAAGGCAACAAAAGGTAATGCTCCGGCATCTGCTACTGCATTCGCAAATGACGGTACATCGCTTACACGGGTCATCGGACCTTGAGCGATAGGATAACGAAGACCCAGTTCCTGAGCTAAAGTGTTGTCTTTATCAATTACTTTAAGTGCTTTTGCCTGCTTTAGGTGTCCATACATGGCTTCTTTGAATCCGAAAACCATTTTTTTCAGGGTTTTGAAATCCTCATACAGATCTGTTGCCAGCGAAATGTCTTGTCCCATCGGGATATAACATGTACTGAGGTCCAGACCAGTGAAGTACTGTTTCAGATCTTCAGCTGTTGTGTTTTCTGGTAATGCAGGTGAATTGGGTCTTACCAATACACGATGGTTAGCAATCACCTTAGTTTCTGTACCATTCAGTTTTGAGCAGACTTCTTTCAGTTCGTTAGGAACTGAACTTTCAGGAAACAGAGCCAGCTGGCTGTCCAGTACAACTCCTGTTGCTCCCAATGCTTTTGATGCCGCTGCGGTATGGAGACCTATTCCTCCCTGTACCCACACCGGAATGTTCTGAATTTCTTTGATCACACGCTGAAATAATACAAACGTGGATTCATAGCCTACCCATCCACCTGCTTCATTTCCTTTGATAATGATTCCTTCTGCTCCTGATTGTTCAGCTTGTCTGGCTTCTTCCAGACTGCTTACCTGATAAACAGCAGGCAGGTTGAAAGGCTTCGACATTCCGAACGGAAGGATTGCAAACCTTACTTTTTCAGGAATTTGGAGAGCGGTGAAATTGTCATTAGAAAAATAAATACCATACGATGGTACGTCTATCTGATCAAGTTGATGTAACGCTTCCTGGGCAGTCACTAACTCATTTCCTAAACTTAAAACGGGAAATGCACCCGCCTGGTGTAGTTTAGGGATAAGGTTAACGTCTGGTTTTTCAAAAGGCGTCAGTCCAATAATGGTTAAGTTTTTCATGGCGTGATAATTATTGAATGATAGCAAGAGATTCATAACAAAATGTAGGGCCTTTCGGTATTAAGGCGATCGCTTTTGTTACGATATAATAAAATTGGTTTTTGTTAAATCTTTAATGATGTATGTGTTTTTATGGTAATTATTCAAGAATCTATTGTTTGTTAATAGATTGTATGATATAAGGTTGGTATCCGGTTTTTCAAAAGGCATTAGCCTGATTTTGGTCAAGTTTTTCATAGCATTTACGGTATAGGAATAGTTAATGATATCTCATATCAGAACACGGATGCCATTAGTATTGATGGTGTTTTTCTGTTATGAGTGAATAAAAATAATAAAAATTTATATATTTTTTAACCATAAATACAATTTGATAATTATTTATTAATATAAAAATATCAATTGTTCATATGTTATTAAAATATATTTATTGTTTATTTATTCTTAGAAACATGCCGGTACAATCTTCTCAACTTTAATTATAAATAGTTATAGTTAAAGAAATGTTAAGCAAATATAGGAATAAAAAATAAAATATTTCAAAAACAAGAGATTTGTTTTTGCATATATTACAAAAAGATAATATAGAATGAATAAGGTTCCGAAATGTAAAAATTGCCTTTATCAATCTGATAAAACGGCAAAGCGAATTTAAATAAAATTAATCAATATATTGTGATTTAATTTGAATTATTTATGAACTTTCTCTATCTTTTTGATAAATAAATAGATAGAGAATTTTAAGAATAATTAATATATCTTTCCGAAATTCATAAAAAAACAGTAAGTGTTTGATATACTTACTGTTTTTTTATAGGTTTGATGGTTGAGATGTTTCTGATGAATAAGCCTTTTAAAGATTATTGGATAATGTAATTTTATTATCCGGTGAACAGGCTTTCAAGATTTAAAATATACTTAATCCGTATTGTTTTGCAAGATCTAAAATCATGTGATATCCAGCCAGTGAATTTCCATGTTGATCCAAAGATGGACTGAATACACCAATTCCTATTTTTCCGGGAACACTTACGGTAATTCCGCCTCCGACACCGGATTTACTTGGAAGACCTACGGTTCTGGAGTATTCACCACTGAATTCATACATTCCGGCGGTCAGCATCTGTGACTCCACCAATTTTGCTATATCTGCATTCTTATAAGTGGCATCTCCGTCAAACCTTACACATTGGTTGGCAAAGAAATAACCGATTTTTGCAAGATCTTCAGCGGTAAGCTCAATAGAACACTGCTTGAAATAATTATCCAGCTGATCTTCATTTCCTGAAATCAGTCCACTGTTTTTCATGATGTAAAACATACCCCGGTTACGGTGTCCGGTTGCTTTTTCAGATTCATAAACAGATTTGTTATACTCAATTGTCTGATTTTTGGTAATATACCTTACCATATCGAGAATCTTAAGGAAAGGTTTCTCGCCGTCTCCTGAAATTAACGAAGTAGTAAGAATAGCTCCTGCATTCATCATGGGATTGAGTGGTTTGCCTGTGGTCTCAAGGTTTGAAAAATGGTTGAAAGGTTTGTCGGAACCGAAATATCCCATCTTGTTAAAAATATGCGCTTCTCCTTTTTCGTTTACAGCCACCATCAATGATATGATTTTGGAGATACTCTGCATCGTGAATTTTTTACTCACATCTCCGGTGTTGAATACTTTTCCATTTTTATCTACTACTGAAAACGCGATTGCTTTAGCCTCCATTTTTCCCAGTTCAGGAATGTAATCTGCCACTTTGCCCTGTGTATAATAAGCTCTGTTTTTTTCCAGAATAGTGTTTAATGTTTTTTCTGAAATTGTTGAAATGTCTGCCGGTTTCTGAGCGTAAACTATTGTGTTTAAGGAAAGAAAAGCTGCGGTACAAATTCCTTTTGCAGAAAATAAAAAGCTGTTGTTTTTCATAGGGAAGATCTTCAAATAAAATGTTTATGATAAGCCTCGAAAAACAAAGATAAAGTTTTTTAACCTTGTTGGCAATTCTCCTTTATTGTGCCCTAGGATATCATTCTGGTTTTGGATGTGTGTATTTGTACAAGAAGGTTGTGAGGTCAAGATGTATGAAGATTATTTGAAGAATAATGAATGGATGAGAAGATTGTTATTTTCATCTTTATTAATGTTATTAATTTTAATTTAAATGTAATTTTTTTAGTAAAAAATAAACAAATTTATCTTTTGGTAGTGTTTTTTGGTTTTTAATAAATTAAAATTTAGAATTTTATTTGGTTTATGATGGTCTTTAGCTGTAAAAATTAAGATAGGAATAGATTTTTTTATATAACTAATAGAGTGGTGAAATAACATATAAATATGAATTTATCTATATCGTTGGGATTCAATTGTAAAATTATGTTATTTTTTCACTATTAAATGATTTTTGTATTAAATTTTTTATTAATTTGACAAAAAAATTAATAACTTTTTTAATAACTATGAAAAACAACACCTATTTTGGTAGGGAGCACATCTTTAGATGGCTTCTACTATGTTGGCTTTTGGTACCTTGGGTACTGCAAGCACAAGCTCGAATTACATGGACCGCTCAGGTCGGATGCCAGGAATTCCGTGGCGAAAAAGATGATCAGGTTCCAGACAATGGAGTCGCCTTTTCCTACATCAATTCATCCCAATGTCTGCGTGTCTGTGAGGCATCAGCTGTCACCTATGAGGTGCAGGGACCTAATGTTTTTGGTGTACAATGGACGGTTTCCGGAGGAACGGTAACTACTTCCGGGCCTGCGAATACCATAGCCAATGTAGGCTGGGGATCAGCAGGTAACGGATCTCTGCAGGCTGTCATCACGTACAATGATGGAACTGTTGAAACTCAGACTATCTGTATTGTGAAGATCAACAGACCGATCGCAAAATTTGAATTGATGAATTTGGGCGATACGGTATGTAAAAATACGACGATCTATTTTGATAATCTTTCCGAACAGAACGGAGGGTCTGATATCATCAATTACTTCTGGGATTTTGGCGATGGTACAACTTCCACAGCTTTTGAACCATCTCATTTGTATGCTAATCCTGGAAATTATACAATTCAATTGACCGTAACCAACAAGTGCGGCTGTCAGGATAAAATTAAAAAACAGATTAAGGTATTAAAAGCAGATCCTGTACAGATCAACTGTGCCTCCGTAGTATGCGAAGGAAGTACTGAAAAATACAATGCACAGGATGGATGTAACAAAGGACAGTGGAAAGTTATTGGTGGAACAATTGTTAACACTAACGGTAACGAAATTGAAGTGGTTTGGGATCAGGTAGATCCGCTTGATGGCTTCGGATATGTAATGTATATGTCTGATTGTGCCTGTCCTGAGTGGACTACGATCAAAATTCCTGTAGTTTTAAAGAATGCAAAAGTTAAAGGGCAGGAAGTGATATGTACCGGCAGACAGTACACATATTCAATTCCTCAATGGCCTACAACGAGCGTTCAATGGAATGTATCAGGTCCTGCAGGAGGTCAGCTGACAAATACCCAGCAGAGAAATGAAGTTGTTTTCTCAGCAAGTCAGCCAGGTACTTATCACCTTACAGCTAATTATTTCAATACTTTATTGACTTGTGAAGGGCAGGCATCTATTGATATTATAGTAGAGGCGCCGGTAGTGATAAGCGGAGGTGTAGATGAAATATGTGCAGGAACAAGCCAAGGATTTACAGCCTCGCCTAATATCCCTGTTATCTGGAAAGTAACAACAGGAAGTTCTACTTATACTTCTCCTGTAATGACAGGAATATTTAACTACAACTTTGCGACAGCAGGAACTTATACTGTTACAGCTACCAAGCAAGGTGGAGGTTGTGAAAGTAATGCAAGAATTATTAAGGTATTACCAATTCCACAGGCTCCTAACGGAACAATCTCCGGAGAAACAAAAGTATGCCCTGGAAAACCTTACGTTTATACCATCAGCTCAGTTGACTCGGGAATGGTACCGGTTTGGAGTGTTACCAACGGAACTATTCAGGGAAGTAATGCAGGTCCTTCTGTAACGGTTATATTTAACGCTGGCGCTACATCATATACAGTGTCTGCACAGAATAAATCCATCAGCAGTGCAGCATGTCTTTCGGCTCCAAAATCGTTCAATGTAACGAAACTGGATCTTAGCACGATTGTTATTAATCCGAATTCAGGGCCTTTCTGTCCGAGCAGCACTCAAAATTTCAGTGCCAATCTGAATGGAATTGTTCCGGATTTTATGGAATGGTCATTTGCGAGTTCTAACTTCGGAAGTGTTATTGGAGGACAGGGTACAGCTAATATTACGGTAAATTTCAACGAAATTTCTTCAACGAGTACTACTGATTTGGTTTTAAAAGTAGTGAAATGTGGAGTGACGAAGATTATCACTATGCCGGTATCTTTAATTACCCTTCCGGTAGTGAGCTTTACAAATGTTGGCGGAATTTGTTTAGGATCAAACCTTACTTTCACGGTAAATCAGGGAACCATCACTTCAGCTACGAATGTGACTTTCACCTTTCCTGGCGGAACGTATACTACAGCCTTCAACCCTGCCGGAATTTACAGTTTCCCGAATAACGGATATATCCAGAACAATTCAGGAAATAATATTTCTCAAACGGTTACTGTAACTTATACAGGTACGAACGGATGTAATTATAAGCCGACGGCAAGTGCTAACTTTATTGTATATCCTGAAACCATTATTACAGTTTCTCCGGTGTATAATATTGCGGTTTGTGATCCTACAACAATGACACCGTATACGCTTACGGCTAATAGTTCTACCGGACTTACGAATATTATTTCATGGCAGTGGTATAAAAATAATGCGCAGATAATAGGGGCAACCACCAATTCATACACGATATCAGGTGCCGGTGCTTTTGGAACTTATAGAATACAGGCTGTAGATATTAACGGCTGTGTGGTTTCTTCTCAGAATATTAATGTGACTCAGTCTTGTCCGAGCAGTGGAAGCTGTACAACAGACCCTCAGATTAACTTCGTTCCGGCATGGTCAGCTTGTAATAACATTACAGTTTCAGGTTTAACTTATAATGGAGTTCCGGATGAAATCCAATGGTTGTCAGATACTGTACTTACTTTAGTTTCCGGTCAGGGAACAGCTTCACCGGTATATCAGACTAATCTTGCAGGAGCACACATCGTTTTTGTACGTCTGAGATACGGTTCATGCTGGTACAGTAAAGGAGTAGAGGTAAGAAAGAACTATGAACCTAAATTCAATATCAGTACAGTGTGCAGCGGAAACGGATATAATGTAACGTTGTTCAACACTTCTACTATATTTGAAATCAATCCGGGGTCTATTACGTATACATTTACTTCACCGGGACAGCCTACTCAAACAGGGCAGTCGGCTACTTATAACCTGGCACCAGGTACGTATACATTTACCATGACAGTGTCTGCACCAGGGAAACCAACGTGTACCACTACGAAGACTATTACATTAGCTCCGATTCCTAATACGGACTTCCTGGTTCCGGCCTGGTTATGTGCACGTTCGCCTATTACGTTCAGTCCAATAACATATGTTTCAGGAAATACATATACCTGGATCTTTGATGGTACATCTTATGTTACAACAGGGCCGGATGCTACAATAACATATAATACGGCAGGAACAAAAACAATTCAGCTGAAAATTAAAACACCTATGGGATGTGAATATACTTCTGCTGTCATTGGTGTAAATGTGAAAGAGGCTACTCTTGACGGTGATATAGCGCCTCCTGTTCTTGTTGCGTGTATGGGAAGTGCTCCTAATATCGTATTTACCAGTACGCTTGGATCTCCAAGTCAGTATATCTGGATGAATGGTTCTCAACCTGTGTCAGGAGCACCAAGTTCTCCTGTGTTCACTCCAACACAATCTGGTAACTATTGGCCGGTGCTTGTATCATCAGATGGATGTAGAACAAGTGTTATGAGCACAAAAGCAATACCTGTAACACTTAAAAACCCTCCATATGTTAACATATCCGGAACGGCTAATATCTGCGAAGGATCTTCAACAGTACTTACCGGTATTGTAACGGATAATACATTGGAATATCAATGGAAAAAAGGAAATTCGGTAGTCGTACCATGGACTTCATCTCCTTATCCGATTGCTTTGAGCACAGGACCATTAGCTGCAGGTACCTACATTTATACGCTGGAAGTAAGAACACCAGGTGCATCAGGATGTACAAGCAGTAAAAGCTTTACAGTTACCGTAAATAGCCCACCGGCACCAATTTCGGTAACATACAATATGGCAAATTGTCAGCCTTATGAGGTTGTGCTGACTGCATCTGGACCGTCTGCAGGAGTTTATAACTGGAGCAACGGAATGACAGGTCAGTCTATTACTGTAAATGAAGGTGGTGCTTATCAGGTTATTTACACTGCACCAAGCGGTTGTAAAGTAGTAGGCAACACGCAGGTTCCATTAAGTCTTGAGAGTCTGATGTGGGTGTTCCCAACAGGATGCTATGATCAATGTCTTAGAAAGAATTATATTATAGGACCTAAAGGAATCTTCGATCATCATGAGTGGCAGTTGTTCGGAAATAATATCCAGAGCGGAAACAATGATTTCATCTATCCGTTATATATTAGTACTCCTGGAACTTATCAGCTTCAGATCGATCATTTAGGATGTCAGTTTACTTCCGGAACCATGAATTACTATCCAGGTAAAGAATGTGGATTCGAAACAGAATGTAAGCTGGAAGCGAGTATTAAAGACATGAAATGGGTTGGAGATCACTATAATGTTTATGGTGTAATCTACAATGGCGGAAGCCAGCCTATAAGTCTTACGGTTTCAAGTCTTAATGGTTTTGGAGTTTATATTCCATCCATTATTACTATTCCTGCAGGCGGGGTATATGATATGAACGCTAATCCATTGGCATTCTATCCAAACTCAAGCTTCCAGGGTACTGATGAGATCTTATTCTCAAATGAAACCTGTAAGTTTACTACCAAAGCGGTAGATCCTAACTGGATGGGTATGAGAAGTGCAGGAAGAAGTGTGATTGCTGCTTCGGTTTCTTCTCTGAAAATGATACCAAATCCTGCTAAGGAAAAAGTGAAAATCTCGTATAATACAGGTAATGAAAAATTACTGGCAAAACAGGTTACGGTTTTTGATGCCATGGGCAATGTCAAATTCCGTAAGGAACTGAAAGCGGCTTCCGGAGAGGTTGACGTGGAAGTTACCAGCTGGTTGCAGGGTGTTTACATTGTTATTGTACAAACGGGAGACACATCATTACAAGGAAAACTAATTAAAAATTAGTAGCTTATCAAGCAGTGTTCTCTTCGGAGAGCACTGTTTTTTTATAGTATGTGATAATTAAATGAACTTTTATGATACAACTAAAAAACAAACTTTGGGGACTTCTTCTGATATTACCAGGATTATCTTTTAGCCAGACTTACCAATGGCAATGGGGAAAACAGGTAGGAGGATTAACAGGTTCTGCTGATCCGGGGTTTCATTATGTATTTGATGAATCAATAAGGGATATTGTAGTAGATAACAACAATAACACTTACTATCTTGCAACAATGCGCGAACAGGGACAAAATCTAAATGGTACTTCTGTAACCAATTACGGTCTGAGTGATCTTTTTCTGTTCTCTGCTGATTGTGAAGGAAATATAAGATGGTCCAGACCAATAGGGGGATCGGGAGACGGAGAAAATGCCTGGCATATTAAAGTAGATAATAACGGGGGATTATATGTGATGGCTACCATTTATAATAATTCTTATGTAGGAGATCCAAATGCTGTTCCTGTACATTTCGATGATACCCATACATTACCGTTGTATACCCATTATGACCAAACAATAGATCCTGCCCACAAAGCAGCCTTTCTGTTGAAATATAATACTTCTGACGGTACACTGGCATGGAGCAAGCCTTTGCAGGGAGACGTTAATTATTCATCCCGTATGTGTGACGTTCAGATGATGTACATGGATTCTTCCAAAAACATCCATGCTGTGATGGGATTCAGAGCGGGAACCCATTTAAATGGTTTGATTACAGTACCTTCATCCTTTACATCAACCTATCAGTATTATGCCGTGAAGTTCAATTATGATAATGGTAATATGACACCGGCAGTTCCCTTGCTTTTGCCTATTACAGGAGATGCGATAAATGCAGTGGGAAGAGAGGGAAAGGTTAATGTAGTATACGATGAAAGTTTGAACCGCTATTATCTTGCCGGTAAAAGGATGGATCCCGGATTCAGTAATCTGGTTGATCTTTCTTACAATAATGTCCTGTTTACGAAAGCAGCGTATGTGCTGGCTTTTGATGGTACAACCGGAACTGAGGTATGGAGAAAAGAACTTAATAATGGTACAACAAGTACTGATGATGAAATTCATTCTATTGTAAAAGATCCGGTTACTTCAGATGTTTATATTTCAGGACGTTATTTTAATGGAATAACAGTGCCTGCAACCTTCGGAAGTTATACTTTTCCTCTGAGAAGTTATGTGGAAGCCGTTCCGTTTGTCATGAAGATGAATGCGTCAGGTACAGTACAATGGGCAAGAACTCCGGATAGTATGTCTGGTCTTCAGTTTGGTTACCGTTTTACCAAAGGAACAATTGCTGTTAATGGAAATGAAATTGCTTTTGCCAAAGGAAGCTGGTCTGATGTCTGGGGAAGCTATGCAATGGTGCGCCCTGATGGAGATAGATCGGATCCTTTATTGGTAAGACTTAACAAAGATACCGGAGATGTTTTGGGAACGGGAGAGATTCACAGTAACTTTTATGTGATAGATGAATTTACAGCAGTGGCTGCAGATAAAGATGGCAATTATGTGGTGGGAGGCTTTTTTCATGACCAATTGTTTACAGATACCAATGATAATGTCAATACAATGGCTGTCAATGTATCAGGAGGGAAATCTCAGTCTTTTTTTACAAAATTTGCTAAATCAGCATGCAGCCAGATGTCAGTAGAAGAAACAGCTGTTCAGGCAGGAATACAATTATATCCGAATCCTGTTCAGGATGTACTTACAATCAGAAGTAAAGAACCTTTGGTTTCTTATGAAATCTTTGGTGCAACAGGACAACTGGTAAAACAGGGAACTTTGAATTTGATGCAGGAACAGGTAGTATTATCTTCTCTTCAGACAGGAGTATATTATATTAAACTTAAAACCAAATCTTCTACAGTAACAGAAAAGATATTGAAGAAGTAAAAAAAATAAAACTGAAAATTAATAACCTTATATATAAAACAGTGTTCTCCAAAAGGGGGCGCTGTTTTTTATTGGATACTCTTAATTGAAAAAATAAACTTGTTCGTTATTTTACAATTTTTTGTCTGTCAGAATAATTTGCTTTGTATAAAAAAATAAAATGAAAAAGTTACTTATTCTAAGCTTGTTATTAATACTTACTTCCTGGTGTAATGCCCAGACTAAAGATCTTATGAAAACGGTAAGAAAGACTATTGAAGCCAGTAATGCAATCTATGCCGATCTGGCTAACAAAAATGACGGATCTATTCTGACCAGATATACAGATGATGCCTGTCTGTTTCCTTCCAATACAACACCGGTTTGCGGAAGAGAAAAGTTACTCAATTTCTTTAAAAATGGACCTAAGGTTCAGGTCAAGTTTACGATTCAAAACCTGTATGGAGATGGTAAAACCTCAGTCACTGAAGAAAGTTATTACGAAATGACAGATGTAGAAGGTAAAAAACTGGATGACGGAAAAGTAATAGTGATCTGGAAGAATACAAAAGAGGGTTGGAAAATGCACCGCGACATGTTCAGCAGTAATCATCCTGCAAAATAGAATTAAAAACCAATATTGACAGCCTGTTGAAGATCCATATCATTTTTAATCAGTGACTGTCTGGAGACAGAAGGAGTGATGCCTGTAAACTTTTTAAACTCTTTGATAAAATGGGCCTGGTCATAATACCCGCAGTCATAAGCTATAGTGGTAAGTGATTCCGGGGTGTTGAGAACCATTTGCAGGCTTTTGTTAAATCTGATGACAGCAGCAAAAGCTGAGGGGCTTATTCCAACATTCGTAAGATAAAGCTTTTGAATATATCTTTCCGATAACCCTGAAGCCTGTGCCAAAGCCGGCAGGTCCAATGTATGATGATTCATTAAAAACTGTTGGCTGAGTGCCTGAACCATGATAGCTTTCTTTACCCGGTTTTCATTTTTTTTCAACTGTTGAAGAAAGTATGCTTCCAAAATATTGATTTTTTTATAAAGACTATCAGCAAACATGATGCGGTCATATAAATCTGTGCTTCCACTTTTTGCTACATCATACATATCAGTAGCGTAGTTCGTGAATTCCGACAAAGGATCAGAAAAGAATAAAGTACCGGCATACGGATAGATCCTTGCTATCAGCACCGAAGTTCCCTGTGCAACAGTAAGCCTGGTAGGAAGTGTGAGGTGTCCCAGAAGCTCTATATCCGGAGTATCCTTTCTTTTTCCATTAATAATAGTAGCTGCAGCACCACCGGAAATATTAATGATCAGATCTATATATCCGCTGGGATAAAAAACTTCATCCCTGAGATCATTATCAATGGTAACAACGGTATAACTCTTTATGTAAGGTGCTAAGCTGGCGGAAGGTAAAATTTGCATAGCTGGTAATGGGTGTTAATTCATTGACAGATAGTTTCTTCTAAGTTAGGAATAAATATAATATGAATAGAAAAGAAGAATGTCAAATAAAAACTTCCATATTAAAAGTACATCTGATTTTTTGTAATGACGATTTAAATAACCTATTCCGTATTTTTGTAGCCAGTAAGCAATTAAACCGCTTATTTCAAAACATGGGCAATATATTTTCTGACAATCAGCAAATAGAGGTGGTATCTTCTTTCTCTGAACTTGTAAATACCAGTTTTCAAGGAATGATGAATGCAATTTGCTGGCATCGGAATTTGGTTGGAAATTTTAAAGAAATCGTTTCTCAACTTCAGTTAAATGAAGATGTAACAGTAATTTCCGCTCAGGATCTTTTAGCATTACAATTATCAGAAGAAGGAGATATGGCAAGAAAAATGATCTTAAATGATTTACAGTTATTAAATGATTTTGGCGCTTCTCCGGTTCTTAATTTGCTTAAATGTTATGAACGGGATGAAGAACTCGGTTTCATTTCAACAGATGTATATTCATATCATGTAGATCGTTCACCCATCGGAACAGATACTTTTTTATGTACCTACCATGGAGCTGCAAGTGATATCATTCCCAATGATCATGTGGAACAGAAAATTTTGATTCCTGAAATCCGGGAACAGCTCAAAAAACTACACGATGGCCCCGAAGAAGAATTTGAAGACTTCCTCAGAGAATATTTCTTTGATCTTCATTATCAGCCTAAACCCAATGCAGAACCCGTAAATTTAGGGAAAGGTCATCTTTGGAGAATCGCTGTAGATCATCCGGAACAGCAGGCGCTGCCATGTGTTCATAGAGCTCCTGTAGAAAACGATGGTGAATATCGGTTGCTGTTGATTTGCTGATATATTAGATGCTGAAATAATAAGTAAGATGTTCCTTTACTCTTGCCCTATAGCTTTTAGTTGCATTAAATAATCTTTACCTTCAATATTCCCGACTGCAAATTCGTGTTCCAGCAGCTTGAGTCTTTCTGTCTTGGTATAAGGACGGTTATAGATTTCGTTCAAAATATCATTTTCATTAACATTGGAGTTTGGAAGGTGTTTTAGATCACGGTAAGCACAATAATATCTGATTCCTAATAATCTTTGTGAATGCGCATTGAAATGAACACCATCAGGATTAGCCGTAAGCCCTTTTGCGGAAACAAAATAACAGTTTTCATTAGATTGCGCAAAGTCCTCAAGTTCCCGGTTGACGAAAGAATAGTGCATGAAATACTGACCAAATAATCCGTTGGGTAAATAATCTCCTAATCCGCCAATGATAAGCGGGGCTTCGGGAATATTGAGTTCCTGGCGTAAAGCATTAATAATCTTAGAGAATTTTTCCTGATATTGTTCTGCCTTTTCAGGAGAGCAGTCACTTTCACCCTGATGCCATAAGATTCCTTTAATCTCACTTGTTCGCTGGGCAAGTCTGGCCTGTGATAGGGCATTCTCAAACAAAGTACTCCCTACAGCCCAGTCATCAAGGCTGGTTCCCCCATCAGCACATGGAATTAATCCAATTTCATCTTGTTGATGATCTTTTCTCCAGGAAGCTGCAAATGATGAAGCGAGCCCTACACCTGAGCTCGGACGGTCAAAATTAATTGGTTCTGACATAATCTGCCATAATCCGTTTCTCAACATTTTAATATGTTCATCAAAAATAAGCGGAACTTCTTTCGCGTAGCCACGTCCGGCCATATTGGACTGGCCTATCATTAAAAAAGAATGTATCATTTTTGTTTATTTAATACTAAGCCTATGCTTCTGCTGAATGAATTCCAGGCTAATTTTTTTACTTCATTAGGAGCAATATCTCCCGATCTGTATGCGGTGATAGTTGCTGTGATAACACTGGTGAACAGAATTCTTATCCACGTTAATGGCAGTGTACTGTCTATCAATTGTTCTTTCTGCAACGTTACTATTGCACTGAATATATTGCTTCTTGCTTTTAAATAATCCTTACTTATTTCAGTTGTATAAGCAGGCTCCACTTCGTTCAGCTTAATTAAAAAGGCATACTTCGTTCCGCTGTCAATACCAGCATATAATAAATTTTCCAGTTGTATCAGGGGATTGGTAGAACTGTTGCAGGCTTTAATGGCCGCCCCTTCCCAGGCCTTCATCATATTTGCATTGCAGGCTTCCAATAATTCGTTTCGGTTTTTAAAGTATCGGTGCAATGTCCTGCGGTTAAGATTACAGTTTACTGCGATCTCTTCAAATGTTGCCGAAAAATTCTCATTGAACACAGATATTGCTGTGTCAATAATTTTTTGTTGGGTATTCATTATTTTTTAAGCACCTCAAATATAGGACAAATGTCTCAATTTTGAGACATTTGTTTTGAAAATAAAGATAGATAGAAATAGATGTTAAAAATAACAGGCAGTAAATCAGATGATTGAAATTGTTTTTTTTAGCCCCAAGCAAGGATATGGAATTTCTGTATTTATATAGATGAGTACTCCAATAAAAACATTTTTTTAATCAAAATAATTAATTCAAAATCAAAATGAAAAAATTCATTCATGTAAAATTGATATCAATGCTGGTGATCTTACTGGCTATTCCTTTTGTTCTGGCAAGTTGCAGTAATGATGATGAAGCTCCAAAACCTAATCCTGTGACCATCAGTTTTGATGATCTTAACGGTGAATACACAGGAAAGGCAAGTGTATCCCAGGGAACTGTGAGCGGAGAAACAGCGGTTGCTTTTGCTGCCAAGAAAAACCTGATTTCCTATTCAGAATTTCCTATGAAAGAGATTATTTACGCTGTAATTTCTGATCCTGCGAAAGCAAATCAAGCCTTAACAGCAATTGGAAAAATAAAATATGATCTGGATTATACAGCAGTTTTATACCAGTATAAAAAGGAAATAGAACTTAATCTTCTTCCTAAAGAATTAACTGTTCAGGTTCCTGTGGATGGGGTAAACAAGAAGGTTGTCATCACCTTTACAGCTTCCAAGAAAGGGTTGTTTACCAAACAGAATACACAAAATATGAATTTTGAACTGCTTGCGAGTAAAATAACCGTTGAAGGAACAGTTGTCAATCCTTTCAACCCCATAAAATATAATTTTCAAATGCTGAAGAAGTAGTAGCAGAATTAGATATTGTACAGATGCACTTGTACAAGTGCATCTGTTTTTATGTTAATTACCATTTGATTTTTATTTTGGGAACCACTTTTTTTATTTCTTTGGCTACATTAGTTCCTGCTTTCCCTAGCTCATTACTAATGTTTCTGACCACTTTTACCGCTTCGTGATTTTTTCCGGGGCCATATTGTAAATCATGAACGGTCGTATTCCATGTTTTGACAATATCGTTATTAGGACCAAACTGACCTTTTAAAGCGTCTCCAATTTGATTTAATCCTTTAACGATTGTATTATTCTTTCCAAAACATCCATTGTCACCGCCTACACCGTTTGTTAAGCATTTATTTAATTCACGGTAAGTCAGTTGGCCACCTGCACAACCTGCAAATGCGTAGGGCTGGCCTCCGGTACTTATGGCACATTCAACGGCTATTTGTGCTTCCGTATTCAAATTAAGTTTACTTGCTCCATAACAAACCGCAGTTCTCATGAAAGATATTTCACCACTGTTAGCCTGATCTTTAAAACAGGAGACTAATTGTTTGAGTTCAGGATCGTTTACTTTGTCAGCGAAACAAAGCGGGTACATTTCGTAATTACCACCATATTCTTTATAGCATTTCAGCATATCCTGAGTAATTTGCTTTTCTTTTGACCCGCCTAAAATACTGAGCATACAAAGACTTTGCTCCTCCATGGTTGCTGAGTTTTTGGCGCATTTATAAATTTCAAGCTCTTTTTTACCAGCCATATTCGTAACCATGCAGTCCCCGAATTTCATCTGATTTAATGATCCATCAAAATTCAAAGAATTCTTATAACAGTCTACTGCAGTCTGCTCACTGGTCATCATAACATCTCCAAAAGGTTTTTGCTCATCAATAATCTGTGTAGGTAACGGTCTCAATCCGTTAGCGGTTTCAATTCCTATCTCATTGTCATACATAGGTTTTGGCAGATACATAACTGGCCGCGGAGGAACAGGAATAGTGGAATAGCCAACAATCCGATATCCCAATCTGTAATCTAATTCGATAATATTTCTATTAAAGTCAAGAAAAAATGCCTTTTGATAAGGAACTGCCGAAGGCAAACACAGATAATTAATTCCGGTTTGGTCATATACTGCCTGGCCTGCATTTCCCGGATTTCCATTCTGGACAATTACTCCCGTGTTATACATGGTAAAAGACTGACCGTAAGTTGTCAAAACCATTTGCCCGATAGGATAAACTTGAGCAAAGAGGATAGAGCAGAAGCCCATAAGTGAAGCGAATACACTTAAAATGGATAGTTTTTTAATAATTGTGTTCATGGTACGTATTTTTGATAAAGTTACCTCTGTAAACAAATACTAAAACATTACCCTTTTTCGCTATTTTTTAGTTCGAAGAGACTTTAATAAAATATAAAACAGCCTTGAAAAGGGCTGTTTTATATTTTAAATTCAAAATTTTTGAATGGTGATAAGAAATAAATTTATTTTCCGATACAAAACTTAGAAAAAATATTTCCCAGCACCTCATCATTAGTAACCTCTCCGGAAATTTCTCCAAGATGTTCCAGGGCGTTTCTAAGCTCATAAGCCAGTAATTCTGTAGAAATCTGGGAGGAAATAGCTTCTTTCACTTTATCAACGGCATCCATGGATTTTCTAAGGGCTTCAAAGTGACGTTGGTTGGTGATCACAACGTTATTTTCTTCAGATTTTAAATGTTCAACATAAGATGAAAATTCATTTTTCAGATCCTGAATGTTTTGATTTTCAACAGCTGAGATTTTGATAAAATCAAATTCGTGAGAAATGGCATTTCTGAAAATATTCTCTACTGTTTCATATTTTGTAGGAACAACTTCGTCAATTTTTGTTGCACAGATGATCAGCTTCAGATCTTCTCTCAGCAGCGACTGAATCATTTCAATATCCTCCGAAAAATCTTCAGTAGCAGCATCGGCCAGATAAACAAGAATATTGGCGTTCTCTACTTTTTCTTTTGCTTTTTTTACCCCGATAGCTTCAATTTCGTCCACTGTTTCGCGAAGTCCTGCCGTATCAATCAATCGGAAGGCGTGGCCTTTTATATGAAGAATTTCCTCAATGGTATCTCTGGTCGTTCCGGCAATATTACTTACAATTGCTCTTTCTTCCTTCAAAAGGGAGTTCAGCAGCGTAGACTTTCCGGCATTCGGTTTTCCAATGATGGCAACGGCTGTTCCGTTCTTAATGGCATTTCCGTATTGGAAACTTTCAATCAACGAATTTAATTTGACTTCAATTTTATCCAATAATCCACTTAAGGCACTTCTGTCGGCAAATTCCACATCTTCTTCCGCAAAATCAAGCTCCAGTTCAATTAAGGAAACGAAATTTAAAAGATCCGTTCTTAATACAGAGATTTCATTGGTAATTCCTCCTTTCAGTTGATTGATGGCTACCTTTCTGGAAGCTTCGTTATCAGAGGCAATCACATCAGCAATGGCTTCTGCCTGAGAAAGGTCAATTCTTCCATTAATAAAAGCACGAAGTGTAAATTCACCTGCTTTGGCCATTCTCGCTCCGTTTTTGATCAGTGTTTCAAGAATACGTTTTCCGATATGCGGCGAGCCGTGAAATGCAATCTCCACAGAGTTTTCAGTGGTGAAACTTTTTGGTGCCAGAAAGATGGAAAGCATTACTTCATCAATGGCTTCCTCCTCATCCATAAAATAACCGTAATGAATGGTATGGGATTTCTGTTTTTCCAGATTTTTTGCCGGAAAACTTTTCTGAACTACAGATAAAGCTTCATTTCCTGAAACCCGGATGATGCCTAAAGCACCTATTCCATTGGCAGTAGCCAGTGCACATATCGTATCGTTATTCATGCTGCAAATTTACGGTTTTTAATATGAATTTTCGCTGACGTCTGTTATTCAGATTATCTATTGTTGTATTCGGATGAAAAACAGAGAAGAGTGAATCCAGATAAAATTAATCATGGTTTTGATCATTTTGTATTGTGAATAAGGATGCTGCATGTAAAAATAGGATTCTTTATTCCATCACCTAATTAGGGATGAAAAAGAATATTTAAACTTTTAAATAATATAAAAAATTCTTAATTGTAATCTTTTTTAAAGGTTTAATGTGTTTTAATATAGTGTTTTGTGAATGTTTTGATAGGATTGTTAAATATGGATTTTGATGAGTATTTTAAGATTATAAAAAATTAAACATCTGTTTGGTATGTTAATTGATTCTTAGTCCGTCGATGATGTTGAAAATTTAAATATTTCCCAATTAAACAATAATAATCTGTTAAAATATTGTAAATGTACATGAATAAATTATTTTTTTTTAAAATTAATAAAAAAGTCATTTTTTTATTAATGCTCTTTTTCAGCGCTGTAGCATATGCTCAGTGTATTCCTTACACAGGACAGGCCATGACCAGTGGAAATACCTATTGTCTTAATGGCAGCCTTAGTGTAAGTACGAATATAAGTATTCCGAATGGGGCAACACTTGTCATTCAATCCGGGCAGCTTCAATCTAATAGTATTCAGGTTGATGGGGTTCTGGAAATCGGTGATGGAGCCAGTGTTAAATCTACAGGAACAGTGAAAGTAGGAACTTTCGGATCTCAGAAAAACTCAAAAATTAAATTAGGAACCAAATCCTTCTTATCTCTTGTAGGATCGGTAGTTCAGGAAGATCCAACTTTTGGAGGATTTTACCCTGGAACAACCTCAGTTATTGAAATGGGAACAAACAGTGTTGTAGAGATTTGCGGAACATTTACCCAGCAGTCTACAACGTATCCTTCTGTTGAATATATTGGAATTCCTACCGGAAAAGCTTACTGTATTGCAAAAGCAGACGTAAGTGGGGGTGGGGGAGCTTCTATTATTAGTGATGATAGTCAGATTGTAACAATTGCCATGGGATCTGTTACAGGATTAGGGATGGGGAATTCAAGCTTCTGCGGTCCTAATGCAACAAAAGCCATGTGTCCGGGTATTTGGCCTGAAGGACTGTCCGAAGATAAAACAAGTTGTGGGAATGCTCCGGTTATCATCGATGACCTGGATGGGTTCTGTACAAAACCAGCGGTTTCAGGAACACCTGATGGATTTACGAAATTCGGAATTACAGTACAGCAGAAAAATAATGCCTGGCCGGAAAATATACCTAATGGATTCCTGACCATGGAATCAAAAAATAAAGGTTTTGTCATGACGAGAGTTCAGCATGTAAGCCAGACACCGCAATCTGATGATGCCATTGCCGATCCGAAAGAAGGAATGCTTTTATATGATATCCAGGACAAATGCGTAAAGCTTTATAACGGGACAGAATGGAAATGTGTGCAAAAAAGCTGTAATGATTAATCTAACCACTAAGAGTATGAAAAATATAAGAAATATAAGTATAGCCGTTGCCCTGATCGTTTTTAACTCATTTTTTGCTCAGATAGCTATTGGTAAACAGACGGTAGATGGAAACAGTACTGTGTTGGACTTTGATAACGTGTCCGGAAATACAAAGGGCTTGATTCTTCCTGCAACATCCGGACTTCCTACAGGGACTTTGGTAAATGGAACACTGATCTTTGATGTTACGGATAATAAAGTGAAAGTCTACGAAAATGACACATGGAAGTCTTTGTCTGATGCTGGTAATTCAAGTGCGGTTATCGTCAATAACTCTGCGGAATCAGGTAAAGGAGTGATTATGGGAGAGGCAGCAAGTACTGCTGATGGAGTATTGGTTCTTGAATCTCAGGATAAAGCAATGATTCTTCCAAAAGTAGCAGCACCGCATCTTAGCGTAAAAAATCCTTATCCCGGTATGATCTGTTATGATACAACCAGCAAAACACTGGCAATATTTGACGGATCAGTCTGGAATTACTGGAAATAATTAAAATAATAGAAAGAGGTCATCTCAAAAGCTAAATTATTGGCTTTTGTCATGCTGACGTAGAAAGAATCTCATTTCTGAACTGCATTTGCAGGCTGTCTGTATTCAGAGTGGCAGTTTTGGGACAACCTCTTTTTTTATTTCTGAGTTTAAACAATCTGAGCACTTTCCTTGATGCTGTTCATCACAAAAATACTCTTGGTCTGGCCAATTCCTTCAATTTCTGATAATTTGTTCACAAAAAACTCATGGAACTCATCCATATTGGGAGCAAGAATCTTCAGCATAAAATCAAAATCTCCGCTGATATTGTAAAACTCTACAACTTCCTTCAGTTTGCCCACTTCCTCAATGAATTTTCCCGCTGTTTTCTTATTGTGAACACTCAGTGCGATCATACAGATCACCATCATTCCTTTATTGACCTTTTTACGGTCTACAACAGTAGTGTATTCTTTAATAATTCCCTGTTTTTCCATGCGCTTGATACGTTCATGCGTAGGTGTGGGACTTAAATTGATTCTTGCTGAAATGTCACGGACACTCATCTTGGCGTCTTTCTGAAGAAGACGCAGGATAGACAAGTCTTTTTCGTCAGGGATATAATTTTCAGTTGCCATTTTGTTCTGTTTTTATGGATTGTTGTTTGATTTATCAGTAGTTTTGTTCTTTAATGTGTTTTATATCTTTAATATTGTTCCAAATTTAAGGTTAAATTTTCAAATACGTTCTGTAAATTTTAATTTTGCAGCAAATTTGAATATATGGATACAAGGAAGAATGTAATATTAATTTTAGCATCGGTGGGAACATTTGTGGAGGCTTTGGATATTGCCATTATTAATTTAACAATTCCTTCTATTCAACAGCAGTTTCAGATCGGAGCAGAAACGGTTCAATGGCTGCAGACACTTTATGTATTGTTCTTTGGAGGATTTCTGATTATTGGTGGAAAGCTTTCAGATCAGATTGGAAGAAAGAAAATGTTTTTACTCGGAGCATTGATTTTTATGCTCACTTCATTGGGCGCAGGATTATCTCAAAACTTTGAAGTGCTGGCAATATTCCGTGCTTTACAGGGATTAGGAGCTGCATTGGTAATGCCTTCTGCATTATCCATTGTGACCAATACATTCAGAGGAGAACAGGAAAGAAACCATGCTATCGGAATTTTCAGTTCATTTGCTGCAATCGGTTCAGGAAGCGGCCTTTCGGTAGGGGGAATTATCAGTACTTACCTAAGTTGGCACTGGGTTTTCCTGATTAATGTACCTATTCTTCTTGTAACACTTGTGCTCTCTTACTTCTATCTCCCTGCAGATGAGAAAAATGAAACCGCACAGAAAACAGATATGATTTCCGGAATATTAATGGTGCTTGGGCTTTTAAGTCTTACTTACGGTACCCATGAATTGGTGCATATTAAAGAACAGCCGTTCATGGTTGTAGGCTCCTTGATTCTGGCAATACTGCTTTTGGTTATGGTATATTACCGACTGAAATTTGTTGCAGAACCTTTAGTTGATTTAAAATTATTCAGACATCAATCTTTAGTGGTTTCCAATGCTGTATTCTTTACGTTGGGAGCATTTTTTATCGGGTTTTTATTCCTGATTTCACTGATGCTTCAGAAAGATATGGGTTATAGCGCTGCTTCTGCAGGATTAATGCTTGTTCCGTTCAGTATCATATCTGCTCTGACGGCTAAATTTATTCTGCCTCATATATCAAAACGTCTGAGTTCATCCCAGATGGGAGTTTTAGGATGGTTGTTTATGCTGATGGGAGGATTGTCACTGTTGATCTCTGTTTATACCGGACATCCGCTAGCTGTAGTTTTATTAGGCGCAGCATGTATTTCGGGGGTAGGAATGACATTTTGTTTTACCGCACTTTCTGTAATGGGAATCCAGGATGTTGAACCTTCAAACTACGGATTGGCATCAAGTTTGAGCTCTACAAGTTACTTTTTGGGAGCCGGGATTGGATTATCATTCATGACTTTAATGAGCCAGATCTTTCCTTCAGAGTTTTCAGTAGGAAGTCTGAATCTGATTGTTTTAATCAGTTATGCTCTTATAGCGCTCGGAATGTTGTTTTATTTTATATTGAAAAGCTTAAAAGTGAAGCAGGCAGAAGTTGTTGTTTCATAACAGGCAGTCTAAAAATACACAAACTATATGACGAAGAATCGGTGCTTAGGTATCGGTTCTTTTTTTGTCTTTCCACATCACTTCATTACCTTTGTTTTTTACTAAACATCATGAAAATACAGATCATCAGTGATCTTCACCGGGAGTTTGGGAGTACAGAATTATGTTTTGATTATTCTGATATTGTTGTTTTGGCAGGTGATGTCAATTTGGGAACCAAAGGAATTGAATGGATTAAAAATGCAATTCCCAATAAACCTGTAATATATGTTTTGGGCAATCATGAATATTACAAAGGGTCCTACCCAAAAACACTCAATAAGATCAAAGAAGCTGCCTTCAGTTCTAATATTCACGTACTGGAAAATTCATTTGCAGATATTGACGGTATTCGTTTTCACGGTGCAACCTTATGGACGGATTTTTCCATCTTTGGGAATCCGGTTCAGTACGGAATGCTTTGTCAGTCCAAAATGAATGACTATAAAATGATCAGGAGAGATCCTTCCTATTCCAAAATGAGGACATTGGATACCTTTAAAATCCATCAGTTTTCAAAACAATGGCTGAAGGATAGTCTTGAAGATTCAAAAGGACTTAAAAATATAGTCATTACCCATCACGCACCCAGTATACAATCTGTTCCGGAATATTACAAAGAGGATCCGTTAACAACAGCCTATGCTTCTGATCTGGAAGATTTAATTACGCACTATCAGCCACTATACTGGATTCATGGGCATATTCATACTCCGTGCAGATATAAAATCGGAGAAACAGAAATTATCTGTAATCCTCACGGCTATATTGATGAAAAATACAACGGATATGATAAAGAACTGCTGATTGTTGTTTAGGAAACAATAAAAAGTAAAATTCGATTATTTGCCTTCTTAGCTCTCTTTACTTCTTGGCTCTTTTTCCTTTTTCAATTATCTTCGTGCTTAATTTTCTTTCCAATGTCTAAAAAATCCCAGCCAAAATCTGATTTTGTTTCGCAGCTAGCTTTTGATGAAGTGTTGCAGCAGGTGGAATTTGATCTTAGAATCAAGGAATTTGTGGTGATGGAAATTGATAAGGCTAATTATATTATACAGCCAAATATTCCTTACCGCTCAGATTATTTCTGCATTTTCATGATACAGAAGGGCGGGGTCACATTCAGGTTGGATGACAAAAGCTATGAAGTCTCCAAAGGTGATATTGTTTTTTGCCCGATGTTAGAAACTTTTTGGCTGGATGAAATTACTGAAGACTATGATGCTAAGTATATTTTCTTTTCATTGAATTTTATTTCTGACGCAGGTTTTAATTATAAGTCAAATAATGTTCTGAAGAGCCTTTCGTCAGATCCTACTCATATCATCAGGAATGAATCTGATGTGTACAGGAAACTGAATTTCCATCTCGATGAACTTAAAGTGTTGAATGATAAGGAAAAAGATAATTATTATTTTAATGAAATGATCTGGCATCATTTTTCGCTGGTCATCTATGAAATTGATAATTACTTCAAGAAAACAGAAAAACCTCATCAG
Source organism: Chryseobacterium sp. JV274 (assembly GCF_903969135.1). Classification (NCBI taxonomy): domain Bacteria; kingdom Pseudomonadati; phylum Bacteroidota; class Flavobacteriia; order Flavobacteriales; family Weeksellaceae; genus Chryseobacterium; species Chryseobacterium sp. JV274. The sequence continues at coordinate 1,453,778 of NZ_LR824569.1, read as the reverse complement.
GTAACCAATCGAGAAGATGAGTTGACGACCAGCTTTTTCACGCTGGTTCAGCGTCATTTCAAAGAAGAGCATAACGTGCAGTTTTATGCCGATAAGCTTTTTATCAGCCGTAAATACCTTACGAAAGTCATTAATAAAACGGTGTTCAAATCCCCAAGAGATATTATCCATCAGGTTTTAGCGGTAGAAGCCAGATTGCTGCTAAGAAATCCTAACCTGAATATTGCAGAAGTCGCCTCTCAATTAAAGTTTTCAGATCAGGCGTCTTTCAGTAAGTTTTTCAAAAAACATGTGGGAAGATCCCCTTTGGAATACAGAAAGGATGATTTGTATTGATAATGAGTGATTTATGATTTTAAGACGTCTTTTTACCAAATTTAAACTATAATTTCGATTAAAAATAACAAATAGTACCATTTATATTGTCTATGGATGATATTTCTCATGTTTTTTGAAATAAGGAGTCTTTTTGACAAAACAAGAGGTTTTTTGAATAATCCTATTGAATTTTTTTCGTTCGATTTTTGTCCGGAAAATTTAAAAGGACTATTGTTATGCAAAGATTTTTTATTCAAAAATCAACCCTACTTTTCCTCTCACTGATCGTTTTGACGGGGTGTAGGAAAGATAATCAGAACCAAGGCTATCAGCAGCAGGCACCGGAATTACCTGTGGCAAAAGTGACCCAGGGAGACGCCTCTCTTTCCAGAGAATATGCAGCATCTGTAGAGGGTGTTTCCAATGTGGAAATTAGACCTCAGGTAACAGGATATTTAAGCAAAATTTATGTAGATGAAGGAGACTTTGTGAGAGCAGGGCAGCCGTTATTCAAAATTGAAGATCAGGTTTTTCGCGAGCAGCTAAAAAGTGCTCAGGCAGCTTTGATCACCGCTCAGGCCACCCTTTCAACTTCTAAAATTGATCTTGACAGGAAAAAAGAACTGTTCAGAAATAAAATGGTTTCAGAAATTCAGGTAAAAGAAGCTGAAGCTGCTTACAATGGAGCAAGAGGAGCCGTAAGCCAATCTACATCCACTATTGAATCAGCTAAAATCAATATGAATTTCTCTACCATCAAAGCTCCGGTAAGTGGATTTATCGGGAGATTCAACTATCGTTTGGGAAGTTTGATGACGCCGGGGAATCAGGAACCGATTACCTTATTGTCAGATATTCATCAGGTATATACATATTTCAGTTTGAGCGAAAATGATTTTAATAATTTCCAAAAACAGTATGTAGGAAACAACATTGATGAAGTGATCAAAAATACTCCGGCAGTATCATTACTTCTTTCCGGTGGTGAGCAATATGCTGAAAAAGGAAAGATTGATGCCGTAGAAGGACAGTTTAATAAGACAACCGGATCAATTACATTAAGAGCAAAATTCAACAATCCCAATAATCTTTTAAGAAGCGGAAATACCGGTAAAATTGTATTGGATCAGTTCTACAGCAATGTTGTTTTACTTCCTATTGTTTCTACCAGAACTATTCAGGATAAAGTGTTTGTGTTCACAATTAAGGGTGGAAAAGCAGCAATGGTTCCCATTGAAGTGAATGGAAAAGCCGGCGATAACTTCATTGTAGCCAAAGGACTTAAGGCAGGAGATGAATATATTACCAGCGGCTTTGACCGATTACAGCCGGGAACCCCTGTCGTGGCACAAAAGAAAAATGCTCAACAGAAAAAATCGTAAGAAGAAATCATGTTAAAGAAAATCATAAAAAGACCCGTACTGGCAACGGTTATTTCCGTATTGCTTGTTATACTGGGGATTGTCGGGATGGTAAGCCTTCCGATTACCAAATTTCCGGACATTGCACCGCCTACTGTTATGGTAACCGCTGCTTATCCGGGAGCCAATGCTGAAACGATTGCCAGGTCGGTAGCGCCACCTTTGGAAAATGCTATCAACGGAGTGGAAAATATGGACTATATTACTTCTACCGCAAGTAATGACGGAACATTAAGCATTACTGTTATTTTCAAACTGGGAACAGATCCCGATCAGGCAGCGATTAATGTGCAGAACAGAGTAGCACAGGTGACCAACCAGCTTCCTGCGGAGGTAATTCAGGCGGGAATCACAACAGTGAAAAGACAGAACAGTATGATTGCGATGGTTTCGCTGACCAGTAAAGATGGAAAAATGAACGACCTTTTCCTTGAAAACTATGCGAAAATCAACATCGTTCCGGAGCTGAAAAGGGTAAAAGGAGTAGGAGATGCAATGGTGTATGGAAATAAAGATTACTCTATGCGTATCTGGCTTGACCCGAATAAGCTGACTTCATACAATCTTACCCCATCCGATGTTTCCCGTGCCATTCAGACTCAAAACCTGGAAGCAGCACCAGGAAGATTAGGAGAGAGAAGTAAAGAAGTAATGGAATATGTTCTTCGGTATAAAGGTAAGTTTACAGAGCCTGAGCAATATGAAAATATCACCATCAAAGCATTGAACGACGGTTCTGTTTTAAAACTAAAAGATATTGCCAAAGTGGAATTCGGAGCATACAGTTATACGGTTTCTTCCAATTATAATAAAAAAGCTTCCGTAACGATGGCGATCTTCCAGATGGCGGGATCTAATGCGAATGAAGTGCAGATTGCTCTTCAGGAGAGAATGAAAGAGTTGGAAAAATCTTTCCCGGAAGGAATGGATTATGAAATTCCATACGCAACAAAAGAAGCGTTGGATCAGTCTATAGAACAGGTTATTCATACCTTGATAGAAGCATTTATTCTGGTGTTCATTGTGGTATATATTTTCCTTCAGGATTTCCGTTCTACCTTAATTCCGGCGATTGCAGTTCCGGTATCTATTGTAGGAACATTCTTCTTTATGAAGGTTTTCGGATTCTCCATTAATATTCTTACGTTGTTTGCTCTCGTATTGGCGATTGGTATTGTTGTGGATGATGCCATTGTAGTGGTGGAAGCCGTTCATGCCAAGATGGAACATAAAAAACTGAATCCGAGAGCAGCTACCATGTCGGCCATGAGTGAGATTACGGGAGCAATTGTTTCTATTACATTGATTATGTCCGCGGTATTCGTTCCGGTGGCCTTTATGAGTGGTTCCACGGGATTATTCTACCAGCAGTTTGCCTTAACATTGGCGATTGCAATTGTGATTTCAGCAATCAATGCATTGACACTGAGCCCGGCGCTGTGTGCTTTATTTTTAAAACAACACTATCCGGGAACGCATGAAAAAATGAACTTCAAAGACCGTTTCTTTGCGGGATTCAATGCCAGCTTTAATAAACTGACATTCCGATATGGGAAAGCTGTTTTATTCCTTTTAAAAAGAAAATGGGTGGCCCTGATCATCATTGTGGCCTTCGGAGGATTGTTCGCCTGGATGTCTATGACAACACCTAAAGGATTTATTCCGGATGAAGACCAGAGTTTTATTATTGTAACAGCAAACCTTGCTCCGGGAGCATCAAAGGACAGAACTTCAAAAGTAGTTTCCGACACAGAAGACCTATTGATGAAAAATCCTGCTGTGGACAAAGTAATTTCAGTAGACGGATTAAACCTGTTCAGTGGTTCCATGTCATCTTCTGCAGCTTCTATTTTTGTTAAATTAAAAAAAGGAGGCGAGAGAGGCGCTGTGAATAACATCAATGACATTATCGGACAAACCCAGGGGATGCTTTCCCAGGACAAAAGAGCTAATTTCCTTGTGATCAACACACCAACGGTAGACGGTTTCGGAAATACGAGTGGTATGGAGCTTGTGCTTCAGGACCGCACCAACGGAGAGCTTCAGAATTTAGGAAATATCTCTTATGGGATGATGGGAGCTTTGATGCAGAGACCGGAAGTAGCGGTTGCATTTACCACTTTTGATGTTACATATCCTCAGTTTGAAGTCCTTGTAGATGAAGTGAAATCGGCTCAGCTGGGAGTGAATGTTTCTGAAGTACTGGGAGTAATGCAGGGATATTACGGAAGTATTCAGGCTTCGGATTTCAACAGATTCGGAAAGTATTACAGAGTTTTGGTACAGTCGACTCCGGAAACAAGACAGGATAAAGAATCCCTGAACGGAATCTTCGTTAAAAATAATTTAGGCCAGATGGTTCCTATCAATACATTGGTAAGCCTGAAGCAGGTAACGGGAGCTGAGGTGGTAGACCGTTTCAATCTATTCAACTCATCCAACTTAACGGTAATGGCCGCTCCGGGATACAGTACAGGGCAGGCGATGGCTGCGATTGAAGAGGTGAGCAAGCAGGTACTTCCTCCGGGATATACTTACGATTATAAAGGGATGAGCCGTGAAGAAGCAGGTTCAAGCTCGCAGTCTGTAATGATTTTCGGGTTATGTATTGTATTTGTATTCTTCCTTTTATCAGCGCAATATGAAAGTTATATCCTTCCATTAGCCGTATTGATCGCTATTCCGGTGGGGCTTTCAGGAGTCTTTGTAGGAATTACATTCGCGGAGCTGTCTAACAATATTTATGTACAGATTGCTCTCGTTATGTTGATTGGACTTTTAGCGAAGAATGGTATCCTGATTGTAGAATTTGCTATTCAGAGACGTAGAGCAGGGAAAAGTCTTATTGCATCTGCAGTGGAAGGAGCAAAAGCACGTTTACGTCCTATTTTGATGACCTCTCTGGCATTTATTACCGGATTGCTGCCATTGATCTTTGTGGTAGGACCTTCAGCAATGGGTAATCACTCCATTGGATATGCGGCCATTTCAGGGATGCTTTTCGGAACGATCTTAGGAATTTTTGTGGTTCCTGTTCTTTTTGTGGTATTCCAGGCTTTGCATGAGAGAATCAATGGAAAGGTAGTAACAGATGCGGATTGGGAATATTAATTCAAATGATTTAAAAATGAAAATTAAAAATATAGCATATATCGCATTCATTTCAGGGACGGCAATTTCCTGTAAAGTTCAGAAATATGAGCAGCCTGAGGTTAAAATGCCCGAAGCTTTCAGAAATGATAGTATTGTTTCAGGGCAAAATGAAAATATTGCTAAGATCAGCTACAAAGATTTTTTCAAAGATCCGGTTCTGGTAAGCTTGATTGATAAAGCGATGGTACAGAATAATGATCTTCAGGTGGCTTTAAAGCAGATAGAATTTGCCTCCCTGGCGTATACTCAGAGTAAATGGGGAAATATCCCGACGATCGGTGCTTCTGCCAATGCGAATATCAACCGTCCCTCAGACAACAGTATGAATGGAATGATGGCCGGACAGTTCATGGGGAAAAGGTATATGGAAGATTATACAACTTCTCTTAGTTTTTCATGGGAAGCAGATATCTGGGGTAAGATCAAAGGCAGAAAAGAGCAGGCTTTAGCAGAATATCTTAAAACACAGGAAGCAGCAAAGGTGGTAAAAACACAAGTGGTGTCTGCTGTAGTGCAGGGATATTATAATCTGCTGATGCTGGATACTCAGCTGGAAATTACAAAATCCAATCTGGCATATGCTGATAATACGTTGAAGTTTCTGATCAAACAGCAGGAACTGGGATTAACAACAGCTTTGGCAGTACAGCAGCAGGAAATTGTAAAAGATCAGATTCTGAAATCAATTCCGGTGATTGAAAGTTCTGTGACAACCCAGGAAAATGCTTTGAGTCTGCTGACGGGTTCAATGCCCGGGAAAATTGAAAGAAGTGCAAGCCTGAACAATGTACAGTCTCCGGATCATATTGCGGCGGGAGTTCCGTCAGAATTATTAAGCTACAGACCGGATATTAAAACGGCTGAGCTTGACGTAAGAAAGAGCGCTGCAGCGATTCACGTTGCCAAAATGAGTATGTATCCGTCACTGAATATTACAGCACAGGGTGGTGTAAATGCTTTCCAGATCAGTAAATGGTTCAGCGTTCCGGGATCTCTTTTCGGAATGGTGGCAGGAGCAGTAGCACAGCCTATTTTGAATGGAAAACAGTTGAAAACGCAGTATGAACAGTCTAAAGTAGTTGCTGATCAGGCGGAAATCAACTTTAAACAGTCTGTTTTAAAAGCGGTAGCCGAAGTTTCTGATGCACTGGTACAAATTCAAAAACTGGAAGAGCAGCAGAAAATTGCAGAAGGGCTGGCCGTGAAATCCGGTGAAGCGGTGAAAAAAGCTGATCTGTTATTTAAATATAATTCAGCAACTTATGTAGAGGTGATCATTGCCCAATCGAATAAACTTCAGGCAGAACTGGAACTGGCTTCTCTGAAAACCCAGAGACTGAATGCTATAACAGCACTTTACCGCTCAGTAGGAGGCGGGTGGCAATAAAGTAAAATTGAATCTGCTTCGTCTGTAATGATGAAGCAGGTTTTTAATCCATTATCATTATGAAGACAAATATACAGGAGGGAATCATTTTAATTCCGGATTTCAGCGGATTTACCGAATTTGTGTTCAATACAAAATTGTATACAGGCGAGTATATTGTAAGACAGCTATTGTCTACACTGATTGATGTGAACGATCAGTATTTTGAAATTTCCGAGATTGAGGGAGATGCCATTTTATTTTACCGTTATGATGAAAATCCGTCTTACCAGAGCATTTCAAAAATGCTGTGGAAGATGAGAAGTGCTTTCAACAGAAAGATAGAGGAGCTGAGTAAGAGTTTAAGCACTACTATTGATCTGGCTCTCAAGTTTATTGTTCATTATGGATCTTTTTCACAATACAATATTGGAAACTTCAGAAAACTATATGGGAAAACAATTGTGGAAGCCCATCAGCTTTTGAAAAACGGATTGGCAGAACAGCCTTCTTATGCTCTTTTCAGCAATTCTTTTCTGGAAAACAGCAAAAATAAGGAGTCGGATTTTAATAAGGATCCGCGTCGTCTGCCTGAAGTAGGCGTTATCCATTATTTTGAAAATTTAAACTAGCATATATTTTTTAATATTATTCCTTGTAAATTTGCTATTGCTAGCGGCCCGGGTGAGATCCGGGCTTTTTTGTTGGTAAGACTTTTAGAAATTGAATGAATGAACAACTTATTTTCATAATGAAGACTCTCATATCAATGACAAATTGTAAAGTTTTTTAATAAAAATTAAATTACAGATAAAATATGTTTTTAAGAATATTTATTATGGAAGTGATTTATATTGTGTTTGTTTATTGAAAAATTTTCACTGTTTTCCAGTTTATGTTTCTATTTTCAGTTGATATCTTGCTGGAAATTAAGGATTTATTTTATTTTTTTTACTTTTTGATGTAACAAACTTGTGAAGATAATGGTCTTATAGAAAAAACTATAATTTCACATGAAAGTAATCTTATTTCCAATAGCGATACTAGCAGGTTCATTTGCAATGGCTCAGCAGGCCCCGGCAGCAAAGGATACTGTAAAAGGAAATACAAAAGAAATAGAAGCGGTTACCCTGGTTGCCAGAAAGCCGACCGTAGAATCTAAAGTAGACAGAACTGTATTTAATGTAGCCAACAGTGCAATTCTGGCAGGAAATACAACATGGGACGTTCTTAGAATGACTCCTTTGGTAAGCATAGATAATAATGATGATGTAAAAGCCGAAGGACAGATGGTTACAGTATACATCAATGATAGAAAATCGGTTTTTACAGGGAAGGAATTAAAGGAATATCTTAAGACAATTCCTGCCGATAACCTGATGAAAATTGAAGTGATTACCAGTCCTTCTTCACGTTATGAAACGTCAGGTTCCGTCATCAATATTGTTTTAAAGAAAAGGGATGATGAAGGTTTAAAAGGAAGTATATCTTTCAACAACAGACAAAGTACCAAAAACTCACAATACACAAATTTTAATCTCAACTATCATAAGAAAAAATTTACCCAAACCCTTATTGGAAGTTATAATGACGGAACTTATGTGCAGAAGAATCAGACATGGGATAACCGTTATGCTGAAAATAAACTTACTCAGTTTAATCTGGAAAATGTAATGAGAAATGAAAGTCCATCTCTTTCTTCCACTTCAGAGTTTGAAATCAATGATAAAAATAATTTCGGACTTGTACTGGAGTATTCCCAGAACAGGAATTTGCTTTCAGCAGAATCTGATGGGATGACTACAAAAGATGGAGATCCGGGTGAATCTTTTCACCAAATTCAAAATAACTGGGGATTCAGCCGTAATCTGGGTACTAATGCTTTCTATAAATACTATGATAAAGAAAAAAATAGAATTTTAGATATTAATTTAGGAACCAATTATTCCAGTAATGACAATGATAATTTGATTGACAAGCAGATTAATAAGCAGGGTGCCATAACCAATCAGCAGCTGGGGTCTATCAGTTCCAATCAGATGCGTAATTATTATCTGAAAATAGATTATACACAACCTTTTGGTAAAACAGGAGGTACGATGGAAGTAGGAGGGAAAACGGAATTGAACAATCATGTTATTCCTAACAGTCTCTATGGAATCAGTATTGATAATGGTACACCGGAATATGCTAATCTTTCCAAAAACGACAGATTCCATTATGAAGATCATCTGAGCTCTTTATATGCCAATTATAGCAAAACATTTTTCGAAAAACTGGAAACAAGAGTCGGAATCCGATATGAATATATTGATTATAAAGTGAGACAGGATGTGGCAGGTACAGAGAGGAGAGATTCTTACGGAACTTTTCTTCCCAATCTATTGCTGAAATATAATTTTTCAGAGAAATTTGATTTGAGTCTTACCTATAACCGAAGTATCTGGAGACCTTGGTATTCTGAATTTAACCCTTTTGTGACGCCTGAAATTAATGGAACGTATTCCAGAGGAAACCTTTATCTGAATCCAAACCCCAACGACAGGCTTTATCTGAAATTCGGAATTTTGAAAAAGTATTTTCTTTCCGCAAGATATATGCACACCAATCAGGATTACTGGACTACTTATGTAACGGAAAACGGAAGAACAGTTTCTCTACCAGGGAACTTTGATGGAAAAGTTGAAAAATATTACCTTTTTGCCAATACCAATCAGAACTTCCTGAAAAATAAACTGAATGTAAATGCCGGATTTGGATGGTATTACATTAATAATAAAGATTTTAACGAGAAAAATAAGCTGGGTGCCAAAGATTATATCAGTTATTGGGGAGCCTCCGCGAATGTTTCTTATACCAACCTTTTCAATAAAAACATTAATCTGAGTGCATGGGTGGAACTTGCCAATCAGAACAATGGAAATTCATATGCGAATAATACCAACGTATTCCACAATATTTCAGTCACCAAAATATTCCCGAAAACTCAGATGGAACTGAGCATGCAGCTGATGAATATTTTCAAAAGACCTTATGGTGATAACACTACTTACAGCCAGGATGGGACTTTCAGAGAGTATTCAAAATGGGATTGGTACGGAGTTTCTCTTACGTTTGTAAAGCGTTTCGGAAACCAGAAGGTAAAAGAAAATACTAAAACCGATGTAGAGAAAAATGGTGGCGGAGGAAAATAATCATAATATTTGTTAGATCGATGAAAGCAGGTTCCCAATTGGAATCTGCTTTTTATTTTCCTGAAATATTTATGCTTAATGATCTTAGTATAGCAAAAAATCTACACTGAAGTTTTTGAACCATTAAGAAAATATTAAGCTGTTAAGAGTATTAAGAGCATATCTGAAGATATTCATAAAACACTGTGCTTCATTCAAATTTATTTGAATCTTAATTTTTCTTCATCACTTAAGAACTCCTTAATGGTTTAAAAAAAGTTTTGAAGATTGAATATTTGAGCACATCTAAAATTTAGATTTTTATTTTTAACGCAAAGTTTTAATCTGAGATACTTTTGAATTTAAGTGAGCAAAGAGATGGAATCAATAGTAATTGATTCTTTCTAAACGTTCACATTACCTATTAGCTTCATCCGCGACGTTGTCGCTTCACTTTGCTTCCTTGTATCATACGACAGAATCTAAGAATCTTTGCGTTTAAATAAATTATAAAAAAACAGATCCCAATTTTGGAATCTGTTCGCGTTCTATCAAATAATTATTAAATAGAGTTTATACTCTTAACTCTCAGTTTTTATTTAAGGGTAAACTTCACTTTTGTTTTAATGGCATCGGAAGAATTTCCAATCAGTGCTTCAAAATCTCCGGGTTCAGCTACCCAGTCATGTTTTTGAGCATCAAAGAAACTTAAAGCCGTTTTATCAATGGTGAAAGTAACTTCTTTCTGTTCGCCAGGATTCAGATATACTTTTTCAAAACCTTTCAGTTCTTTTGCAGGCCTTGGAACAGATGATTTTAAATCACTGATGTAAAGCTGGGCAACCTCAGCACCTGCCTTTTTACCTGTATTTTTAACTGTTACAGTAAATGTAATTTTACCATCCTGTGAAATGGTTGTCTGGTCTGCTTTTGCCTTTCCAAATTCAAAAGTCGTATAGCTCAATCCATGTCCGAAACTGAACAGAGGTTTTATATTTTTAGTATCATGCCAGCGGTAGCCTACAAAAACGCCTTCGTTGTAAGTAATATTGATAGGGTTTTTCTGGTCTTTACCTTTTCCAGCAGCCAACTCATCTTTCTGCCCGGGATATTCTCCAAGTTGATGTGCTGAATTGTCCTCCAGTTTTACAGGAAATGTAAACGGAAGTTTTCCTGATGGATTTGCATCACCTGCCAGAATAGAGGCAATAGAATTTCCAGCTTCAGAACCCAGATACCACGACTGTAAAACGGTCGGAACTTCTTTGATCCAAGGCATAGCTACGGCATTTCCGGAAACCAAAACAACAGCAAGATTTTTATTCGCTTTTGCAAGAGCAGAAATCACATGATCCTGGTTATAAGGAAGTCCATAGCTTTTTCTGTCATTTCCTTCACTGTCCTGGAAATCAGCTTTGTTCAATCCTCCTACAAAAATTACATAATCTGATTTTTTGGCCAATTCTACAGCTTCATTCAGCAATTCAGCTTCAGAACGGGTATCTTTTAAATCCTGTCCGGATTTTACCCCATTATATTCACCTCCGATATCTCCTACATAACCTCTCGCATACTGTACATCTGCCTGCTTTCCAAACCTTGACTTGATTCCGTCTAAAGGAAGAGCTTCGTATTTCACTTTTAAAGATGAAGAACCTCCACCAACTGTCATTATTTTAATGGCATTCTCTCCAATAACCGCTATTTTTTTAGCTTTATTAAGGTCAATAGGAAGTACATTACCCTGGTTCTTTAATAAGACGATTCCTTCTTCACCAATTTCTTTGGCAACAGCTTTATGCTCTTCAGAAGCAATATTCCCGAAAGGTTTATTGCGGTTCATTGTTGTTTTATAAGCAAGGCGAAGTAATCTTGTTACTTTATCATCAAGCTCTGTGGTTCCTACTTTTCCTGCTTTAATCAGATCAAGATAAGGTTTTGCCAGATAGTAGTTGTCATAGGCATTTTTAGTTCCGGCAGAAAGTCCGTTGGTCCACGATCCGAATTCCAGATCAAGTCCGTTATGAATCGCCTGTTCCGTATTGTTTACAGCACCCCAGTCGGAGACTACAACCCCTTTATAGTTCCATTCCTTTTTTAGAATATCATTTAATAGATATTGATTCTGGCTGGCATACTGGCCTTTGTACATATCATAAGCACCCATGATTGTCCACGAATCACCCTCTGTTACCGCTGCTTTGAAAGGTGGAAGATAAATTTCATAAAGAGCCCTGTCATCTACATTCACATTGCTCGTATGACGGAACATTTCCTGATTGTTCAGTGCAAAATGTTTCACAGAAGTTGCCACCCCATTAGATTGTACCCCTTTAATATAAGGAACTACCATTTTTGAGGTCAGATAAGGATCTTCACCCATATATTCAAAATTTCTTCCATTCAGAGGAGTTCTGTAGATATTGACTCCAGGTCCCAGAAGAATATCTTTTTTTCTGTAGCGGGCTTCTTCACCCAAAGCTTTACCATAATTCCATGACATTTTTTTATTCCATGTAGCGGATAAAGCAGTCAGAGCAGGGTAGGCGATAATGGAGTCGTTAGTCCATCCTGCCTGATCCCATTCGTCCCACATCACTTCAGGACGCACCCCGTGAGGACCGTCAGTGGTCCAGAATTCCGGAATTCCAAGTCTTGGAACACCCGGCGAACTGAATTTTGACTGTGCATGAAGCATTGCCACTTTCTCTTCCAGTGTCATTCTTGATAATGCATCCTGAATACGCTGTTCTACAGGTTTGGATTCATCTAAATAAACGGGAAGGATATTATTAGTCTGGGCCATATAAGAAGCAGAAATAAAGGTGAATAAACTTATAATGACGGTTTTCTTTAACATAATGCCTTTCTATTTGATTAAAAGCAAAAATAGAGAAAATTTTTTATTATCTCAAATTGAGAAAATAAATTTTAATGAATAAAAAAACTGTCCACGTATTTGCAGACAGCTTATTATTAAATATTTTTAATTATTAAGAAAAAAATCGAAATTGCAAAATGGTAAAAGACAAATGAAGCTACTCCTATATTTTCACTCAATACCTTTAACCCTACAACCCTCCTAACACAGTGCCTGGATTCCTACGGAATGGACAAGGTGGACGTATAGGTAAAGCGTGTAGTTTGTCCATTCTGTAGGAATCTACACCAAACCTCCTATTCTTAAATTCTCACCCGAAAACCCGTACCCCCGCATCTCGAATTCACTCTCAAATCCTCAGACTCATTAATCCCATCCTTTCACAGCTCCGCCTTTGAAAATCTCTTTGGCTTTCTTTTCCACTTCCGGAGACTGGTAGGCTTTTACAAAGTTTTTTACTTTCTGACTGTTTTTATTATCCTGTCTGGCAACCACCAGATTCACATACGGAGAGTCTTTATCTTCAATTAAGATCCCCTGTTTTTCCGAATCTAATCCTGCCTGAGCTGCAAAATTGTTATTGATAATTCCTACCACAACATCCCTGTCATCTAAGACTCTTGGAATCTGGGCTCCCTCAATCTCCATGATTTTCAGCTGTTTCGGGTTTTCTGTAATATCTGTTACTTTTGGCAGAAGTCCTACACCTTGTCTTAATTTTAGCAGACCTCCTTTCTGAAGCAGAAGCAGGGAACGTCCTCCATTGGTTGGGTCATTGGGAATAACAACAGTGTTGCCTTCCTGCAGCTGACTGATATTTTTAATCTTTTTTGAATAGGCTATAATAGGGTATACAAATGTATTTCCTACAGGTACAAGATGGTATCCTCTCTGCTTGGACTGCTCTGCCAGATAAGGAAGATGCTGAAAAGCATTGGCATCAATATCTCCGTTTGTCAGGGCTTCATTGGGAACTACATAATCATTAAAAGGAATAAGTTCCACATCCAGATTATATTTATCCTTAGCTACTTTTTTGGCAACCTCAGCAATTTCCTGTTCCGGACCATAGGTGATTCCTACCCGGATAAAGTTCGGATCATCTTTTCTTCCCGAACAAGCACTGAACAGCAGTATTCCGGCAGCTATTACACCAAAAATCTTTATTTTTTTCATTCTATTTTTTATTTAAATGGATTAGGACAGAACAAATGAGTAAAATAATATACTTTCCAGTTCGCATCCCAAACTCAACTACCTGTGATCAAATCTTTTTGACAACCGGTCTCCCGCAAATTGAATGATGAAGACCAGCAGAACCAGTAAAATTAATACCGTATTCATAATGACAATATCATATCCGATATAACCATACTGATAGCCAACCTGTCCAAGTCCGCCTGCACCTACAGCACCACCCATTGCAGAATATCCTACAAGCGTAATCAAAGTGATAGTGGCATTGTTGATTAAAGAAGGAAGTGCTTCAGGAAGCAATACTTTTCTGATAATCTGCAAAGGAGAAGCTCCCAAGGCTCTTGCCGTTTCTATAAGACCATGAGGAACCTCAATAAGGCTGTTCTCAACAAGTCTCGCAATAAACGGAGCTGCACCCACACTTAGCGGAACCAAAGCTGCATTTACTCCAATAGAAGTTCCTGCCAGAATTCTCGTAAAAGGAATCATCCATACGATCAGAATAATAAAAGGAATGGCACGGAAAATATTAACCAGAATAGATAGTCCTCTATGATAGACTGCATTTTCCAGCAGTTGTCCTTTTCTGGTTAAAAATAACATGATTCCCACCGGAAGTCCAAGTACAAATCCAAAAAATCCGGATAAAAATGTCATATAAACCGTTTCCCAGGTTCCTTTTGCCAAAAGGGCAATTACCGTATCACTAAGCATATCCTTTTACTGTATTTTGAATTTTATTTTGGTTGAAATAATAGATCGCCTGTTGGTTTTCTTCAGCCTCACCCTGAAGCTGCAGCAAAATTTTTCCAAAATTTGAATTTCCGAAATATTCTACGTCAGCCTTTAAAAGTTTATAAGGGATTTTATATTGATTGTATAGCGCTGAAAGAATTTGTTCAACACTGATGTTTTCGTTAAGTTCTATTTCGACAAGCGGAAATAAACCGTCTTTGGGTTCTTTCTGCAGTCTGCTAATGAATTCCTGTGGCAGGGTCATGATGTCTGAATTTATAAATTGCCGGATTATCGGGTTCTCTTTGTCCGAAATAATCTCGCTTAAAGTTCCTTTTGTTAATAATTTTCCTTTGTCGATCACTGCAACGTGGTTGCAGACGGCTTTGATAACTTCCATTTCGTGGGTAATTAAAAGGATGGTAATTCCCAGTCTCTGATTGATATCTCTTAAAAGCTGCAGAATAGATTGCGTTGTAGCCGGATCCAGCGCACTGGTTGCTTCATCACAAAGCAGAAGGTGAGGATCATTAGCTAGAGCCCTTGCAATAGCTACCCTCTGTTTCTGTCCTCCTGAAAGACTTCTGGGATAATCATTGGCTTTATCTTCAAGCCCTACGATCCTCAGTAGTTCGTTGACTTTTCTGTTGATTTCATCCTTACTGCTATGATCCAGTTCCAAAGGTAAAGCTACGTTATCAAAAACAGTTCTTGAAGAAAGAAGATTGAAATGCTGGAAGATCATTCCGATTTTTTTACGTTCCTCAGCCAATTGTTTAGAACTGAGCTGGGTAAAATCTTTTCCATTAATAATAATCTGCCCTTCATCCGGTCTTTCCAGTAAATTTACTGTACGGATAAGGGTACTTTTTCCTGCACCCGAAAAACCGATAATTCCTACAATATCTCCTTTCTCTATATTTAAACTCACCTTATCCAATGCCTTAAAGGACTGTTTTTTCTGGTGAAATGTTTTCGATATGTTTCTGATTTCTATCATTCTGATTTTGTATTCTGTTTAAATAGGCTGATATGGCCTGCCTGCTCTGTTAAAAAATCTTCTTACTCTTCTGATTTTTACCTTTGACCGTTTTGAAAGTCTGAAATACTTGGTGACATTCGTTAGAAGTACTCCCAGCAATATGATGAATAAACCATACAGCTGACCTCCATTGATGCTTTGGTTGGCAACAATCCAGCCTGCAATCACTGTTACAATAGGATTGATATAGGTGTGAGTGCTTACCAAGGCAGCGGGTTTTACGGACAGAAGCCAAATGTACGACAAATAAGCGACTATCGATCCAAAGAAGATCAAAAATAGAACCCCAAACCATGCCGATAATGGAACTGCAGAAACTGAAAAACCAGTCCATTCTTTTCTCATAAAAGCAATTAAAAATGAAGCTAATCCCGCTACTATAAGCTGTTGAGCAATATTCATAAAGGTAGATTGAGAAGCTGGATTTTTCTTTGAATATAAAGATCCCAGTACCCATGCGATGGAACTTAAGCCCAACACAATAAAGGCAGTGATACGTAGATTTTCATTAGCAATAGCATGAGCAGCATTTGAGTTTACACTGCCTTTTAAAAACATAATTAATCCTGCAAATCCAATGGCCAGTCCTATCGGAATAAATTTATCTGAGAAATAATATTTCCAGTTTTTTCTGTCGATTGCAATAAACCAGAACGGGCCGGTTGCAATAGAAATGGCCGCTTCTGAAGCCGTTACATATTGTTCTCCCCAGGCTACGAGTCCTGTTCCTCCGGTAAGAATAAGAATACCGGTAATTGCATTTTTCTTCCAGTTGATCAGAGAATTTGCTTTTTCTCCTTTAGAAAGAAGATATCCTATCATCAGAATTCCGGCAACCAGAAATCTTAACCCCGAAAGAATGAATGGCGGAAAACCTTTTAAGCCAAATGAAATAGCTAAAAACGTAATTCCCCATATCACATAGATGTTTGTAAAAGCCAATGGAATCAACCATTTGTTTTTAGAATTATTCATTTTTATTTTTTTAATGTTGTTGTGTTCAATAAAAAAAGGCTCTACCATGTGGTAAAGCCTTTAAAATATGTCTAAATAAAAGTAAGGTCAACCACAGTATTCTCGATGCACAGGCATACAGATATCCTTCATCATGTTTTTGATGGTATGTTTCTTAATTAAATTATTTTTTAATTCTGTCTTCATTTTATTCTATTTCCTGAATACGTTTGCAAATATATAATTTAATTTTTATTAGTCCACTAAAAAAGTAGACATTTTAAATATTAATTTATTATTAATAGTTTAATATATTGTTTGTTAGTGTTTTATTAGTTGTTTGTTTACTGTTTTTTTAAATTAAAAAACAGTTTTAGTTCTTTTTTATTTCAAAAAAAATAAAAAATATTGCTTGTTTTTCATTATCAAAAATGTAAAATAAATTGAAATTTATGAGAATTAAATAATTTTATATTGTTAAAAAGAAAACAGGTAGAAATTTATTCTGATGCATTTTTATTTTGTAGATTATTTATAAACCTTGATTTATTTATTGCGGGAACTCCCATTAAATCTGTGAATTTTAAATCAACTTATTATTATCAGATTAACGCGACAAGATCATTGGATCTTTTTATTTATTAAACTAGTTAAATGCGCAGCATTTCTGTTCACTGTAATTTAGCATAAAAATTAAAGACAATGGACAATAGAATAATAGGTCTGCATCATATTACTGCAATAGCAGACAATGCCAAAAGAAATTTAGATTTTTATACCCAGGTTTTAGGAGTAAGACTGGTGAAAAAAACAGTGAATTTTGACGATCCGGGAACTTATCATTTCTATTTTGGGAATGAAAACGGAACACCGGGAACCATTCTTACCTTCTTTCCATGGGAAGGAATTGGTAAAGGAAATAACGGAAGCGGAATGGCTACCCATATTGGATATTCAGTACCCAAAGGAAGTCTTGAGTTCTGGAAAAACAGATTGCAAAGCTTTAATGTAAATGTGGAAGAAGAAGAAGTATTTGGAGAAAAGATGATTTCTTTTAAAGATCCTGACGGTCTACAGTTACAGTTGATAGAACCTGCAGGTGAAGACAGCAGAAAAGTATGGACAACTGATGACATCAAAGATGAATATGCATTGAAAGGATTCCATAATGTAACTTTAACCTTAAAAAAAGCAGATCCTACAATAAAAGTTCTGACTGATGTTTTAGGTTACGATTTGCAGAAACAGGAAGGAGAAAGATACAGATTGGCTACCGATGCAATTGATACGGCAAATCTTGTAGATATTATTGAAAACAGTACAATTCCTGCGGGAAGAAATGCTGCCGGAACCAATCATCATATTGCATTCAGAGTGAAAGATGACAACGTTCTGATGGAATATCGTGAAAAAGTATTATCTGCAGGACTAAGCATTACTCCGAAAATCAACAGAGATTATTTCTATTCATTGTATTTCCGTGAGCCGGGAGGTGTTTTGTTTGAAATTGCAACTGACAATCCGGGGTTCACTGTGGATGAGCCATTGAATGAGTTGGGAACAAACCTGAAGCTTCCTGCACAGTACGAAGGAATGCGTGAGAAAATAGAAGGAGTACTTCCGAAGTTATCATAGATCATCGGCCGGCTCTGATAAAGATGCTAATTTTGAATTAAGAATTAAAAACAATAAAATGGAAAGAACAGAAATAGTTTTAGAAGGAAGAAAAGGAGAAATCCAGCTTTTCTCAGACGATCATAAAGCAGGTAAAATGGATATTTCAGTCATTGGAAAAAAACTGACGGTTTATCATACTGAGGTACATCCGGAATATGAAGGAAAAGGTTTTGCTAAAATTTTATTAGAAAGACTGGTTTCCTACGCAAGAGAAAACGATTTAAAAATTCTGCCGTTATGTCCGTATGTTCACGCACAGTTCAAACGTCATCCGGAAGAATATAATGATGTGTGGATGAAAGAAGAACTGTAGTGAGTTTGAGAGGCGAGTTTCGGGATGCGGGTTTTTGAGTTTCGGGGTTTTGAATACGAGTTTTAGGGTTTGAGAGTAAGAGAATTTGAGATGGTAAGAGCATAGATTACTTCGGAATGGACGAACTATGCGCTTTATTTATCCGTCCACCTTGTCATCCCGTAGGAATCTAAACATTGTATGTTGCCTCTGGAAACAATCCTAGAGATTTTTCTTCCTTTTACCATTCCGCCTTCTTCATTTATTTGCTATTTTACCCTTTCGCAATTTTGCCTTTTTATCCATCACAATAATTAATTAACAATTTCAACACAATGAAACTTATCACAGGACTGCATCACGTTACGGCAATTACCGGCAATGCACAGGAAAATATAGACTTTTACACTGGCGTTTTGGGCCTTCGTTTAGTCAAAAAAACGGTCAATTTTGATTACTCAGATGTTTATCATTTTTATTTCGGGGACGAATACGGAACACCGGGAACGATCATGACTACTTTTCCGTATGGCAAAGATCTGATCAATGGCAGACACGGGAAAGGAATGCTCAATACGACTGCATTTTCAGTTTCTATAGAAGCTCTGGATTATTGGATGAACCGTCTGGAACAGTTTAATATTCCTTTCAAACAGCCACAGCAAAGATTCTCAGAAGAAGTTTTTATTTATCTTGAAGATTTTGACGGATTGGGTTTGGAGTTGGTTTTCAATGATAAGGATGAAAGAAAAGGATATTACAATGGTTATATTCCTAAAGATTATGCCGTCAAAGGAATTCATCACGTAGAAATCTGGCAGGATGCCTATGAAAGAACGGCCGCTCTTCTGACCACTCAGATGGATCATAAAGTGATTAAGGAAACTCCTGACAGACTGAGATTGGGAACAGAAAATATGCCTGGAAAATATGTAGATCTATTGTCTACTCCTAATGCATTGAAAGGATTAGCTGGAAGAGGAACTGTTCATCATGTAGCTTTCGCTACTCCGGATGCGGCCTCTCAGCTTGAAATGGTAAAAAGATTAAATGCCTACGGACTGGAACATACCGAAGTGAAAGACAGAAAATATTTTACTTCCGTATATTTTAAAGAACCAGGAGGTGTTTTATTTGAAATTGCAACTTCCGGCCCTGGTTTCGATGTAGATGAAGAAGCAGCGTTTTTAGGAGAAGCTCTGCAGTTGCCACAGCAGTTTGAAAAAAGAAGAGAACGTCTGAAAGAAGTTCTTCCCGCAATTAATTATCCAACAGAAAAATTCAGATAGAAATAATGAGTCATATTTTAAATATAAAAACAGCAGGAATTCCATTAAACCAGGCAGAAAAAGCTTTGATTATGGTTCATGGACGTGGAGGAAGCGCTCAGGATATTCTGAGTTTATCTCAACATTTGAATGTAAAAGACTATGCTTTATTAGCCCCACAGGCTTTGAATCATACCTGGTATCCTTTTTCATTTATAGCACCGGTAGAACAAAACGAACCATGGTTATCATCAGCCCTTGAAATGGTTGAAGAAACAGTAAAAGCTGCCGTAAAAGCAGGAATTAAACCGGAAAATATATACTTTTTCGGATTTTCTCAGGGAGCCTGCCTTACCCTTGAATTTCTGGCCCGCAATGCTCAGAAGTTCGGTGGAGCAGCAGCCATTATTGGTGGAGTGATAGGAGATAAGATCAATCGTGAAAACTATAAAGGAGATTTCGCCGGAACCCCTGTTTTTCTGGGAACCAGCAACCCTGATTTTCATGTTCCTGTAGAAAGAGTATATGCTACAGCCAATATTTTACGAGAAATGAATGCTGAGGTGACAGAAAAAGTATATGCCAATTTTGGACATTCTATTAATGAGGAAGAAATTGAATTGGCTAACTTGATACTATTTAAATAAGTATTTTAACTTTAAAATTATTCGTAATTTTTAAAGACCTTTAATGTGTTTAAGTAAAGTTACGATTCCTCCGGAATGACAAAGTGAATGGATAGATAAGGCGTAATATTTGTCATTCCGGAGGAATCTATCAAGCATCATTAATTATTCAATAGAGGTGGACTTTAGCCCGCCTTAAGAAAATAAATATTCTATTGGCTTTAGCCAAAACTTATAACCTAAAGAAAATGCACGAACAACTACTTTTAATATTAGGCCTTTTATTACTCGTCATGATGCTGGTCATGCTGGCACAACGGATTAAAATTGCTTATCCTATCTTTCTGGTGCTCGCCGGATTAGGAATTAGTTTTATTCCGGGAGTTCCTGTTTTAAAGCTGGACCCCGAAATTATATTTTTAATTTTTTTACCTCCTCTTTTGTATGAAGCAGCCTGGTATACTTCATGGAATGATTTCTGGAAATGGAAACGTCCCATCAGCCTGCTGGCTTTTGGTCTTGTATTTCTGACCTCTCTGGTAGTTGCCTATACTTCACAGATGCTGATTCCCGGATTTACACTGGCATTAGGATTTTTATTGGGAGGAATTGTCTCACCACCGGATGCTGTTGCTGCCACTACAGTCTTAAAAGGATTAAAAGTTCCAAAACGCACTCTTGCTATACTGGAAGGAGAAAGCCTGATTAATGATGCCTCTTCACTGATTGTTTTCAGATTTGCGCTGGCCGCAGTAATGACAGGAGCTTTTTCAATGCATGAAGCAACAGGGCAGTTTTTTCTGGTAGCAGGAATGGGAATTGTAATAGGAATTGCCGGAGCTCATATTTTTTATGCAATTCACCGGTTTTTACCTACTACACCCGCTATTGATGCTGCCATTACCGTAATTACGCCTTATATTCTGTTTCTTTCTGCAGAACATTTTCATTTTTCGGGAGTAATGGCTGTAGTGAGTGGAGGTTTATTTATGTCTTTCCGTGCTCATGAAATTTTTAAAACAGGAACTACAAGAATCAATATGACAGGAGTCTGGAATACTCTGATTTTCGTAATGAATGCTTTAGTCTTTGTATTAATAGGTCTTGAACTTCCGGATATCATCAATGGATTGGGCGAAATTTCATTAATGGAAGGAATCAAATATGGTTTAATTATAAGTTTGATCGTTATTATAGTACGTCTGTTATGGATTTATCCTGTGGCTCATATCCCAAGATGGCTGAGTGAAAAAGCCCGCCGTGATCCAAGTCCGGGATGGAAAAATCCTTTAATTATAGGATGGGCAGGAATGAGAGGAGTTGTATCTTTGGCTACAGCTTTGTCAATACCAGTAATGATGAACAGTCAGGCCGAATTTCCGATGAGAAACCTGATCATTTTTATCACATTTGTGGTCATTTTTGTGACATTGGTGTTTCAGGGATTGACACTGCCTTTGGTGATCAAATTGACAAAAATTCAGGAAATTGATCCTATTCTTCCTTCCCATGAACAGCAGGCCGGGATTCAAATGAGACTGGATAAGCTTGCTGTCCAAAAACTTGATAAAGAATATAATGAATTGGTGAACAGCAATAGTCTGCTTGAGAATTTTAAAAAAGCTCTGGAAACCGATATTAAACTTCATCAGAATCATTTAAACTCTTTGGAAATGTGTACTAACAGACGAAACGATATGGCAGAATATCACAATGTGATGCTGGATATATTTGCCCTGCAGAGAAAAGAACTGTTTCAAATGAAACGTGAAAAACGCTTCAGCGAAGACGAAATAAGAAAAGCAGAATCTCAATTGGACCTGAACGAACTGAAGATTACAGGGAATAAGCACTTGTAAAAGTGAGATCAACAGCTATAAACTTTAAACTCTGAACCTTGAATTTTAAATCTTAAAACATGAAAACATTACATTTTTTAGTCATTGGAAAGAATCAGGAAATTCTCGAGACTTTAAAAAGAATTATAGAAAATAATGAAGGTTGGACTGCCGAAATACAAAGTGAGGAAAATTTCTGTTATGAATATATAAGAGATAATGCGGTAGATATTGTTCTTCTAAGTTCAGGACTTGAGGAAGATTTTGAAAAAGACATTAAAATATTTTGCGCTGATTTACATAAAGATGTTAAAGTGATTGAGCATTACGGAGGAGGAAGTGGACTTTTAAAGAATGAAGTTTACAGTCTTTTTCCTAATTTGCAGGGGTAAACCTGACATTATGTTTGAAAATATCATCAAAAATATTACCCGATTTATCTCAATCACCCCCGAAGAAGAAAAAATATTTACAGATCTGCTCTCTTGCCAGTCGTTTCCAAAGAAAACCGTTTTGCTGAGAGAAGGAGAGATCTGTCAGTTTGAAGGCTATATTCACAAAGGATGTCTTAGAATGTATTGTTTGGATGATAATGGATCTGAAGTCACTTTGCTGTTTGCCATTGAAGACTGGTGGATCAGTGATATTGCCTCATTTCAGGAACAGAAACCTTCTAAAGTGTATATTGAAACGCTGGAAGATTCGGAAATCTATATGCTGAATCCTGCAACAAAAGAAAAACTACTGCAGGAAGTCCCTAAATTTGAAAGAGTTTTCAGAATGCTGGTTCAGAGGAATCTGGCAACACTGCAAAGCCGATTGGTCAATACCATTTCCAAAACTGCCTCAGACAGATACCTTGAATTTATTAAAGTATATCCTTCAATCCCACAAAGAGTAGCACAATATTATATTGCTTCCTACCTTGGGGTTTCAAAAGAATTTGTAAGTACCATCAGAAAACGTCTTGCCTCAAAGGAGAAATAACCTTTAGGTTTTAAGAACCCTCTCTTTTATTTTATCAATTCAAGAATAAATACTGATGAATACAACGGTGAGATTCTACGGAATGACAAACTGTATGGAGAGAAAAAGCGTATTATTTGTCATTCCGTAGGAATCTAAACATAGTTATTCTTAAATATTCTTACCTGCCTCAAAAGTTTAAATATCATCATACTGCCGGTTACACAAGTATCCGGCATTTTTTTTTGCTGCAAAGTCATTTATTAAACTAGTTAAATGTGCAGGGTTTTTCAGCGCTCTACATTTGTCATATCAAAAACGAACAAATAACAACGTAGATATGGACAGAAAAGATTTTTTAAAAAAAGGATTACTCGGAACAGGAATGTTTGTAGCATCAGCTTCTCTGGCAAATGCTATGAAAAACGAGATTGATGAGATCGAACCATTAGAACCCATCGGATACAATCATCTTCCTAATACAGAATCAAAAATAAAAGATAGCTCTATCATCCACAGAGCAGACTCAAGAGGAAAAGCAGACCACGGATGGTTATTAAGCCAGCACACTTTCAGTTTTGCCAATTATTACAATCCTGAAAGAATGCACTTCGGAGTCCTGAGAGTCCTGAATGACGATAAAGTGGAAGCAGGAAGAGGTTTTGGAACACATCCTCACGACAATATGGAGATCATCAGTATTCCTTTGGATGGTGATCTTGAACATAAAGACAGCATGGGGAACACAGCAGTAATCAGAAGCGGAGATATCCAGGTGATGAGTGCAGGAACCGGAATCATGCACAGTGAGTTCAACAAAAACAGTGATAAGCTTGTAAAATTTCTTCAGATCTGGATCTACCCGAAAAAAAGAAATATCACTCCAAGATATGACCAGATCACTTTAGACAAAACGAAAGGACACAATAAATTTCAACAGATCCTTTCCCCCAATGCGGATGACGAAGGAGTATGGATTCATCAGGACGCCTGGTTTCATCTGGGAACTTTTGATCAGAATACAGAAACACTTTATCAGATCAGAAAAAAAGGAAACGGAATGTATGTTTTCATTCTTAAAGGAAGCGCAGAAATAGGCGGAGAGACTTTGGAAGAACGTGATGGATTCGGAGTCTGGGATATTCAGGATGTCAATATTAAAGCACTAAAAGAAGGTACAGAAATCCTTGTGATTGACGTGCCAATGACACTATAAATAAAAATTCAACAGAAATAGCAACCCTTAAATTAAATCATTATGAAAAAATTAATCCTATCATTTGCAGCTGGTTTATTATCATTAACAGCATCCGCTCAAAACCCTGGAAAATCATTATTAAATCCTACTAATCATGCTGTGGTATTGATAGACCATGAAGGGCAGATGGCTTTTGCAACAAAAAGTATCAGTATGGAAGAATTAAGAAACAATGTGGCACTTGTAGCGGGAGGATCAAAGATTTTTAATGTTCCAACAGTGGTAACAACGGTGGCAGAAAAATCATTCAGCGGACCTGTTTTCCCTGAAATTTCAGAAGTATATCCTGAAGCAACAAGCGGATATGTAGACAGAACTACAATGAATACATGGGAAGATCTTAATGCTCACAAAGCAATTACAGGCAAAAATAAAAAGAAACTGGTTTTCGCAGGATTATGGACAAGTGTATGTATCGTAGGACCAGTATTATCAGCTATTGACGAGGGATATGATGTATATGTGGTAACAGATGCTTCAGGGGATATTTCTAAAGAAGCTCATGATCAGTCAATCACCCGTATGGTTCAGGCCGGAGCACATCCTATTACTTCTGTTCAGTATGTATTGGAACTTCAGAGAGACTGGGCAAGAAAAGAAACCTACAAACCAGTCAATGATTTGATGAAAAAATATGGTGGAGCTTACGGTATTGGAATTCAGTATGCTCAGGAAATGTTAAAACATTAATGGTCTGTTTCGGCAGGCTGAAAGCCTGCCGAAACCTTCAAACTTAAATATTGAAATAATGAAATTACTGAATACACTTATATTTTCCTCCGTTTTAGGGACAGGAATTCTGCACGCTCAGAAAGCAGATATGATTATTACCAATGGGAAGATCACCACAATGGATGATAAAAATCCTGAAGTACAGGCTGTAGCTATAAAAGACCATAAAATCTTACAAACCGGAACGAATGCCCAGATTTTAAAATTAAAAAGCAGCAATACAAAAGTCATTGATGCCAGAGGAAACAGAGTAATCCCTGGATTGTTTGACAGCCATTTGCATGTGATTCGCGGAGGAAGATTTTACAATACTGAACTTCGCTGGGATGGAGTGAGATCCTTAAAAAGAGCGCTGGAAATGCTGAAAGAACAGGCGCAGAGAACCCCAAAAGGACAATGGGTAAGAGTGATTGGAGGCTGGAATGAATATCAGTTTGAAGAAAAACGACTTCCTACACTGGCTGAAATTAATGAAGCAACAGGAAATGTACCCACTTTCATCATGTACCTTTATGGGAAAGCATGGTTGAACAAAGCCGGATTACAGGAACTCAATATCAATGGAGAAACTCCTAGTCCTGCACAAGGTTTAATTGAGAAAGATAACAACGGAGACCCTACAGGTTTACTGGTGGCAGAGCCCAATGCATTTATTCTTTATTCAACATTAGCCAAATTGCCGGAGCTGAAAGAAGAAGAAAAAGTAAATTCTACCCTTCAATACATGACTGAGCTGAACAGATTGGGGGTAACGGCTGTAATGGATGCAGGAGGAGGATTTCAGAATTTCCCTGATGATTACGGAACGACAGACCAATTGAACAAAGAAGGAAAAATTACTGTTCGTTTACCTTACTATTTATTTGCTCAGAAAAAAGGATCCGAACTCGCAGATTATACCAAATGGATAGGGATGGTAGAGATTGACGACCATGGCCACAATGATTTCAACGAAATAGATTATCATGTAAATGGAGGCGGGGAAAACCTGGTATCAGATGGAGCCGATTTTGAAAACTTCCTTTTCCCAAGACCGGAGCTTCCCGCAACCATGGAAAAAAATATGAAAGAAGTCGTAAGCCTTCTGGTAAAAAATAAATGGCCTTTTAGAATTCATGCGACCTATAATGAAAGCATCACAAGATTTTTGAATGTCATTGAAGAAGTGAATAAAGAAACTCCTTTGAACGGATTGGTCTGGTTTATTGATCATGCTGAAACCGTGACTGAAGACAATATGAAAAGAATTAAAGCAATGGGTGGCGGAATTGCCATACAGCACAGAATGGCTTATCAGGGAGAAAGCTTCATCCACAGATACGGAAAAAAGCCTGCTTTAGCTTCTCCTCCGGTGAAAAAAATGCTTGAAATGGGAATTCCTGTAGGATTGGGAACGGATGGAACCAGAGTAGCAAGCTACAATCCATGGGTTGCTTTGTACTGGATTACTACAGGAAAAACAATCGGTGGAAACCAGGTAATGGGTAAAGAAAATACCCTGGATAGAAAGACAGCCTTATCCCTTTCTACCTATGGCGGATATGAATTAATAAAAGACTATCAGAAAGGAAAAATACAAAAGGGATATTTTGCAGACCTTACCATTTTAGACAAAGATTATTTCACGGTCAATGATGAAGACATTAAAAATATTACTTCCAAACTGACGATTGTAGACGGAAAAGTAGTTTACGGAGACGAAACTTATAAAACTGCCGCTCCGGTATCTCTTCCGGTCATTCCGGACTGGTCACCTGTAAAATATTACGGAGGTTATCAAACAAAATAGTTTTAAACCACAAAAGCTACAAGTATTTCAACTGAAGAGGGTAAAAATTCCCCTTCTCTGGAGGGTGGCAAAAATTCTTTGAATTTTTGACGGGGTGGTCTTACACGCAAAACCTGCCACAACATCAAAGTAAGCACAATCATCTGTGTCATCTGCGGTTAAACAAAATCCCCTCAATTTCATTCTTAAAAATTCTATTTAAATCATGAAAAAGTTAATCCATATTATCACCAATACCAATCCGGCAGGAAAATTAACAGATACTGCACTGTTGGTTTTCAGGATCTTACTTTCTGTAGAATTAATCGTAGCCCACGGATTAAAAAAATTAGGGGTAGGCGTTTCAGAAGCAGAGCAGGTTCCAAATCCACTACACCTTCCGGAAGCATTCAACAGTCTTTTTGCTGATGCCGCCAATCTGGTGTTTCCGGTGTTTGTCATCTTTGGGTTTCTCACAAGAATTGCAGTATTGCCCATCTTGGCGGTGACCCTTACAGGTTACTTTATCCTTCATTGGAATGACGCATTATTAGTGAAAGATACCCCCTTTATGTACAGCTTATGTTATCTGTTTTTACTGTTTATGGGATCTGGAAAATACTCAGTTGATAATTTTTTAACAAAGAAATAATCATGAAAAAACTGGTTGCTATTGTACTCTTTCTGCAGATTTTTATTCCCACTCAGCTTTCTGCTCAGTTTAAGCTGATGAGGTTTGATGAAGATTATGCTGCATATAAAGACTCTGCAAAAACTTTTTATAACTCCATAAAATATATCCCGGTTACAGAAAACAACAACTATCTGTCATTGGGAGGAGAAGCAAGACTGGAATTTGTGGATTTTAATAATGAAGATTGGGGAAGATCAGGAATTGGAAGCAATCCCTTTCTGATTCAGAGATATAATATACACGCTGATTTGCATCTGGGCTCGCGGGTAAGAATTTTCGGACAGGTGAGAAGTGCCTGGGAAAACGGAAGAAAGAACGGACCAAGGCCAATTGATGAAGACCATTTGAATATCCAGAATCTCTTCATTGATGTAGATATCCTGAAAAATGACAAAGAAAAGCTGACGGTGCGTGCGGGAAGGCAAGAACTGGATTATGGAAGCGGAAGACTGATCTCAGTAAGAGAAGGACCGAATTTAAGATTGTATTTCGATGGCGTAAAATTCATGTACAAAAGAGGGAATTTCAGATCTGATGCCTTTATGATGGCTGCCAGTGAAATCAGTCCCGGAGCATTTGATAATACCTCTTCAAAATCTATCAATCTTTGGGGAAGTTACAATACCTTGATTATTCCCAGAAGTGGAAATCTGGAGCTGTATTATTTGGGAATTCACAGAAAAGATGTACGCTTTGAAGACGGAATTTCAGATGAGACCAGACATACTTTCGGAGGGAGATTCTGGAGATATGGTGGTGGTTTTATCTACAATTTTGAAGCAGCTTATCAATTCGGAAACTTCAATAAAGGAAATATCAGTGCATGGACGGCTTCTGCAGACATCGGATATATGTTTGAAAATGTAAAAGGAAAACCGACCATCAATCTCAGAAATGATTATATTTCAGGAGACAGCAATAAAGGAGACGGAAAACTGGGAACATTCAATCCTCTGTATCCGAAAGGCGGATATTTTGGATTTAATCCTCAGATTGGTCCTGTCAATCTGATTGATATCCATCCTTATGCAACCGTAGATTTGAGTGAAAAAATAACCGTTCAGGCAGATGTCGTTTTCAACTGGAGATATTCTACCCAGGACGGAATTTACAGACCGAGCGGAACATTGAACCTGCCGTCCTCAAATTCAAAGAAAAGATACATCGGAACTGCTTTCTTAGGAAGCTTTAATTATAAAATCAATAAATTCTTAACCTTTAATACAGGAATACAATATTTCAATACAGGCGAATTCATCAACGAGGTGATCGATAACCACAAAGACGGACTCTTTATCAACTCCAGAATTGTATTTAAATTTTAAAAGAAATATGATGTTATAAAAAATACAAGAATATCCTAAAATCTGCACCAAAATTATCCCACATCAATGTACCTCTTGATCACTGAAACTACCTTTGAAAAAATAAAAATAGCCGGAGCAAAGCGACTTGCGCCTTAAAAAAAGCATCAGGAAAAACTTAGCGTCCTTGCGTTATCCAACAAAAACACTCAACAAGCAACAAAAAACAACTGACAACAAAAATAAATCTCATGAAAAATATACTAAAACAATCACTGGTAATCGCAGCTTTAGCATTTTCAACGTTAAATTTTGCACAAACAACTACTACAACACCTGCAAAAACAACAGCCATCGGAACCTCCAAAACCTGGGGAACCGTAGACGGTATCTCCATGGTAGGACTGGTACAGGGACCTTCCTCAGCAGATGCCCAGCTTCAGGTAGCCTGTGTTTTTGAATATACAGAAGGAGACATCTTCAATGCTCAGGCCTTACCTGCTAAATTGAACGGATTGGTTCACCTGGATGAAGCTTTAAAAGGAGAATTAACCAATATCAGAAAGACAGGACAGTTCCAGGGACATTCTTTGGAAACCCTTTTAATTACACCTCCTGCCGGATCTATGTCTGCAAAGAAATTATTATTGATTGGCTTAGGTGACCGCAACAAGTTCACTCCAGATTTAATGACTTCTGTAGGAGAAGTGGCTGCCCGCGAAGCGATGAGGTTAGGTGTTACCAACTTTGCCTTTGCCAGCGATCTGAAAGATGCCGGAATAGACTCTCCAACTGCTTTGGTAGCCGGAAATGTAGTAAGAGGAATTGTACACGCCAACCGTTCTGAAAATTACCTGAAAGAACACAAATTATCCACTACAAAAAAATTAGAAAAAGTATATCTTCTGGCTGGCCCTGCTTTCTTTGAAACCGCAGGCGGAGGAATTGCTGATGCCATTTCAGAAGCTCAAAAAAAATAATGAACCTAGTTTCATTACATTGTTGATCCGGCCCTCTTTTATAAGGGGGCTTTTTGTTATATTTACTTTTTAAGAAAATGATATGGGATTCGGACTTGAAATAAGTTTTGTATTTGATAAAGAGGAGCCTTTATGGCAATATCTGGACTTGAGAGATCAATACTATTTTGACGGAAGAGACGGTTTAAATCTGGTGATGACAGATGAGAGTCCGGAAGATGATGACCGATTATTGTGTCAAATAGAAAGAGTCTTACATATAGACCTGAAAATATTGGATTTCTGGCATTTTTATGAAGAATATATTGATCTGGAGGTTTTAAAATCTAACCTGGTACAATTGAAGAATGCATTAAAAAATCAACCTGATTTCTATAAAAAGATAGTATATGGTCATGATATTGAAGATGGTTATCTGAAGGAGAAGTTTGTTGAGGATATCAATTTTCTTATTGAAAGGCTGGAGCTGAATATACTAAATGGTGCAGAAAAAGTAATGTTTGTCAGCTCATAATCATTAATATTGCTGGGAGGTTTGGGATACTGGTGCCTACAACTTATTAAAGATCAGCTCCCAACTAAATTAGCAAAATCCAAAAAAAATCCCGATTTTTGCACTCTTTCCATAAACCCGAGTTCATGAAATTATGTATTGCCGAGAAACCCAGTGTTGCCAGAGATATCGCCAAAGTATTGGGCGCTACCACGCCTAAACAAGGTTATATGGAAGGAAACGGCTATTGCGTAACATGGACGTTCGGACATCTTTGCACCCTGAAAGAACCTCACGACTACGGCCCTCAGTTCAAATCCTGGAATCTTTTTTCACTGCCGATTATTCCCAGCAGTTTTGGTATCAAGCTGATCCCGAATAAAGGCGTTGAAAATCAGTTTAAAGTGATTGAAAGATTGGTTGAAGAATGTGATGAGGTTATCAACTGTGGGGATGCCGGGCAGGAGGGAGAACTCATTCAGCGCTGGGTATTGCAGAAAGCAAAATGCAACAAACCCATCCAGCGTTTATGGATTTCTTCATTGACGGAAGATGCGATTAAAGAAGGATTTGCAAGTTTAAAACCTGCAGAAGATTATAAAAACCTCTATCTGGCCGGAAATGCCAGAGCCATAGGAGACTGGTTGTTGGGAATCAATGCGACCAGGCTTTTTACGAAGAAGTTTGGCGGAAATAAAGCCGTTCTTTCCATTGGAAGGGTACAGACTCCCACATTGGCCATGCTGGTGCAGCGCCAGAAAGAAATTGATGCCTTTACCACAGAAGAATATTGGGAACTGAAGACCAAATACCGTGATGTTCTTTTCAGTGCAGCAATCGATCGTTTAAAAACGTTGGAACGTGCAGAAAAAGGATTGGAATACCTTAAAGTCAACCCATTTGAAATTGTTTCTTTCGAAATTAAAGAAGGAAAAGAAAAAAATCCACGACTTTTCGACCTGACCGGACTTCAGGTAGAAGCCAATAAAAAATATGGATATTCAGCAGAAAATACGTTGAATTATATCCAGAGTCTGTATGAAAAGAAGCACGTAACCTATCCACGTGTTGATACAACTTATCTATCCGAGAGTTTATATCCGAAAATAACAGGAATTCTTCAGAAAATGTATCCTTATCAGGATCTGATTGCTCCGTTACTGGAAGCTCCGATTCCAAAATCGAAAGCTGTTTTCGATGATACCAAAGTAACCGATCACCATGCGATCATTCCTACGGAAATTCCACCTTCCCAGAATCTGAGCAGGGAAGAAAAACTGATCTATGATCTGATTGCAAAGCGCTTTATAGCCGTATTCTATCCGGAGTGTAAAATTTCCAATACCCTGGTGGAAGGAAAAGTAGGAACCATTCCTTTCAAAACCAGCGGAAGGCAGGTTCTTGAAGCAGGATGGAGAGCCGTTTATGCCAAAGAACCTAAAGAAGAAACCACCGATAAGGAAAAAGAAAAAGAAGAAGAACAAACGATCCCTGAATTTATTGTAGGAGAAACCGGACCACATGATCCGATGATTCACCAGGGGAAAACAACGCCGCCAAAGCCTTATACCGAAGCAACATTGCTGAGAGCAATGGAAACTGCCGGAAAACAGGTTGAAGATGAAGAGCTGCGTGAAATGTTGAAGAACAACGGGATCGGAAGACCATCCACGCGAGCGAACATCATTGAAACCCTTTTCAAAAGAAAATACATCGAGAAAAAAAGGAAAAACCTCATCGCTACCCAAACCGGAATTCAGTTGATTGACACCATTGAAGACGAACTTTTAAAAAGTCCGGAACTGACGGGTGAATGGGAATCAAAACTTCGTAGGATTGAGAAAGGAGAGTATGAAGCCAATCTTTTCAAAGAAGAACTGATTCAGATGGTTACTGAACTTACTGAAAAAGTAGTATATGGAAAAGGAAAAGTGATTACCCTTCAGGAAGAAGAAAAAGAAGAAGTAAAGGAAAAGAAAAAAAGAGAACCTGCACAGAAAAAAGAACTTCAGTCCTGGGAAGAAACGAAATGTCCGAAATGTAAAGAACACAACCTGATCAAAGGAAAAACAGCAGTAGGATGTTCCGATTTCAAAAACTGTGGATTCAAAATTACCTTTGAAATTTTCGGTAAAAAATTATCTGATAAACAGCTTTTAGACCTTGTTTTAAAAGGTAAAACTTCAAAGTTGAAAGGCTTTGTCACCCATCCGGATGCTATTGCAGAAGGTGTTTTGACTTTGAGCGACGACTTTCAGACACAACTTAGCTAATATTGAATTTGATTTAATCCAAAAATCTGCCCAATCTGCTCAATCTGTGAGAGGATAAAAATCCTTGATGAATAAATTAAATGTTATCATTTAGTGGAGAATACGGGATTCGAAACCATGATCTTTTGACTGGCAGTCAAACGCAATAGCTTTTGTATACGTTACCTTACCCATATTGGAATGAGAGAACATTCTTTCAAAGATAATAAATAGTGGTTTGAACTTCATAAGAATAGATGATCTAATTGGACATTGCCATATTTTATCGGAGATAAAATCTTTGCGTCTTAAAAATATGCAACTTGGAAAAACTCCTTGCGCCTTTGCGTTTTCCAACAATCTTCCGGCTTTTCATTTATACAGAGATTCCTCCGGAATGACAAACGGTACAGATAAACTAAGCGTTGTATTTGTCATTCCGGAGGAATCCAGCCTTATTTTCTATATTTTCCAATTTTCAATACAAATATCCTATTGAAGACGTGAAATTTCAACATTCTCTTTTTTCTGCTTCATAAACTGCAAGATAGATCCCATTACAAAAAGCAAGAAAACGACAAGAAGAGTCTGACCAATGATCGGGTCTTTGATATCTTTAGCCAAAGGATGTCCAATGGGAACTCTTGTAAAAGTCTCATTAATTGTGGGAACAAGAGACAGGAAAAAACTGAATGACAGCAAAAAATTCTCAAAATACCTTGCCTTCCTGCTTTCCTTTTTACCTGAGAACAGGAAATACGCAGCAGAGATCAAAACAATGATAAATAACGAGAATACATGCCCTGCATTGAAACCTCCGGCTTTTGAGATTCCTAATGCTGAAAGTGAGGTGATGAGCGTACCGTAAAAATAGACCTTTCCGGATAGCTGAGCCAGATTGATTTTACCATATTTGATAAATCCTATTATGGCGCCAACAAGTGCTGTGATGCCAATGATGGTATGAAAAATTCCTAAAATTGATAGATGCATATTGATATTATTTTAAATGTATACTCATTCAGTTTTTAGTTGTGGGCCTATTTCCATTCCCTGAAACTGATGGTACAAATTTGCGGTAGAATCACAGAAATGATTTTGTGATTTCGTTCAAGAATTTGAGATTTTAGTTCAAAAAAAACACTCCCTTATTGAAATAAGAAATGCCTGTATAATTTGTATAAAATAGTTTTTTAGTTATTTTTCTTTCCGCTCCTGACGATAACCTGACGGGGAAATATGATATTTATCGCTGAAGTTTTTTGTAAAAGTCGCCAGATCATTAAATCCGCAGTCAAATGCGATATCAGTAATGCGTTCATCAGATATTAAGAGCAATTCGGCGGCTTTCTCCAGTTTTTTGTTTCTTATATAGTTGGCGGGAGTATCGTCATAGAGTTTTGCAAATTCTCTCTTGAAGGATGATATACTTAGATTGCTCTGTTCTGCAAGCTGTTCAATGGTGAGCTGCGTAAATAAATTCGCTTCAATAATTTGCTTAAAAGAGTAAGCTGTTGGAGAGAAAAGTTGTGACAAAATCAATTGTATGGCACTGGCATTCTGTGATTGAGCCAGCAATAACATGATCTCTTTTAGCTTAAGAATTAATATATCTTCATTAATGAGTGATGGATTTTCAAAGTAAAAAAGTAAGCCTTCTACATATTTTTGAATCAGAAAATCATTATTTATTTTCTCACTGGATTGATTTGAAACTGTGTTTGCAGGTCTCTGCAATAAGGAAGGTAATTCTCTGTCGTAAATTTTCTTCAGTATATCCGGGTAGAAGGTCACAATTACGACCTGACAGTGACTTTCTAAATTTGAATTTTGAATATGCTTTCCCGAGCTGATACAGTTCAGAAACAGGGAATAGTTGGTGGGAACATCAAATTCCTGCTCATCTGTTTTATATTGAAACGCTCCTTTGATCACGTACAGAAAACAGGCTTGCTCCGAAACCGGAAAATCATATCTGAATGGCCCTGTCATATCAATTTTCTGTATCAGAGTCTTTCCAAATAATTCATATTTTTTGTAATCATTCAGCATAATGGGCGAGT
This sequence comes from Chryseobacterium sp. JV274, assembly GCF_903969135.1. NCBI lineage: Bacteria > Pseudomonadati > Bacteroidota > Flavobacteriia > Flavobacteriales > Weeksellaceae > Chryseobacterium > Chryseobacterium sp. JV274. Next base: position 1,419,327 of record NZ_LR824569.1, on the reverse strand, counting down.
TTCGTTTTGAAGTGAATCAAGTGAAAGTTAATTAATTTTATCTGTAAAAAATGAGTCAACAACAAATATACACAGTCATTCTCTAAAAAGCTTAATTTACACAGTTAGATTCCTACAGAATAGCAAACTATGTGGATAAACTAAGCGGTATACTTGTCATTCCGCAGGAATCCAGCCTTATGTTTTCACAGTCTTTTTTATACGAATACTCCAACAGGAGAGGTGAGAATTCATGGATTACCGAAACAATTTCTCATACCATCCGCTAACATCATTTTTAATCTCTTCATGATGCTTGCATAAAATCACAGCCAGTTCCAGTTCAGATCTTTCAGATTTATAAGGATTTGTAGTAAGAAACCCAAAGAAATTTCCATCCTGATCAACGATTGCCGGAGGATAAGCTCCATATTCATTCCATGGAGAGTAGGTGCTGTGAGGACTTCCATAATTTCCATATGCATTCCAGATAGATTTTGAATTGAAAACATTTCCGTAATCGCTGAACTTATTCCATATCGAATTTTTATCAAATTGATCACAGGTTAAACATCCCAGATATTGGTCCTGATCTGCACCGCCATACAAATGTAATGTCTGTGCCTGAAAACAGAAGCCTGCCAGTAAACCTATAAGTAGAAAAAAACTTTTTAAACCCATCATAAAGCTTTCCTGCAAAGCTAGCCTTTTGAACTGAAAAATTTTGATTATTGCTGAACAAAACCACACACCACAAAACCCGTACAAATTTCTAATATATATAAGGTTTAAATATTCATGTAGAGATCAAACAGCAGTATAAGTTTATCTCAGTTCCCTCAAAGCTTCCTGACACTGGAAATTTTTAATCTTTAAATTCTTTAATCTTTAAATCAATTTCTACCTTTACATGCAAATTCAAAAAGTAATGACTCCAGAAAAAAGAAAACTCATCACAGACAGCTTCAACCGTTCGGAAACTTTACAGTTCTATAAAGCAGAACTGCTGGAAGTAGAAACCGATTTTATATCCATGAAGATTCCTAAAATGGAAATGATGACCCGGAAAGCAGGAATGTTCAATGGAGCTATGATTGCTTCTCTTGTGGATGTTTCTTCCGGATATGCTGCCGTGAGTCATTATGCAGAAGACTGTTATGTGGTAACCGTTGAATTGAAAGTGAATTACCTTCGTCCTGCAATGGGTGATGCTTTAGTATCAAAATCCTATGTTATCAAAGGGGGAGGGAAAATCATTGTGGTGAGAACGGAAATCTATGTTCAGAGTGAAAATTCCGACTCAGAAAGTCACGTGGCGACCTCTTTGGTCACTATGATGAAAATAAAATAACGGATTAAGGGGAATAACAGATAAAATATTCCTTAAATAAAGGGTTTCGCGGAATTCTTTTTTTTGAAATGGAATGGCTTTTGCTCCATATCCCCCATAAACATTAAAAAATAACTCAATGAACTTAATTATCCGATTATTTATAACAGCGATTGTTGCTTATCTTTTGACCAAAATCTTACCGGGAGTACATTTTGAAGGATTTTCTTCAGCCATTATCTTTGCTATTGTGCTTGGGGTTCTGAACATATTTGTAAAGCCTATTTTAAGCCTGTTTGGTCTGCCGTTAACGATCCTTACCTTAGGATTCTTTGCTTTGGTAATCAATGCCGGAATTATTCTGATTGCGGACTATTTCATAGACAGTATGGTGGTAGATGGTTTCTGGTGGGCATTTATCTTCAGTATATTATTGTCAATTGTGACTTCTCTGGCGAATTCAATGTTCTCAGATGGAGATTAATTAAAAACATTACAGATCAAAATATAAATCCGCTCAACAAGCGGATTTTTTTTATTTTTTAATGAACTTCAACAACACCAAATTTCCCTTTGAATCTTTTAGTTTTAGAAAATAATTTCCTGAAATAAGTTGATGAATAGAAATTTCTTTTACAAACCGGTCTTTTACAATCACCCTTGCATTCACATCTATAATCTCATATTCCTGAAAATTCCTGTCCGTATTTACTTTTAAAATATCTGAAACAGGATTCGGGTAAACTTTAATTAAAACATTGCTGTTTTTTTGCTGCGTTTCATGAGTCGCTAAAAATAAACATGAGGGTGGAGTTGTTATAATTCCGTCAGTAAAATCATAATACAAAGTACTTTCCATAGGAATCAAATTGGTGCTGATGGTTGCAGGAATATTTTCAAAGAGAGTACAATTGTTAAAACGTACATTGGCACTTTCAAAATTTCTGGCAGTCTTATACCAGGATTCACATCCTGCAGGCTGCATTACAACTCCTGGCCAGAAGGTATCCATGGCAAATCCGTCAATGGAATTGGGACTTACCATATCAATCATTACACAGCTTCCGGTAATCCATGTAGAAGGAATTTTAAAGTAAATGTTGGCCGTAGGAATACTTCCTGTATAATATTTTTTACTGATGACAGCTGATGAATTTCCCTGACCATCAACAAGAAATGCTTTGATTTCTTTATTCTGATCAATGGGAATCTGTACATTATTGACTGCTGAACTGGAACTCAATGTAGGGGTGCTCCCATCAGTAGTATAATAAATAGTTCCGTTTCCCGAAATAGTTGCCTGATAAGCATTATAATAATGATTGGGGAAAGGGCTTATCGTTAACTGTGAAAAAAAGAAAGAAGACACAAAGAGTGCAGAAAAAAGGAGAAATTTTTTCATGTAAAATGGATATTAGTTTAGTTTTTATAAAATTAATAAAAATTCATCTGCATATTAACTATTTATTTTCAATATCGTAAAACTTAAATGTTAATTCTTTAGTCCGTTTTTATTTTAAATATTAACTTTGGCAATCTTTGAATTTAATAAAAGGATGTATAAAATCATTAGGATTCTGTATATCCGTTAAAAAATGAATATCAACATATGAAACTTAAGTACAGTCTGCTGGCCTTGGCAGCTCCGCTTTTAATGAATGCACAACAAGTAATGACGCCTGAAATTCTTTGGACTTTGAAAAAAGTTGGAGTACAGGCTGTTTCACCAGATCAGGGCTCCCTTATCTATAAAGTAGGACAGGTTGATCTGAAAACAGAGAAAACAAAAAACGAGAACTATTTTCTGAATGTTCTTAATAATCAGTCTTCCAAAATTGATTTTGGTAAAAAAGCCCTTATTCAATGGGATAAAAACGGTATCTATGCTCAGGAAGGTGATAAAATCTATCTTTCTAAAGATGCAGGAAAAACCTGGACAGAATTTTATACCATCGGTGAAGTTGATAATGTTGTCATTTCTCCGGACGGGAAGAAAATTGCTTTCAGTAAGCAGGTGCTGGTAGAGAAAGTAATGGGGAAAGATAAATTCAGTGATACTCCTAAAACGACGGCTCAGGTATACACAGACCTGAACCACAGACACTGGGATTATTTCAATGAAGGAAAATACAACCATGTATTTGTAGTAAATACTTCTGATAAAGCAGAATCAGCTAAAGACCTGCTGGAAGGAAAAATGTGGGATTCTCCTCAGAGACCTTTCGGGGGCGCTGAAGATTTTATCTGGAGTTCAGATTCTGCACAGCTTTTATATGTTACAAAACCTAAAAGTGGAAAAGACTATTCTACAAGTACCAATACCGATATCTTTGCTTACGATTTAGCATCAGGTACAACCAAAAATCTTACAGAATCCAACAAAGGATATGATGTAAATCCTAAATTCAGTCCGGATGGAAAATCTCTGATCTGGCAGAGTATGGCCAGAGACGGATATGAAGCCGATAAAAATGATGTGAAAATCATGGACTGGAAGTCTGGAAAGACAACTAACCTTACATCGGGTTGGGACGAAAGTGTTTCAGGAGACGTACTTTGGGGTGCGGACTCAAAAACAATCTACTTTACAGCAGCATTCAGAGGTACAAAACAGCTTTTTGCCCTGGATTCAAAATCAGCAAAAGTACAGCAGATTACAAAAGGAGATTTTGATGTTAACGAAATCTTTACAGATAATAAATCTTCACTTTTAGTAGGAAGAACAGACGTAAACCATGCAACAGAACTTTTCTCAGTAAACGTTAAAAACGGAGAAATGAAGCAGGTGACTGAAGCGAACAAAGAAACTTATGCTAAGTTAGCTCAGGGGAAATCTGAACTTAAGATGGTGAAAACTTCTGATGGTAAAGAAATGGGAGTTTGGTTCCACTATCCACCAAACTTTGACCCGAATAAAAAATATCCTACTTTGGTATACTGCCAGGGTGGTCCACAGTCTGCTCTTACTCAGTTTTTCAGTGTAAGATGGAACTTTGCTCTGATGACAGCTAATGATTATATCGTGGTTGCTCCAAACAGAAGAGGTATGCCAGGCTGGGGAACAAAGTGGAATGAAGAAATTTCAAGAGACTGGGGCGGACAGCCAATGAGAGATTATCTGGCAGCCACAGACTTTGCAAAAACTTTACCATACGTAGACGGTGACAGAGTAGCAGCGGTAGGAGCGAGCTACGGAGGATACAGCGTATTTATGCTGGCAGGAATCCATGAAAACAGATTCAAAACGTTCATCGCTCATGATGGGCTATTTGATATGAAATCATGGTATCTGACGACTGAAGAACTTTGGTTTGCGAACTGGGATCTTGGTTCACCATGGGAGAAACCACAACCAAAAGCATACACAGAATTCAATCCAAGCAATTTTGTAGATAAATGGAATAAGCCTATCATGATCGTTCAGGGAGGAATTGATTTCCGTGTTCCTTACGAGCAGGGGCAGGAAGCTTTCCAGGCTGCTAAATTAAGGGGATTAAAATCTAAACTGGTTTATTTCCCTAACGAAAACCACTGGGTACTTCATCCGCAAAACGGATTGGTATGGCAGAGAGAATTCTTTGATTGGCTGAAGGAAACTTTGTAAGATCAATAAAAATAAAATATCAATAGGAGCGGGCTTTAGCCCGCTTTTTTTTATGATGAAAAATCCAATGGCTTTAGCCAAAACTTAAATAAACTGAGTTGGGTTAAGGAAATTAAAATTCAGGCTATTGGAAGCTGGAAGAGGAGAGGTTGGAAGTTGCTGTTAATCTTAGCATTTATAGAGGTTGCCATAAATTAATAATAGCACTGTTTAAAAAAGATGAAAATACGGACAACCCGTTTTTCATAACCTCAATAACTTCCTTCTACAAGCTCCCAGCTTCCAGCCAGATTAAATAAATTAAATCTTTATATTTGAATATGCAAAACCGGATTTCTTCATTTTCACCTCTTATTGATGTTCATTCTCGGATTATCATTTTAGGATCAATTCCCGGAGTAAAATCACTGGAAAAACAACAGTACTATGCCCACCCTCAGAACAAATTCTGGAAAATCATCTTTGAATTGCTGAATGAAGAATTTACTGAAAATTATACTCAGAGAATCGAAGTATTAAAGAAACATCATATTGCCCTTTGGGATGTCATTGATTCCTGCGAGCGAAAAGGAAGCCTGGATTCTGAAATCAAAAATGAAGAAGCCAATCAGATTGCTGAACTGCTGGACAAACATCCAAACGTGAAAGCCATTTTCTGCAATGGTGGAAAATCTTACAAAAATTTACAAAAACTGTTGGGGAAAAGTTATAAACTGCCCATTTTCCTATTACCTTCTACAAGTCCGCTTCATACGGTTTCCTTTGAGAAGAAGCTGGAAGAATGGAAGAGTATACTGGAGTTTTTGGGAGTTTGAGAGTTTGAGGGTTTGAGTGTCGGAGAGTTAGAGAGCTGGGCTGTAAGAGTATAGATTCCTTCGGAATGGACAAATACGATGTATTATCTATCCGTACACTTTGTCACTCCGTAGGAGTCTAAGTATTGTATGTAATTCTCGGTAAAGAATTCTGGAGTTTTTGAGATTAATTTGGGATAAGATTTAGAGAGCTGGCTTGGATTCCTACGGAATGACAAACAGAACGCTTTATCTATCCGTATCCTTATCATTTCGTAGGAATCTTTTGAGAAGAAATTGGAAGAATGGAAGAGGATACTGGAGTTTTTGGGAGTGGAGAGTTAGAGAGCTGGGCTGTAAGAGTATAGATTCCTTCGGAATGGACAAATACGATGTATTATCTATCCATACACTTTGTCACTCCGTAGGAGTCTAAGTATTGTATGTAATTCTCGGTAAAGAATTCTGGAGTTTTTGAGATTAATTTTGGGATTAGATTTAGAGAACTGGCTTGGATTCCTACGGAATGACAAACAGAACGCTTTATCTATCCGTATCTTTATCATTTCGTAGGAATCTTTTGAGAAGAAATTGGAAGAATGGAAGAGGATACTGGAGTTTTTGGGAGTGGAGAGTTAGAGAGCTGGGCTGTAAGAGTATAGATTCCTTCGGAATGGACAAATACGATGTATTATCTATCCATACACTTTGTCACTCCGTAGGAATCTTTTGAGAAGAAATTGGAAGAATGGAAGAGTATACTGGAGTTTTTGGGAGTTTGAGAGTTCGTAGGTTTGAGAGTCGGAGAGTTAGAGAGCTGGGCTGTAAGAGTATAGATTCCTTCGGAATGGACAAATACGATGTATTATCTATCCGTACACTTTGTCACTCCGTAGGAGTCTAAGTATTGTATGTAATTCTCGGTAAAGAATTCTGGAGTTTTTGAGATTAATTTTGGGATTAGATTTAGAGAGCTGGCTTGGATTCCTACGGAATGACAAACAGAACGCTTTATCTATCCGTATCTTTATCATTTCGTAGGAATCTGTTTTACTCTATTATTCTCAAACTCTCCGACACTCAAACTCCCAAATATTCTCTCAGTCCTTTCAAAAGCTCCAGCTGGTTTTTTGTTCTATCCAGATTGTGCTCAGGATGTGTGATAGAATAGTAAGTGCTTCCGTTCAGGTAATCCGTTAAAAAACGAAGTTCCTGGATATAAATGGCGACTTGTGCAGCATAATCAAGATTGCCAGACTCTTCCGGGGTCAGTTTTTCCTTTAGATAAAATAAAAACCCTTCTTTTACAGCCTTATACATTTCAGGGTTGAAATTGTTTTTGGCACTGCCATCATCTTCATGGGTTGTATTGGTATAAGACTGGATCATCGTTCCAAAATCATATAAAATAGTAGAAATCATCATAGTATCCAGATCAATCACAGCCAGCGGGCTATGATTCTGATCAAAAAGAATATTGCTGATTTTTACATCTGCATGGATGATTCTTTTGGGAATCCGATTGTTTTTCTCCATTTCGATCCATTGATCAGGCAAAGACAATAACTTATTGGTGATTTCTATTTCAGCCTTTGCATTTTCTTTTAAATAAGGAGCTGCATTCTTTAATGAATTTTTATAATCTGCAACCCTTTTCTCAAAGTTAAGGAAATTCGGAAGAGAATCTTCTATGGCAGGCAGTTTTTCGGTATTGATGGTGGTAAGGAAATAACTGAAGGTTTTAGCCGCTTCAAAAGCCACCTGTAAAGATGGGGCGGAAAGAAAGGTCATACTATTTTCTACGAAACTTAGCATACGCCAGGGCTGACCATCGGCATCTTCTACCAAAAGCCTGTTGTTTAGAGAGGGGATAGGTTCAATAATTTGAAACTGATAATCATGTGCTCTAAGAATTTCATTAACCATTAAATGATTATTAACGATGACTTCCGGCTGCCTGAAAACATGATTGTTGATTTTCTGCAGAATAAACTTTTTCCTCTGATCTTTATCTTCCAAAAGATAGGTTGTATTGATCAATCCGTCAGTAATAGAAGTGAGTTCATAATTATCTGTACCGATAAACTCATTAATAATATCATTTAACTCCATAAATCTTCCGGGTATCTGTTGTTTTTAATCTCTGAAGTCAGAAAATCTATAATTTCCTTTTTATCATCGGCATAAGTGACACCCATCCATTGAGACGGAGATGCTTTTACTTTTACCTGTACTCTGTTTTCATCTATCATTCTCTGTACGGCAGTAGGAATATAAAATTCCTGGGTAGGCAGCGGATCAGATTCGATAAAATCATAAAAATAAGCTTCCAGATAACAGAAAATATGAGGATGGAATATAAAAAAGTTCATGGATACCAAAGTATCAGAATCTAATTTTACATTTTCTCCATTTTTAATATAAACGATGGAGTTATTTATTTTTTGAATGGAAGTCTGCTCTTCAACCTTAATCAGATAATTTTCCGGATCCAGTGTACATATTCCTCTGGCTACAGCTCCATTACCGCTCAATGTTGTGCCTACAGGATAAGCAATCATACCCAATTGTGAATCTGAAATATGATGATGGTTGATTTCATGTGCAGCCAATTGATACGCTTCTTTTCCGTAAAAGTCATCCGCGTTGATCATCACAAACGGTTCCTGTATAGAATATTTTGCACAAAGTACAGCATGAGCAGTTCCCCATGGTTTTTCACGATCAGGATAATCAAAACCTTCCAGCGAAATAGGAATACTGTCTATTTCCTGATATACCCAGTGAAGTTCAAAGTTTTTAGCCTTTGAAATGGTATTGAGTCTCTCAATATAACTTTGAGGAATCAGTTTATTGACAATAATAACTACTTTTTGGAAACCGGCTTCCAGAGCGTCAAAGATAGAATACTCCAGAATTGGCGAACCGTTATTGAGTATTCCGTCTACCTGCTTTAATCCTTTATATCTGCTTCCTAATCCACCTGCTAATATGAGTAATGTTTTCTTAGAACTCATCGGTCATTCCAAATACAGGTTTACGGGTTTTCCATTTTCCATTGGTAAAATCAGGAATATCAATCACCTGACCGCCTTTGGCAATAGACTCTTCACTCAATGGCGTAATCGAATACCACAACGCAAGATCATACACATCCATCGGGAATTCTATATTTCTTTTAATACATTCAATAAAAGTATTCATCACAAAGAAATCCATTCCGCCATGACCGGCTCCTGCTGCAGTGTTTTCAAACTTCTTCCACATCGGATGATCGTGTTCTTGCATCCATTTTTCAGTATTATCCCAACGGTGGGTATGGTTCATCGTTTTTTCAAAATAAATATGACCCTGGTTGAAGTCTCCCCATCCGAAATCCTGCCACAACCCTTCAGTTCCCTGAACCCGGAAGCCCAGATCATAAGGTCTCTGTAAACTTGTATCATGAGTCAGAAGAATGGTTTCTCCATTAGCACAGGCAATTTGTGTTGTTACCACGTCTCCCTGATTGAACTTCACTTGGGCACTAGGATGGTTTTCTCCTCCTTTTGGATGTTCAACAATATATTTATGAAGCCCTACAGATTTTGATGAGAATGAAGACAGCCTCGTTAATCGGTTTCCTCTGTTGATGTCCATCATCATTGCTACCGGGCCTAATCCATGTGTAGGATAAAGTTCTCCGTTACGCTTTACATAATGTTCAGTTCTCCATTTTGCTTCACTGAATCCTTTCTCTCCGAATTCTGCACCAGAATTGTAAGGAGTAACGCCGTCATTGAAAAGTACACCTCTCAAATCGTGCTGATAACCGCCTCTTCCATGTACCAATTCTCCAAACATTCCTTTACGAACCATATTCAGAATGGCCATAATATCTCTTCGGTAGCATACATTTTCCATCATAAAGATAGGAACTTTTGTTTCCTCATATACCTTTACAAACTCCCAGCAGTCCTGAAGCTTTATCGCTCCGGAAACTTCCATACCCACAATTTTTTTAGCGCGCATAGCTTCTACCCCTTGGGTAAGATGCCATTCCCATGGAGTAGCAATGACAACAGCGTCTATTGCTTTTGATTTTAAAAGATTTCTATAGTCATATTCACCGTTGGAAAACTCCTGAGCAGCCGGCTTATTATTGTCTTTTAAGATTTTTTGAGACGCGGCAAGCATTCTTTTCTCTGGATCTGCAAACGCAACAATCTCTACGTCATTACGCTTTGCCAGTAATTTTACATGTTCCTGCCCACGAAGACCGACACCGATGAAACCGACACGGACTTTTTTATCTGTTTTAAAATCATTGGAATAGGCAAATAATGAATTGGGTAAAACCAATGCCCCAAAGCTTGCCAAAGCTGCTGTCTTAAGAAAGTTCCTGCGCGAATTGCTATTGTCCATCTATTTTTTTTCTTAAATATATTAAAAACTTTTGTAAATCCCGACGTTGTGATAGTAGGGAGTTGAAGAGGTCATTAGTTTGAGTGTCGAAAAATTTAATAGTTTAAAGCATATGGTGAATATCCCGGAGATTTATTGATTAATCCATGCTTTTCTTAAAGCTATTTGTTTTGAATCGGGATTGGGTAGAGAAGTTACCTTTCCGGTAATTTCATCATAGTTGAAACCTGCTTTTTCCAGATATTCTTTCAAAGGAATAGGTTGGGTGCCTTCTATAAAGTTGCTGAAAAATGTGCGTATTTCAGGATAAGTCATTTTTGTAATTTCATCAAACAGATCATCATCATTGAAATATTTACCTTCTCCATATTTTTTCATAAGCATCTGCATCAGGTTCTGAGTTCCCTTTTTTCCATCAGAAAGTTCCCTTAGCCTTATATCTAAACACAGTCCGAGTAATGCTCCTTTCATATAAAAGTTCATATACTGATCTTGTCTTTCCATAGAATTTTTACTCATTTCCGTAAAAGATAATGTGTTGTCAAACTCTTTCATACCATGTATCTTTTCTTCCAAACTCTTTTCAAAATCTTCCAGGCTGATCATTTTTTGTTTGATAGGCATATGAATCGTAGCATATTCGGTCATTCCTTCATACAGCCACAGATGTTTAGACATGACAGGATTCAGGAAATCATAATGCTGAATTTCTCCTGAATGAATGTTGAGAGGAGTAACAACATGGAAAAACTCATGAGAAGCCACTCTGTTTAAAGCATTCGGAAGAAATTTCATACTTCCGGATCTGTACAGGCAAACTGTAGAGTGGGAGTGTTCCAGACCATCTCCCAAAAATCCATTCTCATTTGAAGATTCATAATAAATTAGAAATGCATATTTCTTTACCGGTAATGTGCCTCCCAGATAAGCCTGCTGATTTTTCAGAATGTTCTCTATTTCATGAGCTATTGTTTTGGAATAATGTCTTTCCTTTTTATTATAAAATGATACAAGCACTTTAGTATGACCTATCTTGAGCCACGTTGTGTCTGGAACCGAATATAGAACAGGAGAATCTACCAGTTCCCGGTAATCTTTTGCCCAAACTACATCCGTGTTTTTATTTTTCTGTTGATAATCTAAAGCAGAGGAAGCATAAAAATCCTTGTTTCTTGTAATGGTAATTTGGTAAGGAATATCTTTCATTTCTTCAAAATATCCCACTAAAGAATTATAATTGATGACTGAAACACTGTCTTTTATAAACATACTTCCGGCAGATCTTGCCTCATTGGATTCCTTCTCCAAAGAGTCCCATCCATCCGCTACCTGATAGGATATTTTCTTTACACGATTCAGATCATGTACCAGCCAGCTGTTTTTATCCAGACGTTCGGTCAGAATTTTTTTTCCGTTTTTATCGGTGGCTGTGAAATTAGAAACATATTGTCCGAAATTCATAGCCTGATAAAATCCGGGTACCAGTTTGGGAATAATAAACTTGCCCTGTTTAAGATCATTCTTTGGGGGCGAAAAAGATACCCGGACTTCATCGTTGGACATATGAAGAAGGTCTATATTGTATTCGTAATTATTCTTTGTTTTTTGGGCTATAATGATATTAGGAATTATAACGATCAGAAAAAATAGCTTTATAATACTATTCATTGCTATTGCTTTAAGTACTACGAAAATACAAAATTACTAAGGTTTGCTGACTTTATTTTTCCATATAATAAACTTCTTCGTAAGGCTGGATCAATACCCATCCGTGGCCTGAGAACTTCATCTGAAACTCTTCACCACTTCCTCTGCCAATAAGGCTTTTGAAAGAAACATTTGTTTTCAGTTCCGGGCTCAGATTTCCGGACCATGCAACAGTGGCATTAGGATCTGTAAATACAGGCGTATCAGGAGTTACCAGTAAAGTCAATGGATCTCCGTGAGTTGTAATCGCAATATGTCCCGTTCCTGAAAGTTTCACCTGGAAAAGTCCTCCGGACATCATTCCTGCAATACTCTTAAGCATAGTAATATCACTGTTTACACTTTGCTCATGGGCAAGAACATCATTTCCGTTCACACATACTGATTCATTATTCAGATAAAGGATACGTACTTTTTTCCCGGAATCTGCTACATACAATTTTCCGGTTCCTTCCGCTTTCATAAGCTTACTTCCTTCACCACTGATTGCTTTTTTTAGAAGGTTTCCAATTCCTCCGGCCAGCATTCCCTGTCTTTCAAAATTGATATTTCCCACATAGCTTACCATGCTTCCTTTTTTAGTCCATACCGCCTGATTATTTAGGTTGATTTCCAGAAGATGTTTGGTTTCCAGCTCAAAATAATCTCTTTGCTGCGGATTTTCTTTTGTTTCGTTGATAAAGGCTTCAATTGAATATTTACTCATAATGATAATTTTTTGATTGGTTATTTTATGCGGTTATCGATTTGATTTTGTTTAATTTATATTCTCTCTTATTACTTTTAGGATTCAGATCCACAAATTCATAGGCTTCAAAGTTGGCAAGTTTTGCTTTGAATACCTCAGCAGCTTTTTCTACCGACCAGGTTTTAGGATAATGGAATCCTTCAAATTCAGCATTGAAAATCTCTGCTTTGAACTCATGGGAAAACTCATCATCACCCGCGTAGGTTAATGCTATCTTGCCGGTCCATGTAATATCATATTGATTGTTGTCTGTTTCTGAAAACCGGATTTTATGACCTGCACAGCTGTCATGGCCAAGCAGATAAATATTGAAGGCCAGATCCTCATCGTCAAAATGTTGTTCAGACGGAAGATCGTTACTGAAAAGATCTTTTTTAACAACAGCATCAAAGTCCAGTTTTTCATCCGGATTGTTTATTCTGATTCCTCTTTGTTCCCCCCAATACGTTGACGATAGAGTACAGGCATGGTAGTTTCCCCATACGCCTTTAGAGTCCCAGTCCGATAAATCTTCGTCTTCTTCTTCGCTGTCATGATCATCATTGGCATAATAGTCTTCAGTTTTTAAATGAAAATCAAACCAGATAAAACCATACTCATCAATTCGTCCACTCCAGTTGAATGTGACGATCTTATGTCCGTTAGGATACGGATTATTAAGGAAGTATATTTTGCTTACTGGCTCCATACTGAATTTTAATTTTCCCAAAAATAGAACTTTTTAAGCTTAAAAATCCCCGTAAAATCACGGTTTTATATTTCATTGTAAATAATACTTGACAAAGGGGTATTCAATGTCGTATATTTGCACTCCGAAAATTACACCTTGTAATTACAATAATTTTTAAACCGTAATTTAAAAAATGAAAACATCAGATTTTAATTTTGATCTTCCTGCGGAATTATTAGCAGAACACCCATCAGAGCACAGAGACGAAGCTAGATTAATGGTACTTGATAGAAAAACACAAACTATCGAGCACAAATTATTCAAGGATGTAGTGGATTATTTTGATGAGGATGATTTGTTTATCTTCAATAATACTAAGGTTTTCCCTGCTCGTCTTTACGGAAATAAAGAAAAAACAGGTGCTAAAATTGAAGTTTTCTTATTAAGAGAACTTGATAAAGAAACCAGAGTTTGGGATGTTTTGGTAGATCCGGCAAGAAAAATCAGAATTGGTAACAAATTATTCTTCACTGAAGATGAATCTTTGGTAGCAGAAGTTATTGATAACACCACTTCAAGAGGAAGAACATTAAGATTCTTATTCGACGGTTCTTACGACGAATTCAGAACGAAATTAAAAGAATTGGGAGAAACTCCACTTCCAAAGTATATCAAAAGAGCAGTAGAGCCGGAAGATGCAGAAAGATACCAGACTATCTATGCTAAAATAGAAGGAGCTGTTGCTGCACCTACAGCAGGTCTTCACTTCTCCAAGCATTTGATGAAGAGATTAGAGATCAAAGGAATCAATTTTGCTGAAGTAACACTTCACGTAGGATTGGGAACATTCAACCCGATTGAGGTAGAAGATCTTTCTAAGCACAAAATGGAATCTGAAGAGATCATCATCGATGAAAAAAATGCTGACCTTATCAACAGAGCAGTAGAATCTCACAGAAGAGTTTGTGCGGTAGGTACTACAACAATGAGAGCATTGGAAACTTCTGTTTCTTCAAACAAAAAGATCTCTGCTTTCAACGGATGGACAAATAAATTCATTTATCCGCCTCACGATTTCGGAGTAGCTACTTCAATGATCACAAACTTCCACACACCGAAGTCTACACTGCTTATGATGATTGCTGCCTTTGCTGGAAAAGATTTCGTAATGCAGGCTTATGAAGAAGCTGTAAGAGAAAAGTATAAATTCTATTCTTACGGTGACGCAATGTTAATTCTATAAAAAAGTAAAAAGAGCCAAGTTAAAAGTAATACAAGTGTAAATGAGACAAAATGATTTACTTATAAGAACTTTTACATTTGGAGTTAATTGTCTTAAATTTTTAAGAACACTTCCAAATGATTCTGAAAGTAAATTAATAAGATTTCAACTTGGAAAATCAGCTACTTCAATAGGTGCTAATTATGAAGAATCCCAAGCTGGATCTTCTAAAGCTGACTTTAAAAATAAAGTGAAAATTGCTTTAAGAGAAGCAAGAGAAAGTAATTTCTGGCTTCGGGTTTTAGAAGAATTAGATGGTTATGATTCTGAAGAATTTAAAGCTTTATTGAATGAGAGTAACGAATTGAAAAACATTTTGGCTGCAATAGCTAACAATACTAAACTTTAAAAACTTTTTACTTTTAACTTGGCTCTTTAATATTATGAAAGATATCCGTATATTATCACTGGACCAGCTTAAAGATTACTTTGAGTCTTTAGGAGAAAAACCGTTTCGTGCGAAACAGGTCTATGACTGGCTATGGAGTAAAAATCTCCATTCGATAGATGAAATGACGAATCTTTCGAAATCACTTCGTGAAAAAATTTCCGAAGAATACACCATTAATCCTGTTTCCGTAGATCTTCTTCAAAAAAGTACTGACGGAACCATCAAAAACGGAGTGAAACTTCATGACGGGCTGATGGTGGAATCTGTTCTTATTCCTACAGAAACAAGAACTACAGCCTGTGTATCTTCCCAGGTAGGATGCTCATTAAACTGCGAATTCTGTGCTACAGCAAAACTGAAAAGGATGAGAAACCTTGAAGTAGCTGAAATTGTAGATCAGGTAGCCCTGATTGACAGCCAGAGTAGAATGTACTTCGAAAGACCACTTTCCAATATCGTATTTATGGGAATGGGAGAGCCGATGATGAATTACAAAAACGTCGTTGAAGCCATCAGGAAAATTACCCAGCCGGAAGGATTGGGAATGTCTCCAAGAAGAATTACCGTTTCTACATCCGGTATTCCAAAGATGATCAAAATGCTGGCAGATGATGAACTGCGTGTGAAATTGGCTTTATCCCTTCACTCAGCTATCGAATCTAAGCGTAACGAGATCATGCCTTTCTCAGATAAATTTCCGTTGACTGATATAATGGAATCTCTTCAGTACTGGTATCAAAAGACAGGTTCTGTCATTACTTTTGAATACTGTGTATGGAAAGGAATCAATGACGGAGATGAAGATATTAAAGCTTTAATCAAATACTGCAAACAGGTTCCTTCAAAAGTAAATCTTATTCAATACAACCCGATTGGTGACGGAAAATATGATCAATGTAACAAACAGGCGGAAGAAAACTATATCCGTCAGCTTGAAAATGCAGGGGTTACTGTAATGGTCAGAAGAAGCCGTGGAGGTGATATTGATGCTGCCTGCGGGCAATTGGCCAACAAAGCAACAGATTAAAATTTCCTTAAAAAAAATCAAAACTTTCTTAAAAAAAGGTTAAAGCCCTACCTTTGCACAAATTATTTTGTGATGATGGATTTTCTTATGAGCGAGGATGGGCTGGAAAATGTGTATGCATGGGCTATCCCGTTGCATGCAACCGTTATTTTAGCTGAAATGATTTACAGCCATGTTTCAGAAGCTAAGCTATATAGCGGGAAAGATCTTGCTACCAATGTTTATCTGGCATTGATGAACTTTGGTCTGGACCTTATCATGAAAGCATTTGCCATGGGCGTTATGTTTTTCTTCTACAATCACAGACTTTTTTCATGGGACCTTAGTGTATGGTATCTGCTGGCTTGTTTTATAATCACAGATTTTGCCTATTATGTACTGCATTATGTTGACCATCGTTCCAGAGCATTCTGGGCAGTTCATATCACGCACCACAGTTCAGAATATTTTAACCTTACAACAGGATTCAGAAGCCCTGTACTACAGCCGCTTTACAGATATTTATATTTTTCACCACTTGCATTTTTAGGATTTAATCCGTGGCATATTATGGTGGCTTATGCCATTGGTCAGGTATATGGAACGTGGGTTCATACACAGACTGTGAAGCGTATGGGATTTTTAGAATATATTCTTGTCACTCCTTCCCACCATCGTGTTCATCATGCATGTAATGTAAAATATCTGGATAAGAACATGGGAATGTGCCTGATCATCTGGGATAAAATATTTGGAACCTTTCAAAAAGAAGATCCTAATATTCCTGTAAAGTATGGGATTTATCCCAAAATGCCGGATAACAGACCAGATACAGTCCTTTTTTATGAATGGAGAAAAATCTGGAAAGATCTCAAACAGCCAGGATTAAAATTCACTGACAGAATCAATTATATTTTCAATTCACCGGGGTGGAGACATGACGGAACCGGAAAAACGGTAAGACAATACCAGAAAGAATATTTTGCAAAACAGGCAAAAAAGAAAGAACAACAGCAAACTCAGGAAGAGCAGAAAACTGCTTAAACTTGTTTTTAAAATCAATAGAAATCTAAGGGAAAAGCGGGCTATTTCAGCCCGTTTTTCTATTTTGAGATGAGAGAAAGGTGAATAAACAAAATAATAAATCCCTTAAACTCTCCAATACAAAATCAAGAATTTTTCAAAGGACTATATAAAATATTCAGATTCCTGTGGAATGACAAGGTGTGTGGAGAAATAAAACGCTTAGTTTGTCCATTCCGTAAGAATCTATGTTCGTATAGATCCCAACCCCTCAACTTGCAATAAAACCTTATTTTTGTCCTATGAAAAAATTCTTTCTGATTGTTGCCCTTATCATTACTCAATCTGCATTTTCCCAGCAGACCGATTTTCTGAAAATAAAAAAATACAGAGTTAATTATCTGAATGAGAAGATTGATGAAACTTCAGGGCTGGATATTTTGAACGGGAAATTATATACCTTCAATGATAGCGGAAATCCAGCTGAGCTTTTTGAGATTGATAAAAATAATGGCGAAATTATCCGAACACTTAAAACCAATTTAATTAATACTGACTGGGAAGCTTTGGCAAACGACGGTGAAAACTTTTATATCGGAGATTTTGGAAATAATACGGGAACAAGGAAAGATCTGATGATTTATAAAGTTCCTTACGAACGTCTTGATACGTCTATTAATATTAAAATTCCCGGTTCAGAAAGAGCTTTAGACGGATCTAGAATTCTTTTTTATTATCCTGAACAAACCGAATTTATTTCCAAAAATACCAGAAATGATTTTGATGCGGAAGCCATGATCTATTTGAATGGAAAGCTGCATATCTTTACTAAAGAATGGGCTGCAAAAGCAACCTCTCATTATATTGTAGATCCAGAGATTTCAGAACGGCAAAAGGCAGAAAAAATAGAAACCTATAAAACAGGTTTTGTTGTTACAGATGCTTGTTATTTTGATAAAAAGCTTTATTTAGTGGGATATACCAAGAAAACGGAAGTCTTTTTAGATATCTTTACTGAAACAGAGCCCGGAGTATTTTTCAAAGAAAAACCAAAGCATTATTATTTAGGAACAGCTCTTTCATTAGCTCAGATTGAAGGAATAAGCGTAGATGAAACCGGAATCTATATTTCCGGAGAAAAATTTAAATCTCCATTGGGAACTGCAAAACCCTCTTTTTATTTTATCCCGAAAGATCAACTCAAAGATTAATTTGTCTTAAAATTGAGCGAAAAAAATTATCTTTGTGAGAATTAATAATTATTCACCCAGCATTCGCAGATTGTGGCAAATACAGTAGAAGAGATTAAACGACCGATCAATGATGAAATGAAACTTTTTGAACAGAAGTTTTATGAATCAATGCAGAGTAAAGTAGCTTTATTAGATAAAGTAACCCGTTTTATTGTTACCACCAAAGGAAAACAGATGCGTCCAATGTTTGTATTTCTCTGTGCCAAACTGGTGGGTGAAGTGACTGAAAAAACGTATCGTGGTGCGTCTATGATCGAGCTGATTCATACGGCTACTCTTGTACATGATGATGTAGTGGATGAAAGTTTTAAACGTCGTAATTTCTTTTCAATCAATGCTTTGTGGAAGAATAAAATTGCGGTTTTGGTAGGTGATTATCTTTTGTCAAAATCCGTACTATTATCTACAGATCATAAAGATTATGACTTGCTTGGTGTAATCTCCAGAACAATCCGGGAAATGTCAGAAGGAGAGCTTCTTCAGCTGGAAAAAGCGAGAAAACTGGATATTACTGAAGATGTTTATTATGAAATTATCCGCCAGAAAACAGCGACTCTGATTGCTGCCTGCTGTGAAATAGGAGTTCTTTCCAATAATGCAGACGAAGCTTTGGCTAAGAAGATGATGGATTTTGGGACCTTTACAGGAATGGCATTTCAGATCAAAGATGACCTTTTCGATTATTTAAGTTCAAACGTGATTGGAAAGCCTGTAGGAATTGATATTAAAGAACAGAAAATGACCCTGCCTTTAATTCATACCCTGAAAATAGCTGATGAGAAGGATAGAAAGTATTATTTCGATACCATAAAACGTTATAATAACAACCCGAAACGTGTAAAAGAGCTTATAGAATTCGTTAAAAACTCCGGAGGATTGGAATATGCCATTAAGGTAATGAAAGACTTTCAGCAGAAAGCAAAAGATCTCCTCAATGAGTTTCCGGATTCTGAAGCAAGAAAATCGTTACATAGTATGTTAGATTATGTAATTGAAAGAAAGTTTTAAAAATACTGATATATAAAAAGGCTTCGGCGCACCACAGGTGCGCCGAAGCCTTTTTATGTTTCCCTAATTATATTTTCTGTACCGTTACATTGGTCACATTTCCATTTCCTGTAGGCCCCATCTCTGTTGATAAAATAGTGCATGCCTGATTGGGAGCTGCTGTAAAACGAATCTGATAACCAGCTGTAGGCACTACAATTACAGTTGTATAATTCATTAGTTCACCAATTCTTGTGGAAGCAGTCAGGGTGGGAGTTGCGGCTCCTGCATAATGGCTTCCTCTTCCCAGGTAGTTACTGTCCGGAACAGGTCTGATACCCAAAAGTAATTGCGCTCCTGCAGAAATATTTGTGAAACTTGCCTGCAAAGTCACCAGATAATTACCGGCCTGACTAAAAGTCAGAACCCCCGAAGAGGTGTTGTAAGAATAAAATGGGGAAGTAGCAACCGGGCTGGCAAACATTAGTGTCACGATTGAAGCTGCGCTGCCAATATTTTGATCTGCAGCCAAACGTGCATGAAATAATGAATAGGCTGTAAAGTCAATAGTTTTCAAGACACCAGTGGCATCAGCAACAACGACTCTGTCTGTTCCTCCAACTCCAATATTGGAATTAATATTTCGGACACGTACATTTCCTGAACTTACATCCAGCTTTTCTGTTGGAGTAATTGTACCTATACCAACTTGGGCTGTATTGGTCACTGCAAAATCATTAGATTGTTGTACTGCTGTAGGAACTCCTGATGTCGAATTGTCTTTAGCTCCGTCAATATGAAAGGTTGTTTGAGGATTCGAGGTGTTTATTCCTACCTGTGCGAAGTAAAGTGTAGAAAAGGCGAAGACCTTAACTACGGTCAGTAATTTTTTTGTCATCTTATAGTGTTTTAAAAATAATTACTAACGTGAATTTCAAATAATATACCAGAAAAACGAAAATAAATGGTTTTCGATAAATATCTATAGCTTATAGTTCAAAAATGACAATTGATTTGGTGTTTTTTGAATTAGATTATTTTTAGGCTTACAATAATAACTGCTAGAACTATACAAAATAAAGCGATTAAAAATAAATAATCCGCAATACTCTCAAAGGTGTATTCCCGTTTTTCAGTTTTCGTTCTGATAGCCAGAAATGAGAAGAAGCAGCTGCATGCAAAAAAAATACTGGCAAGACCTGCAAATTCGTCCAAATATGTATTCTGACTGATTTTAGCGATTTTTAGAGATGTCATGATAATCAATGAAAATCCTAAAAGATTGCTTGACGCATTCAAAATGTGAGGTGATTTTTTTTCCATCTTTTACAATTTTTTTCAAAATAAAGCACAATTTTTTTTATTATCAAATTTTTAAAAAAGATTATTAAAAATTAAAATTAATTTAAAAATTGTATATTAGCAAAATACTTGAAGACTAAAAAACTTTTTTACTTAGCTATGCAAACAACCTATATTGAAACACAGCAAATATCCTTTCAAGATTTTAAAAATCAGATACTTGAAGATTACAGGTTAGGAAGGATCTCTCGTGAAATGTCTTATCTCGGAAGGAGAGAAGTACTCACTGGAAAAGCTAAATTCGGAATTTTTGGGGATGGAAAAGAACTTCCTCAGCTTGCAATGGCGAAAGTTTTCAGAAATGGAGACTTCCGTTCAGGATATTACAGGGATCAGACTTTTGCATTGGCAATAGATGCCTTAACGGTAGAAAGTTTCTTTGCACAGATGTATGCAGATACAAGCGTGGAAAGAGAGCCTGCTTCAGCTGGAAGACAAATGAACGGGCATTTTGCAACAAGAAGTTTAAATGAAGACGGAAGCTGGAAAGATTTGACGGCTCAGAAAAATATCTCTTCGGATATTTCTCCTACAGCAGGACAAATGCCAAGATTATTGGGATTGGCTCAGGCTTCTACAATTTATAAAAGTGTAAAATTTGAAGGTTCAGAAAAATTCTCAAGAGAAGGGAACGAAATAGCTTTTGGAACAATTGGAGATGCTTCTACAGCAGAAGGTCATTTCTGGGAAACTCTGAATGCGGCATGTGCACTTCAGGTTCCTATGATTGTTTCTATCTGGGATGATGGATACGGAATTTCAGTTCCTACTAAAAATCAAAGAGCAAAAGCTGACATCAGTGAGATGCTAAGCGGTTTCCAGAGAAAAGAAGGAGATAATCAGGGATGTGAAATCATTCAGGTGAAAGCTTGGGATTATCCTGCATTATTGGATGCATATGCTAAGGCAGAACATTTTGCAAGAACAGAAAGTGTACCGGTAGTGGTTCATGTAATTGATGTTACTCAGCCTCAAGGGCACTCTACATCCGGATCTCACGAAAGATATAAAAATGAAGAACGTCTGGCTTGGGAAGCTGAGTTTGACGGATTGGCAAAATTTAAAGAATGGATTCTGAACTATTCTATTGAAATTGATGGAAATGAAGAGGTGATTGCTACTACTGAGGAGCTTGAAGCCATTGATGAAGAAGCAAAAAAGATAGCAAAAGCAGGACAGAAAACGGCTTGGGAAAACTATCAGAAAGCAGTATCAGAACTTATTCAGTCTATTTTACCTTTAGTAGAAAGCCTTAAAGGGCAGAATGCTGAAGTTGAAACATACATTTCTCAATTCAATAAGCTTGTTTCAAAAGCTAAAAAGGATATTTTCCATTTAGTAAGAAAAGCTTTACTGGCAACAAGAGGAATGAACTCTGCAGAAAGAAATCAATTGATGCAGAAATACAATGAAGTGGCTGCTGTTGAAAAAGACAACTATTCATCTCACTTATACTCTCAGTCGGAGTGGAAGTCTGAAAACATTCAGGAGATTAAGCCGGTATATTCCGACAGTTCTGAAGATGTTGATGGAAGAGTAGTGATCAGAAATAACTTTGACAAAATTTTTGAAAAATATCCTGAAACTTTAATTTTTGGTGAAGATACCGGAAACATTGGTGACGTAAACCAGGGATTGGAAGGAATGCAGGAAAAATACGGTGCTTTACGTATCGCTGATACAGGAATCCGTGAAGCAACCATTCTTGGACAGGGAATTGGTATGGCAATGAGGGGTTTGAGACCAATCGCTGAAATCCAGTACCTGGACTATGTTCTTTACTGTTTACAGGGAATGAGTGATGATCTGGCAACCGTACATTACAGAACGAAAGGAGGGCAGAAAGCTCCATTGATCATCAGAACAAGAGGTCACAGATTAGAAGGAATCTGGCATTCAGGTTCTCCAATGGCAGGTATTCTTAACCTTTCAAAAGGAATTCTGGTATTGGTACCTAGAAACCTTACTAAAGCTGCCGGATTCTACAACACTATGCTTCAGGCTGACGAACCTGCGATCATCGTAGAATGTCTGAACGGATACAGATTGAAAGAGAAACAACCTGATAACTTAGGAGAATTCACTGTTCCTGTAGGTAAAATTGAAGTAACAAAAGAAGGAAAAGACGTTACTTTGGTCACTTACGGTTCTACGTGGAGAATTGTAACAGAAGCAGCTAACGAATTGGAAAAATTAGGGATTTCGGCAGAAGTAATTGATATTCAGTCATTGATTCCTTTCGATTTATCTCACGAAATAGCTGAAAGTGTTAAGAAAACCAACAGATTAGTAGTGATTGACGAAGATGTGGAAGGAGGAACTACAGGATTCATCTTACAGCAGATTCTTGAAAAGCAAAAAGCATTCAGATATCTGGATTCAGATCCGTTGACGATCTCTGCAAATGATCACAGACCTGCCTATGCAAGTGATGGTGACTACTTCAGTAAGCCGTCTACAGACGATATGGTAGAAAAAATCTACGCAATGTTTAATGAAACAAATCCTCAGAAATATCCTGCGATATTCTAATTGGGATTTTAGATAAATTTAAAAACCGCTTCCTTTTTGGGAGCGGTTTTTTGTTTTATATTTGTTTGAATAGTTTAATGATAAATGATGAAAATTAGACTTTTATATTTGATATTAATAATGGTAAAAATAAAAGCCATCTTACATTGACAGCCTTTTAATTTTCTTAATCCTTCTCAGCCAAAGCAATCCTCAGCTTATTCAAAGTATTCATCAACGTTATACTTGCTGTAAGTTCTACAATTTCCCGTTCTGTAAATTGCTCTGTCAGTTTTGCTTTGGTCGTTTGCCAATCATCTTTGCTGTAAGTGAGAGCTTCAGCCCATTCTAAAACAAGCTTTTGCTGATCATTGAAGGCATTGGTATGTTTCCAACCTGGAAGTCTGTTAATGGCATCCTGTTCAAAGCCAAAATCAGACAATTCTTTAGCATGATAACTACAGCAATAAGCACATCCATTGATTTGAGAGACACGCAGTTCTACCAGAGCGATCAGTTTTTCATCAATACCGGACTTTCGGATGCTATTGTGGACTTTGTATAGATTTCCAATGGTTTCTTTTGCAATTTCTTTGTAATTCATAATGAAATATTTTCTGCAAATTTGCATCAGAAATGGCTTTGAACCTATATGCTTACCTTTTCGTTATATACTTACCTTTTTGAAAGTACAATTTAATACAAAAGGCTATCAAACATTGACAGCCTTTTTATTTTTTACTTCTTCATTCAAAAAAGCACAGTCTTTATTTTCATGCTGTCCTTTCACCTGATATTTTGCTTCCCATTCCTCCAGTAAATATAAGATCGGTAACAATGCCAGTCCTTTTTCTGTAAGAGAATATTCTACTCTTGGAGGGAGTTCCTTAAACTCTTCACGGATCACCAGTCCATCGGCTTCCATTTCCCTCAGTTGATCCGTTAATACCTTTCTGGAAATGACATTAATGCGTACTGCCAGTTCTCCAAAACGTAACTTCCTGTCTTTAATAACAAGAACTATAATAGGTTTCCATTTGCTTCCTAAAGCGGCCATTGCCTTACCCAGAGGACAGCTGTATTGCATTAATTCATTCTTTTTCATAGAAAAATTATTATTTAAATAGCATATGGAACCAAAATTTCATACGTTACTTTGATGTTACTAATGTAAGTTACTGCGAAGTTACCACTATTTTTTTAATAAAAGATACAAAAACGAACTATTATTAGTTACTTTGTGTAACAATTATAAAATATAAATTTAAATATGAGCACATCATCATTATTTAAACCGTTTCAATACAAAAATTTACAGCTTAAAAATAGAATCGTAATGGCTCCTATGACCAGAGCACAGTCTGACAATGGAGTTCCAACTCAGAATATTGCAGACTATTATGGGAGAAGGGCCGCTTCAGAAGTAGGATTGATTCTTTCCGAAGGAACTGTGATCAACAGACCGGGATCAAAAAACATGCAGCATATTCCTGATTTCTATGGTACAGAAGCTTTAAACGGCTGGAAAAACGTAATAGATACCGTACATCAGAATGGAGGTAAAATGGGCCCTCAGATCTGGCATGTAGGAGATACAAGAATGTCCGAGGATTATCCTTTAGTTTCAATGGAAAAGGCTTCAACAATGACCATTGAAGATATTCAGGATACCATTGCACAGTTTGCAGCATCTGCAAAATCAGCAAAAGACCTTGGTTTCGACTGTATTGAAATTCATGGAGCTCACGGTTATCTGATCGACCAATTTTTCTGGGAGTTGACTAATACAAGAACAGATGAATATGGCGGTAAAAGATTAAAGGAAAGAAGTAGATTTGCTGTGGAAGTTGTAAAGGCTATCAGAGCAGCAGTAGGAGATGATTTTACCATTATCATCCGTCTTTCACAATGGAAACAGCAGGATTATAAAACCAGACTGGCATTCACTCCAAATGAAATGGAAGAGTGGTTGTTACCTTTAAAAGAAGCTGGTGTAGATATTTTCCACTGTTCGCAGCGTCGTTTCTGGGAATCTGAATTTGAAGGTTCTGATTTAAACTTTGCGGGATGGGCTAAAAAAATTACAGGACAGCCAACTATTACAGTAGGTTCTGTAGGTTTGAACGGAGATTTTCTTAACGCTTTTGCAGGACAGGGAACAGAAAAGACAGATCTTACGGAGCTGATCAGAAGACTTGATAATGAAGAATTCGATCTTGTTGCGGTAGGAAGAGCCATTTTGCAGGATCATCAATGGGTACAGAAGATCAAAGATGGAAACACTGAAGCTCTTCTGGATTTTTCAGCAGAAAGTATGGGCGTTTTATTTTAATATCAATAACGAATAGTGAATTTACTTCGCTGTCAATTTTTTACAGCATAATTTATTGACCTGCAAAGTTAATTTGACCATTCAACCTGATATTAAATCAGCATAATTCACTTTATTTTATATTTAATTTTCACCTATTTATTAAAGAACCCGATTTCAGAATTTCTGAAATCGGGTTCTTATTTGTTTTATAAACAACTTCTAAAGGCTTTGAAGGTCATTTTATAAGAATCTGCATCCTGTTGCAGCTGGTTCGCATGACCAGTAGGCAGGAACTCCATTTTCAGCTTTGTGGCGGCAGGCAACAGTATCTCCTTCACACTGTGGTGCATTTCCTCCGATGATGTTTTTTAATGTCGATTTTGTTAATTTCTTTAGATTTTTCATGTTAATTAATTTGTTGATTCATACAAATATAATATTTTTTGTAAATCAAACAGTATTTTACACTAAAATGGGAAATATATTTTTTCAAAGATTATTTTTTAAAACAAACCCGCTTCCGGAATTTCCGAAAGCGGGTTTTAACAGATTTAAATATCTAAAACTGCCCTTAAACCGGCAGAAATGATTTCTTTATCTTATAAACCAATATTCTTAGTTGGTTTCAATTGTTTTAAGATGCTTTTCGGGATTGCATTTTTGTGAACAAGGATCGCTGTTGATTTGTATTCAACATAAGGTCTTGTTACATAAAGATATCCGGCGAAATCATTGGTTACTCCCCATGAATTTTTCACCATATAATATTCTTTACCCGTTTGATCTTTTGCCAAACCTACGATATGCATACCATGATCATCCGTTGTAGAAAGGTTATTAAGTGCTTTCTGACGCATATCTTCAGTGATTGTTTTATCTTTTTTAGGCTCTGTAAATAAAGTTTGCTTATTCTCTGCAGTGATCTGATCAAGCTCCATATCCGGAACATAAGCTACACCATTTTTGTAAGAGAAATAAGGCTCAGAAACGTCAGTTGCCCAGCCTACAGAATATCCTTTCGTTACTGCATTGTCGATGATCGCTGTAAGATCTTTCATTGGAACATTCCAGTCAGAATCGTGGCTCCAGTTATCAGGAATCGGAACTACAAATTTCTCATAATATGCATAATCTTTATAAGAAGATAATTCTACATAATCTTCAGCATTGATTCCCACTACTTCCTTTGCAAATGTTTTCGGAGTGTAATTCTTCCCTTCATATGTGAAGTTAGCAGGTACTTTTCCTAAATATTCATCAAGAATAGCATCTACAGAATCCATCCAGTTATCTGTAAGTTTTCCTTTTGAAGAAGCTTGAACAAGACTGTCAAGAACAGGCTTCAGTTTCCCCTGCATTTCCTTGAAGTTATTCGTAGTTTGTCCGGCTTTTAATCCTGTGTACACATCCTGAGGAACTGCTCCATACTTCTTGTACATATTGATTACGTCGTGAAGTTCTCCTCCGTCACCCCAGCTGATTGCGCCATTATTCAAAACATATAATTTCGCTTTATCATGATAAGAGTTTCTCGCTGTAAAAATCTCAGCAAGATCTACAGGTTTTTTGTCCATTCTCTGCATTTCAGATTCAAGGAAAGAATTACCTGAATAGCTCCAGCAAGTTCCTGATGAACCCTGGTTTTTTACAGAAGTTGCACCAACGTCTTTTAACGTTGTGAACTGAAAATTAGCGTTTTGTGATTGGTTGTTTTTTAACTTGTTGATTAAGTCATCTTGGGCAAACATCATACTTCCTGCAGACAAAACAAAAAGTAATGATGCAATTTTGGCATTTTTCATTACTATAAAAAGATTATTTATATTAAGAGTCGTTGATAATAAAGATTTGTTACAGATGGAAAAGTTAAATTTGAAATAAAAAAAAAATATCAAATGGCTTATTTTAAAATTTGTTTTTTCGATATTTTAATAAAAAAGTTGACCATGTTTCCAACCCCAGCAAAAGTTTCTGCATCTATAATAATATAACTCCTGACTATGGAACAAGAATTATTATTGGAATGCCAGCGTAACGACCGCAATGCACAGCGGAAGGTTTACGAGAAAATGGCGGGCAGGCTTTACGCAGTCTGCAGACGCTATTTGAAAAACGATGAAGATATAGAAGAAGTATTGGCAGATACGTTTTATAAAATCTTCACGAAAATTACCCAGCTTCAAAATGCTCAAACCTTTGAAGCATGGGCCAGAAAAATTGCGGTGAACGAATGCCTGCAGAAATTAAGATCTAGTAAGGGATTGTTGATTTCTCTTGAAGAAAATTTCATGGATCCTTCTGAAGGAACCACAGAGAACCTTTCCCTTGAAAAAGATATTCTGAGTTTACTGAATTTTCTTCCCGAAGGCTGCAGAGCGATCTTTAATCTTTTCGCTATTGAAGGATATCCTCATAAAGAAATAGCCGCAATGCTTTCCATCAGTGAAGGTACTTCAAAATCACAGCTCAATTTTGCAAGAAAAAAGCTGCAGGAACTTTTAGTGAATCAAAACATTTAAACTTTTACAATAATGGAAAATAATCATATAGATCAACAATTCAATGAAGCATCCAAGCTTTCAGAAGAGCCAACTGTTTTTCCTGGTTTTGAAAAAGTATGGGGGAAAATTGAAGAGAAATTAGATAAAAAAGAAGAAAAAAAGAGAACAATTCCTATTTGGCTGCCATATGGTATTGCCGCAAGTTTGATAATTGGTTTGGGAGCTTTTTACTTTATGAATAATAAAGAGACTGCAGAACCTGTAATCGCAGAGAATACAACTTTAAGAGGTCCGGTTACAAAGACAGATATTTCAAAAATAGATAGTACTATAAAGAATAATATTCAAAAAGAAAAAAAGATTATTAAACCTGCAGAAAATCTGGCTGTCAATCCGGAACCTATTAAATACTCTGTGAAAGTTCCGCCACTTCCGCCTTTGCCACTTCCAGTACCTTCAGATCATATCTATCAACCGGTAATCTCTGAGTACCGTATGGAAAGAGAACAAAATGTATATGCTGATAGAAATACAAATTATATTCCTACCGGCCAGCGAAAAGATACCAATCAGACTAAAAGTATTGAAGAGGTTGTAGTAATGGGATATTCAAAGGCAGTTAAAAGAAATTATGCAACAACATCCAGTACAATAACAAGTAGTTCTGTCAGTAATCTACCACAGTCCACCACTTATTCATCATTACAGGGAAGTGCTCAGGGCTTGCAGATAAGCACTTCATCGGGTAATAAAAATGTAGTTAACAGCATTAATCAAGGATTTCTTAGTAACAATAACCCGATCCTGATCAGAGGAGCAGCTTCTGTTTCACCAGAAAATAACCCTTTATACGTAGTTAACGGAATATTGACAAAAGCTGATGACTTCAGAAATTTAGATCCTAACAAAATTGACAGCATGCAGATTCTGAAGGGCAGTTCTGCTACAGCAATTTATGGAAGTAAGGGGGTAAATGGAGTAATTGTGGTAATAACCAAAGACCTTTCAAGAAGGGAAAGAAAAAAGTTGAAGAAACTTCAGGAAGAAATTAATAAACAACAACAGATTTCACCAGTTACTCAAAATAATGAGAGCTATGATGCCTTTGTTGAAAATCCTTTTGAGCTCACCCGCAGTCAGCCTTTATCTACGTTTTCTATTGATGTTGATAATGCCTCTTATTCGAACGTAAGAAGGATGATCAATAACGGACAGGGAGTTGATGGAAATGCAGTAAGAATAGAAGAAATGGTTAATTATTTTAAATATGACTATCCACAGCCTAAAAATGGAGAGCCTTTCTCAATAAATACCGAATACAATGATTCGCCATGGAATCCAAAGCATAAATTACTTAAAATAGGACTTCAGGGAAAAAATATCCCCATGGATCATCTGCCAGCATCAAACCTTGTTTTTCTTATTGATGTTTCAGGTTCAATGGATGCGGATAACAAATTGCCCCTGTTGAAGTCTTCCTTTAAAGTTCTGCTGAATCAGCTCAGACCCAAAGATAAAGTGGGAATTGTAGTATATGCAGGAAGTGCAGGAATGGTTCTGCCCCCTACGTCAGCAGGGGAAAAACATAAGATTATAGAAGCTTTGGATCATCTTCAGGCAGGAGGAAGTACCGCAGGAGGAGCAGGAATTGAACTGGCCTATAAACTGGCACAGGAAAACTTTGTGAAGGACGGTAACAATCGTGTTATTATTGCAACAGACGGGGATTTCAACGTAGGAATGTCTTCAACTTCAGATCTTAAAACGTTGATTGAAGATAAAAGAAAATCAGGAGTCTTTTTAACATGTTTAGGTTTTGGAATGGGTAATTATAAAGACAATACTCTGGAAACTCTTGCAGATAAAGGAAATGGGAATTACGCCTATATTGATAATATGCAGGAGGCGAATAAGTTTCTGGGAAAAGAATTTGCAGGAAGTATGTACGCCATAGCCAAAGATGTAAAGATCCAGATTGAATTTAATCCTGAATACGTAAAATCATACCGCCTGATTGGTTATGAAAACAGAAAATTGAAAAATGAAGACTTTGTAAATGATAAAATAGATGCCGGAGAATTGGGAAGCGGACATACTGTTACGGCTTTGTATGAAGTGATTCCGACAGATGTAAAATCAGACTTTACTCCTAAAGACAGTGATCTGAAATATACTCATAATACCTCATCGAAAGAATTTGGAGATGAACTGGCTACAATAAAATTCCGTTATAAAAAGCCTGATGGAGATACCAGCCGTGAAATCAGCCAGATTGTTAAAAACGTTGATAACAGAATATCTTCTGCCAGTCCGGATTTTAAATTTGCTTCTTCAGTAGCATGGTTTGGATTGGTACTAAGAAATTCTGAACTGATTACCAAAAAAGATCTTTCAGAGATTGAAAATCTGGCCCAGCAAGGCAAAAATAAAGATGAAGAAGGCTATCGTTCAGAGTTTATAAGATTGATAGAAAGTTATAAAACAATTAAAAAATAATTTGTAAAAAAGAAATTTCCCCGGAAATTTCTTTTTTTATATTTTTAAGCATACTAATAACTGATGAAAAAGAATTATCTGCTGTTACTGCCATTTACCATTACTGTATTACAGGCACAAAATTCACAATTATACTATTCCGGAAAATTTTTAACACCTAAAGACAAAACACAGAATTTTTTAAAGATTCATAATAAAAACAGTGGTATTTATGAACTGACCGATGAGGAAGGATTTGCAATCATTGCTGCCAAACCTTATGACACACTCGTTTGGAATCAAGGCAAGAATACTCATGTTATTTCTACCTATGAGCTCAGGGAATTAAAAGTCATTCTGGAAAGCCAGACAGGCAATAAAAATGTAGAAAATATTTACAGTAAAACATATGACAGTTTGGTTTCAAAGGAAATTAAAGATGATTTCAGTATTGAAAAAACAAAGACCCGTTTAAGTAAAAGATCACACTCTTATTTTGATCAGATAAGAAGATTAAAGCAAAGGAATGATAGTGTTTATATTGTAAAAAGACTCAATCGGAAAACATTACTTTTTAACGGAAGTTTTACCACATCATTAGATATTAAAAACAGGAATGCTATTCCGGGAACTCAAAGCAAATATGTACAGGGAAGATCAGAAAACGGAAGTCTTGTCTGGAAAGGACCTGAAACCAATGAGATGTTCAGTTTCGGACCCGATATTTCTACATTAGGATTTAATGGATTACCTTATGAATATGATCAGAATGGAAAATTAATCCCCTGGGTTGATGGTCTTCAGCGCGCGCAGAAATATGACAACAATATTTTTAAAACAACAGTAGGATACAACAATCAGTTGAACGTAAATGCTTTTATAAAAGATGGGTACAATGAAAAAATCCGTTTGTCATTGAACCTTGGCCAGCAGAAAAACCAAATGTATTTTATCGATCAGTTTGATATTGCCAATTCCTTTAAAGCCAAGCTTAATACGGAACTAAGTGGATATTCCATTAATCTTGCTTTTAATTACGAAGAAGATAAAGCCACCAATACCAATAGGATAGGGCTGTTCAACAAAGCTTATCAGAATTCATTGTTAACACCCGTTTCTTTTTCAAATGAACAACATACTTTCCTAAACAATGGTTTTCAGAGAAGTTACAGCAAATATGCTGACAATCCCTTATTCCTTTTTGAGCAGGAAAGCAAATATAGTTATCAGAACCGCGAAAGATGGTTTAGCCTTAATATAATAAAAGACTGGGATCATCTTAAACTGAATATCAGCCAGTCCTATGAAAGTAACAACATCTGGAATTTTGATCAGTACAAACCTTCTGCTTATGGTTTTAGCAATGGAGTATTGAATGAAAGAACTCAAAACAGCAGTTCATACCATTCCAATATACTGGGTTCCTATACATTGGGAGATTATAATTTTAAAAATATTTTCAGCCTGAATTTTATTTTAAATGATAAAAAATCGGATGTTTATAACAGTTTTATCAATCAGAAATACCTCTATCAGAGAACTTCGCAGGATCATATTTTTAATTATAATATGGATATCCGGGATTATGATTTTGAAGCAGGTTTAAATCTTGGAAATTCATTTTACATCTCGAATACATCGCTTAAAAATAACTATTGGCTTCCCAAAGCTAATTTCTATGTGAAATTTAATAACATTTTCGATTGGTATAATTACAGTTTTAAAGTACTGGGAAGTTACACACAGCTAAGCTCAGAGCCGGAAATTACAAGATCATACGCTTCTTATGCCACCACTTTATTGAATGCAAAAAACTACAATCAATATTTCCCGGTACAGGAAGTGGAAAGCTTCAGAGGTTTATCCAATATCAATACCAGAGAATGGAAAGTGGGAACTAGGTTTAACTTTGGTTATAATGTAAGTTTGGAAGGAGAATATTTCAACAGAAAGAATATAAATGATATATTTCCTGTTTTTGAAAATAATCAACTGAAATTAAAGAACATAGCTGACCATACATACAGTGGATATGAATTCAGTTTTACCTATGACAGGCTTCGCCTTGGGTACGATATATTTACAACCCATAAAGTCTCATTTTTCAAATATAAAGATATTGTAGACCGTATCTCTCCCGGATATCAGAATCTGGCTGTTTCAGGATTTAAAGACATTTATAAAACCCTTACTGAAGGACAGGTTTTGGGTGCTGTCATGGGAAGCTATTTTGAAAGAAATGCTGACGGGCAATTGATTATTGATGAGTCTGGATTCCCCAAAAAAGCAGAAGGAATGAAAATTATCGCAGATCCTCCACCAGATTTCGTGATGAAATTTACCCATAGTTTTGCCTATAAAAACTTTTCCTTAGATATCAATTGGGAATGGAAAAAAGGCGGACAGCTCTGGAATGGAACACAGGCAGTTCTTGACTATTATGGCCGTTCTTCTGAATCGGGAGAAGACAGAAATATCAAAAACTATGTTTTTCAGGGCGTGCAGGCCAATGGAACAGGAAACCAGATTCCTGTAGATTTCTATGATCCCAACCTGAATGTACAGGAAAACCGGTGGTCCAGATATGGTTACCTTGGCGTGGCAGAAAACTATATTCAAAAGGCAGATTATATAAGAATCAGCAATATTTCACTGTCTTCCAGTTTTCCAATCAACTATGGAAAACAGAATCTTAAACTTACTTTTTATGTGAATAATCTAATGCTTTGGCAGGCCAGTAAAGGAGCAGATCCCAATCAGAATTTTTATGATATGGATAACGGAAGAGGACTTGATTTTTTCAACCTTCCCTCTTTTAAAACATTTGGATGTATTGTTTCACTCAAATTTTAACCCATGAATTTCAAGTTTATATCACCCTATATCATCTTGCTGAGCTTATTCTTTTCAACCTTTTCTTTGAAAGCACAGCATTCATTTCAGGACTTTGAAAAGGAAAAAACGTACATTCAGACCAACCATGTTTTTTATAAACCTGGTGAGGGAATGTATTTTAAAATATACGTTGTAAAAGGAAAAAACAATCTTCCGGTGGAAGACAGTAGAATTGTTAATTTTGAAATTATTGATCCCGCAGGAAGCGTTTTGAAAAAAATGAAATATGAAATTACCAATGGATATGCCCAGGGGTATTTCTATTTTGATGAAGACATGAAAGGCGGAATTTATAAGATCAGAGCCTTTACCAACTGGATGCAGAATGAAGAAGGAAAAAATACCTTCGAGAAAGAAATTACCCTCCAGAAAATAGTTTCCCCAAGAATATTAATGAAGCTGGATTTTCCTAAAAAAGGATATGGCCCGGGAGATGAGGTAACAGCCGACTTTTCAATGAGAAGTCTGAGCAACCTTCCGATTCCCTTTTATGAAGCGGATTATACGGTAATGACCAACGGGGAAACTGTCTCAGAAGGGAAACTCATCACCAATAAAGAAGGTAAAAATCAATTGATTTTCAAGCTCCCTGAAGTTCTGAAATCATCTGATGCACTGTTGAATATTAAAGTGAATTTTGATGGATTTACAGAATCTATTTCCAGAAATATTCCGGTTGTTCTGAATAATCTTGATGTAAAGTTTTTACCTGAAGGAGGGACTTTTATCAATGGAATAGAACAAAATATAGCCTTTAAAATTCTTGATGAATTTGAAAAACCTGTAGATGCTGTCCTGGCTGTTTACAATCAGAATCATGAAAAGGTAAAAGAAATTTCAGCCTACAATTTCGGGATGGGAAGCTTTCGTTTTACTCCTAAAAAGGAAGAATCCTATTATGCAAAAGTTAGTAAGCCGGAAAATATAAACCAAACTTTCAATTTCCCGGCGGCAAAAGATGAAGGTTTGGTTTTAAATATTCAGAATGAAAACAGAAAAATAATTTTCACCATCATTTCAACTCAGGAAAAACAGATTACCCTGAAGGGAAATTTCCGCGGAAAAGAATTGTATACTAAAGATATTCTTTTAAAAAAAGGCAGCAATTCATTTGAAATTGATGAAAAAGACTTCCCGATAGGAATCTGCCGATTTACCGTTCTTGAGAATAATATCCCTCTTGCAGAACGTATTGTTTTTACCAATAAAGAGAATCGATTAAATATAAAAATTAAGCCTGTAAAACAACATTACCTGCCACGGGAAAAAGTAATTCTGGATATCGAAACTACTGATGAAAATAACAGACCTATTCCTGCCAACCTTGGATTGAGCGTAGTGGATGATAAATTATGGACATACGCTGATGACAAGCAGAATCATATCATTTCCTGGCTTCTGATGGACTCTGAGTTGAAAGGGAAAATTGAAAAGCCACAGTTTTATTTCGATAAAAAAGAAGAAAAAGCGGATAAAAGCTTAGATCTTGTGATGCTCACAAACGGTTACAGATATTTCGACCTCATCCCGGAAGTTTTAAAAACCAATAAATACAAATACCTTCCTGAAAAGAAAAACACAATTTATGGAGTGGTGGAAGACGAAAACAAAAAACCGGTGAAAGCAGATGTTTTCCTTTTGAATACGGATAATAAAAAAATTCTTAAACAAGCCGCTGCAGAAAATGGACGTTTTTATTTTTCAGACCTGAACGCAGACAATTCATATAAAATGATAGCCAGATCTTCTCAGCCTAAACATCAGTTGAAAATCAGAATATTGTCTTATAATCTGGATATTAACCCTTTAGTGGAACAGAAGCTTTCTAATATTGATGTAGAAGAAATCGTAAAAGAAGCTGAAAGAAAAGAAGTAATAAAGACAGAAAACAAAAATAATACCCAAACATTGAGCAAACCCGGTCGGTCAAAAACTGATACTATTCAGAATAAAAGGATTGAAGAAGTTGTGGTTTTAGGATACAGTTTGAGAAGAGATAAAGCCGCGGTTACTTCTACAACAATAATGTCTTCGATGGAAATTCAGAATCCCAATGTAACGTCATTACTTAGCGGAAAAGTCGCCGGGTTAATAATTACACCAGCGGGACAGTCCGGAGCCAGTTCACAGATAAGAATACGGGGAGAAGCATCCATTACCAATAAGAACCCATTGTTCATTGTAGACGGTACTCCTGTTGAAAACTTCAATACTACCATAAATCCGAATGATATCAATAGTATCACCGTCCTCAAAGATGCAGCCGCTACAGCTATTTATGGAAGCAGGGCAGTGAATGGAGTAGTGATTGTAAATTCATACAAAAACAGCAGTTCAAAGATCAATTTTGATATTACCCCGAAATCTTATATTGCTGTTGAAACGCTACCACAAGGAAGACTTATATCATACGCAGGATCAAGAGAATTTGCTTATCCGGAATATAAAACCACCAATACATCCTACCGTTTCGATTACAGAGAAGCGCTTTATTGGAATCCGGTGGTAGAAACCGATAAAAATGGGAAAGCAAAAGTGGAATTTTATAATTCGGATGCCAACTCCACTTTTAGAATTATGACAGAAGGTATTGCAGCATCAGGACTTGTAGGAAATGATGAAACTACGTATGCTGCACAGAGCCTTATCTCAATAGATGCTAAAATTCCACAATATCTGACAAGAACAGATCAGATGACGATTCCTGTTGTGATTAAAAATAATTCTTCGGAACTAAGGAAAATAACTATGGATGTTATTGTTCCCAATCATGTAAAACTAATCGGCTCTGACAGTTTAATTACCCTGAAACCATTGGAATCAGGAAGATTATTTGTCAAAATACAGACCGATGAAATCGTGGATTCCAATATTCAGTTTACCCTAAGATCCGGAGACTTCAGGGAAACGATGATTCTTCCGTTTAAAGTAGAAGAGAAAGGATTCCCACATAAGTTTTCTATCATCAATAACAAAACGGAAGATATCAGAATCAATATTTCGGAGTATATCAACGGAAGTCTGTATTCCTCATATTATGTATTTGAAAACGCTGCTTTACAGATGTTTGCAGATATTGAACAACTGAAGAGAGAGCCTCATGGCTGCTTTGAACAGCTTTCCTCAACAGTCTACCCAAACATTTTTATTCTGGATTATTTAAAATCAGAGAAAAAAATAGATACTGCAACGGAGAATATGGTGATTAAAAACCTGAAAAAAGGGTTTCAGAAAATGCTGAGTTATAAAAACAGAGACGGAGGTTTCGGATATTTCAGCAGCGGAGAATCAGATGTGGCACTTTCTGCATTTGCGTTACTGGAATTTACGGATTTAAAAAAATATGTAAACCCGGATGCCATGCTTATTCAGGGACTTTCCTCATTTATTTTATCCCAAAAGAATGCAAACGGATTATTTGAAGTAAGAAAACCCTATGAATTAAGAAAAGATTTCTCCGAATATTCCTGGTCAAGAAATATGTATGTGGTATATGCTTTATCCAAACTGGGTTTTAAAAATGAAATAGAAGACACCTTTGCTATAATGATCAAAAGAGCTTTAGTCACAAAAGATTCTTATCAGCTTGCTTTGCTTGCCAATGCTGCCGCTCATCTGGGAAAACAACAGGAGTATGATCATCTGATAAAGCTTCTGGACCAGCAGTATGAAACGAAAAATATAAAATCTAAAATCACTTTTACAGGTTCATGGGGACTGTCTGCCGATGCGGAAATCCTTTCATTATATATCATGGCACTTCAGAAAGATGAAAAACTGAATCAGTTAAAGATTGCAGAAGCTGCTGATCAGCTTATTAATTTCAATGGATATTTCGGGTTCGGTTCTACCCAGGCAACAACGCTGGCCATACAGGCTTTGTCCGAGTTTTTCTCTAAAAATGGACAGTTATATGGAGCTGAAAGACCGGTTATCACCATCAATAAAGCAATCACTTATCCTAATATCAGTCTTTCATCAGCATATAAAGCCGGAGAAAATAAGATCAGTATTCATTATCCAACCAAAAATGGACTGCCTTATCAATTAGAATATCAGTATTATACTCTTCAGGCCCCGGAAAGTAAAGATATTCCTGTTATAATGGAAACAAAACTAAAATCTGCGGTATCCAAAGTAGGCGAGACTAACAGAATGACGGTTACCGTTAAAAATAAAATCAACGGCCAGCTGCCAATGACTATAGCGAAGATCGGTATTCCTGCAGGCCTGACCCTACAAAATGCCTTGCTGAAAGATCTTATTGATAAAAAACAGATTTCTTACTATGAAATCTTTGACAATTATCTGGTACTTTACTGGGAACATTTCAATGCAGAGGAAACAAAAACCATCAATCTGGATCTCAAAGTGGAATTTGCAGGAATTTATACTGGTAAATCAAGCAATGTGTATCTCTATTATATGCCGGAAGCAAAGCATTGGAATCAGGGGATAACAGCGAATATTGAACCTTAATTTTTTATAAATTAAAACAGACCTCCATAAGAAGGTCTGTTTTATTTTAAAAATTAATTTTCAAAAATTATTGAAAATTCAAAAAATATAATTACATTTGTTTCAGAAATCTAAAAGGAAAATAAAATGCAACTTTCAGAAGCAAAAGAAAAATACATTCAGACCTGGGGAACCTTTGCCACCAATTGGGGAATCAACCGTACGATGGCACAGGTACATGCATTGCTTTTGGCTAGCGGCAGATCCCTTTCTACTGATGAGGTAATGGAACAGCTGGAAATTTCAAGAGGAAATGCCAATATGAATCTTCGCGCCCTGATAGACTGGGGAATTGTGAAAAAAGAATTTGTGAAAGGAGACCGTAAAGAATATTTCGTGGCAGAAAAAGATGTGTGGTACCTTTTCAAACAGATTACCAAAGAACGCAGAAAAAGAGAAATTGAGCCTGTAATTTCTTTTCTTGAAGAATTAAAAAATATTGAAGATAAAGACTCAGAAGAAGCTCAGGAATTTATCAAACTGATGAATGATTTCAGTTCTGTAACCGGAAAAATAAATAATATTATGGATCTGGCGATAAAAAGCGATGATCACTGGCTGGTAGGAAAGATTACCAATCTGTTGAAATAGAAAAATTGAAAAAGGGTTAAAATCCTTTTTTATTTCAATTTAATTTTCAAAAATTACTGAAAATATAAAATTTATAAAATGTTTAATATTGTTTCTTATATAATTTTCTTAAGTATCAGTTCTTATGTCACAATTGATGTAGGAAGAAGATGTTACCATGAAGGAAAAGCCTATTTGAAATACTTACTTCATGATGAAGGTCTTTGCCTGACAATTAACAGGATACTTCTTGGCTGTTATTATCTCGTGAATCTTGGTTTTATCGCAATAAACCTTACAATATGGAACAAAATAAGCAGTCTCGAAGAAATGATAACCATTACTGCTACGAGAGTTGGAAGTATCATTTTAATCCTTTCTATGCTGCATTATATGAACATTTTTATCCTTTACTTCCTGAGAAATAAATTAACATTAAAATAATACTATTATGACAACTACAGTTTTAACCACAACGTATAATTTTTCTGCGTACATGATCTATTTACCTATTGTAATTACCCTTACAGTATTGGTATCCCAATTTTTGTTTAAAAATTCAAAAACATTCATGATTGATATTTTTCACCAGAAAAAAGACATTGCAATGGCAACAAATTCATTATTTAAAATTGGGTTTTACCTTTTAAATATAGGTTTTGCTCTATGCATCATTGAATTTTTTCAAATTGAAACCATAGAAAGGCTGGTCGTTGCGCTGAGCAAAAAAATAGGAGGATTTTCAATTTATTTAGGAATAATGATGCTTTTGAATCTATTGTTATTCCTGAAAGGACGTAAGCACGCATTGAACAAAGAAAAAGTAGTAAGTGAAAGAAATGCTGATCTTGAAAGAAATTAATTTTTTATTTGGAATTATATTTCAAAAATTACTGAAAATATAAAATTAACAATAAGTATGAAAAATTTAATCGTTCACTTATTTCTGATTATTTATTTCAGAAGAAAAGGATCACTTTAAACAGTCATTGCCATGAAAACATTTGCAAAATATGATTATTACATTCATCTGTTTTTTATAATAATAGGGCCTCAGGCTTTTATATTTGGTGGTTTGTCGGGATTTGTTCTGTTTTATTTTATAGTAGGAATCCCTCAATTGATAAGCTTTCTGGTCAAACTATTTCTTAGAACAAAAAAATCAGCATTGTATATCGCGTATGGGATTGTAATACTGCCGGTTTGGATTATTGTACTGATTTTGTTTACAGAAAAACATATCAATGATTTTTTTGGATATGTTTTAATGGCTGCTCTTTTATACAGTCCCGTGATGGCAGCAGCATATGTTTATGATTGCTATAATACTTATGAACCTTATAAATCACAATTATGAAAACGCTCAAAAACCACACATTAATCTACGACAATCAATGCCCGATGTGTAATCTCTATTCCAAAGGTTTCACAAAATGTGGAATGCTGGATGAAGATGGAAGAGAAGCATTTACAGAACTTTCTGTTAGAAATAAAAACCTAATCGATTTCAATCGTGCGAAAAATGAAATTGCTCTGGTAGATCACGACAAAAATGAAGTCGTTTACGGGCTGGACAGTCTGCTTCTCATCATTGGAAACTCTTTGCCATTGTTGGAAAAAATTGCTCGAATACAACCTCTGTATTGGTTTTTTCAAAAGCTGTATTCCTTCATTTCTTACAATAGAAAACAGATTATCCCTTCCCAAAATGACGGTACAGAACAATCATGTATCCCGGATTTTAACCTGAAATACAGAATGGCCTACATCAGTTTTGTTGTTATTTTTTCAGCATATATCCTAAGTGAATTTTCCGTAAAGCTGAATTTTGATTTAGAACGAAATTTCCTGAGAGAATTTACAGTTTGCCTTGGTCAGCTCGTTTGGCAGATCCTCTTTTTAAAAACTTATCTCAAAGATAAAATCTGGGATTATCTCGGAAATATGATGACTGTTTCTTTAATTGGAACCTTACTTTTAATTCCTGCGCTGATGATCGATTTCACCCCTGTTTTTTATCTGATATACTTTGGAATTGTAGTATTGATCATGCTTCTGGAACATATAAGAAGATGCAGAATACTAAAACTAAACTTTCTCCCTACCATTTCCTGGATAGTATTCAGAATCACTGCGTTGGTCGTTATCATTCTGACAACCATTGAATTTAAAATTTAACAAACTTAACACCTCTGAAAATGTCAACCATCTATTTAAACACCGTAATCAATGCAGATATTCACTATGTTTTTGATCTGGCAAGAAACATTGATCTGCACCAGCAGTCAACCTCAGTATCTCATGAAAAAGCAATTGCAGGACGTACTTCAGGATTGATTGAAGAAAACGAAACCGTAACCTGGCGGGCAAAACATCTGGGAATTTATCAGACCCTTACCACAAAAATTGTCAGTATGGAGAAACCGGTTCAGTTCATTGATGTTATGCAGAAAGGCACCTTCAAATCTATGCGACACAGACATACCTTTAAATCTGTAAACGGAAAAACATTAATGACCGATATTTTTGAATTTGAATCTCCACTCGGGATTGTAGGAAAATTGTTTAATGCCATTTTTCTTACAGGATATCTCAAGGATTTTCTGCTCAAAAGAAATGAGATGATCAAAACTATTGCAGAATCTTCCACCCATGACGGAATAGCCATTTTTTAACCTAAAGAACACAGTATTATGAATTTTTTAAAAGCAGAATGGCGGAAGCTGGCCATCATCAATTACGAAATAGATCCTGAAATCTTATTGCCTTATTTACCTAAAGGTACAGAACTCGATTTTTATAAAGGTAGATGTTATGTAAGCTTAGTAGGATTCATGTTTTTAAATACAAAACTGCTGGGATTACCCATTCCTTTTCACCGGAATTTTGAGGAAGTGAACCTAAGATTTTATGTAAAGAAAAAAGAAAGGAGTCTGGAAAAGAGGTGTGGTATTT
Source organism: Chryseobacterium sp. JV274 (assembly GCF_903969135.1). Lineage (NCBI taxonomy): Bacteria > Pseudomonadati > Bacteroidota > Flavobacteriia > Flavobacteriales > Weeksellaceae > Chryseobacterium > Chryseobacterium sp. JV274. The sequence continues at coordinate 1,378,048 of NZ_LR824569.1, read as the reverse complement.
ATCAAAGAAATTGTTCCCAAACCTGCATTGAGCTTTGTCGCCAATACTTTGTACAAAGAAAATTATCACACAATGCCAATGAAAAACCAGATTCATGAAAGTGGGGACGAACTGCTGATCCGGTATTCATGGAAAGATAAAAGCTGGCATTCTATTGAAGTTATGGCTGAAAATACAGCAAAACCTATGGAAGAAAACTCAGAGTTTGAATTTATCACAGAACATTATTTTGGCTTTACAAAAAAGGAAAATGTAACTTCCGAATATGAAGTATGCCACCCAAAATGGGATTGTTACACCATAAAAGACCATCATCTGGATATTGATTTTCAAAAAATATATGGAAATGACTTTGAAGGTCTGAATCATCAGGAACCTCTTTCCGTAATGTTGGCTGAAGGCTCAGAAATTCAGGTGAGAACAAAGAAATACATCAGCTAAAAAAGAACAAGAATACCCCTTATCCATAAACATCTGTGTTAGTTTGTGCAATTTGTGGTTAAAACCTTAAACATTGAACCCAAAACTTTGTATTTTGAACTTAAAATTTTAAAACAATGAAAATAATCATAGCCGGAGGCACCGGATTTCTTGGTGAAAATCTGGAGAAATACTTTACGGAAAAAGGAAACCAAGTCTATATCCTGACCCGTAATCCTCGACGTAAAAACGAAATTTACTGGGATGCCAGAACATTGGGTGAATGGAAAAACACTTTGGAAAAAGCAGATGTTCTGATCAATCTTACGGGAAAATCTGTAGACTGTCGTTATCATGAGAAAAATAAACAGGAAATCTATTCTTCAAGAATTGATAGTACAAGAATATTGCAAAGAGTAGTAGATCAATGTTCTGAAAAACCCAAAGTGTGGCTGAATGCCAGTTCTGCTACCATTTACGTTCATTCTGAAAAACATCTCAATACAGAAGAAAACGGAATTATAGGAGATGACTTTTCAATGAATATCTGCAAATGCTGGGAGAAAGAATTCTTTGCAGTCAAAAATGAAGGAATACGAAAAGCTGTTCTTCGCACATCAATCGTTCTGGGCAATAATGGCGGAGCATTTCCAAAGCTGAAAATGATTACCAGGATGGGTTTAGGAGGAAAACAGGGAAGAGGTAATCAAATGGTAAGCTGGATTCATATTGATGATTTTTGTAAAGCGGTAGACTGGATTATTCAGCATGAGGATATGTCAGGAACGATCAATATAACCGCCCCTGCACCGGTTTCCAATGAAAATATGATGAAAAAATTGAGAAAAAAACTGAATGTTCCTTTTGGACTCAATGCTCCTGTCTGGCAGCTGGAAATTGCATCTGTATTCCTGAATACAGAAACCGAATTACTCTTAAAAAGCCGTAATGTGTACCCAGAAAGATTGATAAAAAATGGATTTCAGTTTTCATTTTCCGGATTTGATGAAGCTATTCTTAATCTCTTGGAATCCTAATGTTTGCGGATCTCCCAAAGGATAATTAAATTAGCGGAAAACTATTCCATATGTTGGTTATACCCAAATTAAAACCTTTTTTCCTTTCATCTTTTTTAATAAGTTCAGTAGTATTTTCACAGGCTCATAATGTGTCTGACGGATATCAGAAACCCACAGACCCTCTTGTTGTTCAGAATCTGGACCAGTGGCAGGATATGAAATTCGGACTGTTTATGCATTGGGGAACCTACAGCCAGTGGGGAATTGTTGAAAGCTGGGGCTTATGCCCTGAAGACGAATCTTGGACGCAGAGAAAACCTGAGCATGGGAAATCTTATGACGAATATGTAAAGAATTATGAAAACCTTCAGACAACTTTTAATCCCACTCAGTTTAATCCTCAAAAATGGGCGGATGCAGTAAAAAAAGCTGGAATGAAATATGTGGTTTTTACCACGAAGCATCATGATGGTTTTGCGATGTTTGACACCCAGCAGTCAGATTATAAAATCACTTCTCCTAAAACTCCTTTTTCAAAAAATCCAAAATCAGATGTGACGAAAGAAATCTTCAATACCTTCAGAAAAGAGGGATTCAAAATTGGAGCATACTTTTCAAAGCCTGACTGGCATTCCGATGATTACTGGTGGCCTTACTTTCCGCCGAAAGACAGAAATGTAAATTATGACCCTAAAAAATATCCGGAAAGATGGGAGAGTTTTAAAAAATTCACCTTCAATCAGCTGAACGAAATCACATCCGATTATGGTAAAATTGATATACTCTGGCTGGATGGAGGCTGGGTACGTCCTTTTCATACCATTGATCCGAAAGTTGAATGGCAGCGCACGATCAAAGTAGAGCAGGATATTGATATGGATAAAATAGGAACAATGGCCAGGAAAAATCAGCCGGGAATTATTATTGTAGACCGTACCGTTCCCGGAAAATGGGAAAATTATGTTACACCAGAGCAGGCGGTTCCGGAACATGCTCTTCCCATCCCTTGGGAAAGCTGTATCACCATGGGAGATTCCTTTTCCTATGTTCCCAATGACAACTATAAAACCTCCCAAAAGATTATTGAAACCTTGGTGAAAATCATTTCCAGAGGAGGAAATTACCTGATGAATATCGCTCCCGGACCTAATGGTGATTATGACCCCATAGTGTATGAAAGATTACAGCAGATTTCCGGCTGGATGAACAAAAATCAGTCTGCTGTTTTTGCTACAAGAAGCATTGCTCCCTATCACGAAGGAGATTATTATTATACCCAAAGCAAAGACCATCATACGGTAAATGTTTTCCATCTTGATGAAAAATCAGAATATAAGGCTCCATCAACATTAAGTTTTACAATTCCTGATAATTTTAAACCAAAATCTTTGAAAGTTTTAGGATTGTCAAACAAAATTCAATGGAAAAAATTAGGAAATTCAATTGAAATTAATTTACCTAAAGAAAGAAATAAGTTAAAATATTCAACTGTAATTCAAATAACGCAATAGTTGAATTGGTGACTTATTTTTATATTAAAGTGACATAGGAAATCGAAGCATTAAGAAAATATAGTCTGTGAACGTTAAGAAAATTCTAGTGTTTGAGTGCGAGACAACTGTTGAACAGGAAAACTAACATTAAATTCACACGAGTTTTAGAATTTTTAGAGAGCAGATTCTATTTTTAGCGGAGAGTTCCAAGTCTTGAACTTTTGGTTCTTTTGCTTCAAGGTAAAAGAACAAATTTTAAACTAAATTATTCTTGAGATGTGTTTTAAACTTCGATTTAAAATTATAGGAATTTTCTTGCTGAGTTCAGTATTTATCTCTGCTCAAAAACCCTTATATAAAGACCCAAAACAATCCATTGAAACCAGAGTTCAGGATCTGCTGAAGAGAATGACCCCTGAAGAAAAATTCTGGCAGTGTTTTATGATTCCCGGAGATTTGGATAACGTCCCAAAGGGACAATATTCTCATGGGATTTTTGGATTGCAGGTAAGTGCTGGAAATCAGGGAGGCGGCGCTGCAGGGCAGTTGTTGAAATATAACGCCAATGAAGATGCCGAAAGATTGGTGAAAAAAATCAATGCTATTCAGAAGTATTTTGTAGAAGAATCAAGATTAGGAATCCCGATTATTCCCTTTGACGAAGCATTACACGGATTGGTAAGAGAAGGAGCTACCGCTTTTCCTCAGGCCATCGGTTTGGCAGCCACTTTCAACCCGGAGTTGATGAACAAGGTTTCAACAGCGATTGCAAAAGAATCCAAATTGAGAGGAATCCGTCAGATTCTGACCCCTGTAGTAAATCTGGCAGGTGACGTGAGATGGGGCAGAACAGAGGAAACTTACGGTGAAGATCCCTTTCTGACCTCAGTAATGGGAGTTAGTTTTGTCAGTTCATTTGAAAATATGGGAATCATTACTACTCCGAAGCATTTTCTTGCCAATGTAGGAGAAGGTGGAAGAGATTCATATCCGATTCATTGGAGCAAAAGATACCTTGAGGAAACACATTTAATACCTTTTCACAATGCTTTTACAAAAGGAAAAAGCCGTTCAGTAATGACCTCTTATAATCTTCTTGATGGAAGACCTTCAACCGCTAATCATTGGCTGTTAACAGAAAAGTTAAAAAAAGACTGGAATTTCAAGGGCTTCGTCATCAGTGATGCAAGTGCGGTAGGAGGCGCAAATGTCTTGCATTTTACAGCAAAAGATTATGATGATGCTTCCGCACAGGCCATCAATGCAGGGCTGGATGTGATTTTTCAGACAGAATATAAACATTATGAGCTTTTTATTCCTCCGTTTTTGGATGGAAGAATATCAAAAGAAAGAATTGATGATGCTGTTGCAAGAGTATTGAGAGCTAAATTTGAGCTTGGATTATTCGAAAACCCTTATGTTTCAGTCAAAGAAATTGAAGAATTAAAAAAACTGAATCATAAACCGCTGGCAGAAAAAACGGCTGCAGAGTCTTTCGTTTTGCTCCAGAATAATAATCAGACCCTTCCTGTTCCCGAAAATGTAAAAAGAATTCTGGTGGTAGGAACAGATGCTGTTGATGCCAGATTAGGCGGTTATTCAGGGCCTGGAAACAAAAAGATTAATATTGTTGACGGAATTAAAAATTATACCAGAGATAAAAATATTGAAGTCGTTTATTCAAAAGGGATTGATTGGAATGTAAAGGATTTTACTACAATTTCCAATGAATATTTATCCTCCGAAAACAAAAAAGGATTAAAAGGTACCTATTTCTCTGATACCAATTTAAAAGGAAATCCGGCTTTTGAAAAACAGGATAAACAGCTCAATTTTAAATGGACTTTATACTCACCCGATCCTCAAAAACTTCAACCTGATCATTACAGCATCCGCTGGACAGGAAAACTGGAAGCACCGGATTCAGGAAAGTATCAGTTAGGATTGCGCGGAAATGACGGCTTCAGATTATACCTTGATGGAATATTAATCATTGACCAATGGGAAAAACTAAGCTATTCCACCAAAATGGTTGATCTAGATTTAGTAAAAGGTGAAAAATATGACATTACCATTGAGTTTCATGAAAATCGGGGAGAAGCAAACCTTGAGCTGATCTGGAACTATGGACTTCATAAGTACCGGAAAGAGTATGAAGAAGCTTTAGATCTTGCTCAGAATGCAGACTATATCATTGTTACTGCCGGCATTCATGAAGGCGAATTTCAGGACCGTTCTTCACTGAGTTTACCCGGACATCAGGAATCATTTATTCATGAAATTTCAAAATTGAAAAAACCGCTAACAGTAGTTTTAGTAGGCGGATCTGCTATAAAAACAACTGCCTGGAAAGATAAAGTAGGTGCTATTTTAGATGTTTGGTATCCGGGAGAAGAAGGAGGAAATGCTGTGGCAAAAACTCTTTTTGGTGCAGAAAATCCATCCGGGAAACTGCCCATCACTTTTCCGGTTGAAGAAGGTCAGCTGCCTCTGACGTATAATCATCATCCAACAGGAAGAGGAAATGATTATTATGACTTGAGTGGTGAACCATTGTATCCGTTTGGCTTTGGTTTAAGTTATACCACCTTTGAAATCTCTGGTTTACAGCTGAACAAAACCAAATATTCAGAAAATGAAACTATAATTGCTAAAGTCAATGTAAAAAATACAGGACCAAAAGCAGGAAGCGAAGTTGTTCAGCTCTATGTAAAAGACTTATTGGCAACTGTTTCCAGACCGGTGATTGAGCTTAAAGGATTTCAGAAAGTAGAATTGAAGCCCGGAGAATCAAAATCTATCACCATTGAAGTTCCCATAAAGCAATTACAGTTTCTGAATGAAAAAATGGAATGGGTTGTAGAAAAAGGAACTTACAGAATTATGGTTGGCAATTCATCCAAGAACCTGCCATTAAAACAAAATATTGAAGTTTTGTAGATTAAATTAAAAAACAAAAAGAGCAGAAATTCCTGCTCTTTTTGTTTTTTAATTTTTTGAAGATATCTAGTATTTTCGGGCTAGTAGAACGTTCAATAAGAATGTTCCTGTCCAGTTACTGTTATTAGATCCGTTATTTCCAATGAAATCTATACGGGCTACAGATACAGTAAGTCTTGTTCTTCCGGCAGTACCGTTATTGGCAAGGCTTACAAAAGATGCTGTAAATACATCCGGGAAACTTGAATTATTTCCTGCTGTAAGGATTGGATACATATTGGTAACGTTGAACGGAGTACCCTGATATTCATAAACCAAGGTCATTCTGCTGGCATTGGAATAGAGTGACGTGTGAGCATTATCTACTGATGTTTTGCTAATGATCCACCATCTGTCATTGGTTGTTCCTGTATCATAACCAGGATTACCATGGTTAGTCCAGTCGGCAACAGGTGCTGTTCCAAGTCTATGAGGAGGAATGAGAACTTGCGTTCCATAGATTTCCACATTGCTCGGTTTAGGAAGAACTGTAAAAGACAAATCCCATGTTCCGCCAGTTGTATTGCTGTTGTTCACAACTTCAGCATAGGCACCGATAGGAATCACAAAAGAAGCAACAGGAGTGTTGTCAATTCTTAGGGTATTACCGCTGGAAGCCTGAAGTGTGATATTATTCGGCGAAATGTTTTTGATCTTATAAATTCTCCCCGTAAAACTCGTTGTTCCGGTTCCGATGACAGGAAGGGTAAATGTGGCATCGGCTGTTCCATTATAAGTAATATAATGATCAGTAGTCAGAATATTATAAGCAGTGGCGGTGACTTCACTATAGCCAGCCCTCAAGGAACCATTTACAGCAAGTGTGCTGTTAGGAGTTGTAGTATTAATACCTACTTGTGCAGTTAAGGGAAGGGTTCCAAATAAAAGGATCAAAATGTATTTTTTCATGTGTTGGAAATTTGGTTTCGATCAAATATAGAAAAAAAATAACTAAAAATTAAATAAAACTTAATAAATTATATATTTTTAAATAAATCACTATTTAAGAATGTAATAACTGTTGAGAAATATTAAACCAGCCTACACGGGACTTCCAGATCTTCGGTAAGATAATAGCTGCAGCAAAGGCGGTGGTAACCATCTGCAATAATCAGTTCATTTTCACCTCTTACCAAAAGTATGGGCGAAAGTTTTTTATTTTTTTCTACTTTTTTCAGGTTTTCTTTTACATGAATATTGGTTTCAGGAAGAAGGGCAAGCTTGCTGGCTCTTAAAATATCTTTCGATTTTTTTGTAATGGTAGGGGCTGCCTTTAATTTTTCAACCATTTTTCTGGCTTTATCCGGTTCAAAAAGCAGTTCCAGATAATCCTGTGCTGCAGGAAAATCGTGGACTTCAGGTTCTTTCATCCAGATACTGTCTTTGGTTAGATTGCCCTTTTTTACAGACGTTTTCATAGGTGCTTATTAAAAGATAAATGTATGAAAAATAGGCCGTTATTAACAGCCATTATTTCAAATGAGCCAATAATTTTGCAGTGTGGGTTTTACTTTCCAAAAAAATATTGGTATGATATATGCAAGATTTATAACGAACCGGAATGAATTTAATGAAAATTATAAAATTTATTGAAGTCATTCAAAAATATGAACATCATGAAAAAGTTTTTAATTTCAACACTATTAGTATTAGGTTTATCAATGAATGTTTCTGCCCAGAAACGTCCACCAGCTCCTCCACATCCATCAAAAACGGAATTGGTTAATATTAAAATGCAAGAGCTCACCAAAAAATATAACACTGAGAAAAAGCTCATTCTTAATCATCCGCTTGCTACCAAACAGATGAAAAGGGATCAGATGAAAGCCTTAAATCAAAGATATGCGACTGAAAAACGATTACTTAGACAGGCTAAATAATACAGAATTTTTGCGGTTATTAAAATAAAAAAAGCCGTTTTTTATATTTTAAATTTTGAGAAGTTTTTAATATAAAATAAAATTTATTGAAAGAGGATGCGTTTGTATCCTCTTTATTTGTTTAAAATTGAATGAAAATAGCTTTATTGATGCATTTTAAGATCGGTTTACAGAAACATCAAACATCCAATATTTTTCCTTAAATTCGCATAAAAATTTTTAAAGTAATGAATTACGATATTATTGTCATTGGAAGTGGTCCTGGTGGATATGTTACTGCGATCAGAGCAGCGCAATTAGGTTTCAAAACCGCAATTATCGAGAAAGAAAATTTAGGAGGAATCTGCCTTAACTGGGGATGTATTCCAACTAAAGCTTTATTGAAATCTGCTCAGGTTTTTCATTATATCAACCATGCTGAAGATTATGGTTTGAATAAAGTGGAGGCTAGCTTTGAATTCCCGAATGTAATTCAGAGAAGCCGTGGTGTTGCCAGCAAAATGAGCAAAGGAATCGAATTCTTGATGAAAAAGAATAAGATTGACGTAATTCTTGGTACTGCAAAAGTACAGAAAGGTAAAAAAGTTTCTGTGACAGATAAAGAAGGTAAAGTAACTGAATATTCAGCTACTCACATTATCATCGCTACAGGAGCTCGTTCAAGAGAATTACCAAACTTACCACAGGATGGTAAAAAAGTAATCGGATACAGACAGGCATTATCTCTTCCTGAGCAGCCGAAATCTATGATTGTTGTAGGTTCTGGAGCTATCGGGGTAGAATTTGCTGACTTCTATAACACAATGGGAACTAAAGTAACTGTTGTTGAATTTATGCCAAACATCGTTCCTGTAGAAGACGAAGAAATCTCTAAACACCTGGAGAAATCTCTGAAAAAGACAGGAATTGAAATTATGACAAACGCTTCTGTAGAAAGTGTTGATACAAGCGGTGAAGGAGTAAAAGCTACTGTAAAAACAGCTAACGGAAACATCACTCTTGAGGCTGATATCTTATTATCTGCTGTAGGTATTGCTGCTAATATCGAGAATATCGGATTAGAAGAAGTAGGAATCCAGACAGATAAAGGAAGAGTATTGGTAAACGAGTGGTACGAAACTTCAGTACCAGGTTACTATGCAATCGGAGATATCATCCCAACTCAGGCTTTGGCTCACGTTGCTTCTGCAGAAGGAATCACTTGTGTTGAGAAAATCAAAGGGATGCACGTTGAAAAAATCGACTATGGCAATATTCCTGGATGTACTTACTGTCACCCTGAAGTAGCTTCTGTAGGTCTTACTGAAAAGCAGGCTAAAGAAAAAGGATACGAAATCAAAGTTGGTAAATTCCCTCTTTCTGCAAGTGGTAAAGCTACTGCAAACGGAAACACAGACGGGTTTATCAAAGTAATCTTCGATGCTAAATATGGTGAATGGTTAGGATGCCACATGATTGGTGAAGGAGTAACGGATATGGTGGCTGAAGCTGTGGTAGCTAGAAAACTGGAAACTACAGGTCACGAGATCATCAAGTCTATTCACCCGCACCCAACAGTTTCTGAAGCAATTATGGAAGCTGCTGCTGCTGCTTACGGTGAAGTGATTCACATTTAATCTGAAATATACAGAAATCAATATATAAAAGCCCGGAGATATCCGGGCTTTTTCGTTGAAATACATTAATAAAACCATTGATTTTATTAAAATAATTTTAAAATCAGCATATTTATAAAAATTAACTCGATTATTTCAGGCTGTTTCCTTACATTTATTCTATGAATTTTGACAGAGTAGGACTTGTTTTATCAGGCGGCGGTACCAAAGGAATCGCTCATGCAGGAGTATTAAAATTCTTACAGGAAAAAGGAATTGAAGTAGATATCCTTTCCTGCTGTAGTGCAGGATCTATTGTAGGATGTCTTCATGCTATCGGAAAAACGCCGGAAGAAATTCTGGAATTTTTCAATTCTGTATATTTTTTCAACTGGAAACATTTTACATTCAATCAGCCGGGGTTTGTTTCTTCAGTGATTTTCCGGAACTATCTGAAGCCTATTTTTCATGAAATGAAATTGGGTGATCTCGATATTGAAGTAAAAATTGTGGCCACAGAGCTGGTTTCCGGAACCCAGAAGATTTTTGACAAAGATTTTGAGATTGTGGATGCTATCATTGCCTCGTGTTCCATTCCCGGAATAACAACCCCTTACATTATTGGAGAGGAAATGTACTGTGATGGAGGTGTACTGAACAACTTTCCGGCAGATATCATCAGAGATGACTGTGATAAGCTCATCGGAGTATTTGTTTCTCCACCCAACGAAGCTAAAATCAAAGACCTGAACTCCATTAAAGCAATCGTTTCCCGTTCCTATGATTTACTTTCCTATAGAATTGAAAAAATAAAATTTGATTACTGTGACTGGTTCATTTCCTCTCAAAAACTAGCGGCTTACGGTACTTTTGAACGTGGAAAAGACAGGCTGGAACAGATTTTTAATATTGGTTATAAAGCAGCTAAAGAAAGCTATGAAACCAGTGGTTATTTTGAAGAATTAAAACAGTCCGGAACATAAAAAATCCCGCATCAACGCAGGATTTCAGTTTATACAAAGGAAGGCGAATTTTGAGTTCTTAAAGTAAAGTTATAGACAGACTGTAACAATTTCCAGTTTCTCTCCTCCAGCTTCCAGCTTTTATTTCATTCTAATTTTTGACTACATATCCGTCCTGACGTACAATTTCATTATCATTGGCATCGTTGACAACCAGTGTGTAAGGCGCTTTTTTAGGAGAATCTGTAAGGTAATTTCTCCAGATCTGGTAGCTGTGCCCCTCATTGCTGAAAGTGATATAATAATTCCCTCCAGTACCGTCAGGAATCATTTCACCATCGCTGATGATCATGCTTGGTTTTGCCGTGATCTTTGCATTGGCATTCCATGACTGATAAAGGTATTTGCCGTTTGGCTGTTTGTCGATTCTGATCTTGAACTTTTTGGTTTTAATAATAACTGTTTTGGGTACTTGTTGAAGAGCAGAAGAAGCTACAGAAATATCTGTTTTCGGATTCGGAACCTCTTTGGCATAAACAAAAGAAAATTGAGCCAAGCAGAAAGTTCCTAGTAAAATGTGCTTTATCATATTGAGTGGCTATTGGTTAACATTTCAGAGTCTATCAAATATAGCGCCATATTTTAATTAAAAAGAAGAATATAGAGTGCCGGGAAGAGATTTCGGAGACCGCTAAATATTTATTTTTAGAAATAATTGTATTGATTATCAATTTGTTGTATTTTTGTTTGTGAAATATTGTCAGTTTTTGAAACAACTGAATACTTTTCTTCTGTACATTTGTACCATCAAAGGATCTCGTTCCTTTATTATCAAAATGAAACTAATTAATTTTAAGTTTTTTCTATTAAAAGTATCAGAAATCATCTTCACGATTTTTAATACATCTCCTCCTGTAATTTCTTAATTTTTTCGAAAGAATTATCACATAATTCGTACTCTGTTTTTTCATATTCTGAAGAATCAGAGCACAACCCCTGTTTTCAATTATAATCAAAAATAAAAAACAAAACTATGGAATTAGCTTTTCATGGCTGGATGGTTCCGGCCGTAATTGCACTTTTGTGCGTACTTTTTTATAAATTCATTTTAAGAATTTTCTTTGGATTAATCATTGTTCCTCAGGACAAAATAGGTTTGGTAACCAAGAAATTTGTGTTGGTTGGCAAGCAGGAACTTCCGGAAGGAAGAATTATTGCAACCGGTGGAGAAGCGGGTTTTCAGGCTCAGACATTAGCTCCGGGCGTATATTTCAGAAAATGGATATGGCAATATACTATCGATTTTCAATCTTTTACAGTGATTCCGACCGGAAAAATAGGATTATTGCTGGCAAAAGATGGGGTAGAACTAGAAACCGGAAGAATCTTAGGTAGAAAAGTTGATTGTGATTCTTTTCAGGATGCTGAAGCTTTTTTGAAAAACGGAGGAAGAAAAGGCCGTCAGACCGCGATTATTGCACCAGGATCCTATAGAATCAACACGTTATTATTTGAAATAGAATTAACGGATATGACTCAGATTCCTGATAATGCAGTGGGGGTTATCACAACCATGGAAGGAGACCCTTTAGCAGAAGGTCAGATTGCGGGTAAAATTATCAATGGACATAATAAATTTCAGGATGTAGATACTTTTTTAAATAGCGGAGGATTTAAAGGTCTTCAGGAGCAGGTAATTCTGGCGGGTTCTTATTTCCTGAATCCCTGGTTTACAAAAGTTGAAATGGTGAAAATGACGGAAATTCCAATTGGCCATGTGGGAGTTATTATCAGCTATGTAGGAGAAGAAGGACAAGATTTGAGCGGGATTGATTTTAAACATGGAAACATTGTTGAGAAAAGCCGTAAAGGAGTTTGGGCAGAACCCATTGGTCCCGGAAAATATCCCATCAATCCTTATATTATGAAGGTTGAACTTGTTCCTACCACCAATTTGGTACTGAACTGGGCTTATGAAAGAAGCGAATCTCACCAGCTGGATAAAAACCTCTCAACGATTACGGTACGAAGTAAAGACGGTTTCCCTTTCAATCTTGATGTTTCGCAAATCATCCATATTCCGACGTATGAAGCTCCAAAAGTGATTGCACGCTTTGGAAATATGATCAATCTTGTAAGCCAGGTTTTAGAGCCAACTATTGGAAATTATTTTAGAAATTCAGCGCAGGATAGTGATGTGATTGCATTTCTGGGAACGCGAAAAGAAAGACAGCAGTCGGCAAAAGACCACATCAGCAGTGTTTTGGAACAATATAATGTAAATGCAGTAGATACTTTGATAGGAGCGATTGTTCCTCCGGAAAGTTTAATGAAAACCTTAACGGATAGAAAATTGGCGGAAGAACAGAAAATTACTTACGAAACTGAAATGCTGGCTCAGGAAACGCGTCAGGCTCTGGAAAAAGAAACGGCTGTTGCTGATATGCAGAAAGAAATTGTAAAAGCGGATCAGGGTGTTGTGATTGCGGAAAGAATAGCTGATGCATCAGTGAAAAAAGCAACCGGAGATGCCAATTCCGTAAGATTGCAGGCGAATGCAGAAGGAGACAGATTGAAGCTGTTGGCCACAGGTGAAGCAGAAAAAACAAGACTTCTCGCAAAAGCTGAAGCAGAAAAGATAGAGTTGCTGGCAAAAGCAAATGCGGAACAAATTTCATTAACAGGTAATGCAGAAGCAGAAAAAATTCTGGCCATTGGTAAATCTAATGCAGAATCCTATAAGTTATCTGTAGAAGCAATGGGCGGAAATAACTTTACCCAATTGAAAATCATGGAAAATATTGCCAGCCAGAATGTAAGAATAATGCCTGAAGTATTAATCGGAGGAAACGGAGATTCAGCGAATGGCGGAATTAGCGGACTTTTAGGACTTCAGCTTTTGGAACAGGTACAAAAGAAAAATGCTGAAACGGCTGCTGTAATTGAGGAGAAACCGGATAACAATTCTTGATTTTAACTTGAAGAATAATTTAAAAAAAATCGCCCGGAAATTTTTCCGGGCGATTTTGTATTTCTTTATACTGTATAACTTGCAAACGCCTCTTCCAGGCTTTCAAATTTACCTTTGAACTCATCAATAGGGCAGTCCTGAAGAATATTTCCTTTATGAATAAGAATAACTCTTGAACAAAGTGCTTCCACTTCCTGCATGATGTGAGTAGAAAGTAAAACGGTTTTCTGCTGGCCGATTTGTTTTACCACATTACGGATTTCAATGATTTGATTGGGATCCAGACCATTGGTAGGTTCATCAAGAATCAGTAAATCCGGCTGATGAATAATAGCCTGAGCCAATCCTACACGTTGTTTGTAACCTTTAGAAAGCTGTCCGATTTTTTTAGATTTTTCTGGTGTGATTCCTACCAGTTCTATCACCTCATCTACTCTGGACTCTGATATTTTGTGGATATTGGCTACAAACTGAAGATATTCTTTTACGTACATTTCCAGATAAAGCGGATTGTTTTCAGGAAGAAAGCCTATTTTCTTTTTGCTTTCAATCTCATGGTTTGAGATATTCATCCCATTGAAAATGATTTCACCCTGGTCAATTTTCAGCGCTCCGACAATAGATTTCATCAGGGTAGATTTTCCGGCACCGTTTGGGCCAAGAAGACCGATGATCTCATTTTTATCAATAGAAATGTTGATATTGTCAAGGGCAGTCTGCTCACCAAATTTTTTGGTTAAATTGATTATCTGAAGTGGCATAAGTTTTAATGTCTTTCTGCAAAAATAAAATAAAAAAACTCATCCGATAGAATGAGTTTCGCAATATTTATAAAATATAATTATTTTTTTGATTTTTTCTTGGTTCCACCTGTTGCCGGAGCAGCAGTAGAGGCACTATTACCAGCTCCTTTGGTTACAGAACCGGGGCTGTCATACATGGCATACTTTCCATTGGTTCTGCCGAAAATTTTCTCCACTTGTTTTTGGGTCAAAAACTGTGATTTTCCTATATATTTCCGGTTCTTATTGATCACCTGGATAAACTGTACGGTTGGCTGGCCATAGTTTTTTTCATAATGAAGCTCAATGATATCATTAGGCAGTTCCAGGATAATATTTTCACCAGGAGCAGAGATAAACCCATCCATAATAAGTTTAAATAATCCGGTAACATCACCATTAATATTCTGAAATGAAAAAGATCGGATTGTATTCAGGTTGGCGGTGTTCAGATCCTGGTAGTTGACTGTAAATTTATCTTCCTTTTTATAGAGACCAACAGAATTATCTTTACCAATTTCCACCAAACTTTCATTCTTCAACACTTTAATCTGTGAGAAAACTGAAATACCGAACATACAAGTAATAAGTAGAATTATTTTTCTCATAAAATGAATTTTAATGTTTTACAACTTGGTGTACATAAATTTACTAATAAAAAAGCTAAAAAACAATTTTATTTGTTTAAGCAAAAGTAATATTTTTTTTTAATATCATGATGAGATAATCCGCGGATGCTATGGATTTCATTGTTTATGTAAGTGTTTGTTAATTAATTGTTTGGTTGTTTTTTGTGAGCGCAGAGTCAATTTGCTTTAAGACTGACTGATCATTATTTATAGGATGTAATGCATTGAAAAACAGATTGGAAATCACTCAAATAAGGCTGAGCTAATGACTAATTTAAAATTAATGTTAAAAAAATGTCATTATAGATTAAATTCTACAAGAGAAGCAGAAAACATGACCGTGGAATTTTCGGAAACAATTTTATAACAATTTATTTCTTGAAACAGAAGATATCAAGGTATCAAACTCCTGTTTATAACTTCTTCCTACGGGAATCTTATGGTTGTTGACAATAATTTCATTATTACTGAATGCCGTCACAACAGTAGAATTAATGATAAAAGATCTGTGAATTCTTACAAAACCTTTACCAGATAGCGTTTGTTCCAGATCTGTAATCTTACTTTTCGAAATAAACCTTTCATTGGTAACGAGTACTACCTTGATGTCATTTCCCTGGCTTTCAAAATAAACGATCTCCGAAAGCATAAGTTTCCGGTGCATTCCTTCAGTTTTGACGAGGATATAATCTTTTGTATGGTCGGCTGTAGTTCTCAGGATACGTTCTACAGATTTGAAAAACCGTTCAAAAGTAATGGGTTTCAGGAGATAATCTACCGCTTCCAGTTCAAAACCTTCAATGGCAAAATCCCGGTAAGCTGTAGTGAAAATAGTATTGGGCTTCTGAGACAGTGACTTCAGAAAATCAATTCCATTGAGGTGAGGCATCTGAATATCCAGAAACATAAGGTCTACAGTCTGATTTTGCAGTGTTTTATAAGCCTGCATTGCATTTTGAGCTTTTCCCACCAACTTTAAATCGTCGATTTTAGAAATATGGTTTTCCAGTAATGACATAGCCAGAGGTTCGTCATCTACAATAATACAGTTAATCATGATGTGAAGGAGTACTTATTTCAACTTTAAAAATATTGTTTTCCTGTGAGATACTGAAGGTAAAATTTTTCTGATAATGATGGAGCAGCTGTCTTTGTATGTTCTGCAGCCCGATTCCTTTTTCATTGGCTGTCTGGTGGTCTGAGAAAGTGTTTTCAATTTTAAAAACAGAATGAAGATCATTGGTTTCCACTTCAATCTTTATTTCTGTGGTTTCGGAACTTTTTCCGGCTCCATGTTTAAAGGCATTTTCTACCAAAGTAAGATAGAGCAGGGGCGGAATGGTATTTGGGGAGTTTAACCTGGTGTGTTTCTGGATTTTTAACCTTTCATTATGATACCGCAGGCTTTCCAGCGCAATATAATGTTCAATAATAGCCAGTTCATCAGAAACGGTTACCCATTTTTTCTGTCCTTTGTGTAAAATATAGTCCAGTATGTCAGAAAGCTGGCTGATTGATTGTGAAGTCTTGTCAGAATTACTGATCGACAGCGAATAAATATTATTCAGGGTATTAAAGAGGAAATGGGGATTGAGCTGGGATTTGAGAGACTGTAATTCCAGTTCTGTTTTTTCCTTTTGCAGTTTGATTGTTCGTTCCTTTTCATCCTTATACCTTATAAAAAACATGATTGAAATAAAGATAAATGCCCCGCTGATAATAGTAAATGTATAATGGAGCAAGAGGTAAGGAATATCTGTGAAAATACTGAAAACACTGTCTTTCACTTCCCGGGTAAAAAGAGGCTCTGCAATATAAACAAGGAAAAACCTGTTGATGACAGAAATAAGATAAAGACTGAGAATAAGATACAGTGAAAATGTAATATACTTTTTCCGGTCAAAAAAATGGCGGACCAGCACAAAATAAATAAAATTGGCTCCTGCAATCTGGAAAATCCAGTGACAAAAGTTATAAATCATTATTTCTTTAAAAGCTCCACTTTCATATTCTCCATACATTCTTGCCGTTCCGAATAAAAATAAAGCAATCCAGAAGAACAGCTGGAAGTATAGAGTTTGTCTGATCTGAGTTCCTGATTGAGTTTTCATCATCTTCAAAAATATAAAAACTTAAGTTACGCCAGAGAAATGTCATGCAGAATACTTTAAAATAATGTCAGATAACATCATTTATGGTACAAACTTCCTGTTTTGTTGTCGGTACTGAATAGGCCGTTGTTCGGATTCTATGAAAGAAAGGAGTTGGAAATTGGTCAATATTTGCATAAAAAAATAATGACGGAACGTTCTGAAAGGCTTTACGGGTTGGATCACCTGAGGGCTGCTGCTATTTTACTCGTGTTACTATATCACTATCGGGCATTTAAGCATCCCGGCTGGATCGACAGCATTGGAAGATTTGGCTGGACAGGAGTGGATCTTTTCTTTGTTTTAAGCGGGTTTCTGATCTCAGGCCAGTTGTTCAAAGAAATAGAAGATAAGGGAAATATCAGTCTGAAAGCATTTTATATAAAACGCTTTTTCAGAATTATTCCGGCTTACTTTTTTACTCTTTTTCTCTATTTTATATTTCCTTTTTTCAGAGAAAGGGAAGCTTTATCCCCTTTATGGAAGTTTGTCACTTTTACTCAAAATTATGGACTGGATGTCATCAGCTTTGGAACATTTTCTCATGCATGGTCACTCTGTATTGAAGAACAGTTTTACCTTATTCTTCCTTTGTTTCTTTTGATTGTTATGCCAACAAAACTGTACAGATATATAGCCGTTCTGATGATGGCTGTCATTGGATTTTCTATTATAGCAAGGCTGATGGCATGGAATGAATTTATTGTGGTGGCAGATACTTCTTCCACAGATTTCTGGAAATTATGGTATATGAAAATATATTATCCTACCCACACACGGTTAGATGGCCTGGGAATGGGTGTCATGATCGGTTATCTCATGCAGTATTCTTCAATATTCAAAAGAATAGTTGCCGGCAATGGAAATAAGCTTTTCTTTCTTGGAATAGTATTGCTGGGAATTTCATTTTGGATATGTAATGAACAGGCTTCCAAAACGGCTTCTGTATTTGGGTTTACACTGGTGGCGGTAAGCTATGGAATTATTCTGATGGCTGCCATTTCACAATCGTCTTTCCTGTATCGTTCAAAGTCATATATTACCGCTCAGCTGGCAGCTCTGTCATATACTGTTTACCTTTCACATAAAGGAATTATTCATATGGTGCAGGGACTTTTTGACTATTTTAAATTTGAAACCTCAGATAATATTACTCTTTTGATTTGTCTGTTTGCTTGTATTTTGGGTGGCTTGTTTTACCGTTTGGTTATTGAAAAACCTTTCTCTGTCCTTAAATCCAAAGTTTTAAAAAAATCTGTATAGCCTTCTCAATCTGCGGGAGCATAAAAAATAAAAGAGTCAGTTTCGGAATAGAAACTGACTCGTAAATAGTTAGCATAAAAAATTATTGATTGGAAGTCATCGCTTTTAGAACCACATTTTTTATCGAAGCCTCTTTAAAGCTCCAGTATTCACTTTTTTCAGGCATCTGATTTTCTAAAATGACCAAAGTAGTATCTGTAGAAGGAAAATAGACATTAAGGCATGTAAAACCATCTCCGAGACCTGTCACTGCAAAATAATCAAGACCTGCTTCTTTGATAAATCTTACATTGTAACCAAACCCCATACTTTCTTTTCCAAAAACGTTGTGCTGGGAGCTTGTGGAAGGAGTCAGCATCTGCTTTTGAAACTCAGGAGAGAGAAGTTTTCCTTTAAATAATGCTGCATCCCATTTAGCAAGATCCTGCACCGTAGAAATGATACCAGCTGCAGGTGCAATATTATCATTCAGGAATGATTGTTTCACTTTTTCAAACTGATTGTCTTCGTTCATATAGCCGGGAACAAGAGACTGATTGTTCCTGGTGTTGAATACCAGTGTTTTATCCATTTTTAGCTTTTTGAAAAGAGAAGTGGCAAGTTCTGTGAAGCTTTTTCCAGTTGTGTTTTTAAGAATTTCCCCCAACATCATATAGGAGAGGTTACCGTATTTGAATTGGGAGCCGGCTTTGAACGTTGTCGGTTTATTTATATCTGTAATACTATGAGTATGGTTCAAAAGATGATGTACAGTAACCGTATCTGCCCAGGTCTGGGTAAGAGCGGGAAGATATTTTTTAATAGGGGTGTGGAGGCTCAGTTTTCCTTGTTCAGCAGCCTGTAAAATTAAAACAGCAGTAACCTGCTTTGAATTGGACATGATTTCAAACTGGTCATCTGTTTTCACCGGGATTTTCTTTTCGAAATCTTTGTACCCATTGGATTTCAGGTATTGGATTTTTCTTTTCTGAGTAACCAAGACAACGCCGTTGAATGCAATTGGACTGGAAGCCGTTATAATGCTGTCTATTTTGTGTTTATAAATGTCTTTTTTCTGAGCTGTTGCGGTAACAGACAGTACTGCTGAAAACAGAGCTGTGAAGAATAATTGTGTTTGGGTCATTCCTTATTTTTTATGGTAATAGTCATAAGTTGCTTTCGAGATGTCTGCAATAATTGCTTCTGCATTTTCGAACTTTTCATTGGTATCATGAACAAAAACAGCGATGTATATCTTTTTGTTGTCTGAAAGTTCAATAATTCCGAAATCATTGATAGCGCCTGTCATTCCTTCTTTATTGGTAAAAGATGTTCCAGTTCTGTGGGCTACTTTTACCTGTGGCGGAAGATTGCCCTTAAGCCTTTTTGGTCCGGCAGTGTTATTGAGCATAATGTTATAGAGCCACAGACTATGTTCTTTATTCAGTATTTTTCCATTACTGAATGCTGTAAGGAGCCGGATAGCTTCGTTGGGTGTTATTTTATTTACAAACTGAGATTCCCAGTCTTTGTGCATATCCTCTTCATTGTTTTGAATGATACAATCTTTACTGTTGACCAGCTGCTGAACAGGCTCCGACCCGCCAACCAACCTCATCAGGATATCACTGATATTATTGTCACTGTAGGAAACGATCCATTTCAGAGCTTCTTCCAGGCTGATTTCTATATTACCCTCAGGATGTTCTTTTTTGAACGGACTCCAGGTATCTTCGAGAAGTTCTTCTTTTTTAATGAATAGTTTCTGCTGTAAAGAAAGTTCACCCTTTTCTACCTTTTTCAACACCGTTAAAGCAATAGGAAACTTTACTGTACTGAGCATGGGATACAATGTATTACCATTAATCTGTATTGTTTCTTTCTGATCAGTTCCAAGGATTGAAACACCCACATCTGCCTTCTTATTGGAGATAATGGATTCAATGGTTTTCTTAAGATCAGGAGATTTCTTGTGCTGTGAAAAAATAAGGAGATTGAATAAGAGCGCAAATAGCGTGAAAATAATTCCTTTCTGCATTTGAATCTGGTTTTAAAGTTTTTTTGATTTCCAAATATATGTATTTCCACTCCTTCTTCTATTGTAAATATTTTAATAATTTAGTTCCATGAAAATAAAAACTATTAGCCTTTTTATCATTCTTTTCACGATTATTTCCTGTAAAAAAGACAAAGAATATCCGAAATATGTTGAGCTGCAATCCGGAGGCGGAGTATATTCATTGTATATAAAAAACGGAACTTTTGAATTTTTAAAAACAGAATATATAAGCTATGATCAGATTTCAACAGCTCCATTTTCAGAGGGAAAATATGAGATATCAGGTGATGAGCTTATTCTTAAAAGTGATAAAGGAAAAAAGTATACTTTCAAAATAGGAAATGAAGCGGAACTGATTCCTGAAAAAATGGATTCTCTAAAAGATTTGAAAGGCCTGTTTCCGATCCAGATTCTTCACAATAACAAAATGCCGAAAGAAATGGGGCGATTGGATTCTTTAGGGAGGAAAAATGCTTTGTGGCTTTATTTCAATGAAAAGGGGAAGGTCATTAACCAGCGTTTGTATAAAAATGGAGAGCTTTTAAAAGACAATTATAAGTCTGATATTATTGTAAAATAGATAAATATTTGACGCAAAGTTTATTTTTTTATCCTTACTTTTTTTGAGGAAGCAAAGGTGGAATCAACTACATTGATTCTGTTGAAGCGGACGTACTGTCATAAAGCTTCATGCGGCTTTGTCGCTTGCTTTAATTATAATTTAAATAATAAAAACTTTGCGTTTGAAAAACATACAACTGAGTCATTATTAATAAAAAAGGCACCATTTACTTGTAAATGGCGCCTCGTCACTGAATATATTTGAATGTAAAATTGTTTTAGCTTATCTATTCATTCTGTTTGATTTGTGGGTTATTATTAATCTCTTTATTAGGAATCTGGAATCTGAATTTATCAGGAGTAAGGTTGAACCTTCCAAAAGTATGATTTGTCCCTGTGTATACTCTTTCTAAAGGGGTGTTTAATCGTTTCATATCAAACCACGCGTAGCCTTCACCCCAAAGTTCTATCCTTTTTTGAAGGACAATCTCATTGATCAGGTTATTGCCTGACTTTGTAGAGAGTGTATACGCCTTATCCCTTTTCGAGGTAATCTCGAATAATACTTGTCTTGCTTCCGTTTCTCTTCCCTGTCTGGCAAGGGCCTCAGCTTGTACATAATATAATGAGGAAGCCCGGATGTAAATATAATCTCCTTCAAAAAGAGTAGGATCTTTAAATTTCCAGCTTACATAAGGTGGGTAGTTTTTTGTTTTTCCGTTAAAGGTATAAGCCGCAGCCTGACTGCCATTGAACACTTTTTTACGGTAATCCGTTTCCGGAATTGCTTCATAAAGCCGTTTGTCTATCAGTTTACGGATCTGAGCAGCACCGGCATATCCTTCGTTGGTATTATCAAACATTGAGAAGAATGAGGCATAATAATTTCCAATGCTCATGGTAGAAATCGTATTATGAAAACCCCATATTACCTCAGGATTATTGATATTGGAAAATCCGGTGGTGGTATAATCATCTTCTGTCATAAGGCCAACGCCCTGTTTGCTTTCCTCAGCATATTGAGCCGCTTTGATGTAATCTCCCGTTTCCAGAAATACTTCAGCTGCAATGGCCTTGGCGGTTCTTCTATCGATCTGGGCTCTGGACGGACGTGCATAAGTATCTAAGAGTGTAATAGATTCCTCAATATCATTTTTGATTTGTCCATACACCTCAGCAACAGTTGATCTGGGAAGTCCCTGGCTGGGATTGCTTGCGGTAAGCACCAATGGAAGTCCCGGTTCAGACTGATGACCGCCATAATCGTTGGCATAAAAACGGACTAAATAAAAATAAGAGTAGGCTCTTAAAGCTAATAACTGTCCTGCAATGGCTCTGTTCTTTGCACTCGCATTTTTATCTAAACCATCAAG
The DNA here is from genome assembly GCF_903969135.1 of Chryseobacterium sp. JV274. NCBI lineage: Bacteria > Pseudomonadati > Bacteroidota > Flavobacteriia > Flavobacteriales > Weeksellaceae > Chryseobacterium > Chryseobacterium sp. JV274. The sequence goes on along the minus strand of NZ_LR824569.1, from coordinate 1,355,933 downwards.
AAGCTTATTGATCACAAATATTCTTGCATAAAAAGTAGTCCATACAATCTCAGAAGCGATGTTGCTGGCATTGGTAGCTTCGTAATTATAAAACATTCCCAAATGCTGGTTCGTAGACTGGATGATATCATTGGACATCAGGTCGGAACCTGCTTTAATTCCCATAATTCCAAAATCTGAGTGAACGGTAGTACCGCCGGCACCATTACTGCGAAGATCAAGATAGATTCCGCCAAGAATTTTTTCGGGACTGGAAGAGTCGTTATTCAGTTGTTCACCTGAAATATCACCTTCCGGTAAAGTGTTGAGATCATTGGCACAGCTGGTGATCATAAAACCTATGGTTACCGCTGCTAAAAAGTATTTTATTTTTTTCATTCCTGTTCTTTTAAAAATTAAGTTTAAAACCTAAAGAGACACTTGATAAAAGAGAATATCGGTAGGCGTCAGAAACTCCTGTTAATGAAGCTCTTGGGTCATATCCTTTTCTCTTAGACCACAAATACAGGTTGTTACCTGTCACATAGACTTTCAGACCTGATAAGCCTGCCTGTTGTGCGAAACCATCAGGAAGCTGATAGGAGAGCGTTACATCCTGAAGACTGATATAATCCGATTTAATCAGATAAAGCGTTGAATTTCCATTCTGATTGGTAGCATTAAGATCTACTCTTGGTAATTCAGCAGTTGGATTTTCAGGAGTCCATGTTTTATCCAGATCCGTTGAATAGTTAGATCCGTAGCTGTCCGAATGGAATAAGCTTCTGTAAATATCATCATATCCATATCCTCCGAACTGATAGGCAAAATTCACTGCCAGATTGAATCTTTTATAGCTGAAATCTGTTCCGAATCCACCATATACCTTTGGAATTGCTGATTTACCAGTGTTATAATCTGTAGCTTCCTTATAATTGTTGGTGACAGTTCTCTCTTCTTTCTGAGTGGCAGGATTGATGGATGTACGGTACCATAAAGCATCTCCGTTTTCAGGATTCACTCCGGCAAATTCTTTAAGGAAATACGTATAGCGGTCTCCACCTTCTGTCAGAATAAATAATCCGGAAACCAGACCTGTATTTCTCTGCTCAGCCGGTAATCTTGTAATCTTATTTTTATAATGAGTGGCATTGGCATAAGCGCTCCATTGGAACTCATCACCACGGAGAATATCCACACTTATATTAGCCTGAACACCTCTGTTGGTCATATCTCCTATATTTCCGTATTTCACATAAGAACCTGCATTGGATGGAGGAAGAGGAAGCGTGTAGATCATATCCGATACTTTTCTTTCAAAATAATCTGCATTCAGGGTGATTCTGTTTTTTAAAAGTGACAGCTCAAAACCGGCATTCAGATTTTTGGAAGTTTCCCATTTTAAATCCTTATTTCCTTGTTTTTTAAGCGAAAGAACGGGTTTGTCATCACCGAAATTATTAATTCCGTAGATATCCTGGTAAGCATAATAATCTCTGTTGGAACCTCCTAAAAGAATGTTGTCATTTCCCTGCTGCCCATAAGAAGCTTTCAATTTTAAAGAATTAATTACGCTGTTGTCCTTAAGAAAATCTTCTTTTGCAATATTCCAGGCCAGTCCCAATCCATAGAAGTTTCCCCATCTGCTTTCCGGAGAAAAGACAGAAGAACCATCCCTACGGATATTGGCATTAAAGAAATATTTTCCATCATAATTATACAATAGCCTTGTGAAATATCCCTCTACAGCATATTCATAGCCATTTCCTGATAGCCCGGTAATTTTTACGGCATTATCGAAGGCTTGAGAATCAGGTAATAAAAGCTGTTGTTTTGAACCTGAAAAACCATCATCCTTTATTTTGTTTAATTCATGACCTACAAGAAGATTGAAACTGTGATTTCCCAGTTTTTTCTGATAAGTAAGCAATTGCTGATGGTTCAGAGTATATTTAAAATTTGAACTTTGCGAAATAGTACCTCCTACAGAAGATGAAGTTCCGCCTTCCGTATTTCCGAACTGAAGATTTCTTGTATTTTCAAGATAAGCTCCAAAGTTATAGGTGAAATCCAGTCCTTTGATGATTTCATAATTTAAACCAAGGTTAAGATTGGTGATATTACTTATGATCTGAGATTTATCTTTCTGGAGGTTGCCCACAGGGTTTTCAAAAACGGCGTAAGACCTTGTTGCCCCATTGGGTCCCTGTCCGTCTCCATAGTCATACAGAGCATTTCCGTTGCTGTCATACAATTGCTGATAATTGTTATCCCTGAGGAAAACAGGATAAAATGGTGCAATATTTCTGGCAAACTGGAAAGGGTTGGAAAAGCCTCCTGTTTCCCCAAAATCCTGCTTACTGTAGGTATAAGACAAAGCACTGGTCAACTTCAGTTTTGATGTGATGGAGTAATCTACATTCGATCTGATCCCGAATCTTTCAAAACCGGAAGATATTAAATACCCTTTGTCATCCAGATAATTAAGGGAAGTATAAGACTTTACCTGATCTCCATTGGCATTGATTCCTACCGTGGCTTCTCTTCTCAATGCAGGTCTGAAAAGCAGTTTCTTCCAGTTGTCCTGATACAATAGCTTCGCATCAGGATTGAAAGATCCATCCTTTGAAATCAATTGATTAAAAGGAACGCTATAAGCATTATACCCCAGTTTGGTAAGCGCTGCAAGTCCCACGTCATGCGGGCTTGGTCCGGAAGGAACTGCACCGGGCTGCTTCAGTCTTGCAATTTCACCAATTCTGGCTCTGTTATAATAAGCAGTATAATAATCCTGTGGAGAAGTATAAACGGAGTAATCCTCAATAGATCTGAAATTGACACCAGTTCTTACATCGGCTTCAATACTTACTCCTTTACTCTTCCCCCTTTTCGTATTCACAATAATCACTCCATTGGCCCCTCGGGATCCGTATAGAGCATTAGAAGAAGCATCTTCAAGAAAAGAAATACTTTCAATATCCGATGCGGCAATACTGTTCAGGTTTCCGCTGTAAGGAATACCATCCAGTACAATCAGTGGGTCGCTTGAAGCATTGATAGAACCTATTCCTCTCATTCTGATGGTTGGCTGAGAACCAGGCTGACCGGAAGAGATCACCTGTACACCTGCTACTTTTCCTCCAATTCCCTGAAGAATATTTCCATTCTGAAGATTAGACAGGTCTTTTGCCTTCAATGACTGTACAGATCCTGTGATCTCCTCTTTTTTCTGCTTCCCGAAGGCTACCACAACCACTTCCTTTATTGAAGTTTCTTTGGAAAGGCTGTCTTTAGTTTGGGCATAGCCATATTCCGCGAATAGGAGCAAAGCTAATACACCAAGTTTACATTGTTTCTTTTTCATTATATTAATCAAGGTTTAAATTGAACTGTGTATTACTGCTGATCTGTCTGTACTCAATAATAACTTTCCTCCTCCTTTTTCAGGGAGATATAAGAAATAGAATAATAAAATGTACAGGAGATGTACCCGGATTAAAGAAGCCTTGAACTTATGGCTTTCATTCCTACAGTAATGAATGTATCTCTTAAAAAGTTATGACATCATCATGTTGCACATCATATCAAAGCACATGTCTTGAGAAATACAGGTGTGCTGTGAAAAAGCAGACATTCTACAACACTTTTGCTGTGCCGGAGCTGCCACCATAATAGTGCATAGGTAAGAATCAAAGTAGTTCTTATTCATGAGAATAGAGTTTATTTTTTTTTAACTGTGTCAAAATTATTTAATAATTGATGAACCCCAGTAAAAAGAACGTATGAGATAAATCATATTAACCTACTAAATTAGTAGACTAATTGAAAATTATAGAATTTTTTTATTGTATGTGTCTGATAGCCATTAATTTAATTAATCATCTGAAATGTTAAAAAAATTATAAAAAAATAAGATTTGAAACTGTGAATTAACGTTAATATAATAAGTCTATTGTTTTTGTAGACTTTTTATTTATTTTATAACACAAGCTGCTGCCTGAACTGGGAATTGAGCAAGTGAAATTTTTGTAAGAGGTTTGGTTTTGGCTAAGAAGAGGATAGATCTGGTGAAATATTCTTTAGATGCATTTCGGAATTTTACACCAACAAAAAATTAAATAAATGAATATTGTTTTAACAGGTTCCATTGGGAACATCGGAAAACCACTTACAAAAGAACTTGTACAAAAAGGACACTCAGTTACAGTAATCAGCAGTAAGGAAGAAAGAATAGCTGCTATAGAAGCTTTGGGAGCAAAAGCCGCCATAGGCAGTATGTTTGATGCAGAATTTCTTACAGAAACTTTTACAGGAGCAGACATTGTTTATTTAATGGAAACAATGGAAGCCGCAGGAGATATGTTTGATAAAAACATTGATTTTATCGGAAAGATCGGTGAAATCGGTCGTCATTACAAAACTGCTGTAGAACGTTCAGGAGTGAAGAAGATTATCCATCTCAGCAGCATTGGTGCCCATACAGATAAGGGGACAGGCATTATTGTCTTTCATTATCATGTAGAGCAGATCCTGAAGCAGCTGCCGGATGATATTGCAATTAAATTCATTCGTCCTGTCGGTATTTATTTCAATATGTTTTCATTCATCAGTACGATAAAAAACAAAGGAGCCATTGTTTCCAATTGGGGAGGTGATCAGAAAGAACCGTGGGTTTCTCCGTTAGATATTGCAGATGTTGTAGCTGAGGAAATTGAAAAACCATTTGATGGGAAGACAGTACGTTATGTAGCCAGTGATGAGGTTTCTCCCAATGAAATTGCAAAAGCTTTGGGAGAATCAATCGGGAAGGCAGAGCTGTCATGGAAAGTGATTTCAGATCAGGAATTACTGAAAAGCTGGCTTGACATCGGTTTCAATGAACAGGTAGCTAAAGGTTTTGTAGAAACTCAGGCAAGTCAGGCAAGTGGAATTCTGTACGAAGATTATTATCAGCATCCACCTGTCCTGGGGAAGGTGAAACTGGCAGATTTTGCAAAAGAATTTGCCGCTGCTTACCAAAATGAGGAAGTGTAAAATATTGAACAACAAAAGTCACAAAAGCTTTAAACACTTAAATAAACTTTAGAGGATATTGTTACGCAAAAGAAGAACACATAAGTTTTTAGAATCTTTGATTTTTAAAAGTGTACAATAATAACCACAGCATCTGTGAAAATCGATGTTCTCTGTGGTAAAACAATTTGTAATTTTATAGATATGGAAAGACGGGTTACAAAAAGAATAAAAACCATTACAGAATTTCACCGCTCAAGAGGATTACCGCCTCCTGAGCATCCGCTGATCAGTGTGATTGATTACAAAAATGTTAAGCGGCCTGCTGATATCGGAGAAGTTAACTGGATGCTGGATTTTTACCAGATTTCTTTGAAAACAGGAATGAATGGAAAGCTGAAGTATGGCCAGCAGGAATATGATTTTGATGAAGGAACTCTGTTTTTTATTTCCCCGAATCAGGTTTTCAGAATTGAAGCAGATTCCGGTATGAAGGATAAACAATCCGGCTGGATGCTGTTGATTCATCCTGATTTTCTGTGGAACACCTCAATGGCAAAGACCATAAAACAATATGATTTTTTTGACTATTCAGTGAATGAAGCTTTGTTTCTTTCAAAAAAAGAAGAGCTTACCATCAATGGAATTATAGAACATATTGAACAGGAATATCATGGGATAATTGATAAATTCAGCCAGAATATTATCATCTCCCATATGGAAACACTGCTCAATTATTCCGAAAGGTTTTATGAAAGGCAGTTTATTACCAGAAAAATAACCAATCATAACATTCTTACCCGTTTAGAAACTTTATTGGTTGATTATTTCAATGATAATGATCTGGTGTCAAAAGGGTTGCCTACGGTACAGTTTACAGCAAAAGAACTTGGAATTTCACCCAATTATCTTAGCCGGCTATTAACAAACCTTACCGGGCAAAGTACCCAGCAGTTTATCCATGATAAGTTGATTGAAAAAGCGAAAGAAAAACTCTCTACGACAGATCTCTCAGTAAGTGAAATTGCTTATGAACTGGGCTTTGAGCATCCACAGTCCTTTACAAAACTATTTAAAAATAAAACCCGGCTTTCTCCGCTGGAGTTCAGAACCTCTTTTCAGTAGAAGATAAAGATAAGATACAAACAGCTTTATTATGAATGGTGCTGTTTGGATTTAATCCCTGTTTTATTGTATTTATTCCGGTATTCGATAGGAGATAAGCCCGTAATTCTGCGGAATATTTCCCGAAAGGCTTTCACATCAGAATAGCCTGCTTCATACATCACTTCATTGATGGTTTTTCGGGAGATTTCCAGTTCTTTTTTGGCAGATTCCACCTTTACTCTTTGTTGGTATTCAAGAGGAGTATTGCCGGTTGCTTTTATAAACCTGCGGTCAAAACTTCGTCTTCCAACTGTGAATTTCTGGGAAAGTGCTTCCATGGATATTTTCTCAGAAAAATTCTTTTCAATGTATTCCTGGGCCTGAATAATCATGTCATCACCATGCGATTTTTGCCCGTTAAAGATGATGAAATCCGATTGTGTTTCCCTGTCGATGTCAATTTGAAATATTTTGGAACAATAAATAGCCGTTTGTCTGTCGTAATATTTTTCAACCAGATAAAGAAGAAGGTTTAAGAAAGAATACCCTCCGCCATTTGTATAAATACCGTGTTCATCCGTAATGATTTTTTCTGCCCTTACATTCACTTTGGGAAACAGTTTTTTAAAATTGGCAACCGTATTCCAGTGGATAGAACAGCTTTTTGAATCCAGGAGTCCTGTAGAAGCCAATATATAAGCTCCAGTGCACATGCTGGCTACATCCGCTCCCTTTTTATACTGTTCCGATATCCAATGGACAAGTGCCGTATTTTGGTCATCTATTTTTGTGAAATTCGGGGCAATGGCAGGAATGACAATCAGATCGGTTTTCTGGACTGCTGCAATATTTTTCTGTGGAATCACGGTAAGCAAACCATTTACAAAATCAGAATGCTCAGAAACTCCGGCCAGCTCGATGGTGAATACCGTATCTTTATTGTTGTGGCTGTAATACCTGTTTGCTTCCGTAAAAATATGATAGGTCCCTATAATACAGGATAATGTATTGGGTGCTGTCTGTGCATCGGGAACTAATATGGTTAAATGTTTCATATCGCAGAATGTAAAGGTGAATAAATTGTGCCGATTGTAACCTCATCTGTATCATACAAATATAAAAAAATAAGATGTCCGGATCAACCTCTTATAATGTCTATTTTACACCCCTTACAGGTCTTTCTATGTTCTTACCTTTGAATAAGTAAATAAGAGAATACAGTCCGAAAGGATGGCAGAAAAGAAAAAACTAACACTAATAACAAATAAAATTATGAAATCACAGGATTTTACAACAAGTATTACCGTTGATGCTGCGCCACAGCAGGTATTTGATGCCATTAATAATGTCCGGGGCTGGTGGTCTGAAAACATTGAAGGATCTACATCTGTACTGAACAGCGAATTTGCCTATCATTATCGTGATGTCCACCGGTGCAGGATAAAAATTACAGAAATGCAGCCCAATACCAGAGTGATGTGGCATGTTCTGGATAATGATTTTAATTTCATTGAAGATAAAACAGAATGGGTAGACACTCATATCGTATTTGATATCCATGAAAAAGAAGGAAAAACAGAACTTACATTTACCCATCAGGGGCTGATTCCTGAAGGTGAATGCTACGAGGTCTGCCATGACGCCTGGACTCATTATATTCAGGACAGTCTGAAATCCCTTATTACGACAGGTCAGGGGAAAGCAACTCCAAAAGAAGATTTTACGGTCTCTGATCATCCGGAGGAAAATACAGATACGAAAAGCATTTATCATAGATTGCTCATTACTGTACCTGTTGAAAAAGTATATGAAGCCATCACTACCCAGGAAGGATTAGCCGGATGGTGGACTCCGGATACGGAAGCAAAAGCTGAGATAGGCAGTATGCTGAGATTTGGTTTTGGACCTGATTATTTTAAAAAGATGGAAGTGGTGGATCTGAAACCTTATAGTCTGGTGAAGTGGCGTTGTATCAAGGGATTTGAGGACTGGGTTGGTACTACACTCACTTTTGAGCTGGAACCTCATAAAAAAGGATGTGTTTTATTATTCCATCATGATGGCTGGAAATCATACAATTCAGAATTTGCATCCTGCAGTTTTGACTGGGCCTTATTTTTCAGAAGTCTGAAATCTCTTTGTGAAACAGGAAAAGGCTTTCCATATCCGGAATTTGATAAAATAAATTAATGCTGTACTCCATAATTATCCGATCCTGATTGTCAGAATATCTAAAAATAAATAACTCTTATAGTTTTGATAAAAAAATAAAAAAATAAGGCTGTTTCACAGAGGAGACAGCCTTTTTCTTAAGATTGTTTTGTAATTCAGTGAATTGCACCTGCTGCCATCCTTGAAAAACTGTTTCTGAAATTTAAAAAATTGATATCTCTCATCATTCTTAATGGAATTGGTGTTCTTTTACAGAAAAATTAATTATATTTTTGATAATTATTTTATCTGCACAATTCTTTATCATGAGCGATAAAGCATAACAATTGTAGAAAACCACGCCAATATTATGATGAAAAAATACCTTACTTATATAGCACTTTTGGGAGCACCTTTCTTTTGGGGGCAAAATAAAGGGACTGAAACATCTGCTTACCAGCAAAACTGGAAATCGTTAGAGAAGGAAAATGAGGATATAGCATTTGACGCTGATATAAAACTGTCTGATGCTGAAACAGCTTTGGATAAAAAGATATTCCAAATACGTAAGCAATTTCTGAGCGATACAGAATCCAAAAAAATATCTTTATACAACAGCTCTTTTTATGAATTAAGACCATTAATAGAAAGCAGTAAGCTGTATGAACTCCTACAGACCATGCCGAAAGGAGGTTTACTGCACACCCACAGCGGAGGAATAACGGAGGTGCAATGGATTATTTCGGCTGCCAGAAAATATCGGGAATGCTATGTTTACGATCAGAAAGATAATGATCAGTTCATTTTTGGACAGCTGGCTTTTTTTGAAAAAGGAAAAGTTCCGAATGGATTTGTCAGCCTTGATAAAAAACTGAACTCAACCCCGGATTTTGAAAAACAATTACAGGAACTTCTCACTCTGAAACGTGATAGCTTATGCTCTTACACAGATTATTGGATTGAATTTGAAAAACGTTTTAAGCGTATCAATCTGCTGCTTCCTTATCGTCCTTTCTTTAAAGAATATTATTTGAAAGGATTTCAGGATTTGATCAAAGATAAAGTACAGCACGTAGAAATCAGATATATTTTTGATGAGCTTTACGATTTCCAGCATGGGAAATATCCTCTAAAAACTTCCATCACAGATCTGCAGGACATTCTTAAAGAAATACATAAGTCTGATCCGCAGTTCACCCTGAAACTTATCTATTCAAGCTTTAAATTCCTGGATAATGAAAGTATCGGAAAACAGCTTGAAACAGCGTTTGAGATGAAGAAAGAATTTCCGGATATGATCTCAGGTTTTGATCTTGTAGCAGATGAAGCTGCGGGACATAATATCAGCTTTTTTGAGAAAAACTGGGCAAAACTGAATGAACTTAACAAGAAGTATGGTGTGGAAATACCTCTTTTCCTTCACGCCGGAGAAAGTAACTCCGCCTTGAATAAAAATGTTCTGGATGTAGCTTTATTAAACAACAAAAGAATTGGACACGGACTGAATCTTATCTACTTCCCCAAAACCATGGAGCAGATCAGAAAACAGAATAAACTGGTTGAAGTAAGCCCCATCAGTAACCAGGTTCTGGGATATGTGAGTGATATGAGAAATCACCCTGCCAGAGTATTGTTAAGCAATGGAATACAGTGTTCCATCAGCAGTGATGATCCTTCAGTTTATGGATACGCAGGGCTTAGTTATGATTTCTGGGTAGCGCTGGTGTATTGGGAACTGGATGTAAAAGCATTGAAAAAACTGGTTTTCAATTCCATTAATTATTCTTCTTTGAATGAAAATGAGAAAAAGAAATCATTAACCTATCTGAACCAGCAATGGAATGATTTTGTCCAGAAAACAAATCAGAAATTAAACTAATCAGGGGTTTCCCGGAAAAAATAAAGAGCCTGTCTCAAACGTCGAACAATTTGACTTTTGTCATTCTGACGAAGGAAGAATCTCATTAACGATCAAACATATGAGATTCTTCATTACATTGCATTTCATTCAGAATGACACTTTTGAGATGGTCTTTTGCCTTTTATAGATTGATGAAGATTATTTTGTAAGCCTTGATCTGGATAACTCCTTTTTTACAGCAGTACCTAATTTTGATGGACTTACCTTTGTCAATACTAACGATTCACAACCGTTGAAGACTGCAAAACGTTTTACGGTTTCTACAAAAGGGGTAAGCCATACTTCAGGAGCTATTGTATTGTTTTCAATATGTAAATGAATAAGCTCAAATTTTTTTTCTTTTCTGTGGGCTTTACAATCAACTCTTCCTATAAACTGATTTCCAAACAGTATCGGCAGACAGAAATAACCATATTGTCTTTTTTCCTTTGGAGTATAACATTCCAGCCTGAAATCAAAATCAAAAATCTGTTTGATCCGGTCACGGTGAATAATAGAATTATCAAACGGTGACAGCAGCCGTACACTGGATTCTGTCAGAGCAAATGTTTTTTCCAGCAGATCATTTTGAACAAAAACGGAGTTTCCTCCATCAACCCTGACTTTCGATATTCTGTTTTCTTCCAGCATAGTTTGTAACACTATATTGACATTCTTCTTCAGGTCATTTCCACTCCTAAGATGGGTAATCTGCTTTACCGTAGTAAATCCATAAGCACGGAGATTGGTTGTTACCAGATATTCCGCCAGCTCAAGTGGAGTAGGTTCTGTGGTATTCATGGAAGTGGGTAGAACTCTTTCGGCCAGGTCATATGTTTTCTGCATACCGGAACGTCCGCTGATCATCAGGTCTCCCTGCATAAAAAGTCTTTCAAGAGCCAGTTTGGCAGGTTTCCAGTTCCACCAGGTTCCTGTTTTATGACTTTCGTTTTCGAAATCTCTTGCCCGTTTAGGGCCTTCGTGGCGGATGGTATCTGTAACGTACTGCATTACTTTTGGGTCTGCATTGTAGTAACGGGACTCCCCTCGTTTGATGGTCAGCATTTGAGGTAAAACATACCGAAAATCCTGCATTGGAAGATAAGAAGCGGCATGAAACCAATATTCGAATACTTTACGTTCTCCTACCAGTTCCTCCAGATCATCTGCTTTAAAGTCCGGGATTCTGGTCCAGAGCGTATGATGATGGGCGCGCTCCACCATAGACAAAGTATCAATCTGTATATATCCGAGATGCTCCAATGCATGAAGAACCGCATCTTTTCCGGTTCCGAATGGTGTATTTTGGGTTAATCCCTGACTATTTAATGTTGCAAGCTTTAAATGCTCCAAAGTCAACTTCTTTTCCATATCCGAAGAAAACAGATTTGTTTGTGATATTTTTTCAAATATAATGATTCCACCGAAAGCTTTGAGTAAGATGTCATTTAAATACTCGCATGGGATGGCTGGTGACAGAATACAGGTGAAGCATCAGTTGTTATGGTCGTTATCCCTTTTTAATTCTCTTTCAATCTCATTTACATAGGGCAACGGGAGATGAAAACTTTCTTCAATGTATTTTCTTATATATTCATCAGTTTTGCCATTTATTTTTCTGATAAAAAGCTGATTTCCGGATTGTAAGGATTCAATATAAGTGGATGTGTCCTGTGTGTTTTGAAAAATTGATTTCTCAACTACCGCTCTTTTATCATCATTGATGATGATATCACTAAATGAAGTATTCATAAGAACGGTCTGAAAAAATGATTCTGCCGGCAGAAAAGTATGAAGATAATAATCTTCAAAGTCCATTACTATTTTGTTACTGGTTAAAAATGTACAGGTTTCTCTGGTGAAAATAAACCATTTTCCGCCAATATAGGGGACCACTCCCTTCATAAATGTTCTTTTATAGATGAAGGATGAGATCATATAGGCTAATTCCGTAAAATGATTCTGTATTCTCTGCAGAGTATCCGGTCTGTAAAATTTCTGGTCATAATAAAAAAGATAATTCCGGTCTTTATTGGTGGAAAGAAACTGGCGGATGATATTTTGTGATTTCAGAGGATGATCTTCCCCGCTTAGGTTGATAAAATAATCCCATTCTTTACTTACATTTAATAGAAATTCCATAGCATTCAGCTCTGCCTGAACCATATTGAAGCCTCCTGACACAATATTCAGGCTGTCCAGAATATAGACATTCGGAAATTGAACGATGTACAGCTGTATTTCTTCAATGAATTCGGGCTTAGCTTTCCTGTCGATATGGATAAGATAAAACTGATCCCTTGTATAAATCTTCTGAAACATCTCTTTAAATACCTCAGGTTTATGATGTACCATAATAAAATAAGCAATCCTTACATGCGGGCCTGTAGGTGATTCCAGAGTTTTGGGATGAGGTTTGGCTATGGGATCGGAAATTTGCATGATTCGGAGTTTAAAATCATCCGCGATAGCAAACAATTTGATTGATTGGTAGAAGATAAGAATAATTTTTTGATAATCAATCATTTAAATAAAATTGTATTTGCCTTTTTTTATTGTAGGTTTGCAAAACATTTATAAAACAGGTCACTGCCTTTGCTATTCTGTCATAGTTTAAAATCACATTTTTTTCTTTCAGTTTTGCTTTTTCAGCTACCAATTTATAGTCTTCATTTCTTGGGCAGAAATCAAAGAGTATAAAGTTCTATTGTAGAGAAGCGATGCGTCATAGCTGGATAATCCATACTGTAGTAAGGATAATATTGTAGCTAAAACAAGAAAAATGATGAGCAGAAAAGAGTTTTCTTTATTTGTTTATCCTTAATGATATACCAACTCAATTCTGATAAACAGACTTGCTTACGAAATACCGGGAAGCCGGAATTTATAATGAATTTTAAAAATTTAAACCTAATCAATCCCATTATCCGTGCCATGACAGAAGCAGGATATTCCAGACCTACTGAAATACAGTGTAACGCAATTCCACTTATTTTAACGGGCAGGGATGTTGTAGGATGTTCCCAGTCAGGTACAGGAAAAACAGCAGCATTTATTATGCCTATTCTGCAACTGTTGAAAAGGCATACTACGGAACATAAAGAAATACGGATTTTAATACTTACGCCCACACCGGAATTAGCCAGACAGTTGGAAGAAAATCTTGGAATTTACAGTAAATATTTGCCATTGTCTCAGCTTTCTGTGTACGAAGGTATTCCTGTCGGAAGCCAGCTTGCAGCACTGAGAAAAAGAGTGGACATTCTTGTGGCAACACCGGGAAGGCTGCTCGATTTGGAAAATCAAAGACATATTGATCTTTCGAAAATTGAGGTATTTGTTTTGGATAAAGCAGATAAAATGCTTGAGATGGGTTTCATTAATGATATAAAAAAAGTAGTAAAACTGCTTCCCCAGAAAAGACAAAATCTGTTTTTTTCTACAACAATCCCGGGAAGTGTAAGGCATTTTGCCGGAACAATTCTGAACAATCCTGTGGAGGTTATTGTCAGTCCGGTTTCTTCTGCAGCGCAGACCGCTAAGCAGGCGGATGGTTTTGCAGAAAAAGAAAAGAAAAATGATGTGCAGACTGATACTCTGCAGAAAAAAAACATAAGAACAATGCTTCTTACACGTACCAAACATGTAACCAGCAAATTGGTCCAGCAGCCGTAGAATTTCAGTATACACCACTGAATCTATGTCTACAGGATCAGAACAAGAACCGGAATAGAATGAACAGCTATTTCATTTTTACAAATAGAATCTGTAACGTTTACAGACTATAATATATAATTTTTAATAATAATTACAATGCAAGAAGGCACCGTAAAATTTTTCAATGAAGCAAAAGGCTTCGGTTTTATTACTCCAGCAGATGGAAGTAAAGATATATTTGTACATTCTTCAGGATTAAACACAAGATCGATCCAGGAAAATGATAAAGTCGTTTTTGATGTACAAAAAAGTGATAAAGGTTTAAATGCTGTTAACGTTAAGTTAGCATAATTGAAATCTTAATTGCATAGATGTTAAATTAACATCTTTTGACATGTCAAGTCTCATATTTTTATATTTTTTACAATTCAACATCCATACACTTTAGTATCCGGATATATTGTTTGAAAAGACATTGATGTAAGTAGATTTTTTTTATTTTCATTATGTTCATTAGCCTCTTACTTTATGTGAGAGGTTTTTCGGGGATTCAAGAAGATTGATATCTGAAAAATAAAATATGAGACTTGATATGCAATCGTTACCGCATTCATTATAAATGCTGTACATATTTTAATCCCTTAAAAGGTCCAGGAAATAATATGATTGTTATCAATAATTTTGATGAGTACAAGGCTTGTGAAGGACAGATGATTGGAGATTCTGCCTGGCATATGATAGATCAGGAGCAGATCAACAGATTTGCAGATGCTACTTTAGACGATCAGTGGATCCATACAGATAAAGAAAGGGCAGAAAAAGAAGGCCCTTTTAAATCAACCATTGCTCATGGTTATCTGACCTTATCATTGATTCCTTATCTCTGGAAACAGATTGCCGATGTTCGCAATGTAAAAATGGAGATCAATTACGGGATCGAGAATCTTAAATTCGGAGACGCTGTGCCGGTAAACAGTGAGGTAAAGCTGCAGGCAATGGTAAAATCAGTAATCAACCTCAAGGGAACAGTAAAAGCAGTTGTTGAAGCCAAACTGCTCATTAAAGATCATATAAAACCTGCTTATACAGGAGATGTGGTTTTTCTTTATCATTTTTCCTGATACAAAATTTACACTGATAATTTTTAACTGATAATGCTCCATGCAATAAAAAAGTATCATTGAATTCAATGATACTTTTAAGTTTTTGCCACCTGTTCTATGGGTTGTTAAAAACGGCTGCCCCTGTGTTTTACAATGAAAGCACTATTTTACCCAATAAAGGTTTGTTGCGTTTTGAATCCTCCATCCTCTGATGGGCTTTTTGAACCTCTTCAATAGGGTAGATACTGTCTATAACGGGTTTTACCTGTCCGGTTTCTATCAATTGGGTAATATGATGAAGCTCGTCTCTGCTTTGTCTGGTAAAAACAAAATGATACGTTGCATTTTTTTCCCAGGCATGGATAAGGTTTTGTGGCTGTGCAATATCAACCAGCGTTACTACAGTACCATAATCAGCTAAAGCCAGAGGGCTGTCTGAGAGCGTAGTTCCTCCAACCGTATCGATAATGACATCAACACCTTTTCCCTGGGTGTAAGACTGTATTTCTTCAACCCAGTTTTCTTTTTGATGATCAATGACCACATCCGCTCCGAGATGCTGAAGCTTTTCGTGTAAAATGCTCTGCCCTGTTGTGTACACATAAGCACCTAGCGATTTAGCCACCTGTATAGCGAGTGAGCCAACACCACCTGCACCTCCGAGAATGAGAATACGGTCTCCTTTTTTTATCTGAGCCCTTACCACGAGCATTTCCCATACCGTTCCTCCAATAAGCGGAATCGCAGCGGCTTCCTCATAGCTGATGTTATCTGGCATTCCGGATAATGAGGATTCGTCGGTAATGTGATATTCTGCATAACTGCCCGGTCCGCCAAAACGTGGCGAATAATAGACCTTATCACCAGGTTGCCATTTTGTTACAGCTTCACCCACGGCAACAACATTACCCGCAATATCATGGCCGGTTGTGATAGGTAATTCAAATTGAGATGCGTAGTCTCCACGTCTTACCTGATAATCCAGAGGATTTACCGAAGTTGCCCTTACTTTTACTAATACCTGAGAAGAATTTGTTATAAAAGGAGCGGGACTTTCCGTTACCTCCAGAACTTCCGGTCCTCCGTAGTTTTTTATGACAATTGTTTTCATAATTAAATATTTCGCTTACTTTTTATTAGTTTAAGACCTGCATTTACTATTGAGGCAGTGTTCCCATAAATTCAAATATTTCGGCACCTATTTCTTCAGCGTTGGTTTCCAGCACAAAGTGCCCGGTATCATAAAATTTTAATTTTGCATTGGGAAGATCTTTTTTATAAGCTTCAGCTCCTGCAGGCAAAAAGTATGGATCTTTGTTTCCCCATACCAATAACATCTTTGGCTGATGTTTTCTGAAATATTCATGGAATTTGGGATATAAAGCTACATTGGTTCTGTAATCTTTCATTAAGTCCAGCTGGATCTCTATATTACCCGGTCTGTCAAGGAATTTCTGATCTAGGGTATACGATTCCGGTGCAATGAGAGAAGGATCAGAAACACCATGATAATATTGAAATTGGGTCGCTTCTTTAGAAACAAAGTCTTTCAATGCAAGGCGGTTTTCCTGTGAGGGATCTTTCCAGTATTTCTGTATAGGATTCCATTCCTTGCTTAATCCTTCTTCATAGGCGTTTCCGTTTTGGGAGACGATACCAGTGATCTTTTCAGGATTGTTCATGGCCAGGCGTAAGCCTACCGGAGCTCCATAATCAAAGATATAAACCGCAAAACGTTTCATTCCCAGTTTATCAATAAATGCCTGTACCGTTTCTGCAAGACGGTCAAAGGTGTATGAGAACTGCTGGTGATCCGGAGCATCAGAATAACCAAAACCAGGCAGATCTGGAGCGATGACATGGTATTTTTTACTCAAAATCGGGATCAGGTTTCTGAACATATGGGATGAAGTAGGGTATCCGTGCAGTAAAAGTATTGCAGGAGCATCAGTTGGGCCTGATTCTCTGTAAAATAGGTTTAGATCATTTACTTTAATGTTTCTGTAGTGGATAGGATGGTTTTCCATAATGTGATTGTTTAAAGTTAATTTTTGTTTGGATTGAGTCATGGTCATATTGCTCATCACTAAGCCAAGCGACAGGCTTGCAATTAATTGTCTTGAAATTGTTTTCATTGATTTTTTTGACAGTTCAAAATTAATACGGATATTTGATTACTGAAAACGATTAATTATAATCAATACAATCACTTTTAATGATTAGTTGAAATGAATATAAATGATTTAAAAATATTTGAAGCCGTTGCAGAAAGTGGAAGTTTTACCAAAGCCGCTTCCACGATGTTTACGGTTCAGTCGAATGTTACGGCAAGAATAAAAAGTCTTGAAGATGAGTTTGATACTAAGCTTTTTTCACGTACATCCAGGAAAGTAGAGCTTACTTCTGAAGGGATGATCCTGATGCAGTATTCTAAACAGATTCAGCATTTGGTGGAAGAAGCAAAGAACAATATTCTGAGCGGTGAAAATATAAGAGGATGTCTGAAAATAGGCTGTATAGAAACAACAATGGCTTTGAAAGTACCCGAGATCCTCAATACTTTTGACGAAAAATATCCCGGTATCGAGCTGGAGTTTAAATCTGATACAAGAGATGCCGTACTTTCCGGAGTTCTGGATTACAGGCTTGATGCTGCTTTCGTTTCCGCTCCCGTAAATGCCAAAGGACTGGAAAAGATCTGTATTAAAGAAGAGCAGCTTGTCATTCTTACCTCATCAAAAGGCCCGAACCTGCAAACCCTGATTGCGAACGAACCCCTGAAGATCGTCGTATTTGATGAGGGCTGTATTTTCAGAGAAAGATTAGAATCGTGGCTTAGCCATAAAGGAATTCTGAATTATAAAAGTACCACCCTGAATTCTATTGAGGGTGTGATTAATTTCGTAGAAGCAGGTTTGGGAATCAGCATACTGCCGGAAGAAATTGTCTCCAAATATTACGCAGGAAGAAACATTAAGACCTATGGCCTCAATAAGCAGCTGGGAACCATGAACACCATTCTTGTTTTCAGAAAAGACGGACCGCAGTCCAAAGCTTTGCAGTGCTTTATTGATATGCATGCGCAATTATTATGATCTATTACAATTTGTTTTTGATTTCAGGAAGCGTAATTTCTTTGTTATAGAGCAGATTAACTACATTTTTTATGAAATCCTCCTTTTTAATCCGTTCTCCATTGGTATTATAAGCGATGGAGAGATCTGCCTCTTTATTATAGATGAGAATAGCGTGTGATCCTAAGGTATCGCCGCCATGGCCGTAAAATGTAATGCCATTAAAGTCCCAGATTGCCATTCCTCTTCCCCAATTTTCCTTTCCCAATACAGGTTCCATCAGTTTCAGTGTTTCTTTTTTCAGAATGACATTATGGAATAAACTGTTGATGAAAATATTCAGATCATAAGGTGTTGAAGAGATATCACCCACGCCGATTACATTGAGAAAGTCTATTTCCTCTTTCAACATACTCCAGGAATTGTTTTCATAACGAAAAGGTGGGAATATGTTTTTTTGATTGGCTTTGAAAGGTATTAAATTTTTTAATTGGAGAGGATTTATAATTTCTGATTGAACGATCTTGTAAAACGATTTCTCATATTTTCTTTCGAGAATTTTCGTTAAAAGATAATAAGCAGAGTTAGAATATGCCACTTTTTCACCGGGCTCAAAACTCTTTCCCTGTTTGATGATCAAATCCATTATCTCTTTGTCCTTTACTTTTCCGGTAACCCATACTTCTCCATCTTTCACCACATAGCTTCCCAGCCCGCTGGTATGTTCCAATAAATTTTTAATGGTCATTTTATCAGAATTGGGAATCTCCGGATAAAACTCTGAAAGTTGAGTATTGAGATTCAGTTTGTTTTTTTCAATTAACCTGAAAATTAAAACGGCTGTAATCATTTTCGTAACAGAGCCTACCTGATATTTAGTATTCTTATTATAAGTTAATTCCGGGATATTTTTTTGTCCGAAATTTTTAGAATAAACCTCTTTACCATTTTTAAAAATAGATAAACTGCCCACTCCCAGATTATTCTTTTCAATATAACTGAAATAATGATCTAATTTTTCCGGGTTGATGGTTTGTGAAAAAAAATAATTGGAAATAAGAAGAAGCAGTAATGTAATTTTAATATTCATGATGAGCCTTTGTGGGTTAGTCATTCATAAAACAACCTTATGGGTAAGAATATTACATAGTATGATGTTTCTGCCCTCCAAAACTCACTTAAGTATTTAAAGCTCTTATGGTTTTATTTAAAAATTAAAGATCCTCAATTCGCCTACAAAGCTCTGCGATTAGACTACAATTTCAGGAAACAGGCTTTATAATTTTGCTTTGTCAATAAAACATTTAAAATTATGATACAACAAAATAGAATCTGGTTTATAACCGGAGCATCAAGAGGGTTCGGGCGCATCTGGACTGAAGCAGCGTTGGAACGTGGTGACAAAGTGGTAGCTACTGCAAGAAAACTGGAAAGCATCGCCGATTTTAAGGAGAAATACGGTGATAATGTACTTACTTTAGCACTGGATGTTACCCATCCTGAGCAGGTAAAAGAAGCCGTATATAAAGCCCATCAGCATTTCGGAAAACTGGATATAGTACTGAATAATGCCGGATATTCGCTGGTAGGAACCATAGAAGAGGCAGGTGCGGATGAAATCCGTGCTTTATATGAAACCAATATTTTAGGTCCTGTAAGTGTCATTCAGGCAGCGTTGCCGATCATGAGAGAACAGGGATACGGGCATATTCTGGGGACATCAAGCAATCTCGGACACGTTACATTGCCTGTCATTGGGTATTACAGTTCTTCCAAATGGGCTTTTGAAGCCATCCATGAGAGTCTTGCGGAAGAGATCAAACAATTCGGGATTAAAGTGACTATTATAGAACCTGGGGCCTATGCTACAGAATTCGGAAGTCAGGATTCCCTGAAATTTTCCCAGAATATGGAGGTGTACAATGACTTTAAGACAGAATTTATAAAGACCATTCAGTCTTATGAGAAAGGAGATCCTACAGCGACACCAGAAGCACTCTTCAAAGTGGTAGATGCTGAAAATCCACCGTTGCGTTTTCATCTGGGAAGCCATAACCTTCCTTTGGTGAAGTCTGTATATGCAGAAAGAATCAATCTTTGGGAAGCCTGGGATGAAGTTTCCAGTGCCGCGCAGGGATCATAATAAACTGTAACAACCGGTTATAAAATTATAGCCGGTTTTTCGTACCTTTAAAATACCATTTATGAAAAAGACAGATCAAACTCCATTCAAATTTGAATCGTTATCAGATGCCAGCCAGTTTTTCGGACTGCCAAAACCGAAGCATCCTCTCATTAGCTTAATGAATGGGGCACATAATCTGGTCGCTACTGATAAATTGTCTCAAAAACATGTTCTGAGTTTCTATAAGATCTCCTATAAACCCAAACTGGAAGGCAGAATAGAATACGGACAGGGCTACTACGATTTTAATGAAGGCGGACTGCTCTTTGCAGCACCCGGCCAGGTGATAGGAGGGAACGGGAACAGTGATACGGTGTGCTCACAATATTCTCTGCTCATTCATCCTGATTTCTTTTTAGGATATCCCATCGCCAGGAAGATCAGGCAATATGGTTTTTTCTCCTATTCCACAAAAGAAACGCTGCACCTTTCTGAAGAAGAGAAGAATACGGTTCTTTCTATTTTCAATTTTATTGAATCTGAACTCAACAGCCGTATTGATGACTTCAGCCATGATGTAATGATCTCTCAGATAGAACTGCTTCTGAACTATGCCAACCGTTTTTATAAGCGCCAGTTTATCACCCGTAAAGCAACCAGCAGCACTCTTTTGCAAAAATTTGAAGATTTGCTGGATGGATATTTTAAAGATGAAATGTCTCTTAATAAAGGAATACCTACGGTGAGTTATTTTGCAGAAAACCTCCATCTTTCACCCAGCTATTTAAGTGATATGCTGCGTTCCTTAACGGGGCAGAGTACCCAGCAGCATATTCATGATAAGCTAATCAGCCAAGCCAAAGAAATGCTTTCCACCACCAATCTGTCTGTGAGTGAAGTAGCGTATGCACTGGGGTTTGAGCATTCCCAGTCGTTCAGTAGTTTATTTAAAACCAAAACCAAACTTTCTCCATTAGAATTCAGGAAGTCTTTCAATTAACCTTTGCGGTACATAGGCTGCATTAATGATCGAGTCTGTAAATAAATTCCTCGATCTCGGTTTGTCTCTCATTGGCAAAGCCTTTATCTGTACCGGTTTTTACAAAACCACAGTTCTCACAGATTTTCACAGATGTTTGTGGTTTTATAATCTTTACCCCCTTCAGAAGTCCCTCGAGGCAGTATGATAAGGGGCTAGACCCTATCTGATAAAGGTCTCGAGCCCCTTATGTAACACCCTTTACCCCCTTACTCAAGGGGGTAAAGGCAGTTCGGAAGTCCCTGGAGAGGGTATGATAAGTGGGTAGAGCCCCTTAGATAACGGTCTGGAGGTAGTTTGTAGGTTTCAGGACATACTTATATCATTGTCAATATACACTTATCTAAGTGTCAGTAGACAGTTCTTTAAGTGGTCAGAACGACTAGGGAAGAAGCTGAAGCTATTTCTGTAAGTGGTTCCAGACACTTGAGTAAGTGTTGCCGATTAATTTTTAAGGGGGTATAAGAGGTTTATGAAAACGCTGAACCAATCTGGTTAATAATATTCAAATACTCTTTCTATTTTTTGTTGTATTGCTCCCTGATCATCTACTAATTCTTCATAAATGGAGTTGGCTTGCGGATCAAGTTTTACATTCTTATAAATGAGCTTAGATTTTTTTTGCTTAGTGCTATCTTCAAGAAGGGTTTCGCGTCTCATTTCATTGATGTAGGTGTAGAAAATAGTGCTGTTAACTGGGGTTTCAAAGAAATTTCCGGTTTCTTCTGTTTTTATAAGACGGCTATTTTTGTCGAAATAAAATAGCTTGCTAAGGGATATATTGTGAGCAGAATCATTTGAAACTCTTTTGTACAGAGAATCCGAAACTTTTTCAAAATAGCCTGTAGTTTCTATCTTCTTA
Organism: Chryseobacterium sp. JV274; assembly: GCF_903969135.1. Classification (NCBI taxonomy): domain Bacteria; kingdom Pseudomonadati; phylum Bacteroidota; class Flavobacteriia; order Flavobacteriales; family Weeksellaceae; genus Chryseobacterium; species Chryseobacterium sp. JV274. Next base: position 1,333,923 of record NZ_LR824569.1, on the reverse strand, counting down.
TTTCCAGGATTAAAGGCTTCAAAATAGCGTTTGGCTTTGTCTTTTGAATGGTAGGTGATGATTTTATTGATAGACCTTTCATGAGAAGATCCGCTTCCGATAGCATTGTAATATTCTATTTTTGTCAGAAAACCCTCTTTGTCATAATAGGAAATGTTTTTATAGATATTCTCCGGTGAATAAGTGATGATCTCTGTGATGGTTTTGGGATGCCCGAAATAGTTAGAAAACTGCAGGTCATTAATGATAGACTTTTCCTGACCACTTACAAGAGCATATAACAGAATAAACAGATAGCTAAGTTTTGCTTTCATATGGTAAATGTTGGGATGTTCTATAATTTGCGTTAAGTCTCAAATATAGGCAACTCTCTCCAATATTGGAAAATGGAACTGGCTTTTGTTTGAATAGAATCTCCTTACTGACTACAGATACAACAGTGCAATAGATTATTTCTTATGAAAAAGGATTTTTAGATTATGCTGTTGCTAGAATGTTTGATTTATAATAATAAAACCACACGAAAGATTCGTGTGGAGCGTTTAGTATTTTTTCCAGTAATATAAAATCAAAAGATTTTATTGTTTAACATTTTTATTTTTAACACCTTCTCTTAAAAGATCGACTAATTCAGAAACAACTTGTGGGTCATCCTTATATCTATCCAAATATTGAATTAGATCAGCATCTGTTTTATCAATATATTTTTCAAGTAATTTTCTGATTTGTACTGCCGTTTGCTTCTCTGGTATTTTAGGAGTAATTTTAAATCTTAACTTGGTTTCGTCTTTTATAGATAAATATGGTTCAAAAAATTTGAAATAACCTCTTCCAACTGCTCCTTGAAACATAAATAATTTTGGCCTCTTACTTCCACTTTTTAAGATTTGTGTTTTTGCAATACCGGGATAAGGATCTATGTAATAAATGTTTTTAATTCCTAATTGATATGCTTTTTTGGAACATAGTTCACATGGTGATGCTGTAGTAAATAAATTCCCACCTCTTAAAGGCTGTCCACCATATTTTGTAATTTGTAGCATTGCATTTTCTTCTGCATGTAAGGATCTAGTATGAACCTGATTATCTTTAGCTTCAAATTTATTATGATATTCTTTAAAACAGAAGGGACAACTGTGACCTTTTAAATCCTCTTTAAATTTTTCAACATCTTCAAATTTTTCTAATATAGTTTCTTTCACCTTTTCTTTAAAAGTTTTACCGTCATAATCTCCTTCATTTCTTTCATATTTAGTGAAAATATTCCTTTCATTTCCTTCAACTAAATCGGTCATACTTCTTAATGAGCATGGAGTTTGACCTTCGGGAACCTCGTTCCATCCTACAGCTTTTACAGAATAGAATTTATCTGTAACTATTGCACCAACCTGCCTCGAAATACAACCAGAATTATATTTTGAACTAAACGCTAGCTGCATACTTCTTTCAAAAGCATTTGGAGTGATGATCCCTGGTTTAAGTATTAAAGCAATTAATTTTAATAATTGAAATTCAAATGAGTAATATCGATTTTCATTTAAATCTTGATCATTAGGTTTAAAAACATAATATTCCGCTTTTTGAATACAGTTTTCAATATCTGGAGAATTAAAATCCCCATCTTTAAAAGCGTTAATCTTATAATGTGTTTCATCTAGATCTTGTAATGAATTTATAATATCTTTAATTTTTTCTTGCGTGAATGATTTGAGATTCTCGATCTTGTTTTTCAAATATTCGTTGGCAATTTTTGGATCACTGTTTGATGATATTAGATAAAATCCAGAGTATCTTTCTTTAAAATAATTTATTTCAAGTGAGTTTTTTAAGGAATCAATTATTAACCTTGATTGACCATCTTCCTTTTTGTTAACTTTAATTATTTGTTTAATAATTTCAGCAACTGTGTATATATTTTTGGAATCTTGAACTTTATTAAAGAAAATCCCGCCATTTCCTCTTAGATTAATTGCTGCATCTTGTAAGAAAAGTTGTCTTGCCAATGGTTCTTTTTTGTCAATTATTAAAAAAAAATCTTGACAAAATTTAAAATAATCACCAAAAAATAATGTATTGAATTGTTCAGTATCTAAAGGATCTTCGCCACATTTATTATCGATATCATAAATATTAACCTTTCGATCATTTAATTTAAAAATATTTTGAAAATTTTGCAAAATATCTTTTTTCGCAGCTAGAAATGGTGTAATGTCAGTTTTTATTATTGATCTCGTCTTATCTTCTTCTCCTATTCTTGGTGTTTTAATTTTATCGCTATCAAATATTTTACTAAATACTTCAATTATTTTGTCTTCTTTAATATCATTAAAATTATCTGTCACATTTGCTAATTCAGATATTAGGTATAGTAAGATAACATTTTGATATTTTATCACTTTAAATGGAACCCACTTATTATTATCATTAGTTACAAAATCCCTACAAATTTTAATTTTTTGTTTTTCATTAATATTAACATTTGGAATGTCAAAATTTATGAATGGGTTTTCCTCTTTTGTCAGTAAATCAACAATATCATTACAACCTCCTCCCGTTCTTCCTGTAAGACCTAATACTATAAAATTCTCTCTTAAACTGTAAAAATTATCTAAACTCATATCTTGTTTTGTGTAATTTATTAGTAAATAATTGTTTAACTATGGATTTGTGGTTTTATGGATTTTCGTAAAAACACTCTTTTTTATCACTATTATTTTTTTAAGTCTTTGCTTTCGAAATAATTTAGAATATTTCATTTTCAATTATGACTAATTGAAAGTGACCAATATATCATCACCAAATGTTCCTTTTTTAGGTGGTTTACCTGTTTTTGATATGGCGGTGATTTTTTTATCATCATAAAGTTCCTTTAACGCATCTTTATAATTTTTGCTAATGAAAGGTGTATCAACATTATGACTTTCATAAACTTCCTTCATTGTCATAGTTTTTCCAGAAAAATTTTTGCAGATGTCATCTTTTAAAGTATTTAGTGATCGTGATAATTTAAAAAGTAGCATTTGCTGTGGTAAGAAATCGGCAGGATCATATTCAAACGAAGGTACACCTTCCTCATTACTTGTGCTCTCTTTTGCCATAATTCCCTTCATGGTTTCGTAACCTTTAAAATTTTTACTTACAAAAATTAAATGATGACTAGTTCTCTTTCCTTTTGCATCTCTAAATCTAAATGGTAAAACATACCTAGAACCATATTCTTTTAAGGCATTACATAATTCTTCAATAATAAGTAGTTCCTTTTCCTCGGGAGTCTTATTTTGTAAATTAGTACGTAGCTCATCACATCTATCCGAACCAAATAATGCATCCATATGAGCTTTTACATTTCTATTATTTAAACCCATATTAATTCTATTATAGTTAAAAAAGAATATAGCATCACATCCCCAATCCTTTACCACAGAATTGACTAACCTTAATGATAAACCTTTATACCCCCACGGATCAACAAAGAAAAGAGTTGGAATTAATGACATATTTTCAAATTTTGAAACTATGTTTTGACCTACTTCTTCATTCCATACTTTTGGTTGATAAGTTAAAGTTTTAATATTTTCAATTTCATTAATTGTATTTTCTAGTTCTTTTGAATTATCCTCATTTTTATCATTAAAAATTGTTACTAATCTTGTACGAAGATCATCATCTTGTACTGCACTATTTAGAATTTTTGTAGGGGTTGAAATTGTTCCATCTTTATATCTTCCTGGGCCAGCAAAAAGATCAATATATGCAACTTTTTGAGCATTCCTCGGATATTTTTTCTGTGTATTAATAATAATTTTCGCCCAAACAATAAAATATTTAGAAACAATAGTTGATTTTATGAGCGATTGCTCTTTTTGTTCATTAAAAAAATTATTTGCTGACATAATAATGATAGGTGATTTATTTTTTAATTAATGAATACTATGATCTTTTTGGCATCTCATCATAAGTTTTACCATTTAATAATCTTCCAGCTGCTTTTTTATTTTTACCACCCCATTGTTTAAAGAAAAATGCGATACCATATTTTTCGCATTGTTTTTGAATATCAATGACCCATTCAGTTTTCATAGGCCTCGGTCTATGACCACTTTCTCCACCAACGATTACCCAATCTATATTCAACAGGTCCAGATTTTCTAGAGGGCCAATTAAAGGTTCTAACGAGAGAAATTTTACACAAGCATTGATTTGTTGAAGATAATCTATTCTGTGAGTAACATCTTTGTTTTCTACGGAAACCCCCATCCAAATATTACGTGTCCATATTAATTCTGAATGAATTTCAAAAAGACGTTCTGCTCTCTTTGTTAGAACTTGAAAAATGTGTTGAGGGTTATCATTCATTACTTTAAAGACATCTTTGATAAATGAATCTGAAATATCTTCGTGAAATAAATCGCTCATAGAATTTACGAAAACAATTTTAGGATTTTTCCATAAGTACGGTACATTCAAAGCTATTGGATGCTCTCTTATTATTTTAAAGCCATCCTTATATTTTTCCTGCCCCATAGCTTTTAACCTGCGAGTCATAATCTCTGCATAGCAGAATTTGCATCCCTGTGAAATTTTTGTGCACCCTGTTGTAGGATTCCATGTCATTTCTGTCCATTCTATAGATGATTGTGCCATTAGATTAATTAAAATTTAGAATGCAGTTTTTTGATATTAAGACGGATTTTCTATGATTAACTTTATCTGTAAATATAACTTTCATTTTATTTATTTCAACTAGTTTACGTAAGGCTTTTGTATAATGATTTCTACTATAAAGCCCACTTATTTGGTGCTCTTCGAAAAGCTCATAACTGCTTAGCTTTTTACCTTTATATTTTTCAAGTAATATTTCAACTAGTATGGCGATATTTGTTTGATCATCATCAAATAGCTCGTTTATTTCTGCTCCATACTTTTTTGCGTCGAAAGTGTATGTGTTAATCCCATCGAAAATCGTCCCCACGTTTGCAAAGTCGTTATAAATTGTTTTTATTAGATCATAACCTCTTGATCCTTTTGTGATATGAAGTATATAATGACTTGTTGCATCTGAATCTTCTTCTTGAAATTTGAATGCTGTGTAAAAAACATTTTGTCCTAAATGAGTTTTGTATTCTTCTCCTAAGCGCTCAATTATTAAATTCAATTTTTCTGGAACTGTTGATTTAAATCTTCTATCTGCTCTTAAATTATTAAACGTTGTGGGAAATAAATCTTTCATTAGTTCTTCAAATTTGTTGTTTTCAAGAGCTGGATGAATTCTTTTAGTATTGACAAAAATAAAAATTTCATTACCCCAGTTTTTTAAAAACTCTGCAAGGACTAATGTTTCAATACCTTTGTACCCAAAAGGATCAATAAATAATAAAGATGGATAATCATTTTTTGATTTTCTTCTATTTCCTGAATGCGTATTTTGTATCAAAAATTGAGTTATCTCTTTACTTTCCCCAACTGTACTTTTCCCAAAATGAACTTTTTTTTTGAATGTTCCTGTAGGGAATTCTTTATAAAAATTTATTTTTAGGCTTCCATGATAAAAGTTATCATTAAAAACTAGCTTAACATTTTCCCTAAGTAAGTCAATTTTGCTACAATGTCTTCCTATTAAAATTGGTGTAGACGCATTTCCATCCTCATAAAAACCAGGACCTGCGAATAAATCTATATATCGTACCTGTTTTGGCAGATATCTGCTTGTAATGATATTACAATAGCTGGGAAAATATTCTGATATTATATTTGCTTTAATTTTTGATGAAATGGTTTGGGTTTCAAAAAAATAGTTTTCTTTCATAAATCTATTGTGTTTGTTTGATATTAATGAAGATTTATTAGCAAAAAATCAAATATAACATTCTTGTATTAAAGAATGTTACGGATTTCCGTAAATAACAAAAATAAAAATAACTTTAAAGTTTTAAATCAGTATTTTCACGGAAATTTTAAAGTTTTCAAATAAAAAGCCTTTAAAATTTGGACATAAAAAAATCCCAACTCTCGTAAGGATCTATTCATTTATAAGTTTAAAGAAATCAGATAAACTAATTTTTCGTGCTTCACATATTTTAAAAAGTGTTTCAATAGGGATTCTATACGTTTTTTCACTTTTAATTTTTCTAATGGTACTTTCTTCTACACCATGATTTTTTGCAAAAGAAGTTTGTGACTTGCCTTCCTGAAGCCAAGGTATCAACCATTTCTTTGTAATGTATGAACAAATTTTCTCGTTTATATCTGTCATAGAAACAAATCAAGTAATTAAATAATAAAAAAGCGCGGTCGATCGACCGTAATTGAAATTCTTTTATTACATTTATAAAAAAATACAAACATGAAAAAGACAAGCACACATTTTGAACCTCAGCTTTGGAAAGGTGGTAAGAAGCGCGCCGGGTTACAGCTGATGGAGAACTTTTTCCGGTTCAATGAGTTGGCAGCCTCCAAAGAGAAGTTAAATAGCATTATGAATTACGCCGTAAAGCGAAATAGCTGGATCAAGGAAGATCCGTCGGTAGTCTTTCAGTTTCATCAGGCAGTGCGGTCGTTTGTCCGTGCGGGCTACCTCATCCATTTGGAAGGAAAGAAATGGGTGGCTGATACTGCGGTAGAAAATCCTTCTCCATTATTTCTAGGCCTGCTTTCGGAGAAAGAATACCATAATCCTCTGCTGGTCTTTAAAAAAGCATTCAAAGAATACAGCGTCAAAGAGTTTGATTATTTTATGTCTGGGATTGTTTATTTCTCAATGGGAGCCTACGATAAGCTTCCGGAAACAAATCTGGTTAACCCATATATCCACCTGCTGAAAATGCTGGATGCTGCACACCTTATTTTGGAAAGGAGAGGGAGGTAGAAGCGGGGAGCGGGGGGCTGAAAGAGTGAAGCTGCTATGTTTGCAGGTATTGGTCACCAACATACAATGATGTTTTTTAACTGAAAAAGAGAAAACTCCTGAAGCAGAGCATAATACTGATAATATTCTTTGTATTTTTAGTACCGCAACAAAGGTGAAGGAAACATCAAAACTGGCTTTGTAAAAATCAAATGTTATTATTCCTGAAGTTGTCAATATGGTAAACAAATAGAAAATGAACGGCAAAATAATACAATCCATCTTGGGTTTTTCTTTTACTTTATTTCTTCTTTCCTGTTCGGGAACAAAGAATGTTGTTGAGGTTGAAAAGGTAAAAAGGGATTCACTCTATACAGAAATTCAACGGATCGGTTTGGAAGCAGCCAGAAATAGCAATGTTCCCGGGGTAGCCATAGCTGTGATTCAGAATGGAAAAATAGTGTGGACACAATGTATAGGGTTTGCTGATAAAGAAAATCAGAAGCCGGTAACCACAGAAACTATTTTTAATGTGGGTTCTGTTTCCAAAATGGTATCTGCATGGGGATTTATGCAGCTCACAGAAAAAGGGCTTGTAAACCTGGATGATCCTGTAAATGACTATCTGACCCGCTGGAAACTGCCTGCTTCCCAATATGATATATCAAAAGTGACCTTAAGGCGTATTCTCAGCCATACAGCAGGACTTTCGGTACATGGGTATGGAGGTTCTGAACAAGGAACAAAATTGTTGAGTCTGGAAGAATCCCTTTCCGGAATGACCAAAAGAAATGGGGAAAGCGTGCGTTTGATCAGTGAGCCGGGAACAAAATGGGAGTACTCGGGTGGCGGCTATACATTGGCACAGCTGATGCTCGAAGAAAGAACGAAGGAGAAATTTGCAGATTATATGAAGAAGAACGTATTCAAACCTTTAGGATTGAATCATACTACCTATGAATGGACAGAAGAAATGATGAAAAACTCTGCAACAGCTTATGATGCTTCCGGTAAACCCATAAAGAACAGAATATTTACAGAACAGGCTGCTGCAGGGCTGCAGACAACAGTGTTGGACCTGGCACATTTCGCAGAACTGTCATTAAACTATGAGCCCAACCAACTGCACAAAGTGTTGAAACCATCAACCGTACAATTGATGGAAAAATCTGTTTTGCCATTTTCCGATAAAGGAAAGAGTGGCCTTGGATATCGTTTTATGTATTATGAGGAGCTTGAAACAGTAGGACATACCGGAGAGAATGAAGGCTGGAGTGCTGGCCTGTTTATGCATTTGCCCACAAAGAGCAGTATTGTGATTCTCTGTAATGGGTCCAATGGAGACCGTGTTTGGTTTCCTGTCTATCAGAGCTGGGCAAAAAGAATAAAAGCAAACTGAAGCAGAATATTACAATGAAAAATCCAGAAAAGTGTTTTCTGGATTTTTGTATGATGGCTTAGGAGGTTTATTTCAGGACTTTCTCGTAGATCTCATTCAGCAGGTTTTGTCTCATTTTAGAATTTCTTTGATTTAAAAGGATAATTATGCCCCATTTTTTTGCTCTGTTGTAGCAGATGATGGAAGATTGGCCCATAGAATCACCGGACTTCAGGTAAATGGTATTCTGATCATCAGTACTAATCGTAAGGCCGAGTCCCATTTCTCTTTTTTCATCCTTATAGTAGAGCTTTTCGGTGAGCATTGCGGCTTCAGATATTGGATTTCCGCTGGTGAGAACTGCTTTCAGATACGTGAGCATATCCGAAGCATTTGATTTTACCAATCCTGCCGATGCGGTAATGTTCCACTTGAAAAATTCCTGAACACCACCATTGGGATTATAACCTGCTGTGATATTCCTTACATTGAAATCCTTTGTCAAGGTGTTGGTCATCTGCAGAGGAGTGATTATTTTTTCACGAATTACTTCATCATAGCTTTTACCGTACACCTTTTCCAGTATCTGTCCCAGCAGTGTATAACCAATCGTAGAATAGCGGTATTTGCCATAATCAATAAGTTCATTGCAGTTGTTGACAATGGAAGTCAGGGTTTTTTCTGTGACATTGCTTACAGGCTGCTGCGGATTTAATTCTATTAATTTAGCAAAATCTATATCTGGCAGGCCGGATTGATGAGAAGCCAGATCTGAAATTTTGATTTTGTTTTTGAGGTTTTTCTGTAAAATATAACCTTTAGGCAGATAATTATCAATATAATCCTCTGGCTTTAGCTTGTTCTCAATAACGGCCTGGGCTATTAAATTGGACGTCAGAATTTTAGTAATAGAAGCAATTTCAAATATGGAATTCTTATTAATATCAACAGGACTTTCTTTGCTCAGTTTTCCATAAGCCGTATAATATTCTTCATCATTGCTGATAAACCCCACACTGATTGCTACGTCCAGATTTTTCTGATAATTGTCTTTGATAATTGATTCTATTTTTTGGGAAATGTTCTGTCCAAAAGTAAAAGTACTCATCAGTAATAGTACTGCTAAAAAGGTAAATGAAGTTTTCATTGTATCGTTATTTTAATGATTAAAAATGATTTCGATACAAAGATGTGGAAGTGCTTACCTCTACGCGACCGAATAAAAGTATTCGGCCTCATTGGCCTGGAAAAATGCGTTCGGGTAATGTAAGATGCAAGTACGAGTAATTACAAGGTGTTGTTTTGTAGTAGGTTACGATATTGTATAAGTGTGTTTCCTGTATGCTTTTTAAAAGCAGTATTGAAAGAAGATTTTGAATTGAAAACTACTTTATATAGGATTTCCAGCAACAGACAGCACATACAGATAAAAAAAAGGAATCTGTAAAATATAAGAAAGAATGAAATAATGTAACGCAATATTTTATAATTTCAATATCATATTTTAAGGGAGCAAAAACGGAATCCACTTCACGTAGTGATGACAAAGACGAAAGTTATCATTCTTTAAAAAATACAAACAGCTACTTCTATAACTATCATAACTTCCTTCCTCCAACTTCCCGCTTCAAAATTAAAAAGAGGCTGAAAAAGCCTCTTTTTATCATTTCAAAATCTGTTGATCATAAAGAAGATGGTCATCTTCATCAAAACTTATGATCAATACTTTATATTGTTTTGCACTGTCGTTGTTGAAGAATTTAATTCTCGGTGGAACATAATCGCTGTCAAATAAATTCGGATTCCAGTAAAGAGTTTCTCTGGTGTCATTTTCAATTTTTTCCGGAGCGTCATCATTTATCATTTCAATAGGAAACTCTGAAGGTTTGTCATATCCTTTGATGATGGCTGAGTTGTTCTTTGGTGCTTCCTTTTCATTACTTTTGGACTTCATATTTCCTTTCATGGTGTAGATGGCTACGGCATCACCTATTAACCCTGAGCCTTTAATAATTTTTACCATCGCAATATTATTAACAGGCATGTTTGAAATCATGGTAGGATCAGTAAGTACCTCATCTAAATACAGCTTAGCCTGCTGGCCCCGGATATAGGGTACATTTACACCTGAATTATTTCTTTGAAACGTTAATCCGGCAGCTTTTCCCTGCAGCCAGTCTAATATGTTGGTATATCCTGAAGCATGCTGGTCTTCATTCACGAAGTCGAAGACCGTAGAATTTACAGAACTGAACATTCCGGTGGAGAGCTGCTTATCTAATTCTTCTTTTGGGTCTTTCTTTTTTCCTACCAATGCTACTTCCTGAATCTGGATATCGTTACCCTCTGTTTTTTTATAATTTTTTTGAGTATTAATGGCTCTGGAAATTGCCGGAGGAAGGGTTTTGTTTTTAGCAGCTTTTACCAGTGTATATTTTGTACCCGGGAAATTACCTTTAAATTCTGAAGGATTCACCAGCGGTTCTACGGTGACGAATAAGTTATCAGTACCTGATTCTTTATTTTCAGAATTGACGAATAATGAAACATTCACAGGTTCATCATTGTTGAGGTTATTTAAATAGACATATCCGTTTTGATCTGTTTTAAATTGATTAAAGGCCGGTTGATTTTTCCCTAACTGCAATACTAAATTTACATCAGAGTTGATGAGCAGAGCATTGTTTTTAATAGGTTTTACTCTGTAAGAAAGATATTGCTGAGATTGGGTTTTAATGACAGGGGCAGTTCCGCTGAGTACGGAATTCCAGTCGAATCTCTTCCAGTTTTCGGAAATAAGCAGTGCGTCCAAAGCTTCACTATTGGCATTTTTGGAAAAATATTGTGCCGGGCTGTCTATTTTTGAAGTAAAATCTCCCGTTAGCCAAAGTCCGCTAAGGATATTTTCTTCTTCCGGAGTGGAGGTGCTGCCGTCATCTTCACTCACTACAACCGTATAATTTTTAAAATAAGACTCCGGAGAAAGATCAATGCTGTTGAAAGATCTTGGGGTTTGTTTTAAGCTCTGAGCTATGATTTCTGCTTTTTCAATCTTTAAATCACCAGGTTTTATAAAGCAGAGTCTTTGGGCCACAAGATTGTCCTGCTCATCAAAAATGGCCAATTGCAAAACACCGTTGGCTCCGTTGCTGATTTTTGTGGGAATAAGACTTGATGCCTCGTTGGTTAAATGGTTGATATTTGCTCTGTAAGCAAGATGGTTATTGATAAGTCCTACAATTTTATAACCCTGCAGCTGTTGTTTCAGATTAACGCCTTTTAAAGTATATTTAATCCCTTCTTTAGAGCTGTGAACTTCTACATTCAGGCCGCTGTCTGCAGCTTGTGGCAGATCTATGGTCTGGCTTTTCCCTGCATTATCCTGGATAACAGCCTGGTATTTTTTTCCGGATGCCGGAGTTATTGTAAAGGAAGCAACATTTTTATCAAAAGATTTAAATGTAGTGACGGGAGTTTTTGGATTTTGTACATCAATTATTTTTCCGGTCCAGTTTTCCGGTAAAGAACTGGCAGATAATCTTACTGCAAATTTGGTAGGCATCCCGTTAATTAAAGTTCCTCCTTCCGGAAACACTTTTGCAGACCAATCAGAACTTTTAGCAATCACTAATGATTCTGTGGAATTTGGGTTGTAAACCGGAAGTGTTTTAACAATCTGAAAATCTTCGTTAAAATTAGTCATGTAAGGCGTATAAGCTCTTACAAAATAAACCTGTTCAGGAAGGTCTTCTTTTAGTTGAAAATCTCCGCTGCCTTCCCCATTAGTAAGAAGTACTGTTTTCCAGTCTATTAATTTTTTATCAGAATTGTACAATTCTACAAACAGGGTAGTAGATAATGCAGAACGGTTATAGCCATCAAATACGAAACTTTTGAACCAGATTTTGTCACCAGCGGCATATTGGGATTTGTCGGTAAGTAAGTATACTTTCTCCTGCTCGTAATTATTCTCAAGATTGGTAATTGCTTTTTCTAATTTGGTTTGTGCCAGTACAGGCGTTACCATTGAGATAAGCAATACACAGAATATATTTTTCATAAAAATCTCAGCGCATTTTAATTCTATGCTAAAGTAATCATTTAAAGGATTCGGAAATTGATATTGACCCAATTTCAGGCGTATTTCTTTCAGATTTTAATGGATAGGTTTTTAACAGTAAAATCTGTAGAAGAATTTTTTCGGAAAAACGGTACTGATAAAGCGGTTTGATGATAACAACCCTTTTACAACTGTTCAGTATTTTATCAATAACATAAGATGTGGTAGGATAAAAACCGCAAATAAAACCTATCTTTAATTACATGAATTGGAGAAGCTTATAGAGGACGGGAAGTAATTCCGGTGTCGGCAAGATAGTTGTATTCAATGAAGAACCAAACCAAAATATAAACTATGAATATGCGGGTAAAACAGAATTATCGTCTTAAGAATGATTATTCCGATAACTTCGGCGCGGATGTCTTAAAAGGTCTGTCTGCTCATCCGAAAAAATTATCTTCAAAATATTTTTATGACAAAACAGGAGACCACCTCTTCCAGCAGATTATGGTCATGCCTGAATATTATCTTACCAATTGTGAGCTGGACATATTTCAAAATAAAACAGAAGAACTAGCAAAAGCGATTTCCAATATCAATGAATCTTTTGATCTGATAGAATTGGGAGCAGGCGATGCGATGAAATCATCTTACCTTCTCAAAAATTTAGTAGAAAAAGGAACAGATTTCACCTATATGCCTATTGATATTTCGGGAAATATTCTTTCTGTTTTGCAGGAAAACCTGAAGAAAAAACTTCCTGAACTGGAAATCTTACCCCTGGAAGGAGAGTATTTTGATATGCTTGATAAAGCCACCGGTATTTCGAAAAGGAAAAAAGTGGTCCTTTTCTTAGGCGGGAATATCGGAAACATGGAAAGTGAGGAAGCCAGACATTTCTGCAATGAAGTGAAAAGAAAACTGAATGCCGGAGATTTGTTTCTCGTAGGTTTTGACCTCAAGAAAAATCCAAACACCATTCTTGCCGCTTATAACGATCCTGCGGGAATTACCGCTTCGTTCAATCTTAATCTTCTTACCAGAATCAACCGGGAACTGAAAGCTGATTTCAAGGTGGAAAATTTTCAGCACTATCAAAACTATGACCCCATTTCAGGAGCCTGCAGAAGTTTTTTGGTGAGCCTTTATAATCAGGAAGTACATGTGGGAAATCATTTGTTTCATTTTAAAAAAGATGAGCTGATTGATATGGAGGTTTCTCAGAAATTTTCGGAACAGGATATCAAAAAACTGGCTGGAGACTCAGGGTTTCATATTCTTGTTGAAATTAGAGATACTAAAAACTGGTTTGTAGATTCTATCTGGATGGTATAATTTAAAATGATTTTTTATGAAAAAAGATGCATTACTTGTACAGGCAAATCCTCATAAAAACTGGATAAAAAAATATTCCGAAATCCGGAATCATTCCGTTGAGATCTGCGGTCCTCTGGAAATTGAAGATTACGTAGTTCAGCCTATCGTGGATGTGAGTCCTCCGAAATGGCATTTAGGCCACACAACCTGGTTTTTTGAAACCTTTATTTTGCAGCCCAATTTTCCGGGATATGAGGTTTTTGATCCTCAGTACAATTTTGTGTTCAACAGTTATTACGAAACCATCGGTGCCCGTGTAATCCGTACCGACAGGGGAAATCTGAGCCGTCCTTCTGTTTCAGATGTTTTTAAATACCGTGAATATGTAGATCAGAAGATGGATGAATTTCTTCAGAACGGATATCTTACTGAATCACTGGAATCTTTACTGGAATTGGGCTTAAACCACGAACAGCAGCACCAGGAACTGTTACTGACAGACATCAAATATATTTTAGGTCACAATCCTTTATTTCCTGCTTACAAAAAGGAAAATACTTCAAAAAAAGAAACTGCTGGAAATTTTGAAATGATAAGTTTTCCAGAAGGAATTTATGAAATTGGGTTTAAGGGTGAAGGTTTTTGTTTTGATAATGAGCTCGGAAGACACAAAGTATATCTGAATGATTTTAAGATTTGCAGCCAATTAGTGACTAATAAAGAATATTTAGAATTTATTGAAGCTGGCGGTTACGAAGATTTCAGACACTGGCATGCCGAAGGCTGGGATTGGGTAAAACAGAATAATGCAAAATCCCCTTTATACTGGCATTGTATTGATGGAAAATGGATGAATTATACGTTAAACGGCTTACAGGAAATCGACCTGGAGGAAGCCGTCTGCCATATCAGTTTTTTCGAAGCTTCTGCTTTCGCTTCATGGAAAGGAAAACGCTTGCCAACTGAAGCTGAATGGGAAGTGGCATCAGCGCATTTGGAATGGGGAAAAGGCTGGGAGTGGACCAATTCTGCTTATCTTCCGTATCCGGGATATAAAAAAGAAGCAGGAGCTGTAGGAGAATATAACGGGAAATTTATGGTGAATCAAATGGTGCTTCGTGGTGCTTCAGCAGCAACTCCGCACGGGCACAGCAGAAATACCTATCGGAACTTTTTCCAGACTCATTTACAGTGGCAGTTTACCGGAATCAGACTTGCACAATAATTTTACCTATGATTACAGTTGAATCGGTTTCAAAAAGTTTTAACGGAAAAAAAGCAGTGGATGCTATTTCTTTTCAGGCCAATGATAAGGAAATTTTGGTGCTTTTAGGAACAAGCGGCTGCGGAAAAACAACCATGCTGAAAATGATAAATCGTCTTATCGAAGTGGATTCCGGGACTATTCTGATTGACGGTAAAAATATTCAGTCCCAAAAAGTGGAAGAGATACGGATGGGAATTGGCTTTGTCATGCAGCATTCCGGGTTATTTCCCCATTATACTATACAACAGAATATAGCAATCATTCCCGATTTACTGAAATGGGACAAAAAAAAGACGGATGGTAAAATCCGTGAATTATTGCATAAGCTTCATCTTTCAGAAGAGATCCTTACACGTTTTCCTAACGAATTAAGCGGCGGCCAGCAGCAAAGAGTGGGAATTGCCCGTGCTTTGATTGCCGATTCGCCTGTTTTGTTGATGGATGAACCGTTCGGAGCATTGGATAATATTACCAAAAGCGATATTCATACAGAATTCAAATCACTGGAAGAGCTTAAAAATAAAACAATTATTCTGGTTACTCACGATGTTCAGGAGGCATTCGATTTAGGTCATAAAATTTGTCTGATGGATAAAGGAAAGATTATTCAGACTGGAACTCCAAAAGAAATGCTGTACCAGCCCCAAAATGATTTTGTTAAAAACTTCTTTGCCAAAAACCGGCTTTTACTGGAATACAAAGTGGCTACATTGAAGGATATGACTTCTCTGATTGATGGTCATCGTTTCTATGAAGAGCTTCAGTTTTCAGACAATATAGGTTTATGGGATGCATTACAGCAGTTGAGTGCAGATACTTCGCTTTCCGGAGATTATGAAAATCTGATTAAAGCTTTTAATGAATACCGAAAATTCCAGACTGTATGAGTGAACAAAGTTTTTGGCAGTTTATCACAGAGCAGCATGAAAAACTGCTTACTCAGATTTTACAGCACCTGGGACTCACTTTTTTGTCTCTGTTTCTGGCCATTATTATTGGTGTGCCTTTAGGAATCTTAATTGCTAGAAAAAGAAAATTATCAGGTTCTGTTTTGGGAATTGCAGGAATTTTACAGACTATTCCGAGCATTGCTTTGCTGGGATTTATGATTCCTGCTTTCGGGATCGGGGCAACTCCGGCTATTGTTGCTCTGCTGATCTACGCGCTTTTACCCATTATCAGAAATACGTATACCGGAATCATGGAAGTAGATCCGGCGGTCACTGAAGCCGCAAAAGCAATGGGGATGAATAGAAAACAATTGCTTTTCAAAGTTCAGCTTCCTTTGGCAATGCCTGTCATTATTGCGGGCATCAGAACTGCGGCAGTCATCAATGTTGGGGTGGCAACTTTAGCTTCATTTGTGGCGGCGGGAGGTTTGGGTGAATTTATTTTTGGCGGAATTTCCCTCAATAATACCAATATGATTCTGGCCGGAGCAATTCCTGCAGCGTTACTGGCTGTTCTTTTAGATCAGACCATTGCGGTTTTGCAGAAATTAAGCTATCAGTCCGTAAAGAAATTAAAATATATTGTTCCTGTAGTATTGGTGATTATCGGTATTATTTATCTTTTGACTTCCGTGTCGGATCATAAGCTTAAAGCAGGCTTTACGCCTGAGTTTATGGGACGGCAGGATGGGGATCTGGGACTTCGTTCGGTGTATGGGCTTGATGCGCATCCGCTGGTTGTAAGTGATGCCATTATGTACAAAGCAGCCTACGAAAAAGAACTGGACCTCATCAGCGGATATTCCACAGATGGCAGAATCAAAGCTTTTGATTTGTATGTTCTGGAGGATGACAAGAAGATTTTCCCGCCTTATTTTGCAGCTCCGGTAATCAAAACAAAAACTCTGAAAAAGTTTCCTGAACTGGAAAAAACATTGAATCTTTTAGCTGGGAAATTCAATGATTCAATCATGACAGATCTGAATTATAAAGCGGATTATCTCAAACAGACTCCTGAGAAAATCGCCAAAGATTTTTTATTAAAAACACATTTGTATAAAAATCCACGCAAAGGAAATTCTCAAACCATAAAAATCGGTTCAAAAATTTTTGGTGAGCAATATATTCTTACCGAAATTTACAAAATGCTCATTGAAGGCTACACGGATTATAAAGTGGAAACGAAAACGGGGCTTGGCGGAACGAAAATCTGCTTTGATGCTCTGGTGAATGATGCGATTGATTTTTATCCCGAATATACAGGAACCGGACTTTTGGTTTTGCTGAAACCTTCGGCAAAAACGATAGAAGAAGTTTCTAAAAGCCCGGAAAAAACGTTCGACTATGTCAATCTGGAATTCCAGAAACAGTACGGGATTGAATGGCTGCAGCCACTTGGTTTTAATAATGCTTATGCTTTGATGATGCGGAAAAAACAGGCTGATGAACTTAAAATTAAAAATATTTCAGACCTGAAAAATTATCTGGATCCAAAATAATGACCCTAAACATGAAATACAATTTCGACGAAATTATAGAAAGAAGAGGAACCGATTCTGTAAAATGGGATTGGGCAAGAGAAGATATTTTACCGATGTGGGTTGCTGATATGGACTTTAAAACCGCTCCGGAAGTGATTGAGGCTATCGCTGAGAAGTTTTCTCATGGTATTTTCGGATATGGTACAATTCCTAAAGACTTTCATCAGTCAGTGATTGATTGGTGGGAAACAAATCATCATTTTACCATAGAAAAAGACTGGCTTTTGCCTGCAACGGGGATCCTTCCATCGCTTTCAGCCATCGTTCGTACGTTTGTGAAGCCTGATGAAAATATTATTTTGCAGACTCCTGTTTACAATCACTTTTTCACCATTTTAGAAAATTATGGATGTCATATAGTCTGCAATGATTTGAAATATGAAGGAGGAGATTATACCATTGATTTTGATGATCTGGAAAAAAAAGCTTCTGATCCGAAAACTAAACTTTTGTTGTTCTGCAATCCGCATAATCCGGTGGGAAAAGTCTGGACAAGAGAAGATTTGGAAAAAATAGCGGAGATTTGTTCACGGAATAATGTGATGGTGGTTTCTGATGAAATTCATTCTGATTTGATTTTTAATAATCTGCGGCATATTCCGTTTGTTTCGGTAGCTCAGAATGATGAGATGCAATCGGTGACTTGCGGTTCACCATGTAAGACTTTTAATTTTTCAGGTTTACCAATATCGTACCTGATTTCCCGGGACAAAAATATATTGGAACAGACCCGTAAGACTTTAGAGCTTCAGGAAAACAGCTATCCAAACCCAATTGCAATAGAAGCCTTGATTTCAGCCTATACAAAAGGAAATGAATGGATGGGTGAGCTTAAAGACTATCTATATCAGAATTTTATATTTCTTAGAGATTTTTGCGGTGAACATCTGCCTGCCATCAAAGTAATTTCTTTGGAAGCAACCTATCTGGTTTGGCTGGATTGCCGCTCATTTGGTAAAACTTCTGATGAATTGTCAAAAATTCTTCTGATGGAGGGTAAAGTCTGGCTTAATTCCGGAACAATGTACGGGAAAAATGGAGAAGGTTTCCTGAGAATCAATATCGGTTGTCCAAGGCAGCTCCTGACGGAAGGTCTGGAGCGGTTAAAAAAATCTTTGAAGGAATAAAGCGGGAAACCAGGAAAAATGGTAACCGGAATTAATGAGATAAAAAGTAAGCGCCAATTTTCACAAATTGGCGCTTACTTTATTTAGACAACCTGACTATTGGTTTAATTGTGTTTACAAGTTGTTAAAACATGATGGTTTTGAGTGGCAATGCATTGTGATATGTTGAAAATTACATGCTGTAAGTGTGAATTAAATAAAAATGTACTGTAAATTAAAAATTTAGACAGAAAAAAATAATCAATATTGAGTGAAAAAAGTGTCTTGAAAGAATATTTTTGTTATTTTTATAAAACAAACTAATACATGTAAATAAATGAAAATTATTCATACATAAATATTTATTTAAATATAATATCTTAAAAATAATCCTTTTTTATTTTAATAATACAATAGATCTTGTCCGATACAAGGTTGTCTTTCTATGTGCTAAAGACAATGTTTTATTAAAAATAGATACGCAGAAAATAAGCTTAAACCATACACTTAAAACCAAATTATTCTTATGGAAAAACAACACAATCACACGCATGGCTGCACCCATTGCTCTTGCCACAATCCTGTTTTAGATGTTCTTAAAGAAGAACTTTTCAGTGCAGAAAATCTGACGAAAATAAATCCCGGTTCCGGAAAAGCAACCCACGAAAAACCACAAACACTGATGGTAAGTGGAGGTACTATTCTGCCTATGATCGGTGGATCAACGGATACCATTGAAGCCATTGGATTTGCTGATGGAAAAGTTGTTGTAACCGGTACAGCAGATCAGGTAGAAACCTATATGAATGACAAACATTCAGGATTTCAAAGAAAAGAATTGACAGGCACTCAAACTTTACTTCCCGGACTGATAGAACCCCATGTTCATATGATTCCTACGGCAATGATGACCGGCTGGCTGGATCTGAGTCCTTTTGACGGACAGAATTTAAAAGCAATATACGATTTGACTTCTGTTGGGGCCATTATCAACGGGCACATTCCAAAAATTCCTGGAGCGGTTATTTTAGGAAGAGGATTGGATCCTTCTTTAATGCCATTTACGGAAAAAGAAGGCAAAAAAGAGTTAATAACGATTGATAATGTCATCCTTGATACGATTAATCATGATACTCCTATGATGCTGTTAAGCGCCTCAATGCATACCCTTTATCTGAATACGAAGGCATTAGAGTATGTGTTTGATCATAATCCTGATATAAAAAGTGAGTATAAAACTGTTGACAAATATATCAGCGAAACGAAAGGCCAGCTGCAGGAAGGTTTACAGATGACTCCGGCATTGAAGACCATAAAGCTGCAGATCATTGCAATGAGCATAGAGATCAACCGTTATCTTACCGAGCTTTTTCACACGGCCAATTCAAGAGGAGTTACTTTTATGTATGATGCCGGGCTTAATAAGGGCTCGGTAACACTTTTAACCAAATATTTTGAGACGCATCCTGAGGTGGTAAGAACGGGTGGGGCACATCTTTGTTCCAATCAGGAGGATGTAGATAAACTGGAACCTTATAAAGAGCCGGAACACTATAAACCTGTATATTATGGACATATTAAAGTGGTTTCAGATGGCTCAAACCAGGGATTAACCGGATATCAGAGTGCTCCATACCTGTGTGATCCTGCCAATAATACAGGGGTATTTAATTTCCCGCAGACTGGTATTCCTGCCCATACAATTCCGCCAAGCTATAATACATTGATCAATTCTGTGGTAGCGGTAAAAGGCTGGCCATTAATGGTTCATGCCAATGGTGATCAGGCAGTAACATTTGCCATCAATGCGTATCAGCGTACTCTGGCTCAATATAAAGGTCCGGAGCTTCGTAACCGTATAGAACATTGTTCACTTCTTACTGCAGATCAGATTACCAATATGCTCCAGATGGGAGTTTCACCAAGTTTCCTAATCGGACACGTAGGGTACTGGGGATATGCTTTTAAGGAAGTAATATTCGGTGCAAAGGCACAAATGCTCGATCTTTGCGGTTCAACGCTTGCTGCCGGAATGAGAATTACCCTTCACAGTGATAATGAGGTGAGTCCGTTAGGTCCTTTGAGAATGATGGAACAATCAATTACCAGAATCATGGAAAAGAATCCAAAGGATATTGAAGTTTTAAATGGTGCGGAACGTCTTACTCCTGAACAGGCTTTGATTGCGGTTACTTATGATGCTGCATGGCAATGTTATGCAGACAAATGGGTGGGATCGTTAGATAATGGGTATTTTGCTGATTTTGTTATATTGGAACAGAACCCGCTTTCGTTAAATACCCCTTCATTGCAATATATGAAAATGAGGGATATTCCGGTATTGGAAACCTGGGTAGGCGGTATATGTGTATATACCTATGATCAGAATAGAAAGACAGAGACCGAAAAAGACATGATTTTTTCAGGCAAATAATAATAAGTTCTGAAAAAATTAAATAGTTGCTAACTAAATATCAATCAGAGCAGATGATTTCTGCTCTGATTCATTAACCCTAATATAATTTATACTTTGCTTTTAACTCTTTATAATATCTCTTAGCTAAAGTATAGTGGCTTTGACTAGCAGCAGTAACAAAAAAATATATCAGGCAGTCAATTTCGGATAGAGATTTTTTACAGTAATGTTTTTAAGTAGATTAATAGAGAATTTGCTATTTCTGTATTCATTTTAGACGATACTATTTGTTGAAGTTTGGGTTGTTCTTTTTGATACATATCATATAGTTTCTTATTATTTTGTATCAAACAAAACTCTACATTAGCTATTCTGTCAGCTAATTTTACAATGATACTAATTTGATTATGAATAAGTTTATTATACATATTGTCTTTTCTTTCTTCTCTGTTTTTACCATCTCCATCAGTTAAAGAATACACAATTTCAGTAATTTTTTTTCCAAATCTTTTTTCTAATTCTTCAATTGAAACTGTAGTATCTTCCAATATATCGTGAAGCCATGCACTTATCAGGATATCAGTGTTTTCTTGATTTGTCGGGAGAATAGAAAATCTCATTAATACACTTACTACATTGCCTAAATGAATTTCATAGGGGTATATTCCATAGTGCTGACGATTGTGTTTTTCTATTGCAAATTTTCTAGCATTATACAGCTGGTCTTTATAATTCATCTTACTTCTTTATCTATTATTTTCATGATCTCTTTTGCTCTGATTTCATCTACAAATTCTCCCGGTGTTGGATCCGGATAATAACTTAATGCTGCTTTTTCTCTATGCCATTCTCCATTATAGTATTCTTCTCCCTGTAATCCTGAGTCTTTATACATTACCGCTCTTAGTAGTGAATAGTGTTCCTTATTATTGATCTTTTCTATTTCAAAGTGATAATATAAAATCTTTTCTATTGTATCTTTTTTATTCATTTTCAAGTAAATTTATATTTTTTGGTGTTTTTATTTTTTTATATTCTGCAGCCTGTTTAGCGATTTGTTTGAAATAAAACTCTCCGAAGTCGGGAGACTTCGGAGAGCTGGTTAGCTCATTTTTGAGCTAACCTTGATACAATTTATTGATAATATTAAGAATAGAATAATTTGTTTGTACTACTATAATTAATCTATTTTTTGGGCATTACCCTTGATTATAACATTATTTTCTTTTTGATTTAGATACAAAACTTCCCTTATTACCCAACGTTTATTATCAAAGTTACTTTTCTGACTAAAATACACATTCAAAATTTGTGATATAAAAAAAGTATTAAGATAGCTCATTTTTTCTTTCATTCCAATTTTTGAGTCATTCAAAATATCTTCATAAGAAGGATATTCGGTAAGATTTTCAAATAATTCTAAGGCATAGTTTTCACCGGTTTGTTTATCATCTTCTATTAATTCATTCAACAATTCTTCATACTTGGGTTGCATTATTTTATTGAAAATATCTAGCTCAATATTTATATCAAATTGATATATTTCTTTGTTTTCAATATATTTTTCATAGTAATGTTCATCATAGAATAAATGTTGAGAATTCGTTTCTTGATTATTAATGTATACTTGCATCTTATTTATCTTTAATTTAATTTAATATTTGTTTGGTTTCCATTTATATCTATTTTAAAAATATTTCCGTCTGGTTCAACTGTAATAGATCCTGATGGACCATATGCTTCACCTGCTTTTGCATCTTCTGCTGATCTGACACCAGATCTCTGAAAAAAATCTTCAGGAGTTGTAATTCTTTCAATACTTTTTGTTTCATTACCTGGAATTATTTTAGTCGTTTCCATTTTTAACCATCCTTCAATTTTTCCGGCATCAAAAATAGCATTATTTGATTTTATTATTTTTCCTGCTTGAGAGCTTGTCAATTGACCAAATCCAACATCTAAATCACTTGTTAGAGTATAATTACCTCTTATTCTACTACCACCAAATATAACAGAAGAGTTTCTAGAAAATGCCTGTTTTAAGATAAATGTTGCTTGATCTTTTGAGAGACCAGGTATTATTTGAGATAATTTATCTGATGCTTCAGTAATTATTTGTTCTGTTGTTTTAATTGAAGAGGGAATAGAAATATCTTCTTCTTCAATCTTGCTCTCTCTGGAATTTGTTTCCTTTTCTTTAGGTGATTTTGATTCATCTAAATTAGTATTTTTGACCGGTTTTTCACCTTTAATTTTCTCAGTTTCTTCTAGCAAACTTTTCACCTTTACAAGGTCATTATCTGCCATTGCTTTTTCAAGTTCAATAGCCAGCTTGTCATCTTTAGCTAAAGTTTTTGCTTTTTCAAAGGTATTTTTAACCAAAAGCAATTGTTCAGGGGTTAATCCTGTATCACTTATGAGTTTGGCTAGTTTGAGTTCGGCTACAAAACTATCAAATGTAACAATTCCTTTCCGAATAGCAAATACTGCTCTGGCTAATAATTCGCCTGTTTGTGCTAAACCTGGTATTGTTACGTAAGTAAGTTGCCTTGCTTTTACAAAGCCAGCCAGTATTTTTTGCTGTTGGGCTTGTATTTTAGCCTGTTTAATAATATTTTCCCTTACTTTTATTTCAAGACCCTCGATTTTAAGTAGATCACTTTCTAATGTGGCTAATGCTTTAGTAGCATCGTCGGCATCATTAAATGCTTTGGCTGCCACAGAAATAGGTTTAGCTGATCTTAGTATTTTTGCTAATGATCCTGCATCTAACGCAGCACCCGCAATGGCGAGCACCAGCCAAGCCAGACTTGGATCGTCACCTTGCAGTACCTGTCCGACTTGTATTGAGGCATCATATAGACTTTGGTTTAAGTTATAGTCATGAATCTCCTGTTTTACATAATATGTACTAATCGCTAAAGTACCTCCGCTGGCTAAAATAGCTAATAAAAATGGAGTGGCCTGTCCTAAAGATACAATGGAAAGAATGATACCTCCGGCTATAAGAATAATATTTTTTATAAGTTCATATTTAGCTTCCT